>CAYHPW010000166.1:0-1512 GCA_964358645.1 uncultured Bacteriovoracaceae bacterium | reverse complement strand
CGCAAAGAGTACGAAATAATCGAATGGTACAGTGAGGCGAAATCTGGCTTTAAGGGAAAGCGTGGCGAGTTCACTGGCATGCTTGAACGCCTAAAAGCCCCTGATGTAGAAGGGGTTATTTTTCATAAATTGGATCGTAGCTCTAGGAATGTCAGCGACTTCGCTTTGCTCGATCAAATGGTCACTCAAAATAAGAAAAAGATGATCGTTATTGAGGGTGAATTCGACACAAGCCGCGCCGCTGGCCGCTTGGCGTTTCGTAATTTCTGCAACATGGCGGTTTGGTACTCCGAAAACCTTTCCGAAGAAGTGAGCACCAAAATGGAAGAGGTTTTGCTTAAAGGGTATTTCCCAGCGCCACCACCGATCGGGTATCGCAGTTCCATTAAGGGCGTCGATGAAGATTTGAAGAAAAAATATCATGACCCGAAGGTTGCCCCATTCGTGAAGGAGAGCTTCGAGCTCTTCGCTACGGGAAATTATTCCACGCTCACCCTGTGCGCCTACATGCGCCAAAAAGGGATGACAAACTCGGCAGGAAATCCGATCAAAAAGGGCGTCTTTCAAAACATGCTGAGGAATCCTTTTTATCACGGCCTAGTTCCTTGGAAGAAAAAGACTGCAGAGAAGGTTGCTTACTATGAGGGGAATCACGAGCCGTTAATGACAAAAAAACTCTTTGATAAAGTTCAAGAGATTTTGGATGGCAGGACTCAAAAACATAAATCAAAACATGACTACACCTACACTAAACTTTTCAAGTGCGAGTGCGGTCATTATTTGATTTCAGCTGCTCACAAGGAGCATATCTACCTTGAATGCCACAATGAGCAGTGCAATTTCACTACCTTGAGGGAAGATCGCTTGGAAGACCAGATTGTTTCATATTTGGCCAAGTACGAGTTGGCAGAGGAGTTCATGGGGTATGCCAAAGAGGCAATCCTTCGGCTGTCATCAAAAATCAGGGAGGACAACGCGGGCAAGCGAAAAGCTATCGATCTTAGACTTGGTCAAATCGATGAGCAGCTCGGAAAATTGAACAAGGCTGTTCTTGAGGGGTACTTTACGGCACAGGAGGGACTGGAACAGAAGAATACTTTGATTGAACAAAAACACGCATTGAGACAGGAGCTCGGAAATGCCGAAGATGTGAAGGAGGACGTGCTCTGGAAACTCACCGCGGAAGTCATTCAAATCTTCAATTTCTTGCCGTGCGCCTACAAAGAACTCAACCCAATCCTCAAAAGAAAGCTACTCAATTTATTTTTCTTGAACCGAGAGCTAAAAGGTCAAAAACTGCTAATTGAAGCCATTCCCACTCTTGAAAAACTCAAAAGCGTCAATTACCTCATTCAGGGGCAAAAGATGCTGTTGAACCGACTGCATAATGGTGAAAAGCCGCTTGATATCGGCCTTCCCGCAATCGGGATGGAGCTAAATGACTCTAAAGTTCTAAATGGTGGGCGATAGTGGATTCGAACCACTGGCCTTCCGCAAGTCAAGCGGACGCTC
>CAYHPW010000165.1:0-1553 GCA_964358645.1 uncultured Bacteriovoracaceae bacterium | reverse complement strand
AATTTCCCGCGTTAACTCCAATTAGTGGAAAGCTGACAAGCTTATCAGTTAAATGGCTCGTTAGTGGTGAGACCACCCCCGCTTCTTTAGGATCGGTGTTCTCCGCGGTAAATAATTCTTACCCGAGCTTTCCTGAGTCCACCGAGCAACTGCTGCGAGATATGGAAAAATCGCTGCCAGAATCAAAAGTGGCATTGGACTATGCTGCTGGCCTTACCGCAGAGTTTAAGCAGCTCGCCGTTGCTGTTCGAGACCTTGCGAATGTGGTCGGACTTGAGGATTGGGGAAAAAGTTTTATCAGCTCTGTTATCCAAAAGCGCCCATCGACGGATCAGGTTAAAAACTGGAAGACCACGTTGGAAGCCTCCCAGCAGTTTACTGTACGCGAGCAAGCGAGGGTCCAAGGGGAAGTCGGATCGTTCAACGAGAGCTACCGGAAGGACATTGTAAAAACTGCTATTAGCGAGGGCTGGACAAATGACGACTTTGCAACGCTTGAGCAAATTGCAGGCTTCGGACGGCAGAAATTAACCTGCGACCGCTACAAGGGCCTTAGCTCAGTGGCTAATTGTGTAGGAATGAGCCTTTTTAGTAAGAAGGAAAAGAAATTCCTCGATCCAAGCTTCAACCAACGCTATGGGTCACTCGCCACAGACTTTGCGACACTCATGGGGATGTTGGTTCCAGAGACAGATTACTTTAGCGTCAGAAACTCGATATAACTAAGGAAGAACATCGACCTCAGGCGACTGGCGCTTAAAAGCCGCCCGTCCACAAAACGAAATAACTCGCGGACTCCAGACTTCATCCGTCTATGAAATAAGTGCCAAGCAATCCATACGTGATGGGTATTTTTAGAGGCGCGCAATGGCTCGATTGATTTCCTCTGCCATGAAATGATTTGGGTCAAAGTCTTCCCCTAGCCATTCCATCATCTGGTCATGGTCCTCATGCTTTGGATTTTTGATTGCTTTCAGCAGGTCGTAATATCCCCATATACCGCCGCAATCTTCCGGTGGGCAGGCGAGCTGGCCGCCCGTACAGAAAGGATATTTGCGGCCTTTCTCTGTGGGCAGTAGTTTTTCGATTTTGATTTCATGCTCCCAGCCATCACCAAAATCATATTCATAGACAAAGGTCTTGGCATTGAGTGACGCTATCTGGCCCAGGGTAAGTTTGCGTTCATCATTAACAGTGGGGTCTCCCCATTCCGGATCCGAGCATCCGTAGTATTCTCCAAGCACTTTGAATTGGTGAGCGTGTCCTCCCTCCCACCCCATGGTTTTCTGAAGGATGAAATGGAGCTTCGATAAATGGGTAGTTGGTTTTACTAAAATGCTGCGCCAAATTTTCGGGCTGCTGCCTTTCAACGTCACTTTGAGCTGATAAACCTCGCTCGTTCCAGATTCCTTTTTTTTCACCTATCCCTCGCTTTCAGATACGCGTTGCGCATTTAAAGTGTCAAAACTCCTGAGAAAATCTCCCACTCATAAGCATCAAAAACACAAAGCAAATAGGAGGTTTTCAACATGGCAAAGATTCTTTTATACAGC
>CAYHPW010000164.1:0-1661 GCA_964358645.1 uncultured Bacteriovoracaceae bacterium | reverse complement strand
AAATAACGCTATAAGCGGTTATTTAACAAATATTTATGAATTTTGCAGAAGCCTTAAACCTTTATTCTGAAAGGAGATATGACATGGACGCCAAACAGATTAGACAGTTGAAACCTGTGTTGAACAAGTACATGCGACAATTTGATGACTGTTTCGGTCGAATCGAGCCTGCCGAAAGGCTCAAAGCATACGTCACCGGCCAGCTCTGCGACCTGCAACGAAAAAGCATTGAACCGATGGCTGATGCAGCTTCTCTGCCGCCACGAAACCTGCAACAATGGTTAAGCCATGGCCTAGCCATTTCTTTCTCTGCATAAATGGGATGAAATGCGGATGCGGGACACAGTGCGGCAAATCGTTGCGCGTGATCATCAGCACGGCTGTTCTATTGGAGTATTTGATGAGACCGGCCATTGCAAAAAAGGTGATAAAACTCCAGGTGTCCAACGACAATGGTGTGGCAATACCGGAAAGAAAGACAACTGTGTTGTTACCGTACATCTCAATTACGCTGCTGGTGGTTTTCATTGCCTTTTGGATGGAGAACTGTATCTGCCCGAAAGCTGGGCAAACGATAGAAGCCGCTGCAAAGCCGCTGGCATACCGGAAGATATGGTTTATAGACCTAAATGGCAAATCGCCCTTGAGTTGTGGGAGCGTGCCGTTGCCAATGGTATCAGATTTGAGTGGGTCGGTGCTGATGAAGGCTATGGCAAGATACCTGAATTTCTGTTTAAGCTGGACGATAGAGGTCAAAGATATGTGGCCGAAGCACCGGCTATTTTTACCGGCTGGCTGGTCAACCCCTCTATCCTGTATAAAGAGCATCACGACAACAGAATGGGCGGAAAACGCAGATTTCCACGTCTTAAGGCCAAGAGTCCTTCGGCCAGTAGCGTAAAACAACTGCTGCTTCATTCTCCTGTATTGCGAAAGATTCCGTGGGAGAAGTTCCATATCAAAGATACCACAAAAGGCCCGATAGTCTGGGAGGCCAAAGCCGCAAGGTTTTATCTCAAGCGTGATGGCTTGCCGACTCGGGCGCATTGGCTGGTTATTGCCCGTAATGTTGAAGACCCCAAAGAAGTTAAATACTTTGTCTCCAATGCTCCTGAAGGGACTCCTCTGGAAGTGTTGCTTCATGTCGGCTTTTCCAGATGGCATGTGGAGAGGTGTTTTGAGGATGAAAAAACCGAACTTGGCCTGAGTCATTTCGAAGTTCGCAATTACAGGTCTCTTCGTCGTCATCTGATAATCACTGCAGTAAGCCACTTGTTTTTGGCCAAGGTGCATCAGAAGTGGCGGGGGGAAAAATCCGGAATTGACGGTTTGCCAGATTCGCACAGCCTCTTCGGCACTCATCCGGTCCTTATGGCTAACAGGCCGAGTGGAAGAGAGATTTTTGGAACGAACAGCAGAAATTATTACGTTAACACAACATCGCGTAGCGCATTCTCGCCGTTGCCACATAAGGAAAAAGCGGAGGCAATTGCGTAAGATGGGAATCGATCTATCTGCTATACGTTGTTGCATTTTTCAACCTAAAATGGCGTTGTAGGAATAGGTTCCGGTGTGTGAGTTGACTGGTCACGTGGAAGGTGGTTCAGTATTCGTTGTTGAGGAACTTTATCAGCTCTTCGGGGACATAGTCGGTGGATATG
>CAYHPW010000163.1:0-1678 GCA_964358645.1 uncultured Bacteriovoracaceae bacterium | reverse complement strand
GTGGTCACAAGCAACTGTTGAATTTGATTTGTATACAGCAGTGAAGTATCCAGGTCCATGTGAGATGATTGATGCAAAGCATGTTTGTACAGACCGATCGCCTGGGTCGGGCCGCTTGCCAATTTTTTCGCAAGTTCGTCTACGGCACCTTTTAATTCACTTTCCGGTACAACTTGGTCAACCAAGCCAATTTTTTCGGCATATTCCGCAGTGACAATATCTCCCGTGAAACAAAGAAGTTTTGCTCTTCCCATCCCCACCAGTCTGGGAAGAAAATATACACCTCCTAAATCAGATACGATTCCCATACGGATATACGCCATGCCAAATTTGGCTTTTTCTGATGCTATTCTTATATCACAAGCCATGACTAAATCGCACCCTCCGCCCACAGCTACCCCGTTAATCGCAGCAATAACCGGCTTTTCCATGTGATATATCGTTTGGATGACACTGGCAAAACCCGCCAGGTATTCTCTGACTTCAAGAGAGGAGAGTTTGGTAATATAGGCAAGATCCAATTCGACATCACCACCCGCACAAAATGCCCTGCCCGCTCCGGTAATAACTAATACTTTTATTTCACCATCCTTTGCTGCTTCTATTAAAGCGGACTTCAGATCACCCATCAATTGGGGTGACATGGCATTGAGGTTTTTCGGACGGTTCAATGTTATTGTAAGAATTCCCCCTTCCCTTTCCACAAAAATCGCTTCATAATTTTCCCCCATATCGCAAAACCCCCCTTTCTAAATTTCAATTTTCACCTTAGCATGTGCAAGTTTTAGATACTTATTTTATTTTGTCAAGATGTAACTGCGCCGGGTGGACTTTTTCCTCCGGCATTGCATTTGTACCGTTGCCGATACTATCCATCGTGAGATTCATTCGATAAAAGGCGGAATCAGGTTTATGATGGAAGATGAGAGAATTGAAACCATTGCTCATAATGTCAAAGAATTACAGCAAACTCACTCATTGACTTTTTCGCTTAGGTGCGTTAGTGGATACCATACGTGGAAGGACGAGAGAACTTTGAACTGTCAAGTAAAGTATTATTTACAGATAAGCTCTTATTCTATTTTGCGTTCAAGTTGACACTGTGATATATACTCGTCATGGAGGTGTGCCATGGCGAGACAGATTCAATTCAGTGCTGAAGACATACAAAGAGCCAAGCAGTTACGTGATCAAGCCACAACGGTAGCAGAGTATCGTAAGGCCCTTTCTGTGATACTGCCTGCGGAGCTTAGCATTGATATCGAGCAGACCGCGAAGTTGCTTGGTACGAGCCGCCGGACTGTTTTTCGTGATCGTGGCGTTATTCGCAATCAAGACGACACTCCAAAAAACTTATGGGGTGGCCGCCGGCATTGTGCTATGGCCATCGAAGAGGAACGTGAGTTCCTTGCTCAATGGATAGATAAGGCAACCATTGGCGGAGTCCTGACGGTTCCGCCCATTCATGCGGCCTTGGTGAAACGTTTGGGTCGTGACATCCCCATGTCAACGACTTATCGATTATTGGCGCGTCACGGCTGGCGGAAGGTGCAACCAGACACAAAGCATCCCAAGAACGATCCTGCATTGCAGGAAGAATTTAAAAAAAATTCCCCGAAGCGGTGGAAGCCGCCTGTCTGAAAAACGAAGATCAGCTTCCGCTGCGGTTGATGTTTCA
>CAYHPW010000162.1:0-1727 GCA_964358645.1 uncultured Bacteriovoracaceae bacterium | reverse complement strand
GACCTCCCGTTGCAATGGCTGTAGCCACCCCTGCAATGTTTCCTGTTCCCACGGTGGCTGAAAGTGCTGTCATCAGGGCCTGGAAATGAGAGATGTCACCTTCCTCGTCTGCGTCTTCCCTTCTTTTTATGAAGGCCAAATACAATGAATGAAAAAGCTGAGAGAACTGAAGGCCTTTTAGAACAAATGTCAGCCATAATCCAGTTCCCACAAGCAGAATCAGCATGGGGAGTCCCCATACATAACCATCAATAATCCCTAAAATTTTTTCGAAAAAGACCACCTGTTACTCCCTTTTTTTATTACCAGCAAAAAAATAATCTAAGCATAATAAATAATATTGATGTTCTTGACCATCATTAATTTTTGTAACTAAGGCAATGTAAAATAATAACATAGCTATTTTAATAAAATGTGTTAATATTTGAGCATGACTAGTGAATTAAAAATCAGAGAACGTTTTCAGAATCTTGAATGGACGCTGGATGAGCGATTAAGGCGCTTGCATGCTGCTTCCGAGGCGAAAGCAATTGGCCATGGAGGAATAACGCTTGTAAGTAAAGCGACCGGAGTAGCTATAGGCTCTATAAAGCAAGGGCTTAAAGAGTTATGTCAGCGACTGGAAAACAAGAGTGGCGGGCGCCAGCGAATAAGACGAGAGGGTGCTGGCAGAAAAGCTACCGTAAAAGTGAACGCAGCTCTAACCGCAGCTTTGGAAAGCCTTGTGGAACCTGTAACTCGGGGTAATCCTGAGTCATCCTTGCGCTGGACCTGCAAAAGCCTGAGACAGTTAGAGTCTGAATTGAAGAAGCAAGGACATATTGTCAGCCACACATCGATAGGCGATCTGCTTAAAAATATGGGATACAGCCTGCAGGGCAATCGTAAGACACTGGAAGGAACCAGCCATCCTGATCGCAACGCACAATTTGAGTATATAAATACGATTGCGGAAGAGGCGATGAGTAATGGTCAGCCGGTTATTTCAGTTGATACCAAGAAGAAAGAGCTGGTTGGGCAATATAAAAACGGCGGAAAGGAATGGCGGCCTCAGGGAGATCCAGAAAAAGTTAACGTGTATGATTTTGTGGATAAAGAGTTGGGGAGAGCGAATCCATACGGTGTTTATGATATAGCAAACAACGCCGGATGGGTAAGTGTCGGCACGGATCACGATACGGCAAGCTTTGCTGTGGCAACTATTCGAAGATGGTGGTTTGCAATGGGGGCTCCACTCTATAATGATGCTAAAGAGCTTGTAATCATGGCGGATGGAGGCGGCAGCAATGGCTCCCGTGTACGACTTTGGAAGCTTGAATTGCAAAAATTATCTGATGAACTTGGCATTCCTATAAGGGTTAGTCATTTTCCTCCAGGAACAAGCAAGTGGAACAAGATTGAACATCGGTTGTTTTCGCACATAAGCATGAATTGGCGAGGACAGCCATTAATTAGCCATGAAGTAATCGTCAACTTGATTGCTGCGACCACTACTCAAAAAGGATTAAAAGTAAGGGCAAGTATCGATTCTAAGCTTTATCCCAAGGGCATCAAAGTTACTGATGCGGAATTTACAGCAATACGCATTCAACGTGATGATTTTCATGGTGAATGGAACTATTCTATTATCCCATCTGTTAAACAAACGGCCATGTAATTATTTTACGGGCCCTAAGCTCGTATGAAGGAAAGCCACGATCAAAAAGCAGAAGACTTTTTATTGGAAT
>CAYHPW010000161.1:0-1739 GCA_964358645.1 uncultured Bacteriovoracaceae bacterium | reverse complement strand
TCAGTGACCGTGCGGTCGTATTTTCGATCAAGGTTTCCGGCTAAACGGGCTGCCGGGTCAATGGTATAGCTCGCAACATGATTTTCTCGTACATAGTCAATGTGGATGTGTGGCAAGCTATGACCTGACTCTTGATACATTTTGAATTTTAGGTTACCCCGCTTAAGAAGCAGAATCCCAAGGACATCTTTATGACTTTGACGTGTGGTGCCGGTAAGCAGGTCTACTTGAGCCAGATGATGTTGCAGTTCCGATACCTCGCTTTCAAGCTCCATAGGCACGCTCATAATGCATAACGTTCAAATTGAGGAACTGCGCGCTTTTGAGCAGTCCCGCTCGGACGAGAAGGGTTGCTGTATCCCCTATGGTTTTGTTTTATTGTTTTCAACTATCTGCAAAGGCAATGCTATAGGTATCTGGAATTTGATTTTATTCGTCGAGTTTTGCTGCTGGTTGCTTTCCCCTTTACTGCCGAGAGCAAAAACGCCAATGGCAATTCCAATACCACCCTTTGTTCCAGTGACCTCCTGAGCGAAAACTGAGACATCAAAATCGACAACAATAACTGGCAACTGGTCATTTGTATGCCCATATAAATTAGCACCTTCTCTGGGCATCCGTACATGCGGGACAACTCTGCCGCCTGTTTGTGATGCTTTTGATTGGGATTCTGTAACACCTTCGAGAATTTGAGTCAGGGTTTCTGAAATAAAAGTTTTTAGTTCCACGATTTATTTTCCTCTTGCAGCAACGATTAAATGGGCCACGCTCAAAAACCAAGTGGCCCATTTAGATGGGCTAATGTTGCATGGGGGGAGGGGGAATCTACAAGCAGTAGAGTATTGAAGCACGGAAGCATGGTTGCATGACTTGACTCTGCGAAATCATCCACGATACGCTGAAATGCGATCATCTTAATACTTGGAGAATCTCTTTTGGCCAAGCGCAAGGCCGTATCCGCAGCCATCGCTAGCGCATTGGCGGAAAGCCCGAGCAGGATCATAAACTCTTCCCGCAAAACCTCGCCCGGATGAATCGGGCGCATTCCATTAACGATAGTCATTGCAGCCTCGATTCAATGGTAATCGACGATCTCGACATCAAAAGCATGACCATCCTCAAAACGAAAGCACACTCGCCATTGGTCGTTGATGCGGATGCTCCATGCGCCTTTTCGGTTACCTTTCAACTTTTCCAACCAGTTTTGCGTGAGCCATAAGCGATGGGTATCGCGCTACGCTCCACCCGTCTTACGTGGACTTTACTCAATTTAAAACGCGCACTATCAAAATCGCCTGTCAGCAAGTTGGCCCACTTCGGGCAACGCTGCCGGGACCGGTGATGGTGTATTCAATACCGCAGCCCTGGAACTTGAGGGTGATGGTCGCCCCAACTATCGCTGAGGATGGGGCAACGTCATCATCCCATTTATTGATGCTCCAAATCATCGGCTTGGTGAGATCGGAGATTGTGCTGCCAGTGATGGCGCCAGCGCTATCATAGGCTGCCTCTGATAGCTCCCGTGCCATGCGGAAGGTAACGATGGAGAATAGTTCCTGGGGTGAGATAGTAAGTATTTGGTCGTTATAGACTGAAGAAACCGGCTGCGTCGCGATGGGGTTAGTATAGCTTTCCAGATAATTTGCAGCTAGGTTGGATGGCGAATTAACCAAGCCCGTATTGATGCGGTTTTGACCCTGTAGTGGCCGACCCGGCGCCACGATGATCGCAATGGCCGG
>CAYHPW010000160.1:0-1774 GCA_964358645.1 uncultured Bacteriovoracaceae bacterium | reverse complement strand
AGCAGATGGCGTTGTATCAAGCCAAGTCTGAACGTGAGATAAACGTGGGTTCCGAAAAGAAGTATGACCAGCGGGGCCCCCCAGACGACCGAGCTCGCTTTTTCAAGAAAGGCGTTGAATGTTTCCATACTGGAAATTCTAACTTATTTATCCGTGTAAAACATCAGGACCGGCAGCGGGTATGGACAGCATTTTCTAATCCTAACATGAGGCTGAAATATCTCGTCGGTGCTCCGTCGCAAGATTTATAACCAAGCCTCCATTTCTGAATGTTTTCGTACCTTTCGGCAGTACTTCATGGAATAGTTTATACTTTGCATCCTGCATTAATTTTGCGAATCCATTGGCGCTGTGTGCCTTTGCCGTTTTTTCCAATCCCTCAAGGGTCACACCTTCCCGCAGGTACTGCTCAGGTTTCTTCAGTGCCCTGAATGCCTGATATGGCGTCTGATATGTCTTATACGTCCTGTGCCGCTTTCCTTTCTCATCTATGGTGATCGTCGCGAATCCGCACGGCCTATGATAATTCAGATAGATGTTGAAGTATTCCATGTAAAATCGGTGTATCCCATCTGCGTGCCGCCGCGCTATGTGCCAGTGCCCCATGTGCTTACGGATGACGCTTCCGTTCTTACCCTCCACCAGCGCGTTATCGTTCGTCCGCCCCGACCGGGATTTGCTTTGTTTTATCAGCAGTCCGCCCAGCATCCCGGCGACCTGCTTGTTTATAAATTCTCCGCCGTTATCCGAATGGAACCCGCGAATAAGAAACGGGAACATCAATATGGCCGCTTCCAGCACGTCTTCCAGCCAAGTCTCGCTTATCGCCTCCACACACGCGACAATCTGCCACTGGGTAACCTCGTCCACCATGTTGATATGGTAAACACCCTTTATGCCGTCCAGGTCGCCCTGATGAACCGTGTCCACCCGTAAGTGCCCAGGTTTTCCGCCTGGGTTCGGCTTGCCTCGTTTACCGATGGCGACCTGCACTGATTTTGTCCGCGATATGGTCAGCGCCTTAAATCTATAGGCGGGAGTTTCCCGCAGATTGTAAATGTGCGAAACGGATATACCGCTAAGACGTTTATAGCGAATATCGCCAAATTCAAGCTCGCGCTCCATAATGTTCTTTGTCGCCGGTCCGGCCAGCCGCTCATGAAGATTGTCCGTTTCCGCTAACAGCTCTATATCCTTCCTCGTGTAAATCACTTGGAATTTGTTGCGTAGGCCCCAGGCTGTCTTTATACCACCAGTGCCCAATTGTTGCTTTATTAGGCGTTCCAATTGCGCTTTGGAAAACCCGGTTATCAGCATCATATACCGGCGTAATGGTTTTTTCTCCTTTTTCCTGCGCTCGTGATACTCAAAGCGCTTAATGGCTCGCTCAAGCCACTGATACTTCCCATCGCGGTCTAGCCCTTTGAATTTCCAGCCTTGTGCGGCCTTCAGAAACTTCTCAACTTGATCCAGCGTTATCACATCGGAATCGTTCATGTCTAATGTCATAGTTACAGATTATGAACGGAATCCGACGTTTTTTCAAGGCTAAACCATTTTCAGCCTCATGTTGCGTTGGAAACGCATATTTTTTCAGCCTCATGTTGCATTGGATAATTCTCATCCTAGCGGTCTTGTTCCCTTTTTTAGTAGAATCGCCTTTATGAGTTCAAGGACAGAACAATATATTTACGGGCTGCTGAAAGAGATGGGGGAGGATCCCGAAAGGGAGGGACTTAAAAAAACGCCGGGAAGAGTTGCCAGGGCCATGGCC
>CAYHPW010000159.1:0-1818 GCA_964358645.1 uncultured Bacteriovoracaceae bacterium | reverse complement strand
AACGAGCTGTTTTCCAAAACAGATACTATCGCTACTAAATAAAACTCAACCACAAGGACTTGTTTCTGACTGCGAAAAAGCGGCACTCCACTTTCACGGCCTCATTTCTTCACCCTTTGAAATTAAAAACAATGAAGAAACAGAGGCAAAGAAACTATACAGTCGTTTAATAGATGAATCAGAAACCAAGAGACATTTTGGAGACATCGGTACCATATGGGAGTTCACAGGATCGAGTTTTGATCTTATTGAAGTTTCGACATACCCTATAATGCTTTCTATGTATGTGAAGTCTAGCCATGTTTTTGTATATGTTGCACCTGCAGTTGGAACAGATAAGAAAGACTTTTGGGTCTACACAAAAAACGGAGCCGGACCTAATAGCGCATTCCAATTCATGAGATTCTCTGTGCTCACTAAGGTTTATCCGCCATATCAACTGAGATTCTTTTCTCGGCCATGACTCACCTGTTTAGGCCAAGGCTCGGAAAATTTGGCCCACGATCAGTTACAACTCGAAGCGAAATAGCTGGACCCATGTGGTATATTATCATATCTTGATATTATGTCGCCAACTGACTATAAAGAACAACGGCTTAGTCGGACTGAAGCGAAAAAGCATATTTCTAAGATCATGAGTCAACATCCTGGGAATGTGCGCTTTTCTCGTCATGCGATTCAAGAGCTTAAAAACGATGACCTCACTACGACGGATGCTTTGAATGTTCTCAAAAGCCATGATGCGAAGATCAATCAGGATGGCGAATGGGAGAACGGAAATTATAGGTATCGACTCGAAACCTCAAATCTTACGGTGGTTGTCGGGTTTTGGAACGATGGAACAGGGCTCAACTTGGTGACCGCTTGGGATAAAAGAAAAGGAGGCAAATAATGATGACTTGTTCGATGTGCGACAACAAAAAGCCGCTTAAGAAAACAAAGATCACGCACAAATACAAAGAGAGCGGCCTGGACAACGTAACGCTTATCGGGGTGGAGTATCATCACTGCGATAAGTGCGGAGAAGAATATTTCGGATACAGAAACCTAGAAAAACTCAACGAAGCGATTGCCTATATTTTGCTACGAAAGAAAGATTTTTTAACCGGGTCAGAAGTCAGGTTTTTAAGAAAACATTTGGGTTACTCAGGGACAATGTTTGCCAAGATCATTGGCTATGACGATGCCACGCTGACGAGACTCGAAAGAGGCGCGCAACCGATTACCCGTGCATTTGACCGTCTCGTGCGTTTCACCGTAGCCTCAAAACTTCCAGACCGTAATTACAATCTTCACGACCAAATTCTGAAAGATGAAGGCATAAAGCTTGATCGCATTGAATTGATCTCTACAGCCCAAGGCAATTGGAAGCTCAAGGCGGCATAGTTTATGTGTGGTCGGTATGTGTTGTTAATTGTTAACGGGCGCTCAATAATAGAAATAGACTTCGTTGTGCGTCAATAAATCCCTTCAAATGGTTCGGCGAAGTCCATTGAGGTAAGAAATGAGGATCGCGAAGTTCTTCAACTTTTCTCCAGGGCGCGACTTTTGGAACTACCGAGCCGGCCAACTGATTTCCCTGCTCGGTGATGCTTGTAGCAACATCGCGCTTGCTTGGTGGATCTTGGAAAAGACTGGATCTGCCGCCGTTATGTCCTCGGTTTTGGCTCCAGCGATGGTTGTACGGATTGGACTGCTACCTTTACTGGGACCCTTTGGAGACAGATATTCACGCAAGAGACTTATCATCTTAGCGGATCTTTTATCTTCGCTACATTCAAACCTGAGGTGGCTATTACCGCGGATTGTTTTTGCAAA
>CAYHPW010000158.1:0-1872 GCA_964358645.1 uncultured Bacteriovoracaceae bacterium | reverse complement strand
CCCGACTTTGACAGTTCAGAGGCGATTTGTCCCCACCCGCCCAATGGGAGCCGACCTCAAAATCCGAAAATGTAGTGACACAATCTTTCGCCCGCCACCTGTTTTCTATTGACGGACGGCAGGTTTTATTCTGTAATGGTGTTATGTTCCTCCGCGTCAACCGCAACGCCCGTGGTACCGAGTACCTCCAAATCGTCCGGAGTTACCGTGACAGCGGCAAAGTCAAACAACAAATTCTGTTTACCCTGGGGCGACTGGACCTGCTGCAAGCCAGCGGCGAACTCGATGGGCTGGTGAAAGCCTTGGCGCGGTTTACTGTCAAGCAACAGCTGATTGATTTGAGCAAAGATGTTTCCGTATCGCAGGTATACCACCTGGGCGCCGCGCATGTTGTGAATAAAATGCTGGAGCGGTTGGGACTCAAGCGGATGCTGGAACGTCTGGCGGCGGAGCATCCCCGCATGAAGTTGCCATGGGTGGCGATAATCACGGGAATGATAGTAAGCCGTTTCATCAAGCCGTGTTCCAAGAGGCGATTGAACCTGGAGCAATGGGGAAAGATTTATCCTGGGATATTGGAAATGGAGGCGCCGCCGCTGAAGGATTTCTACCGGGCGATGGATGTGCTGTGGAAGCATCGGGAGGATATCGAGGCGACCCTGTTCGATCGTGGCGGGGAGCGGGATTTGTTCAACCAGGAACTCGACGTAGTATTTTACGATTTGACGACGCTTCATTTTGAGAGCACAAACGACCATCCAGGCGATGGCGAGTTACGGCGCTTTGGCTACAGCAAGAACCACCGGAAAGACTTGACGCAGGTGATCCTGGGGCTGCTGGTGGACAGGGAAGGAGTGCCGGTCGGATATCAACTGTTTCCCGGCAACACGTACGAACCGCACAGCCTGCCGGTCATCCTGGAAAAGCTGAAAACAAAATATAACATCACCCGGATTGTTTTAGTAGCGGACCGGGGGATAATCACGAAAGACAATTTAGGTGAGTTGCGCAAAGCGCAGATGGATTTTATTTTGGGAATGCGGCTATGGGGTATGACCAATGCGTGGCAAGCCAAGGTGATGGACAAGGGGCAGTATCGGATATTGAATAAAGAAAGCACCTTGCTGATCCGGGAAATGGAGTACCAGGACAGCCGACTGATTGTGACGTGGAGTCAGGATCGTGCCGAGCGGGACGCATTAATCCGGGAGGAGATTGTAAAGAAAATCCGGGAGCAACTGGATAAGAAAAATCCTGAGCCGAAACAATTTGTGACGCATAAGGGATACCGACAGTTCTTGAAAGGCTTGAATGAGGGGACACCGGCGGTCGATGAACAGGCTGTCAACGAGTCCCAGAAGCGCGACGGTTTTTTCGGCGTACTGACAAATGTTGCTGGCACGGTGTTGCGCGACGAAGAAGTTTATGACCGCTACAGAGATCTATGGCGTGTGGAAGACGCTTTTGGAGAAATCAAAGGTCCGATCCAAACGCGGCCAATGTTCCATTGGGTCGATCCCCGGATTCAGTCCCATGTGCTCTTGTGCATGGTGGCATATTATGTGGAAGCGATCCTCATCCGGGACTTTCGCAAAGCCAAGGCGTCGATCACCGTGGGCCAGTGGTTCCGGGCGCTCAATGAAGTCTATGCGATTCCGGTAGACGTGCGCGGAACGCGGGCGTGGGTGCGCAATGAGATTAAGGGGATCGCGGTCGAGGGATACGAGCTAATGCGTCTAAAATTGCCGGACCGTGTGCTCAAAATCGAGAAAATCCGTTCCGAGGAGAGTGTAGTGGCACAGAATTTTGCCGAAACAGAGAAAAGTGCTGGAAAAATAAGCATTTCTCGAAATTGAAGTGTCAAAGTCGGGA
>CAYHPW010000157.1:0-1930 GCA_964358645.1 uncultured Bacteriovoracaceae bacterium | reverse complement strand
AAAGGAACTTATTCATGAAATACTCTCCAGTAAATTTTGTAAACTCAGCAGTTCAAACTATTATCTTGGCAAAATGTTGTATCCAATAAATACATATCTAAAACTCCGCATCCGTTCTATTTTCTTTAATGTATTTTAATATCCTCTCATATTCTTTTTTAGGACCTTTCCATTTCCCTGCATGTTTTAGCAGAGACTTGACGGTTGAAAATTCAGGATCTCGTTCTTTTTCTGTTTTCTCAGTAGAGAGAAAATCTATCAGAGCATCACCGGTTATACGCCACTCACCAGCAATTTTTTTTGCTCTGAGTTTGCCTTGCCTGATATATCCCCTTATTGTAACTTGCGTTATCCCAAGACTTTCTGAGATTTCTTTGACGCTATATATTGTTATGTCCTCAATTTGTATAGGCATTATATGCACCTCCAGCAGTTCACAATTTAATGGATAAATGATTAATTTCGGCCGTTGTAGGGGCGAAGCATTTTTTGTTAGATCAAAGTATATTGTTAATTTATTTAATGAAAAAATGCTTCGCCCCTACTTTGAACTGTCCTCCTATTCTGCTAGCTAGGAGGCTCAGCTTCTTTCTTGGCAGAATTTCCTATATTCTCTGCCTTTTCTAAATCTGTTGCTAACGCCCTTAATTTGTTTGCAACTTCTCGAACATCTTCTCGAACATCAACATTCAAGCCTTGACGAATAAGCCTATAGCAGAGATCTCCCCAATTTTCCTTCTGGTTCCAAGCTGCTCGACTTATGGCAAACCAAATGTCAAATCCAATAGGAAGTAACAAAGGCTGGATTTTGTCAAATCGACATCCCGTTGTGATACTAAGTGCCTCTTTGAGTGAACGGTTCTGAGTAAGCACGCCATTTACTACATTTTCGCATTCTTTTGCGCTAAGTTTTTCTTCTACAATAGTAAATGCCAATAACCATTGGTCGTCTTCTTCCTTGAGCCGAGATATTTGATATCCTTTCTCTATTCCGATGTATCCTTCATCAATCTTCCATTGAATGCCTTCCGGCAATTGGAATATTCTGTGTCTCTGGCTCAAGAACTCTGGGGATATCCCCACCAATTTCTGTGAGATTGCTTTATAGGTGTGGTATTCCTGATACAAAACATCTACGGCTTTTCCTATTTCAGACGCTTTTCTCTTTGCAGAGCCGGTCAGATATTCTATCGCAGTCTTAACGTCCATTACCTTGCCCCCCTATTAAGAACATCCGCTATCATAAAGGATATGATGGTGGATTCATCTTTCAAGCCCTTTTCTTTACCCCATTTCAGTAAAGCACTGTGTAATTCTCCCGGAATTGTGTAATGCACCGTGAGCCTATCTTGTTTCGTTCTTTCCTCTACGTTATTATTCAAATCGGCAATGGATGCTTTGCAGCCGAGTTGTTCCAGAGCCTCAATAGCGTGATCTCGCTGGTCTTTACCAAGGCTAAGAACCCAAGAGGCCCGCTCTTGCATAGCTTCTTGTGATTTTTCAGAGTGTAAAGGCTCGTAGGTATTTCGCGCAATTGCAACGGCGTATTTTTCAAAGAGGGTTTTGTTATTTACCATTTGCATGATATCTTCAGGCAATACAAGCAAAGCACCGTATACTCTAATCGTTGATACGGTCACACCAAGATACTTAGCTGCATGTTCCAGGGTCTCATTTGCCGTGTAACCTTCACTGCTATACCGCTTGTATATTCTCTCTACCCAGTATGCTCGGTCACTATATGTCAGTTCGCCTCTCGCTTCATTTTCAAGCCAAGAACGTTGAATAGCTTTGTCATCATCCAGTTCTTCTATAAACGCGGGAATTTCTTCTATCCCGAGTTCTAAACAGGCATTAAACCTGCACTGCCCTGTAACAAATTCGTATTGATACTCGGACTCAGTTTTTGGATGCGGTCGAATAATAATAG
>CAYHPW010000156.1:0-1964 GCA_964358645.1 uncultured Bacteriovoracaceae bacterium | reverse complement strand
AACTTCAACGATGTTGAGCAGTTTATCTTTTTTGACAAACAGCGCTTTCTCCATTCCAGGGAACTGTTTGATGAGCTGATTCAGACATTCACCCACGGTACTGCCCTCTACGGCTACCACCTCCAAGCCGCCGGTAAATCGTCGGTGAGTGGCATGAATATGTATTTTGACAGGCATGTCTTATTCCTTTCTCACTATAGGGCTGCCGAAAAAGCCTTTTATTGTCACCCTTCTATGTTGAAAAGCAAGTCCCAATCAGCATAGACGTGGTATTAGATAATGTTTTTAAGGACAGCACCAATCTTTAAAATCAACCTTCTATTAGCAGACATATCCTTCTTGGATAGCTGCAGAATCTTTTCATATTTTAAAGTGTGGGCACGGGAGTCTGAACTATAGCAGGCATCATCTTGCGACGAGCTGCAAGGGTGACATATCCGTCGCCCACGAAAGCGATTTATGAGATCGGGTCACGTCCCAATGCATTTAGAGTTACTCAATGACACACGGAACGTATTCCGCCTGATTTTTCAGAACGTAGCGGATCCGATTCAGAAGTTTCCTGGCAATCTTGACGATGGCCTTCGTCTTGCGCATCCTTTTACAGTACTCCTGGAAGGCCATCAGAAGCGCCGGATCCTTGCGGGCGGCAACCCAGGAGGCTTCAATGAGGAGCCATCTCAACTGCGAATGGCGCCGCTGCGTCATTCCTCCAACGTATTCTTTCTCACCACTTTCTTGAGTGTCTGGAATCAGTCCAACGTAACAGGACAACTCGTCCAGAGACGGGAAACGCGTGACCTCACCCAGTTCCGACAGCAAGATCATGGCTGTAAGCGTGCTGATCCCGGGGACCGACTTCAACAAACGGACAAGGGATCGGTACTCCTCCGTCCTGGCCAAGCGCAGGATAGCCCGGTTCAAAGAGGCGATCAGTTGGCGCAGATGGTTCAGTTCCTCCAAGTGGGCCTTCAGAGCTATATCTCCACTGGTTCTTTCCATCCGAATCCGCTCAATCCACCGGATGAATCGTCGGGACCAATGGCCCATCTCTCTTTCCTCTGGAATCACCACTCCATAAAAGAAAAGTATGGCTTTAATCTGGTTTTTGCACCTCGTCTGCTTCCTCACCATGCTCTGACGGGTCCGGATCAGACTGCGATCTTCCAGCTTCCCTCTGGAAGGAACGTAGATTCCTTCAATCTCCCCGCTTCGAAGACTCCGGGCAAGTTTGCGGCAGTCGACCGGATCCCGCTTCTTGGTTCGTTCTTTGTCCCTGGTCGGCACATCGGCAGGGTTGACCACGATGCAGTCGATCCCCTTTGCTCTCAGTTGGTCATGAATCCAGAAACCGCTAAAACCAGCCTCGTAGACCGAATAATACTGAGCGCCAGGAAAGTTACGTCGCAGATAATAGGCCAACTTGTCCACTTCGGGAGGTTGGGTAAATGTTTTATGCTCGCAATGTTGAGTAAAAATGCTCACGCTCCAGCTCTTCTTGTGGACATCCAAACCGATGTAAATAGGTTGACCCGTAAAATCAAGTTTGTTACTCTTATTCATGGCAAGCCTCCTTTCGGTAAGTTTTTTTGTGGCAACAAAAATTATAGCCGAAATAGTGAGACTTGCCTTTTCTTTTTAATAGCTTGGTTCGAAAAGTACGTGACACGTCCTTTTCGAGAGTTATCCATAGGGGGATAGAGAGCGGAGAGATTTTAGCCCAGCGCTCTCAGGTGGAGTGGGGCGTACCCGAAGGGCAAAATCTCGGAGCTCTCGTAGCACCATGTGGATAACTCGCTCGGCAGAAATCATTACGTAACTTTCGAACCCCTCTTTTCAATCATAAGGTCTGAACTTTTTGAAGGGTGAAGATAACTCATTGATATTAGGATATGCTTCCCCTCGGCAAGCTCTGGACAAGCTTAATCTCAGCATGACAAAACCCGAGATTTCTGACTTTTTGC
>CAYHPW010000155.1:0-1964 GCA_964358645.1 uncultured Bacteriovoracaceae bacterium | reverse complement strand
AATCAGAAGTGCTGGAGGCAAAACCGCATGGAAGAAGTCATCTAGCCACCACAAGGGCTTCGTTGCGTAAAATATTTGTCCATCACCTCTTTGGGCAGATTTCCTAGCGCCTTTTTTAAAAGTGCTTCCAATTCTTTGCGAAAAAGATAGCGAGGGTTCAATTCGTAGACTCGGGTGCGGCCTATTAATCGACTTGATAATATCGCCTCGCGCTCAAGGCGTTCTAATTGTCGCTGAACCTGACTAATTGCCAGTCCGAAATTTACAGCTATACCCCTTGGATATACTGATCCATAATTCACAATCGAAAGCAGAACTTTTTCTGCTGTTTCGTTTCCAAATAGGCCCGATAATAGCATAACCCTAAAACAGGGTAATATAACCAATAATAAAGGTCAATATGAATTTGCGCCACTCATATTGAATAACGATTACTCCATAATGAAAAAAGGATCGCTGCTGACTGATATTGATGGAAGTAATATGAGCGTTAACGCCAGTTCATTTAATACAGGAATTGGTCTGGTAATTTCGCTCTAAATTATTTAAAAAAACAATAGAGTTCGGCTGGCTTCATTGAGTTTTTGGTCAGATGTTTCTAAATAGCCCCTTAACCGCCCACATCACTGTGCGTCTTGGAAAGAGCCGCGTTGCGAAGTAAAGGATCTTATTCAAGAGCCCCGGGATGATCATGCGTTTTCCTGAAATCAATCCTCGGTATCCTTCCTGCGCGACCCTTTGCGCGTCCAAGACGTTGATTTTACCAAACATCCTAGATCCTTCCATCCTGGCTGCTTTTTGGAACCCGGTTCTCGTGGGACCTGGACATAATGCGCTGATTTTTACCCCCGACCCGGCAACCTCCGCGGCGATCGCTTCGGTCAGCGAAAGTACATAAGCCTTGGTGGCGAAATACGCTGCGATAAAAGGGCCTGGCTGGAATGCCCCTGTTGAAGCGACGTTAAGGATCGCCCCCTCACCGCGTGACAGCATACCGGGGAGAAATAATTTGGTAAGGCGGGTAAGCGCGAGAATGTTCAAGCCAATCATCTCGCATTCTCTTTCGATGCTCGTGCTGACAAATGGTCCGTGAACGCCGAAGCCGGCGTTGTTGACAAGGATATGGATCAAAATATGTTTTGAGGATAGCGCATTCAGGATTCTTTTCGGTGCTGTGGGGTCGGATAGATCCTCGGGAAGAACGAGCACTTCGACAGAGTGCAGGGAAGTGATTTCCTCGGCCAACTCTTCAAGTTTTTTCTTGCTCCGTGCCACCAAAACCAGATTGAAGTCATTTTTCGCGAGAATTCTGCATAGCTCCAATCCAATCCCGCTGGATGCCCCCGTAATCAACGCTGTCCTTTTTGTGGTATTAACCATGTCTATTTCTCCAATGTTTTTATAAAACAACAAAACAATCTCAGTTAAACAAGGGCTTGAAAACCTTTAATTTTCAAGCTTTCCATAGCTCTTTCTCTGACAATCTTTCCCGGTACCAATAAAACGATAAAGCCCCCCTCTCTTTGCCGATTAGTTAAACAAGTGGAGAAAAAGATATGAAGTCACAAATGCTAACACTTATTGTGTTTGTTGCTTTGAGTTTGAGTTTACAAGCAATGGCGGAGGAAACGTTGTACTTAGACCCTTCGGATGTAACTGTATTTATGGACAGTTACTCATTAACTGTTAAGATAAATGGAAACAAATTGTTATCCGAAAGAAATCAACGTCATAATCATGATGAATTACTAAAAACTGAAAAAAGTATAGTCAGCACTCTTGCCAGAGCACTTTCAGAAGGCAAGAAGGTTGCTATCCAAAGTGGGATAACTGATTTTGATCCGAGACTTTTAGATCGTAGAATACAAGTTTCTGATAAACCCATCGATTCTATAAAAGCTATCAGGGAAGAACTAGTGCCTCTCCCACTTAATTCTTTCCGGTTTTGTAGCCAAACTTCCGAC
>CAYHPW010000154.1:0-1966 GCA_964358645.1 uncultured Bacteriovoracaceae bacterium | reverse complement strand
GGAAACCATATAATACATAGTTAGCCGGAATTGAAATATCAGGTAGAAATGATAGCCTCGTGACATGAAAAACAATCCATTGCCCAGACTCGATACGAATCCAGCAATAAGAGAGGCTCTATTGCCCTTTTGCCGGCTAAAAAGCGGTGAAATCTGGGAGGACCCCAAGACAGGGCATCGAGTTGGTTGTCTTGATGCGGGCGTGGCAATTCAGGTCGCCCACCTGATGGATGGACAGAAGGCGAAACTCGCAATCCACGATCCACCATACAATCTTGTAGCCTTCGATGAGCGGCCCTTAATGCAATTCATGGACTGGTGCAAGACATGGGTTCTGAATACAGAAAAATGGCTCTCATCTGATTCATCACTCTATGTCTGGCTGGGGGCTGATCAGAACGATGGTTTTCAACCGCTCCCCGACTTCATGATTATGATGCGGCAATTACCTTTCCGCCCACGCAGTTTTCTCACAATGCGTAACCAACGAGGGTACGGTACGCAGAAAAACTGGATGGCCGTGCGGCAAGAACTTCTCTACTATGTCAAAGGCAATCCTATCTTTAATGTTGATGCGGAATATACGGACATTCCTAAAATTCTCCGAGGATATTACAAAGAAATAAATGGCCAAGAGACAGAAAACCTTCAAAGGAGTCGATCCGAAAACATAAGGGCGGGTAATGTATGGGTAGATATTCAGCAGGTATTTTATCGAATGGAGGAAAATGTATCCGGATGCTACGCGCAAAAGCCCCTCAAATGCATCGAGCGGATTATTCGCGCGAGCTCAGACGCTAACGATGTTGTAGTGGATTATTTCTCTCATTCCGGGACAACACTCCTAAGCGCTGAAATCAATAAGCGAAAATGCATCACCATGGATATTGATCCATTGTTCTGCGAGATAACTATTCGCCGTCTTGAGCATTTCAGGAAAACGGGTCAACTTGGTTGGCAAAATGGCCACCCATTTGAAGATGAATATGACTGCCCGCAACAAGATGACGTGGACACCTCACAGGTAGTTACCGCCACAAAGCAAATCGCACAGCCAATGCTGTTCTGAAAGGTATTGTGGAAAAGCTTCAGAAGGAACTCGACCGACTCATTGCTACGTTGCCGAACGCTGTGGCTTTCCGAGCCAGCCTGGACACACTCGTTTCTGTGTATCCATTCAACGACTACGAGTACATGATTGCATCCCTGCTTGCGGCAGACAAATTAACGCATGACGAGTATATCGAACTCCGTGACGCCTACATTGCGCGAAATATGTTCATGTACATTTTCGAGATCGGCGCACCGAGAGGGTTTGGGGAAGCGTGGGCGCAAGGCCACCTCAAAGAACTTGTACCAGAATTACAAAAACCATCGAAGAAAAGTGATCCGTCATATTCGGGTGAATATGATTTCTTTCTCGACGGTAAAATCAAAATTGAGGTGAAAGCATCTCGCGCCGTTGATTTTGACCAAGATGCTCCCCTGTATGTCAAAGCGCTTGCTTCTGATTCGAAAAAACGATTCGACATGAACTTTCAGCAAGTCAAGCCAGCGTGCTGTGATGTCTTTATTTGGATCGGAGTATGGCGAGATGCCATCCGATACTGGGTGCTGGCATCCAAAGAAATGGCATCGAACCGGTACTACTCCGCTGGACAACACAGGGGAAATACGGGTGAAGGCCAACTTCATTTGAAGGATGACAACATCGCCGAGTTTTCCTCATACAAAGCCAAATCTAATCAGCTTGCCGATGCCATCCGCAAAGCCTACGAGCGGGAGAAGAAGAAATAGCCGGGCGGACAATCGCATGAGGAAATGGCGCGTCCGGATAGGTTTCAACAGAGCCAGATTACGCATTGGGGACTTCAGCGACGAGATCGAGGCGGCCAAAGCCTACGACCGGGCGGCAGTCAAATACCACGGCCAGTTCGCAAGCCTGAATTTCCCGGATTTAGCCACA
>CAYHPW010000153.1:0-1974 GCA_964358645.1 uncultured Bacteriovoracaceae bacterium | reverse complement strand
AACAAAAAGATCGAACCACTCAACTTAAATTTCAACTAGCTTTGGGACTTGCCCTGAAATACTGTTAATCGAACGCGACACAAAGTCATGTCAGGACCTTCGTCGCGAAAGCGGCTCATGTCGAGTCACTTGTAACTTGAAGTGAGTGATAAAACGGATTTAAATGAATATTGTATAAAAAAGGTCGATAATTAGATTATTATGAAGAAGTTTGGAGAAAATCTGGAAACCATCATGCAAAAAAACAACCTATCAGCCAGAGAACTATCACGCAGACTTGGGTTGCCGCAGAAAACAGTCGCGGAATGGGTCGGGGCAAACGGGAGGCTCCCGCGTAACGTAGACGCACTAAAAAAGCTTGCAGAGTGTTTTAATTGCTCTGTTCATTTTCTTCTATTCGGCGAGGAGGACCAGCGTTTTTCTATCGAGAACATGCTTTCAAAAACTGAAGTTCATACCGCGCTTTACGAGATCAGCATAAAAAAGGTGAACAGGGAATGATGAGTCACTAAAAGAACAAAGGCAAACATGTGGGACGTATGGGACAAAAGAAATCTTCTAAAACAAATATATGGCTTATGCATTGTCATCGGAGTGCTTTCGGCCCATCAGGCAGGAGCCATTGAAATGCGTGGGTTGCAGATCAAGTCGCAAAAGGAACAGGCAGTGTGTTTTAAAGTCAGCAACGTCCATCGCGCCAGGATCACCTATGGCGATGATGGCAATGTAGCCTCCATCGGGTGCACGCATGGAGAGCTGTCCGCCGATGGGCCATACGCCGCTTTTTATCCAGACGGGCATCTCAAGACACAGGGGTCTTATAAGAGAAATGCTCTTGACGGCGCATGGACCAGGTGGCGGAGGAACGGAAAACTTCTTGACCGCGGGCAGTGGCGAAACAGCATCCCGCACGGCCAGTGGTTTTTTTACGATAACTCAGGCCGTTTGAGCGGAACAGCCGTTTACGAAAACGGCAGACGCATTCAATCTTCAGGGAATATTAGAGCGAAACAGGGACCGCTGCAGCCACTTCAGGGTGCTGAAGCTCATGCCCCGATCCCAGCAGCTCCAAGATTCTCTGTCACGCCGTCACTTGGTATTTCCTTCAACTTACTCACGGAAGGTGCCACTAATTACCACTTAATAGCCCTCACCGCGAAAGCAAGCATGCAATATTCGCTATCGCGTTCGTTCAGCATAGGGGCTAACAGCTTCATCACCGCGCAAAGTCTTTCGACTAACTTGCCGGATATGCGAGTTAGATACTTCGGCGCAAATATACGCTTCGGGTACGCCATCCCTTGGATCACATCTCCATGGTCACTTTCGATAGCCACGGGACTTTCTTATGGACGCATGTTCGTGGAGCCAGGCAGGTTCGGTTACGGCGATCTGCTCTATCCGCAGATCTATCCGTCCATCCGCCGCAGGATTGATACTGGAGCTGTCTATGCATATCTAAAGTGCGTGCCTCTTGGCGACGCGATCACGGATTTCAGCATGAACGCGCGCGAGATCGCTTTTGGTGGCGGCTATGAGATCGGCGGCACAAAGCCATGGCACCCGGTTTTAAGTGTGGACGTATCTGATCTTATTTTCATCCCGAGCAACGCCGCTACTCCGATAAGATCCGCGTCCATAACTTTAGGATTAGGAGTAACGATATGAAATATAGAACGTTAGCTGTCATTCCATTATTGCTTTGCCTGGTATCCTGCAAGTTAATTGGAAAGGCGAATAATCCTGGTATCTCTACGACAGGTGAAACCGAAACTTCCCTGGTTGATTCAACACTGCCAATAGAATCGGAACCGACATCAGCAACACCAACATCGTCTCCCACACCGACCCCATCCTCATTCACTTCACCCCATATCTTAAATCCTGACGCAAGCATTTACGATCCTTTTGATACAAAGGATACCAATCTTTGGGGTTTTGGAACTTTTATAACTCCATTTGTAATTTCTAATG
>CAYHPW010000152.1:0-1995 GCA_964358645.1 uncultured Bacteriovoracaceae bacterium | reverse complement strand
AACGTACGAGTACGATCGTTCTGTTTCGGTAACATTCTTAAATTGCTTGACAGGGGGGGCGTATCGCGCAAGCTAAAATGTTACCCAAGAGAGTATCGTCTTGCAATGTAAAATGTTACCCAACCAGTCTGCATTTTGAAGGAGGGTTGGGACATGAAACGACGATTCAAATGGGAATACATGAAGGCTATTTTTAATCGCTACCACAAAGCTTCCAAGGCAATCAAACGCATCATTCTTGACGAATTTTGCAAGGTGTGCGGCTACCACCGCAAGCACGCTATTCGCAAACTCAACGAGTCCCCTTCCGAGGAAAAGTCAAAGGGCCAACGTTGCAAACGTCAGCCGATCTATGGCCCCATCGTGATTTCCATCTTGCAGAAAGTCTGGGAAGCGGCGGACTATCCATGGTCTTCCCGTCTTAAAGAGATCCTGCGCCTGTGGATGCCGTGGATACGCAAACACTTCCGCCTCACTCCTGAACAGGAGCAGCAGTTGTTGCGTATCAGTCCCAGAACGATAGACTACCGGCTCAAGACCAGGAAGACGCAACTACGACGGAGAATTTATGGCCAGACCAAGCCGGGGACCCTGCTCAAACATCACATCCCCATCAAAACAGATAACTGGAATGTTACCGTGCCAGGATTCACTGAGATCGACTTGGTTTCTCATTCCGGCAATTCGGCCGACGGAGTTTTTATCCACTCCCTGAACCAGACCGATATCCTGACCACTTGGACTGAAGCTCGCGCCGTCATGGGTAAAGGGCAAATAGGGGTAAGCAAAGCGCTCGACGAGATGCGGCAAGAATCGCCTTTCGACTGGCTCGGCATCGACTCCGATAACGGCAGTGAATTTATCAATGCTCATCTCTATCGCTATTGCCAGATGCCTCCTAAACTTCAATTCACCCGCGGCCGCCCCTACAAGAAAGATGATAACGCACATGTCGAGCAGAAGAACTGGACACATGTCCGCAAGCTGCTCGGGTATGAGCGTTACGACTCAGACTTGGCCTTGCAAGCTATTAATGACCTTTATCGCAACGAACTACGGCTGATGAAAAACCTCTTTCAACCCTCAGTGAAACTTATAAAAAAGATTCGCGTGGGTTCCAGACTGATACGAAAATACAACAATCCGCAAACGCCTCTTGATAGGCTAATCGCTTCCAAAAAGGGGAATCTAGCCAGGGTTGCCATGTTCAAGCGTTTACGTGAAGTAATTGACCCATTTGAACTTGCCGGTGTTATTGAATCCAAGCTCGATGGCATTTACAAATTGGCTAATCGTAGACTTAGCCCCAAGGCCGTGATTATCAATAACGGTAAAATCAATACGTTGCTTGACGTTCCTGTATTGAGTGCGGCACAGCAAAATATCTTACGGAGCCTGTCGAAGGACTTGGGAATCGAAACATTGCAATGTCGAAAAACAAACGAGAACAGAAAAATCGTTTTAAAAAGTTCCGGGGCAAAATAAGTTTTGCCAAGCTTTTGAAACGCATCGACCGATTAGAAGATTTTGAGCGCATGGCCGCACAAAGCGAGAATGTGATCCGTGAGCCGTCACCTTCATTTTCGAACGATACCGACGAACCAAAAGGATACTGGCCGGATATCCTTATTGACTTGTCCATGAAAAAATATATAAAGATGTGGGCCAAGGATCGGCTTCACAAAACGTATTGATGGAACATGGTTAGATGAGTTGACCGGGATGCTGATAGGTGTGGAAGAATTGGCCAGGAGCCTGTCCGACATGGAAAAAGGTAGTAGCTACCTCTTAATGACACCAGCTCGTCGAGAAAACACTATCCTGGCGCATTCTTGAGCGAATTTAAAAGGCCATTTTGGCAAAAATGGCTATAAACACGCTTTCAAGGCTTTTATGGGGAAATGTCCCTTAAGAGAGAAAAGAAATAAAAAAGAGAAAAAAACGTACGAGTACGATCGTTCTGTTTCGGTAACATTCTTAAATTGCTTGACAGGG
>CAYHPW010000151.1:0-2008 GCA_964358645.1 uncultured Bacteriovoracaceae bacterium | reverse complement strand
GCGTAACAAAGAACGACCCGGGGGTCGCTCTCAAGAACGCCCAAACACTCTGATATGTAGCTTGGATGCCATAAATCATGTCCTCCTGCCAACATAAAGTATTTTCCAGATGACCTGGCAATTGCCAGTTTACCGCTCTTGCCGCCGATGTTGGCGGCATTGCGGAAATAACGAATACGATTGTCGCGAGATCTATAGTCCTGACATATCTGCTCGGTAGCGTCCTGCGATGCATTATCAACAATGATTAGCTCGAAGTCCCGGAAAGTCTGGGACAAGAGAGAGTCCAGGGCCTGCGAGATGAATCGTTCCTCGTTATATACGCACATCCCGATGCTGACAAGCGGAGCTCTACCACTCATTTGATCACCTCTTTTATAGTTTCGATACAGTGCGGGTCGTTTGCTGTACTAATCCCCCCGCATTTTCCGGAAAAACTATTTGTCACACAAAGTCACGCTTGAGCTTGGACAAGCACTCGCACAACAGCCGCAACTTCTGCTCTCAATCTATTCAAAGCCCCGGACAATGCTTTGTGAAGCTCATCACCCATCAGGAAATAGCTGCCGGTCAAAAAGCCAATCGATGCAAGCAAGTAGGCCAAGCTTAATGAAACGATTGATGCACTACCGGTTGTTCCCAGAATGATCCCAGCAACACCATAAGTCAGGCCAACCACGGCGAATATCTTAAGCACGTGCGAATACCACCGCCATACGGGGATTTTCAAGCATTCACGGCATATTCTTGGCACGCCGTAAAAATAGCCGAAAATATGATAGAGGACCCAGGACAGACCAGCTCCGGCCAAACCAAAAAAATAAATGAGGAAGGCTGTTGCCGGCAAAACAACGAATAAGGCATAGAAGTTCGAACGCGCTGCAATCCCCGGCTTACCTACGGCAAGTGAAAAAACATGGGGAATGTTCAAAGTGCCGTTCATGTAGAATCCCACACAGAGTAATACAGTGGGCACGAGTAGCAGTCGTGCGGTTTCTTCATTTAATACGTATGAAAACAGTGGTAACAGGACAAAAGGGATAATCGCAAGTATGGGAACCATGCCGAGGCAAAGGAAATCGTGCAGCTTCCAATATTGCGATATTAGACTTTGGTGGTCCCCGGCTCTGAAAAGAGCGGAAAACGATGGAAATGCAGCTTGAGAAACGGCCCCTGCGAGTAACATTCCTTTAGAGGCAGTGCCATAGGCGATGCCGTAATATCCGATTACACCGATGGGCAGCAGTCTGCTGATGATCAGTTTGTCAAAATTAGTGTGAATAGTGGAAATGACTGAAACAGACATCATTCTGGAAGCGAAGCTCAAGTTCTTTCTGACTACATCGAACGAACATCCGGGAACCAGGGCCCGCAATGAAAAAAAACGAGCGGCAATAAAGAAATAGGCAAGCACACTAAGACCATAGCAGCCCGCGAACCAATAAACGACATGAAACACATTACCCCCAAGGACAAGAATCAGGATGGTACCGAACTGTTGAAACCCACTGGTAGTAACGTCAATTAAATTATTGAACTCCATCCGTTGTAAGCCGCGAAACAGACTGACATAAAAAGACTTTGGTAATGCTACCAGCGAAGCAATGCCCAAAACGCGCAGGACATGAATTGCCGCTGCTACGTTCATGGCATCAAGACTCACCCAGTTTTTTACAAGAAAAGGCGCCAGAAGAAAGATCGCAACTGCGAGCAAAGCATAGGCGCCCCAATAGACAAGCGAAAACGTCCGGATCACGTCCCTAATATAACCTGGGTTCGATCCAGAATGAGCAGAGACTTCACGAACCGTCGTAGAACAGATTCCCATTTCGAGTACGGCACAAAGTATAGCGTTCAAGATGGCGGTGAAGTAGATAATGCCAAGTGCATCTTCTCCTAACCGCCTGAATATGTATCTGACGGCAACCAGGCTCAAAACAAGAAGAAGTCCCTGTCCGAGCAAATTGTAAATAATGTTTTTGGAAAGCCTTGACACTTATTTTACTCT
>CAYHPW010000150.1:0-2009 GCA_964358645.1 uncultured Bacteriovoracaceae bacterium | reverse complement strand
CGTGAGTGTTGACGAAGAGCCGTATATGGGAAATCCGTAAGTACGGTTCTGTGAGCTTTCTATTACCCACAAGTACCAGACTGATTTACAAGGCGCCAGCCCTCCGTTAAATCTGCCAGTCGCTTCCATCCTCTCCAGAGCGTAATCGTCCCTGGGTTCCCGTCACCTTTTCGCGCCAGGAAGCCGCCGAGCCTGGCTATCCAGACGACGACTTTGCCGATAGTAGGCGGTTTCTTTGGCAGCATTTTGTTTTTGTTTACTTTCAAATACAGGACCTTCCACTCATAATCCGCGAGGAGTTCGGTGCACGGAATGTCCGGATCGGTTCTGGCAATAAGGGTGATCATGAATAGCCGCCAGGCGACTATGCTCATGACGGTGAGATATCTTGTCAATCGTTCGGCATGTTCCAGCCTGCACTCCTCAACTCGAAAGCCGGATTTTAACATTTTGAAGTACATCTCAATTCTCCACCGCAGGCAGTACCATCTGACTTTCTCATACGCTTCAGAAAAGTTTGTCACCGCGAGATTAGTGAGCAACATCCATTCTAGGGGTTCCGCTCCAGCCGGTGGATTGGCTTCGAAGACATATACCGCGTACATCTTAATATCAGGCAGCTCTTCGCTTTTGTGCTTGACGTTGTGCGATGACGGGTTGAATAAAAAGGACCCGTATTTAATCGTCAGGGTGGCGGCACGGGCATCTCGTTTTTCGCAATGTTGTGTTTTTCGTCTCTGGGGAATCTCAACTGTGATAGTGCCTGCCTCAGGTTGCTTATTCATGTGGCCCCATAGTTTGATAACGGCTTTCACCGCGTATCTGGAGCGCTTGTTGACTGCTCTGTTTACTTTGGCCCGGACCAATACCGGCGATTTTATTTCATCGCTCAGCCTGAAGAAATCATAGATATCGGCCTCCCTGTCGCACACGGTTACAATCCGGGTGTCCCCGATTATTTCCTTGCTATTCCTCAACGATTGAAGCCATCTGTAACTTTCCTTCTCTTCTATAGGCGTGACATCAGCAAGCCTGCGGCGCTCTTCAGTGCGTAGTTTTCTGACAGAAATCTGCTGGTCTAGCAAACCAATAGGCAAACCGTCAGTGGTTACCGCCAGGCAGGGATGCATCATCAATCCATTGGAATAAATCTTATCGACATTCTTGCCTTTTTTTAGCGACATCCTGCCCAATCCCTCTGTCTTTGGATGACTTGTGTAGACGAAATAACTCGTGTCCTGGATTGCAAGAATGGTTTTGTGTTTCTTCGCGCGTTCGGCTGTCTTCAGTTGATGGGCTTTCATGATTTCACAAGCCTCAACATTTTCATTCTTGAAGAACCTGTAAGCCGCCTTCGTTTCTGCCCAGTCTTTGCATGCCTGATTAATCGGGCTTTCCGGAGACTCCGAAAACCTGTCACATATACCAATCAATCTTGCATTAAGCCGCTTATCACCAAGATCGGCATCCGCAAGCTCTTCGGCCGCCCAACCAGTGTGCTTAGTCTTCATTGTAATCTCCTTGTTAGGCAAGTGCTGACACACTACCTGTAATATATGTATATTATACATCTATTGCGCGGGAAAGGAAACGTTAATGAAAGATATAATAAGAGACATGGAAGATAGACGGAATGCGCTCACAAAAAAACTCGCGCAGTATTCCAATATTATCAGGGGTTCCGTTACCAGCGTCTGCGCCGGATGCAGCAGAGCAAACTGTATCTGCGATAAACGCACACCGCGGAAAGCGTATCGGCTCACGTATAAAGACCGCCGGCAAAAAACACGAATCGTGTATATTGCGCGAAGCCGGCTGCCCGAAGTCAGGAGAATGATCGCCAATTACTCCAAATTAAGGAAAACTTTGGAGCAACTCATCAAAACGAATATTCAGATTTTTAAGAACGGCTAAAAGAACTAACCGGCGGCATCATACTTGTGGGTAATAGAAAGGTTCTGTGAGGGTTCGCGAGAGTTTGAATTATGCAGACGGCTATTGAGGCACTG
>CAYHPW010000149.1:0-2019 GCA_964358645.1 uncultured Bacteriovoracaceae bacterium | reverse complement strand
GGCACCTTCCTGAAAATGAACTTCAAATGTATAGGTTTTTGAGTCACTTGGCGCTATCGTCGAGAGAGGCACACTACTTGGAGTTGCCGTATCCTGAAAAAAATCAGAGAGTAAACCAGTGTAAAGATCTGTACCGTTTTCGGAAATCTTGAAATCAAGAACCGTTGAAAACTACAAACTTGTTAACCAATTATATGATAAAAGCATCACAAGGCGGTATGCAAATATTAACCCGTCAACGGAAGTTCTTGTCCCGGTCGCGTTTCGAAAGTGATAGAAATTTTCCAGCTTTTTTTATCGACGAAAAGTGGAAGCACTGCTCTGTTTTCGTGGAGTCAGTATAGTCAGCGCCATGACGCTGGTTAGTGTAAACGCTTGCAAGTGCAAAGAGAAGGCGTAGATCCTTCCGTTCCCACTTCCTTACATTTTGTGCGACCGTTTTTGCAACAGCGTTCCACAAAAACTTAAGTCTTTCGTTGTTTTGTTAAATACACCTGTTAAAATTAAAGTTATTTTCTAAATAACAAGGAGGTAGACCAAGAAAAAACCGTTAATATGTTCTCATCATTAATATGTTCTCATATTGTAATGTTTCAACTTTCTAAAAAAGGAAAAATGAAAATGAAAACTATCATGTTTATGCTTGTCTTATTTGTCGGTGCAGGAGTCTATGCGTGGAACCCTTGCAATTATGGCACCCAAAGTGCTTGTGAGGCGGCTTCTGGTGACATGTATGGTATATGCAGTCTCACTGAGATTTATGACTATGCAGGATGTGACTGGATCCGCGGTAGAGACTGTTTAACAAATGCCGAGGCAGAAAGGCAGACTGCCACAAATGAAGTAAAAGGTAATTGTAGCCGAGATGATGACACTTGTAGAAATACAGATCCCACCTCTCGGGTTAGTTGTGATGCTCTTACGCAACAAGAGTGTTGGTCATTTGCAGATTCGGGCATATGGACAGCCATAGACGCCGGTGGGGGGCAAACAACCGGTTCCAACAGAGACAATGCCATTTGCAAGCGCTGGTGCGGTACGGGCACATGCCCAATGGGCAATTGCACGACTTACTGTAACGGCGTTAGCTGTACGCGGGAGTAAAAGGTCGCAGGTTTAAATCCTGCACTCGCTACCACAAGGGTTCGGAGAAAAACTCTCCGGACCCTTTCTTGTTTTGGCTCGCGATATCCGCACAATTGCCGGTTAGTGGTTCAATACGGTTGTCAGCGCATCGACAAGACCGAAGCCTTGTTGCTCATAGGGCAGACCTATATCAATCGCGCCGACACCAAGACTTTGAGCGGAGTACATCAAAGCAGCCACGCCCGAGACATGGGCCGTGGACATGCTGGTTCCACTGTCCGTCCTCGTACCCCCGCCTTTCCACAGCGATAAGATATTATTGCCGGGCGCCGTCCAGCCCTCATGCACTCCGGGGACAAAGCCCCAATTGCTGAACGAGGCGAATGTCAAATCCTGATTGACTGCCGTGGCAGGATGGACATTGGCAAACACGGCCGGTCTTATAAAACTATAAAAGCTGTAATTCCCGGCGGCAGCGGCTTGAAAAGCTCCGGCGGCATTCGCAGTCTGGGTTGCGGCTTCAACCAGTTCCCATCCGGCGCAATTCGAATTGAAGCTCATATTAATAACGAGCCCATTTAAATGACCGGGATCGACTTGATCCCTTAGATCAAGACAACCCAGAATTCCGTCAGCCATATCACCACAGGTGCCATTTCCTCTGTTATCCAAGACTCTCGACGCTATCAGCTTGGCTTCGGGAGCAATTCCCACCACTCCGATTGTGTTGTCCAGTGCCGCGATGGTACCGGCAACATGGGTCCCGTGACCATTGCCATCGTCCCATGTGGTGCCATCGATGTAATTGGCTCCAATCAAAATATTTGCCGCAAGATCCGGATGGTCCATATCGATGCCTGAGTCAACAACGCAGACGATAGCTCCGGCGCCTCTGGCATACGCCCAGGCCTGTGGAGCACGAACGGCGCTGAC
>CAYHPW010000148.1:0-2084 GCA_964358645.1 uncultured Bacteriovoracaceae bacterium | reverse complement strand
TCGAAGTTCTTTGCCGTATTCTTTGATGCGAATTTTCTGATCGAGGACCTGTAACCCCCCTATGTCAGGGTAGATGTCGTCTTTCACTGCCACCACTAAAAGAGGAATGGGCAGTTTGATAGGAGAGTGAACTCTAACGTAGGGAGCCCGAAGGGCGACTGGAGTTAGAGTTCACTCTCCACAAAAACCAAAGGGGCGACAAAGGATATTAAGATGAAAAGTGAAAGAGATTATTCAGAAGATTTTAAGAAATCAGCGGTAGCAAAATTCTTGAGCCGTGGTAATCGTACGGTGCCGGAGATTTCAAACGAAGTTGGGGTTAATTCATCAACTCTCTATAATTGGAGAAACAATTTTGCTAATGTCACTGATATGAAAAAACCATCAAAACCTCACAGTAGATCAGCTCAAGAAAAACTTAAAGCTCTAAAGGAATATGGTGAGGTTCCTATCGAAGGGCGTGGAGAATATCTTAGGAAGAACGGGCTTCATGAGGAGCATCTTGCCGAATGGCAAAAGCAAATTGAAGATGCATTATCACCCTCCAAGAGAAGCACGCAAGATCGAGCGGAGCTCATTGTTGAGCGGAGAAAAAATCATGAACTTGAAAAAGAACTTCGTCGAAAAGATAAAGCTCTTGCCGAAGCTTCAGCTCTTCTTATTCTCAAAAAAAAAGCCGATCTGATTTGGGGAACGAAGGAGGAAAAGTGAGTAGCGTTGATCGAGCTGAAAGTATATTTTTAATCAAAGAAGCGGTTGCGGCCGGAGCTAGGAAATTTGTGGCCTGTGAAACTTTAGCCCTTGAAATTAGAACCATTGAACGTTGGGAAAAGATTTCTGCGGATGGAAGACATGGGCCTCACAGTATACCTTCGAATGCGTTAACTGAAGAAGAGCGCGCCAGAGTACTGACAATCGCCAATAACACAGAATACGCTAATCTCCCGCCATGCCAGATTGTTCCCAAGCTGGCAGATCGGGGAGAATATGTTGCCAGTGAAAGTAGTTTCTACCGGATTCTAAAAAAAGCAAAACTGCTTACTCACAGATCCAAATCAAATCCGCGAACTCACAGTAAGCCGGAAGAACTGGTGGCATTAAAGCCCAATCAGATTTGGTCCTGGGACATTACGTATTTGAGGGCCGCCATCAAAGGCACATATTATTATCTGTATCTTCCGATGGATCTTTTTTCTAGAAAAATTGTTTATTGGGAAGTCCATGAGAATGAAAATGCTGAGCTGGCTTCGGGCATGATTACAAAAGCATGTTTTGTGAATCAAATTCAGGAAGAGCAAATTGTTCTTCACTCTGATAACGGCGGCCCGATGAAAGGAGCCACAATGCTGGCCACACTCCAAAGATTGGGAGTGGCGCCATCATTTAGTCGCCCCAGCGTTTCAAATGATAATCCATATTCTGAATCACTTTTTAAGACCCTGAAATATTGTCCAAGTTTTCCGGAGAGAGGATTTGCACACATTGACGGTGCAAGAGAATGGGTAAAAAGATTTGTTCACTGGTATAACAATATTCATCTTCACAGCGGAATTAACTTTGTCACACCGGCATCAAAACATTGTGGCGCTGATGAAAAAATATTAAAAAATCGCCATAAAGTTTATGAGCTTGCCAGATTGAGGAATCCTAACAGATGGTCAAAACAAACAAGAAACTGGTCCATGGTAAACATTGTGAAACTGAATCCAAGCAACACGTCAATAACGGGAGGTGCCCAACTGGCTGCATAAATATTTAGGCGACATATATCTTGAAATTTTCCGCGACCTTGGTCTTTGATAATCCCAACGCAGACGACGCGTTTCAATCCACGCGCCCGCGAAGGGCGCGACGGAAGAAGAAAAAATCAGGGTGCAATATCAGTGGGTTTCAATCCACGCGCCCGCGAAGGGCGCGACTATCTTTGCCAGTCGATCCGATAACCCTGTAATTGTTTCAATCCACGCGCCCGCGAAGGGCGCGACGTTGTCCTTGAATCCTTGAATCCCGATGAAATCGTTTCAATCCACGCGCCCGCGAAGGGCGCGACTTTCATCGGCCAAAAATGCAGCTTCAATCCCGAT
>CAYHPW010000147.1:0-2132 GCA_964358645.1 uncultured Bacteriovoracaceae bacterium | reverse complement strand
CTCACATTTCTTAAATGCAGCTAGTCGCATTTCTTTAAAATCAGTGCAACAATCTGAGTTTGCTTAAGATTTTTGTTTTTGTCTTTCTTGCCCCTATAAAAAGACGGCCTAACTTTTTATATTTTAATCAGTAATTTACTTGATTTTAAGTATATTATATGAATAATTAATATTAAAGGACGGCCTCAAATGAAAGAAGTCTCGAAAAAGATCCATCTTAAAGACTGTGGGCACACCAAAAACGGCAAGCGGTATCATTATTACGCCTTAGCTGAAGCCAACAAGGTTGACGGCAAAAATCAAAAGAAGGTTATCAAATATCTGGGCGAACTGACGGAGCCCCAAGTGGAGTCATACCGCTACGCCTTGCGAAACATAAACGAGGGCAAAGCCTCGGTCGTTGATTTTGACGATATACTTTTTGATAACCGAAAGAATTTTTTGGATGTTTCCGTTCTGCACCACCTCTGGAAGCGGCTGGGTTTATCTGAGGCTTTTTTACCACCCACCTCACATCCACGCAAAGACGTGACCACCCCTCAGGTAGCTGAGATTCTAACTTTGTCAAAACTCCTTAAACCATCAAGCAATACGGGCACAGTGGACTGGTGGCAAGGCACCTTTCTTCCTGAACTCATGGAGATTGCTCCAGATAAATACAATCGAATGAAAATATTTAATGAACTTTCAGAAATTGCTGACAGAAAATCTAACATCGAAAAACGTCTTTTTGAAATCGTTCGTAATCAAAAAGATAACGAATTTGAGATTTTCTTTGTCGATGGCACTACGACTTATTTCGAAGGCACCCACTGCGAGCTTGGTCGCCCAGGCAAAGACAAGACCACAGGGTTTAAAACACATCAAATTCTTATCATGCTGCTGACGGATCGCGCAGGTTTCCCCTGTGCCTGGGACGTCTGTGATGGCAGTACAAAAGAAGTTTCTAAATTTGAGGATCTTGCCGAGAGAATTTACAAACAACATAACATCACGAACGTTACCTATTGTTTTGATCGTGGATTTGCGAGTACAAAAAATTTTAGAACTATTAAGGGGTTTTTGTCCCGTTTTATTTCCGGTATCGACAAGGATCAGATCGCCAAAGTTTTTGATGTTGAAGAATTTCAATTCACACGGGCCAAGATCGTTGAACATGCAAAAGCGCTCTCTGAAATCACAGAGCCAGTGAAGCGCGAAGCCAAACGATACATCACCCCAAACGATGGGTTCTGCACGGCAGATGGAGAACGGTATTACAAAGAACTTGGAGTGCAAGGGCAGTATCGGTACATCGCTGGATTTAGCATCGAAATATATCAGGCCGCTCAAGAGAACAGAGAAAAAGACCAACTCACAGCACTTTTAAAGATTAGCGACCTCAATGCAGAGCTTAGTATAGCAAAAAAAGATCGTGATCTCGATACAACTGCAAAGAAAGTGGATAAAATTCTCGAAGATTATCAGATGCAAAATATGATTACCTACGCAATCGTCCCAAGTAGTGTGCAGTCTGGCGTTTCAATCGTTCAATCATGTGACATCCAGCCTGCAATAAACAAAGAGGAACAGCATAAAGCCGAATTGCTTGATGGGATATTTGTTTACATTACGGATCATGTCGAGAAAACTGCTCTTGGGTCCTTTGCAGTAAGCGCCTATGACGTGACTCGGCACTACAAAGATAAATATGTGATTGAACAAAATTTTAGGGATTTAAAAAATATCGTCAATATCCGCCCAATTTACGTGCGTCTGCCGGAACACGTGCGCGCCCTCATCGGGATCTCAGTGGTCGCGCAATTTATGAATGTTTTTCTGACTCGCAAGCTCACCACAATCGGCATGTCACTTCACGAGTTTTATTCTTTGCTCGATAAATCCGCTTCTGTTGCTATCTTAAAAACCCCCAAGAGGACTATCAATAAGCTGATTAAAACTCAGCCAAAACTCACGAAAGCGTTAGAGGTGCTTGGACTTAAAGATGTTGTATTTTCGAAACCAACAATGGTCATTCTGAATTAATCCGTCTCGCTGCCTACGAGATTATCCAGGATTGATTTCCGGCCTAAATCTTTTTTTGTGAAATGAATAATTACACCGACTTGACGCATTGAATTGAGAAACATGGG
>CAYHPW010000146.1:0-2145 GCA_964358645.1 uncultured Bacteriovoracaceae bacterium | reverse complement strand
CCCAAACCCCCGCACTAACAAAACCGGAAAGAATTAAGTGGGAGAGGCACTAGTATTCACCCATACACTTAATTATAATTAAACCATGTGCTGAGCAGTGCCAAACTATGACTAAACTAACCCACATATCTGTACTGATTTTACTGATATTCCAATTGGCAGCGATTACTTGTCGTGCCGCTGCCCATGCCAATAATCACTTAGAGGGTGATAAAAATTGTCCGCAAAATTATGCAAAAATTTTTGTTTCAAACTCCGGCCATAATTCAAGCAGTCAATTCAAGGCCGGGCTGCCGGTAAGGACCTTAGACTACGCAAGAACTATCGCTCACAGATTCGCAGAAAATACAGCAGGTTTTTGTATCCTGTTAAAAGGAGGAGAAACTTTTCTTCCAAGCATCGCTATTCACTTAAACGTTTCAAGTACGCCACAACAAGCAGAGTCAGAAGACTTCAACCGCGCCGCATTCCTTTGGGATTTAGATAAACCACTTATCTTGAGTAATTACGGCACAAAGGCTTATCCTATCATACGGAGCCAGCAAAAATACTTCGCTAAAGACAATGGTAGCGATACCAACTATAAAACCATTAAAACTCAAATCGCCATCGCTGTTACAGCACCATCCAAACAACCTGTCGTTATAGAAAATATTTACCTGCTTGAATGGGAAATTAGTGCAATTTGGATTTATAGAACTACAAACATTACGATTAGAAATCTCATTATAAATAAAACCGGCACTCTTTATTTTCCTGAAGAACGGTACCTCCTTAAAGAGCCAAACCACCTGATTTATGCTGCAGGGGTGATTTATCCTAAAAACTCATCAAATATTAAGATTTACAACAACTCCATTCGGAATTCTCATAACCGAAATGATTCTTACGGTCTAACTGGAGACCTACATGTCTTTTACCTTTCAAAGGTCAGCGATGTGAATATTTTTAACAACAATGTAAAATGGACAAGCGGTCCACCTATTAAAATAAGGCACAACAGTAAAAATATCACGATTGAATCTAACGAATTCATGTATGCATCACCATCAAAAATATCGGATAAACACGTTGAACAGCAAGGCTTCATACGTATTCCATGCAAAAATTTGGATACTAGTTGTCCAATGAATGTACGTATACAAAACAACAAATTTCATCACCCGTGGTGTTGGGGTGCAAATTGCAATAACCAAAAAGCTCTAAGATATTCCGGGCAGTATTTTGATGAGTATTCAAGCAGATGTTCTGATCGTTGCTGGCTCAGTTCCAATGACGGCATGGCATCGTATTGCCAGACCAACTGCCGTGGCATCCAATTATTAAATAATGATTTCGTATTAGAATGGAAGCAACTTTAATGAAGCTAAGGACTGCCGCGCAGATAAAATTAGAGGTTTGTCACCTTCACCTTCAAGTTTACTCATATTTCGAGGGGAAATACGCCGAAAATGCTTCAGTAACTCCTAAACGCTTTGATATAACCAGTGGGTCACTATCTGCGATAATACGTCTTAGCGTCGATCAGGATAGGGGCGCTATCCTTGGGTATGCGTCCCGGAATCATAGCTTAGACAGCATACCTGCTCCATGCGGGACTACTGCGCTGTCATCTCGAGGCTACGGCCGTTACCTTGAGTCTCACGGTTTTAGCGGCAGGCCGTTTTGATAATGCTTTTATTTATTCTTAGGCCAAGGGTTCGTAAGGCCGTAAAAAGGGATGCTTACCAAGCCTGGCTGCCGATGAAAAGGCTGGGATAAAACACGAAATCCAATCTGCGCTTGCTTTTCTTTGAGAAAAAGCTGCAGGCTTTTCAGTGTGCCGGTCTTCCCGGCACTCCTGGATCTCATCTAGAAATAGTAGCGAAGGAGTTCGTCAGGATTGCCAAATTTTTCTTTAAAAAGTGAGGCATATTCCGGATCGGCTTCGAAATTGATCTCAAAAAAATCATGGTAGCTTTCGGCATGGTTGCGGACCAGCCAGGTTTTCCCGGTCTGGCGCGCACCACGGAGCAGAAGAGGCAGGCGATTCTTGGAATTCTTCCATTTTTTAAGGTGTTCGGTGAATGTACGATACATATTAGTATTTTAGGGCGTTGTTGCGCAATTGGGCCTGACGAAACGTGGGTTTGGGTGGAAGCTGAT
>CAYHPW010000145.1:0-2184 GCA_964358645.1 uncultured Bacteriovoracaceae bacterium | reverse complement strand
GCGGATTAGTAGCAGCTTAAAGAGGTTTGGTGTACGTTATTGACATCCGAGACCACATAGGGAAATTTGTAGATAGAACGAAAATTGATTAAACATTTTGGGTGGTACAGTTTTCGGGGGAGGCCACATTCAAATTTATTTGGAGGACATGCCAGTCGCCTCTCGAAAATTATCCCAAGTATTGACATTATGGAAGGATTGAAGTTGAGGGTCCAACTTGCGAATAGTTCTTTCTTGCAGATAGTGCACAATAACGTCGTCGAGTAACCCCAACGTTTGCAAACGATGGTTCTGTAACCGTTTGGCAATGGGATCCAGACATCGGCGAGAGTAGACAGCATGCAATGGTTCAACGCCTGCTTTTAGTTTTGGGATGAGAATATCATATTGCCGTGGTACTTTTACCATATATTCGAGCAATTGAAGATTCACGAATGGCATATCGCAGGCTACAACCAAAGCGTGGCCATTCCTGGCAACTAACAGCCCGGCATGTATGCCAGCAAGCGGCCCACCATCAGGATAGACATCACACGCCCATTTTACATCTAAATCGGGATACTTTCTTCCCCGTGTCACAACGATGACATCATCGCTAATGGTTTTCAGTTTGGCTACAACCGTTTGAATTATCGTAGGATTGCCGGGAATTCGTAGCAGGGCTTTGTCAGTCCCAATTCGCGAACTTTTCCCACCGGCGAGAACAATTGCGCTGCAACGGACAGTCATGTATTACTCCAGAGTAGCACAACCTGAGTTCTTCTGGGAGAGGCGAGAGATTGGTTATTACTTATTGGAAGCCGAAGGTACTTCCGGGGCTTCCTTCCGCACTAGAACGTGGTCTACAAGATAATCGGCCATTCCACGAGCATCGTCCAGACCGAAAAAGGGGACATCGATGTCAAAATGCTGGTCAGTTACCACAGCTAACAGGTCTTCTTTGGAACAAAGTAATTGATTACCCGCTGCCTTACGCGAAATCTCTATTTTGGGTTTATCACCATGCTTATATCCCTCTGTCAGTATGATATCAACACCTCCCATTATCCGGGCTTCTAATTCATCTAAAGAGAGCTCGTGGTCTGTTCTTTTAATCATTGCCATCTTGTTGGGAGACGATATGACTACTACGTCACTTCCCGCTTCGGCCATCCGCCAGGTATCTTTTCCGGGGTGGTCAATGTCAAACCCGTGACAATCATGTTTTATTACTGCAACACGGTAACCCCGACCTTTCAGCTCCCGAATGAGTTTTTCAAGAAAGGTGGTCTTACCCACGTCCGATTTCCCAACGATTGAAACAAACGGGATTCTTGTTTCCATGCCTACTTTTCTTTTTTATCCGCCAGAACTCAGTCCAGCATCATTACCTGGACTTTATCCCCTGTCTTTACCTCGTTTTTGCTCTCGGGGATAACAATCAGGCCATTGGCAAGGCTCATAGAAATAAGCATCCCCGATTTTTGATGGCTGGTTAAATGGCAAACGTACTCACCACCCTGTTTCTCTACCACCGCACGGGCGAAGGTTCTGGTGCCATTTGTTTTAATTCCGGCGTCCTGCATCGTGGCTTCTATCGTGGGTTTGAAGAGATTTTTTTGCCCCATCATTTTCAGGATTGCCGGTCTAACAAAAACTTCGCACGTAACCATACAACTAACAGGATTACCCGGCAGCCCAAAATATGGGATGATCTTACGGATACCTTCATTGTTAGTTCCTTCAATTGTACCGAAGGCCAGAGGTTTCCCCGGTTTCATACGAACAGCAGAGAATCTGATGCTTCCATGTTTTGCCAGAAGGGTTTTTACTATATCGTAATCACCGGTGTTAATGCCCCCGCTGGTCAGCAACAGGTCGGAGTCCAAGCCCTGATTGATTTTCGCCAGCAGTGATTCCTCGTTGTCATCAGCAACCCCCAATACAACTGGTATACCGCCATAACTCTTAATCAATGCCGCCAGGCTGTAGGTATTACTGTTATAGATCTTTCCGATTGCGAGAGGCTCTGAAATATCATTTATCTCATCCCCGGTGGAAAGAATCGCCACCTTCGGACGACGAATCACCCTAACACTCGCCCGTCCCAGCGACGCCAGAACGCCGACTTCTGAAGGCCTGATTATCATCCCGGCATTCAGTGCCTTGTCTCCCCTGGCGATATCTTCACCAGCAGGGCGAATG
>CAYHPW010000144.1:0-2219 GCA_964358645.1 uncultured Bacteriovoracaceae bacterium | reverse complement strand
CTTATTATGCTCATCAGGAGCCAAATGATCTTTTGACGCCGAACCCTCTTTATTTGTAATAGCTTAGTCCCCGTCAGCCCCGAATAGGCCCCGATTGATCGTTATGATCGATTGGGGTTTACTTTTGGCCGGTTAACTGATACTATATAGATGTATCAGTTATGAATAAAGCAAAACCTGTTTATAACACTCGAATTCTCAAAGCCCTGGAAAAGCTTCATCAGAAGCTTCCCAAGAAGACGGACCCCTTGATCCGAGGGTCTCTCGTCACGATGGTCCGGGCATGCGGGGGCAAGAACTGCCATTGCCTTAAAGGGCATAAACACCGCTCGCTTTATCTGTCGCAGTCTTCAAAGGGAAAACTGCGGATGCTTTATATCCCTAAGGACGCCGAGGACGAGGCCAAAGAGGGTGTTTTGAATTACCGCAAGGTAAAAAAGCTATTAAACCGTCTCTCCCAAATCCACATTGCCCGCTTAAAGCGCAAGATCTTCCCATGAATCCCTACGAAGATCTAAAAAAGCGCTTTGGCGAGCTTACAGAGGAAAACCAAAGACTTAAAGAAGAGAATGCCTATTTGAAGTTCGAGCTTAAGGAATTAAAAGACCGGATCTACGGGCATCGCAAGAGAAAAGATCCCCCTTCGGAATCTCCCCAGGTCCAAGCGCCTCCCAAAAAACGAGGGGCGATCTTTGGGCATCTGGGCTGGTTCAGGAAAAAACCTGAGCACATCGATAAGATCGTCGAAGTTTGCCTTGATAAGTGTCCCATTTGCGGCGCAGGAGACTTGAAAGAATGCGGCGGCGTCAAAACTCACCTCCAGGAAGACATCGTTCTTGTCGCTCCCAAAGTCACGATGTACCGAAAGCGCCGGTATTATTGCCGCGCCTGCCGTCACGTCGTTATCGGGCACGGTGAGGACGAGCAAAGCCGCAGTCATATCGGGCCTCAAGCCAAGACACTGGCGGCGTATCTCAAGTACCATGTGAAAGTCTCTGACAGAGACATACAGAAAATCTTTCAGGAACTCTTCGGTCTTAAATTCACCATCGGATCAGTACTGGGCTTCCGCAATCAGTTGAGAAAACGCCTGGAACCGGTTTATGAGAATCTCGTGCGATCGATTCGTCGAGGGCGATTCGTCCACGCCGATGAAACAGGCTGGAAGATAGACGGCAAATCCGGCTGGCTCTGGAGCTTCTCAAATAAAAAGACGGCCGTCTGCCACATTGACTCCTCCCGTGGAGGGAAGGTTCCGCAGGCTGTTCTTGGGCAAACCTACAAAGGCGTTCTCATCACGGACTTCTACTCGGCCTACAATAGGGTTCATTCGGGAGCCAAACAGAGGTGTCTTGTGCATCTGTTGCGCAACATAAAACAAGTCGAAGAATGTCTGACGACGGATCACGCCACCCAGAGCTTCTGTGTGAGATTAAAAACCCTCATTTATGACGCCGCAGAGTTAGCCGAACAACGAAAGGATCTTTCATCAGTTGATTACACGAAGAAACGAGGACAAATCTTGGAATTATTTGGTGACTTAAAACTCACCGATCCGGCCAACAAGATCACTCAGCGGTTCATCAAACGACTTGAAAGACACCGCCAAGAGTGTTTTACGTTCCTGGACAAACCCGGCATCCCTTGGCACAACAATCACGCCGAGCGTATGATTCGTCCGAATGTTCTTTTGAGGAAGATCACCTTTGGCAACCGTTCACCCGAAGGCCTTCAAAACCACAATGTTCTCATGAGCGTCATTCAGACCGCCAAACTTAAAGGACTGGACCCGCTTCAGAACTTAAGAGAGCTTTTTCAAAGCTTTAGCCATCCCAAAACACTGGCAGCCTTAAGCCCTCCTTAATGGTGACTTTGACGAACGTTAAACTGTTGTGTAAAAACGGGATTGCTTCGTCGCCCGCGGGCTCCTCGCAATGACGATGGAGTGCTTACTGAGACTAAACTATTACGTGTACTTTTTCTTAAATTTCTTAAATGTCATCCCCGCATGCTTTGGGCGGGGATCAAACGAGTCCGTCATTGCGAGCCTGCCGGTAGGTAGGCAATCTCCGCGAAGCGAGAAATGTTAGAATTTAAGGACTGACCCCTTTTATTTACGGCAAGAGATTTTGTTTCAATCCACGCGCCCGCGCGGGGCGCGACAATGCGGTGATAATGATTGATAATCATATTGCCGTTTCAATCCACGCGCCCGCGCG
>CAYHPW010000143.1:0-2237 GCA_964358645.1 uncultured Bacteriovoracaceae bacterium | reverse complement strand
CCTGAATTCAAGCATTTAGCCGACCAGTTCTGAGCCGACCACCGTTGGAAAGGATTTCGTAGGCCTGGTTTGGGGTGAAGAACCCAAGTTTTTTCCTAGGCCTGTTGTTGAGTTTTTCTTGGATCTCATAAATCTGTTCATCGGTCATTTGTGCAAGATTGATATGTCGTGGAAGGTACTGACGAACCAATCCATTGGTGTTTTCGACCTGCCCCTTTTGCCATGAACAGTATCCATCGCAGAAATAGGCTGACAAACCGTGTTCCTCCTCGATTTCAGCATATTTTGCATTCTCCGTTCCTCGATCAAACGTGATCGAATGAACGATCGATTCCCCAATCTCTTCGATCGCTTTTGCCAACGCATACTTCGTCTCTTGCGCCGACTTGTTAAGGAGCTTCGTAAGTACACATTTGAGGCTTTGACTCTCTTCTTGTACAGAAAGGATGTGCTTCTGGTGAGAAAAAATCATTGAATCACTCTCTAAATCTCCAAACTTCTTCTTTCCTCGCTTGTGAATCGACTTCTCCTTCGGTATCACCCATCCTTCCTGTTTCTTTCTCATCCCCCTCTCTTGCCTCCTCGGCCGCCTCTTGTGCCGAAGGTGCAGCCATAACTTCAATCCTTTCCCTTCTTCCGAATAAATGAATTGGTAGATCGTTTCATGGCAGATCATCGTCTTTCCATAGATCAATCTCAGCACACCAGCAACCTGTTCCGGTGACCATTGTTCCTGCGTTATCTTTTCAATCACATACCGCTTGATTTCCTCCCGCCGATCGAGAATCTTCCGATTCCCCTTGGCCTCCTGTTTCTTCAAAAATCGCTCATGCGCCCTCTCCGCCTCATATCCCCATCTCCCTCCATTTCGCTTCACCTCATCAACCACAACACTGTGACTCCTCCTCAGAACTCTTCCCATCTCCCTCATCCCACACCCCTCCCTCAACATCTTTTCTACCCTCTTTCGTTCTTCAAAGTTAAGATACTTCATAGACCACTTCGGTTAAGATTAAAGTTCTTCACTTCTATCCTACCTAAGTGGTCGGCTTTATTTTAGAACTGGTCGGAGAAGACTACACCTAGTATCCTATTCCCAAAATTCTCCCATGTGATATAGTGTGGACATGAAAAAACTCCACACCATTAAACTCCCTTCGGAGGAGAGACAAATCCTTAAGGATCTTGTTAAAAGCGGTACGATAAAAGTCCAAGTTTTTCGTCGCGCTCAGATTTTACTGAAAGCAGATGAAGGACTCAAGGACACTGAAATAGCCCTGCACACCGGATGTAACTGGCGCAGTGTTGCTGAAGTGCGCAAGAGGTACAGCACCGAAGGATTTCAGAGGGCTGTTTATGATGCAAAGAGGTCCGGTAGACCCGCCACTGTGCGGGAAGACACTAAAGCGAAACTCATTGCCCTTGCGTGCACAGACCCTCCGGAGGGCTATAGCCATTGGACACTCAGTCTTTTGGTGGAACATTCAAAAGACAAAATGGGAAGAACCAATGTTTGGAGGGTGCTGAAGGCAAATGAACTCAAGCCCTGGAGGGAAAAAAATGTGGTGCATCCCAAAACTCACTCCAGAGTTTAAGGAGCGCATGGAAGATCTTTTGGGGTTGTATGAAAAACCACTGGATGAAAAACATCCAGTGGTCTGTTTAGATGAAAAGAGCAAACAGCTCATTGAAGATAGCCGTCCCATGAAGCCAGCGTTACCTGGAAAAGTAGCGATTAGGGATTACGAATATATTCGTAAGGGAACGCGAAACATTTTTGTAGCCGTTGAACCGAAGGGTGGAAGGCATTTTACAAAAGTAACAGCCAGACGCACGAAGAAAGACTATGCCGAGTTTCTTTCAGAGCTCACTCAGGCCTATCAAGAAGCAGAGGTCCTTCATATTGTTCAAGACAACTTGAACACGCACTCGGAAAAATCTCTCCTGCTGGCTTTCGGGAAACGGCGAACCAAGCAAATGATGAAGCGGATAAAGTTTCACTTCACGCCCAAGCATGCCAGTTGGCTGAATATGGCAGAGATTGAGATCGGTATTGTGAGCAGGCAGTGCCTTAAAGGGCGTATTCCAAGCGAAGAAAAAATGAAACGAGAAGTGAGTGCTTGGACAGCATGCCGCAACAAGAGGGGCAGCCTCATTAAGTGGGGTTTCAGCACGGACGAAGCTAAAATCTCTTTCCCCACCCTATATGTTTGAATTTTGGGAATGGAGTACTAGTA
>CAYHPW010000142.1:0-2250 GCA_964358645.1 uncultured Bacteriovoracaceae bacterium | reverse complement strand
ATGATTCGTTGTGGGCAAAGTCAACGGCTAAGCAAAACTTCGATTGGATAGTCGGAAATCCTCCATGGAAGAACATAGACAAGGAAAAGGCTAAAGAGCCGTATGATACAGCAGCAATTGAATGGATAGATGCCAACAAGGACCGATATCCAATTGACAACTATCAGACAGCAGAGGCGTTTGCATGGAAAACAACAGAGTTGCTAAGAGAGGATGGGCAATGCGGGCTTCTTATGCCTGCAATGACATTGTTCAAGAAACAGGGAGATAAATTCAGGGCTAAATTCTTTTCTGAAATTGAAACATGGTGCATCGTCAACTTTGCAAATATCAGGAGATATTTGTTTGAAGGTGCGATTAGTCCGGCAGCAGCGTTTTTCTTTTCCGGCAAGAAGAATTGGAATGTAGGAAACCATTACATAACTACTTGTGCCCCCTTTGCAGTTGAGCAAACCTGTCAACTTAATCAGAAAGGCAGAGCTCAAAAGACATGGTCTCTCTTTGTGAATTATTCCGCGACAAAAGAAGTATCCTTAACGGATGTAAAGGATGGGTCTTCTGTGCCCTGGAAAACAGCAATGTGGGGGACGCACAGGGACAAATATCTACTCGATATTATTTCAAGAAAATACGATAGTATTTCTGCTTTTGTGCGCAACACTGGTTTATTCATCAATCAAGGACCTGAATTTAGACCATTGCCGACAAAGATAGACTCGGAAAAATCTGAAGACTTCGAAGCCAGACTCAATAAGTTCAAGGATAACCATGAATATCTTCCAGAATATGTTGGCAAGTATGTTCTGGATACAGACCAGGTACATGCTGATTATTTTAAGCTTCCAGATGATGTATATAAAATCTTGGGAGACGATGATGTTTATTTGAGAACAAGGGGAGGAAAAGCCGGCTTAGAATTGTTCAAAGCACCACACATAATAATTTCCGCTTCCAGAAGCTTTTCGGTCTATTCAGAGGTTGATTTTATCATACCTCCTCGCCAAATAGGAATTGCAGGTGATAGAAAGCATGCCTATCTGTTAAAGGCGTTGACATTATATCTTAAATCAGAATTCGTCCGGTACGAGCAATGGTTATCGAGTACTGCATGGGGGATTGGAAGGGACCGTCCAAATCTTGACGACTTGAAAAAGTTACCGGTTCCGTTATCTGTCCTTTCTGACAAAGAATTGGTCGAATGGGCCAAGCTCCATGATGAACTGGTTGCAGCCGACCAACGTGAGCGAGAATCTCACCAGCATAGAAATGCGCCACTTTTTAATTCTCGGCAGAGAAGCTCTTTGCCTTCGCTGGACACACTGTTAAAGCAGATGAATGACAAAGTTTACGAACTTTTGGGTATAAGCAATAAGAAGCAGCGCTGGTTGATTGCGGATATGCTTAGTGTTCGCATGAAATTGAATGACGGTAATATAGCCAAGAAAGCAACCGACCCGGCAACGGAAGAAGAAATTCTTGAGTTTGCCAGCATATTTCAGGAAGAACTTGATTTGTTCCTGGATCACACCGGCAAGAGAAAAGTGCATGAAGTCAAGGTACTGTATACCGATAGTTCTGCAGTAATGATTGTTGACCATCTTAAGCGTTCAATGGCAACGGAGCCTAAGGTAGTTAAAGTTCAGAATGCTCGAACACGCTTAGAGTTGAGCAAACTTCAGGAAAAATTAACAGAAACAAGAAGTCAATGGTTTTACTTTACGCGCTGCTTGCAAATCCACGAAGATAGGAAGGCGTATATATTTAAGCCCCGACAGAGATTGTACTGGCTCAAAAGCCAGGCCCTTGTGGAGGCTGATGAGTTTATAGCGGAGAAGCTGGTGACAGAATAATAACCTATGGCTATCTCGGGGCAGTACAAAGGTAATGTCAATCGGTCGGATGATAGTGGCGATTATGTAGTCAGTTTTTATCGCGGTGCGTTGTTCTTGATTGTGGCGGGCTATGAAAGGCTGGTTGCGGGCGGCACTGACTACTCTGGCGCTGCGGAGGAACATATCACGGGAGATCTTTCGCAACAGACGGAGCAGTACATCAATATGCAAGATTCACCTGACTGGACGAAGTATTATGTTGTACAAGAGGAGCGGCGAGAAAATGTGCACGGGAAGAAAGGCAAGTACAGGCCGAGAGTTGATATTGCCTTTGTTCGAACAGACAGAAAGCCTCAGAGGTTTATGAGATTCGAGGCCAAGCGGTTGCGAAGGCCGGGATTTACTGTTGGCAAATATC
>CAYHPW010000141.1:0-2277 GCA_964358645.1 uncultured Bacteriovoracaceae bacterium | reverse complement strand
CGGCTAAAATAGTACAGGGGTAGCCCTGCGCTAAAATCGCTAGATGCCCCCAGTTATATAAATAAAATTTAAAAACTATCTTATGAGCTAGGTGTCAGTTTCTGTCTTAAAAGCTTATTTAAACGCTCTTCGAGCGATCTGATTGATTCACCAAGCGCATCCGAGAGTTCGCGAAGAAGTAGTTTGGTTACCAGTTCATCCATTCGTGAAACTTCATGGGTGGGAACGATTTGTTTTCGCTTCAGCACGAAGAGATAGCTTAAGACTTTCGCAAGACCTTTGCATCCTTCAAGACGAATAGTTGTTTCCAGTTTTGGTTGTACTACAGACCAGTTGTCAGTGATTGGGAAGAAATACTCTCGGCTTGCAAGCATCGTTAGTATGTCGTCAACCTCTACGGCCGTAACAGGCACACGCAAGCCCTGAGCGTTAGCTGAAGCAACTGGTACCCAAATGGCGGGCTCGTTACGCGTTGACCTTGAAAGCGGTGGTTTTTGTACTTCAAGCTTGTAAAATGACATGGCTTCGCCGCTGATCACCCTGTTCTCTATTGCCGTGATAGAGCATTTGCCATGAACACCATAAATCACCGTCACCCCGAGTGCAAAGGCGTTACCGCTTGTATCGTTTGCCTCCAAGTTGATACCTTCTACTTTTTGTGTTGGTGTTTCCATGGTCTCTCTCTCCTTTGTGGCAACAAATAGCTTTGACCAGTGTACCGCTCCATGTGGGTAAGTTTCAATGTCTCAATTTTATATGGCTAGGTTAAAAAGCATTGGAATGATTAAATGGCTTGACCCGTTTTTAAAATGCGCTGATAAAGACGGCTATAAGCAACAGTTGTTCGATATAGTTAGGGGGAATTAAAATGGGCCGTGGACGAAAGAAAAAGATCCAAAAAATGAAGAACCGGAAGCGGCAGGCCAATAAAAAAGCACGCCAAAAACGCCGGCGTGAGGCGGTTAAGAAGTCGCGTTTGTCATAAATAACCATAAGGTCTTGTCGGTCTCGTCAAGTTTTTGTCATCTGCGTGTAGTTTTTCATTTTTAGCAGCACGCTTCAGAAAATAGTTTAATATTTAGTAAGAGGGATGCCGATCTCTGGGTAAGTAGGGGTTTCCCTAAGTGCGTGTTTACGTTCGCACCTGGGATCCCGACTTTAAACATTGTGAGGAAAAAAAGATGACTAGCAAGAACATGCCAGTAAGGCTGAAAGCTTTGGTTAGTTGGGTTTTGATTTTTTCGCTTGTATCGGTGGTTGGTCCGGGCGGTGTGGGGCCTACGAGCGGCTGGGCAACATCCGAGATTGCTGAGCTTAGGTCTAAGCTAGCTGAGCATCAAGGTGAAAAAAATAAACTTAACAAAGAGAAAAAAGAAACTGAAGCTCAAATAAAAAAACTTAAGAGTAAAAAAGTTAGTACAAAATATTCTCCTGCAAATTGTCATGTTCCGTGTCAATCGGAGCATTGTTCAACAAAGGATTACGCAAAAGCAGGATTAGATATTAATATTTATCAGGAAAGTGGGAAATGGAAGTCGCATAAATTTCAAGTAGATAAACAACTATGTGTTAAGTTGTTTAATTCGTGCACTGATGATGTTGCTATCTGCTATATGTCATCGTGTGCTGAGGCCATAGAAGGCTGTGAAGAAGTTAAAAGGCTAAAAGTTATAGCTAACTCAGAGGCAAGAATAATTGAGATCAAAGAAGAGATTGAATTAAAAAACGATGAGATAAAAGATCTAGAAAACCAAATTAGGGATGCAAGGCGCGAATGTCCTCAATGTGAGGTAATTGAAGCAATGAAGCCGCGGCCGCTCACCACTGGTGAGACGATTGTTGCTGGGATTGGCGCGATTACTCCCGCGATTTTGGGTGGGCTCGGTGCCTATATGTATGGCAAAGGCATTAATTCCTACTACGGCGGTTATAATAATTACCTACAACAATGCGTAACAATCGGTGTCCCATGCATGCCACCAGGATATGGTACGGGTGGCGGGTTTGGTATGGGGATGGGTGGAATGGGCATGGGAGGTTTTGGCTCCCCTGGATTTGGCGGTGGTTTTGGAATGGGAGGATTCCCTGGTTTTGGTATGGGCGGCGGTATTGGAATTGGTATAGGTGGGTTTCCTGGTTATGGCTGGGGTGGTGGCGGCTTTCCCGGGCTTGGTGGTGGATTTGGAATGGGTGGTGGAATTGGAATCGGGATGGGTGGTGGCGGCTCCCCTGGATTTGGCGGTGGTTTTGGAATGGGAGGATTCCCTGGTTTTGGTA
>CAYHPW010000140.1:0-2294 GCA_964358645.1 uncultured Bacteriovoracaceae bacterium | reverse complement strand
ATAATGTGATGTGGATCTGATATCAGCGGTGAGTTGTGAGGTCAATGACATTTTTGGATAATTTTCAATAAAAGTATTGGGGCAATGGTATTATCGCAATTATAAGGTATTTAGGTCTCAAGTGCAACGCTGGTTTATTGGAGATCTTAGGAGGCTTAGAGCGTGTAACAAAATGACCTCATAGGTGTCTGTGGCAGATGAGGCAGGCGGCCAACTTAAGCAGAGCCTCATAGTTTTTAGCGCGTTTTTCCGTTCGTATTCGAATCTTTCCGTACCTCTTGAAGCAGGCCAGAGTACGTTCGACATACCAACGGGTTTGCCCAGTCCTGACCCGTTTTCGGAATCGTAGCCACGATCACCTTGGACGCAATCTGGTCTTCGTCTTGGTTTTCCTTTTTTTTCCCAGAATCGCGGGAATCTCGTCAACCAAGAGAATTATCTGCGTGATGTCGTGCGAGTTGGCCCCGTTTTCTAGCCGCCGCCAGGAGCCTTTGTCAAACCGCTGTCTACCAGAGCGCGAGACCAGTCGATCTTGTCGGCTCCATTCAATTCGGCAAGCAGAAGCTCGTAGAGTTTTTGAAAGACGCCCCTCTTGTGCCCCCGCTTCAGGCGTCTCAGGCAAGTCATTCCCGATTCGCACCCCAGCTCGTGAGGCATTTCCCGCCAGGGAATGCCGGTTCTTCGGAGCACGAATATGATTCCCGTCAAAACCTGTCGATCCTCAATCGGCTTACGGCCAGGATAGCGCCGTCGCCTCTTCTTCCGTGCCGGCAACAAGGGCTCGATTCTGCCCATAAGTCGTCCGGCAGCCATTTGCTGCTCTTCATTCGATGTCCCATCCTTGGTAGGAACATCAAATCAAAATTTTACACGGCTGTTATTTTGTTACACGCTCTAAAGCAAGATATTAGTGATCAATTCGGCAGCTGCCTAACAATCCTAAAACAGACTCTGGTTTTGCTTCAAGTTTAAAGGCTGCATACTCGCGACCGGCGATCTTTACGTCCGACCAGCTATAAGCGGGATACATCTTTTGAACCCTGGCTTTTTCCGCCGCTGTTTGTATCATCCATTGCCGTTGTCCCCATTTTTCAAAATCAGGACATAGAACCTGATAAGCATGGATGCGTTCATGATTTAGTGTAAGTGATAAATCAGCCATAACCGCATCGAAATCTGCACCCTTGCTGCTCACAGAGGCAAATGGGTTAAGCCCGATTATAGCGACATATCCTTTTAGTGAAATCTCAAGATTTGTGATGGGAACACCGGATTCTTTTTCTAATCGTTTGCGGCATGCTTTACCAGCCTCTTTGTTTGCGATCCAATCCTGATATTTTTTAATATCCTCATTGAGAATTGAAAATCCGCTACTCGCTAACCCTAATGTATCAGGGGAAACCAGCGCAGGATCAATCCATTTTCGAAAAACGAAATAGCAATAAGCCATCCCAGGTAAGTAGTTAGGGTCATTAAAGACTATAAATTGTATTTTTCGGTCTATGCTCATCGCAGGTGCCTTGACCTGGCTTGGTGTAACAGACGTGAGATCTTTGGTTGAATTTTCTGAAAAAAAAGTCTGATTTATACGCTTACAAACTGTTCCTCCCGGTCCCTCCTTCAAGGTGATATTACACAGACTTAGGAAGTCTGATGTATCAGCCCTGGCAGGATGGAGTGAAGCGTCGAGATTACAAATAAGTAACAAAGAGATAATAATTTGGATTACTGAATCAAATTTGGTTTTCATGAATTCAATTGTTGCATGGAACTCTTTTTTTTAGAAATAGCTAAAAATTTGCTCCTCCGGCTAATGAATGGGTAGAGTAATTTTCTAGATCAAGTCGCACTGCATTTGATATTTAGAGCGCGTAACAAAATGACAGCCGTGTAAAATTTTGATTTGATGTTCCGTACATCATCAAACCGCCCCGCATTGAACAAGTCAGCATGTTTCGTAGTGGTAAGAGTGGCCGGGTACGGATTACCGATGACAATCTACTCATGGAGATTCTGTTGGAGTGGGAGCAGTGGCAGGGGCCAATAAGGGATTTTTACCGGGCCATTGATGTGAGCCAGACGTGGATGGCTTCGATCATTGGTAAAGCCAAAAAGCTCCGGCGTGAAGGCCATTTTTCGGCGGAGGAATTTAAAGAGCAGGAATAAAAAGTGTTTGGGCAATGGTATTATTGCAATTAGAACTCGGCGTATTTAGGTCTCAAGTGCAACGCTGGTTCATTGGCGTGACTTTGACACCTTGACGGAGAGCATCCAGCCTCAGCTGCGTTTTATGT
>CAYHPW010000139.1:0-2298 GCA_964358645.1 uncultured Bacteriovoracaceae bacterium | reverse complement strand
GATTTCAGGCTTTTCTTGTTTTTATGCTAAGCACCGAACCGGACAGCAGTGATATGTATTTTTTTTTACTTCTTCTTAATTACTACCGCCCAAAAACCATCCCCGTACGGAGCTTCATGAGGAACAAGCAATATGCGCTTAAGCAATTCAGCACTACCTTCAGAGAGTATATTTTTTTCAATGGCCTGAGTTCCCTCTTCCTCCAATATCGAGCATACTGAGTATACCAATAATCCGCCTTCTTTTACCTTGCTCCAGCCCTTTGTAACGAGCTCCTGCTGCTTTGATATCAAATCAGGCAATTCATTTTCGTCATGCATCCACTTAACATCAGGGTGCCGACGGACTATACCTGTCGCGCTACAGGGCGCATCCACCCATACAAGGTCGAACTGCTCTTCGGATGAAAGTTCTGATGATTTAACAAGCTTTACTTCTGGTGCAAGACGATTGACGGAAAGCTTGAGCATTTCGAAACGCGGCCCATCCAAGTCACTTGCTGTGACATTAAAACCATTCCACGCCATTCCAACAGCCTTGCCGCCCGGAGAGGCACACATATCAAGCACAGTACACTTGTTGTTGGCTTTTAAAATTTGGGAGATCTCCGCAACCAATAGCTGGTTTGATAAATCCTGGACAAAGAACTCTCCCTCAGCAAAACCTATTTTCTCGTGAATAGCCCCACCACCAACGACACGAAATGAGCCCTCCACTTCTCCACGCTCGAGCCAAGGCACCTTTAGATCTGAGCGCACCCTAACCCATGTCGTAGGTCTTTCCAGACAAGATTTTGCAAATGCCGCGGCCCACTCCAAACCATGCTGCTTTACAAGCCTGGCCCAAATCCACTCAGGAAGACTCGCCCACCGGCTCTGTTCACTTATTTCAATCGGCATTTTCATTTCACGCCACTCGCGCACATGATCAGCTATTTTTCTTAGGCAAGCGTTTACAAAACGTGCGGGTGAATCACCGTGCCTCTGCTTAGTTTGTGCTACTGCCTCCGAAACGATTTTTGCGGCAGGGACTTTTTCCTGGGCTATTATCTGATACGCGCTCAAAAGAAGGAGCTTGCGAAGCCAGCCAGATGGCTTTTTTTTGAGAGCCACCGAATCTAAAATCAGTTCGAGCCTGCCCATCCACCGCAAGGTACCAGCACATATATCATGCAACCATGAGTGCAGTTCAGCCGGAACTTCGGCGAATGATGATTCAAGAAGCTCGTCTAAGGGCCTCTTTTCAGCAAGAACGGCCGTCAAGATTCTTATCGCAAACTCACGCGCATGCGATCTATCATGCATTTTTAAAAAGTGCCGCTCCAAAGCCAGTAAACACCCGGTGTAATTTGACCGCTTAAGCCATCAACACTATGGCTCCTTCCCAAGACAAATTGCCTGAGAGTCTGTAACAGACCACCAGGAACACCATCCAAGGCACTCCCCCATAAAGCATCCTCGTTTGATACGTCATCAAGAAGAAACTCAAGCCACTTTCGCCGTAATTTCTTGGCATAAACCACTCTTGGCTTGCCCTTGAGATTAGCCATATTAGCAGCGGCTTGAATTGCGTCATCCATCGTACCTAATTCATCTATAAGCTTATGGGTCTTGGCCTGGCTCCCTGACATGACACGTCCATCGGCTAATTTTGTTATATCCGCCATGGGTAGTTTTCGACCGTCAGCTATTGCTTGCTTGAATTGCTTTAGGACATCATCGACCATGCCTTGCAATAGTTGCCGCTCCTCAGGATCCATCTCACGTAATTCCGAGCCAGTGTCCTTAAACTTTCCCGTCTTGATCACATATCGCCGGATCTTTGCCCATTCATAAAGCTTTTCGAGGTTGGCGAATTCCATTATCACGCCTATTGAACCTGTTATGCTGCCAGGGTTGGCGAAGATCCTGTCCGCGCCACACGCAACATAATACGCCCCACTTGTGGCCACGGACGCCATTGACGCTACTACGGGCTTCTTATAATTTTTAACAGCCTTGAAAATTTCTTGTGAAGGAGCGACGGCACCGCCCGGCGAGTTAATCCTCAGAACAATGGATTTTATATCCTTGTCCTCCTCGAATGATTCAAGCTGCGTGATGGCTTTTTTGGAATCCATTATCACGCCGTTGATCTCAATAACCCCAACAGACCCTTTCCCGAATAACGCCCTGCCGGCTGATGGGGAGTGCCCTCCCGGCATTTCACGCATGAAAAGAATCCCTGATAAAAGCAGGAAAACAGCCAGCGCCCGCCCGGGCCGGGGCGGGGGGGGGGCAGGGGGGGGGGTGGGGGGGG
>CAYHPW010000138.1:0-2298 GCA_964358645.1 uncultured Bacteriovoracaceae bacterium | reverse complement strand
AGAATATCTTCCATTGTGAAGGTGGTTTCTTCGACGATGAATCTTCGTGGGCAAAATCCATACCAAAAGAAGGTTACGACTGGATTGTCGGCAATCCACCGTGGAAAAAAATAGACAAGAAGAAAGCCAAAGAACTGTGTGATCTCAAGGCTGTTGAATGGATAGAGGCCAACAGGAAGACATGCCCCGTGGACAATTATCAATCAGCGGAAGCTTTTGCGTGGAAGGCAACTCAATTACTGGCAAAGAACGCCCAATGCGGTCTTCTTATGCCTGCAATGACATTGTTCAAAAAACAAGGAGATAAATTCAGGACTAAATTCTTTTCTGAGAATGAAACATGGTGCGTCGTCAATTTTGCGAATATCAGGAGATATTTGTTTGAAGGAGCAATTAATCCTGCCGCAGCATTTTTCTATTCCGGCAAGAAAGACTGGGATAAGTCAGGCCACTATATCGCAATATCTACACCTTTTGCCGTTGAGCAATCTCCGCAGCTTAACCAGAAAAGTAAAACAGAAAAAATGTGGACTATCTTTGTCGATTATTCCACTATTAAGGAAATCCCATTCAAGCAAATCAGCAATGGTTCTTCCGCTACCTGGAAGATGGCCATGTGGGGAACGCATCGAGATGGTAAACTTCTTGATCTAATCTCAATACATAATCCCACCTTGGGAGAATATTTGAGCGGCAGAAACATTCGCATTTCCGAAGGTTCTCAGTTAAGAGATATTCGTGAATTAAGAGAGCAGGGTAAAATTAAGACTAAAGATGAAGAGGAAGCTTTTTATAAGGAACATGAATATTATCGCACACTCGTAGGTAAGGGCAAAACAGACCAGGAGAAACTAAAAGCAACCCGTCGCAAACAAAAGATTGCTCTTCAATTCCCACCCGAGGCCATAATAGAAATAGGAAAGGAAGAAGCCTATTTGAGAAAGAGGGGAGGAAAGGCCGGCTTGGCTGTCAGTGCTCCCCCCCACATAATTATTTCTGCCTCAAGGAGCTATATACTATATTCGGATGATTATGTGTTCGTGTCGCCTCGCCAGATAGGCATATCAGGAGTGAGTCAATCAAATTTGCTTAAGGCACTTACACTATATCTGAACTCTGATTTCATTCGTTATCAACAGTGGTTGACAAGTGCCTCTCTGGGCGTAGAAAGAGACTGTGTTAATCTCGATAGCTTAAAGCGAATCCCTGTACCTTTTGTACATCTTGCAGACGCAGATTACCGTGAGTGGGCACGCCTCTTTGACGAAATTGTAGCGGCAGAGAAAACGGAACGCGAAGCTCCGCAAGATAGAGACGCATCACTTTTTGATTCTCGACGAAAGAGCTCCTTCTCTTCGCTGGATACACTGTTGATGCAGATGAATAACAAAGTTTACGACCTTTTAGGTATAGGTGATAAAAAGGAGCGATGGCTGATTGAAGATATGCTTAACGTGCGCCTCAAGCTCAATGATGGTAGAGTTGCCAAAGAAGCGACGGCTCCAGCAAATAAAAAGGAAATTACGGATTTCGCCCGCATATTCCGGGATGAGCTTGACGTGTTTCTTGATCACACCGGGAAGGGAAAGGTTCATGAAGTCAAGGTGCTGTATGGTGACAACAGTGTCGTGATGATTATCGATCACCTTAAATATCCTGCGATGGGCAATCCTATTGTGGAAGAGGTGAAGGACGCCAGAATTCGGGAGGAGTTAGATGGGCTTGAAGAGCGGTTAGGAGAAGAGCGGCGCCAGTGGATGTATTTTAGGCGCTGCTTACGAGTTTATGAAGGAAGAAGAACATATATATTCAAGCCGCGGCAAAGATTGTACTGGCTGAAAAGTCAGGCCCTTGTGGAGGCTGATGAGTTTATAGCGGAGAAACTGGTGACAGAATAATAGTCTATGACGACCTCGCGGCAGAACAAACCTAATGTCAATCAGTCAGATGATAGTGGCGATTATGTAGCCAGTTTCTGTCGCGATGCTTTGTTCTTGATTGTAGCGGGATATGAAAGGCTGATTGGGGGCGGCACCGACTACTCTGGCACTGCGGAGGAACATATTACGGGAGAACTTAGGCAGCAGACGGAGCAGTACATCAGCGCACAAGATTCGCCTGACTGGACCAAGTATTATGTTGTACAAGAGGAGCGGCCAGAGAATGTGCACGGAAGAAAAGGCAAGCATAGGCCGAGAGTTGACATTGCCTTTGTTCTAACAGCCAGAAAGCCTCAGCGGTTGATGAGATTCGAGGCCAAGCGGTTGCGAAGGCCGGGATTTACTGTTGGCAAATATC
>CAYHPW010000137.1:0-2326 GCA_964358645.1 uncultured Bacteriovoracaceae bacterium | reverse complement strand
GACTGGTGGCCCTACGGGATCGAGCCCAACCGCCATCTTCTCGAAACCCTGATTCGATACATGGGCGAGCAGGGCCTCATAGACAGACCGGTCAAGCTGGAAGAGCTGTTTGCGCCAAATACCGCGGGCGAGTTTAAAATCTAGTTTGGCTACAATGCAAAATGAAAATTGCAAAATTTAAAAGTCGAATTTTACAGCCAGATGAATCTCTGCTTATGCGATTCACTTTGCACTTTGCAATTTACACTTTGCATTTTGCAATTCGATGCGGCTGACCAAAGAGCAGCAGAGATTCATCCGCTCTGCGCGCGTGGCTCACCTGGCCACCGCTGATAGAGAAGGCTGGCCCCACGTCATTCCCATCTGCTTTGCCTTCGATGGCGAGGAGCTTTATTCTCCGATCGACGAAAAACCCAAAAAGAGGCTCCCGCTGCTCTTGAAAAGAATCAAAAACATCCGGGAAAACCCGCATGTTTCCGTGGTCGTCGACAGATACGACGACGACTGGAGAAGGCTTGCCTATGTGCTGATTACCGGGAGGGCAAAGGTTCTGGTCAAAGGACAGAGACACCACAGGGCCGTACTCCTTCTGCGGCGGAAATATCCTCAGTACCGACACATGGCGATCCAGGACAGACCGATGATCCAGATCAAGCCGACCAGAGTGAAAAGCTGGGGAAATTTGTAAGGAGTGAACGGGCTCAGGCAAATCGTGTAAAATCTGCGGAACACATGCTGGGGGACCACGACGAGATTAAAGGATGGGCGAGATGAAAGAGGCCAAAATTTCAGACGTGAGCTGGCCCGGGTTTTCTTTTTTCGCTCTTCGCTAACTGATACAGCCTGCCATTTCCATGTCTCTATAGAGACATGGAAAATCATGATTTCCGTTGTATTTCAGCTACTTTTATTAGTCTTAATATCATTAAACATATGAGATAAAGCTTTATTTATATATTTTTTAGTATAAAACTTGACTTTTACAATACTATTGTTAATATAAAGCTATGCCTCAAAAGCGATTAAATATTTTGGATGAAATGGCTCTATCTCGTCTCGCACCCCCTGAGGATAGCCCGATATACGAGCCGTCACACGCAGACTGGATACGGATTCTTCGCAATACTCTCCGAATGACGCAGGACGAACTTGCGCGGCGGGCACACATAAGTCAACCCCATCTTGCCGGCATTGAAAGTGGGAAAACCGATCCGCAAATAGACACCCTAAAACGGATATTTCAAGCACTGTCATGCGATCTGGTTATTCAACCGCGACCCACTAAACCTATTCAAGATCTGCTCCGTGGGCGGGCACGCAGTATCGCCTTGAAACGCCTGAAGCAGTCAATGGGAACTATGGCGCTCGAAGAACAAGCGCCAGAGTCTGAGGTTTTTAAGCAACTCTTGGAGAAGCGTACTGACGAAATTCTTAGCGATCGACGCGAGAAACTCTGGCGCCAAACAGATGACTGACAAAACGAAGACACCTGACGCCACGCCAGGGGACGACGCCTCCGGTCTAATTCAAAAACAACTGATAGATCGTCGCGCCCGTAATGCAGCCGAGCTAGATGCTATCTCACTTGCTTACGACAAACATATTTTTAAAGCTCGGGGAAAAAGAGCCGGTACGCAGTGGTTGATCGACGAATTTATCCGCCGTGTACACTTAGATATGTTTGGCGAGATTTGGGAGTGGGCAGGAAAATATCGCACTTCTCGAATGAACATCGGTGTGGAACCTCATCTGATCCCCGAACAGATAAAGCTACTCTGCGGGGATTTCAGCTACTGGAACTCCCCTGAGTGCTCTATGCCCCCGCTTGAGATCGCTGCTCGCTTACAAAACCGTCTCACCAGGATTCACCCCTTCAATAACGGGAACGGGAGGCACGCCAGACTTATGACTGATATTTTTCTATACTCCATCAAACATCGCTTGCCCAAATGGCCCCAGATTCAACTCTTGTCTCAGGGCGACAAAATTCGAAACCGATATATAGCGGCAATGAAAGCCGCTGACCAAGAGGACTATAGTAACTTAGTGGCATTCATCAAAGACTGCGTTGAATAATGGAACATTTGTTCACTCCGACTTTAGAGTATCGGCCAGGGTCAACTCACTTCCCTCTTTTTGCCGCAGAACACGCTTTGGGGGACGACGACGAGATTAAAGGATGGGCGAGACGAAAGAGGCCACAAGACGCGACCCCAATTGCCTCTCACCCTTCCCAGGTACCAACAGCTTGGTGTCGAACTCCAAGGTGTGGTGCGGGACCGTGTGGTGATAGCACTCAATCGCGGTCTTTCCTTTGAACTGCAAA
>CAYHPW010000136.1:0-2343 GCA_964358645.1 uncultured Bacteriovoracaceae bacterium | reverse complement strand
AAACAACTCTCTTCTCTACTTCACCCTTTACTTCCTCACGCTTTGGTGCAATGGAGTCTATCTCATCTATGAAAACAATAGAAGGCGCATTCTTTTCTGCCTGCTCAAATATCTTCCTTAAATTTTCCTCGCTGTTGTGAGCAAATATGCCGCCGAATCCAGCAACGAAATTCTCGTTAGGATTAACAGAAACATCGTAGACATTGCCGCTGTATTCTATTTCATTCATCTCTCTGACCTTGTCCCATACAAGATCAGAATCTATGACATTCCACGCATCGCCGTAATGCTCCTTTTGCGGGTCGATTTTTGTCAATTCTTCTTTCAATATGTCTTTGCCTATTGTCTTCGAGTTGGACCACGCATTAAGTCGCTGGTTTGATTTGATCAACTCTCTCAATTCTGGCCAGATGGGTATCTTCCGGCTTTTATTGAATTTCTTCGTATTCAGGTAATTGCTTATTCTTTCATTTCTCTTGCCATCAAGGAACCCAATTTCTGAGAACTTAGCAAATCCTTCAGGACTCTGTATAAGCACGCGATAGCACAGCTTTCCGTTGTATTTCTCTATCTTAGTGCTGCATTTCGCTACAATGCCGAAATAAAGCAGCGTATACATGAGGCTGTTTGCAAGCTTCTTGCTGTGCGTGCTGCCTTCAATTGTATGCGCTCGGGTGTACGAAGCGGTTTTGTTGCTTCTTCCAAAAGATGGAGGATATACAGAGCCATCGCCCGTGAAGTATCCGCGCAGCATTGCTTTTATCAGCGGCAGAGGCATCGACATTAGTTTCTTAGTGATTTCTTTGTTCTCCGCACCTGTCCTGATGCCTAAGATTTTTTCGAAAACTGTCTTAAGCGGCTTTGAATTAAGCAGCATGTCATCCTGATATTCTGTCAGTTTTATTCCGTATTTTGCTGCGAATCGCCTGATAACTTCTTTGCTTTCAGGCAGTTCATTTGTTATCCTTATAGCATCTTTTGTTGTGTATGAGCCTTCGGCAAGAAACAACCCGATAACAATCGCCATATCCTCGTCTATTGTTATCTTTGCTGGCAAGCTTCCGGCATTCTGCTTTGCAACAATGCTGACACTTTCGTAGTCAACAGGAGTCACGCTTTCTTCAGCGAGCTTTAGGAAATCTTTGATACTAACACAAACATTCTTTCCATAAATATCATAGACATACTTTTCTGTGACGTCAAGAATGTCAGCTGATTTTTTTATCCCAACAGACTTGATAAAATCTTTTATCTGCTTGCTCCTTATATTTAATTTATCGCTGTCTGCAAGCTCTTTCAGTATGTCTATTTCTCGATACGTCTCCGGCGCAGGCAATATTGAGGGAATAGCCAAATAAGTATCATTTGGCGTTATGTCAGCTGTCTTAACATCCGCTATCTTCCCGTCTTTTAATGCAAAAAGCGAGTGATAATCTGTAACCTTTATTTTCCTTCCTGTAGATGTAGTGACTTCATATATCTTCTTTCCTTTTTGGAACGGGTGTTCTATGAATGATTTTATTTGACCTTTTTCTATTTTGCCTCTGTCATCAAACTCTGCCACATTTTCCGCCGTTCTTGATTTTACGACGTCGCCTATAGCCTGCAATGAGGCATGCCCGTTTTCTATCGTGAAGATAGTCTCGTCAGGCGTGAGAGACTCGCCATAAAATTTGGAATTATGCAAAATCACATTGGCCGGGTTGCCGCCGATAAAATTAGAATAAGGATTTATTGCGAAATCGAAAACTTCCCCTTCACCGAGACTTTCTATTGATTCTATATTCGCAAATTCGACCCCGTCATTTCCAACTACGCCAGCAAGCTCGTCACAAGTAAGCTCTTTTACAGGGATCCACTTGTTCTCATTATCTCCTTTAATCAGAAACGGCTGGTTGTGAGATGCTCTTACCTCTGAACCATTGGATAATTTTACTCTATATATTTCTGACTTAAGCCTGAATGCGTGGTGTATTCTATCCTCCACTATCTTATTCTCATTGTCAAGAGCATAAACAAAAAAGTCCTTGTCAGGCACCACAACCTCCAAATTTTCTTTTCTTTCAGTAACCCTTCCATTTGCCGTTATTTCTCCGTAGAGAGATTTTGCAGTCTTTGTGCCCTCTGTAGTTCTTACTTCCGTGTCCCCATCAACACACATGACCTCAGGTCCATTAATAACGAAAAACTTTGCACCTGACTCATTGGCAACAGCTTTAGCAAGTAGGGTTTTGCCTGAGCCCGGTGGGCCATGTAGAAGTATACCTTTTGGTGGTTCTATACCTAGACGCTCAAAAAGCTCTGGGTGCTTTAGCGGCAACTCTATCATTTCCCTTACTTTCT
>CAYHPW010000135.1:0-2345 GCA_964358645.1 uncultured Bacteriovoracaceae bacterium | reverse complement strand
TAAGTTGAGTTCATCACATATCTTAAATTGTTCAACTTATTTTTTCGCCCATCCTTAAGCCGCCTACTGTAAAGTCGCGCTAGGCCCAGACGGTAAGCCATCCAAAGCTTAGCGGCCAGCTCTGTGCCCAGCTCTCGGGAGAGCTGGTAATAAATCAGTTCGTCAACCTAAAAAAAAATACATTAAAACAAAGACCGCTCCTTAGACCATTAGCTCGCCATTCAGTCACACATAAACCCGCAACGAAACTTCCTAATTAATCCGCTAACTCTGATGGCTAGAGTTTTACACCACACAAATATCGTTTATTCCGCCTATCCTTACAATCTGGGATCAAGATCCTGATCAGAAACTGAGGATTATCTTAGAATATTCTATTAACCTTCTGAGTGCCTGAGTGACACACGTTTGGTGTGTTTTGACATCGGATCCATTACTCACATCAGCGATGGGGCGAAGAAGCACTTTAGGGACATGATCCCTCCCGCCATTAAAGTAGGCCTCTACCGATGACACTGTCCGATCTGGTTGAATATCAGCGAAGTGCAACTCTTCAGGAAGAAACCGAGGGCCATTTCTCAATCTGTTCAGATAGGGCTTAACCAAAGGAGCCGTAACTCGAGGATCGGCGCTAAAACTTGAAATCGATTCCGGACGTAGCACAACCCACTCTCGATACACTACGCTACCGTCAGGGTTGAGTTTCTCATGGTAGATCATATCGAATTGGTCATAATAGCCAGCATCATAGGAAGTAATCATGGCGTCTTTTTGCGTTCTTATCACTAGAACCCTCTGCTCACGCTTGGGCCTCATTGCCAGGAGGATTGGTGGCTCACCATGCTTGCCTGTCTTTCCATACAGCTCTGGTGTTTGGCCATTGTCACCGCCGGATATCGCCGATACCGGGTCAGACCAAGCAAAGGTCCCTCGATGGTCTATTAAGCCAGGGTGTAATTTGGTGAGCTTGCATTGAGAGGGGATTGTCTGCATCGGAACCTGTCGTGGGTTTGGGTTATTGCGCACCATCCACTTGATGCTTTCCTTGGAAGTCCAATGATAAAGGTATTGCGGGATTTCTGGATGATAAGACCTGAAAACCTCGCTCATTGTCGTGTTGTAGTCGCGCATATTGACTAGGGTTTCTTCTAGAACAAGCTCCTTTGTCGAAAAAATATCTGCTCGAACGTGGCGGATCGGAGGTGGTAAGCCATTTCTTCTATACATCAGGTCACATAAGAGCCGAATCACCCTGCCGTTGCCATCGAGGCTGCGGTGGATCGTCAGAAGTTCAATTTCCATTTCGATGACTACCGAAACGATATCACGTACACTGCGCGCCCGTGCCAACCCACGCTGGGCTTTATCAAACGCATCAAGTGTGTTTTTTTTTAAAGAATCAATTCGCGGGTACAGGACTTCCCCGATATAACGATCACCTTCAATTTTTTTTATGCTACTCTCATGCACCGTAAGTAATGGGTTCCCTCGCGTAGCTGAAAGTTCGCTTTGAGTCATGTACCTTGCACCATCATCTGAAACATGGTCGCCATTGTGTACAAATTCATCCAATATCTCCCATCTAAAACGGGCAGGCAATGTCGAATGGTCCACACCAGAAAAATAAATTCGCTCGCCGTGCTTGATCCGCTCCAAGAGCTGGTCTCTAGACTTCAGGTCAATCTTGTTGTTATTGAACGCTTCTTCGATCCGTCTTATTTCAAATCCGGCGTAATAGTGATCCTTCATAACGATCTTTTCGAGCTTGTCATAAAGATATAGCCCCAGAGGGGTACCATCCGCATTCGAATTAACCCATTTAAGGCCCTTTTCCCAATTGGAATAAGTGATATCGCTATAAGTATTCCAAGGGTCCCCTGGCCTCAGTCGCAGAGCCTCGAGCCACTGATCAGGATGGATAAGCCTTTGGCCATCAATCAATGGGTTTAAGGGAGCGTGCTCCAAGCCCTCTTGTTGATAGGCCTTACGAAGCGACTCGTAATCATCTGGCGTATTGAGACCAACTAAGGATTTGCTCTGACCAGGTGTCTCGGCATAAACTAGGTGGACGTATGGCAGCCCAAGAATTGAGCTCGCAGTAAGAAGAGCTAATGCAAGTCTATCGAATGCATGCCGAAGATAGCTATGCGGTCTCATAATGATCTATTCGGAATTGTAAAGCTTTCTATAATGGTGTTTCTATAATGGGACAAAATCGTGGGGAAAGAACAGCCTGTCAAACCAGGACTATAAAAAACCCTAAACCCAACCGCTAGACATTCCGATCATATTAGGGCGTGTTTGGATTTTAGCTGAGCGCACCAAGGTCATTTGCCCACCTTGAT
>CAYHPW010000134.1:0-2360 GCA_964358645.1 uncultured Bacteriovoracaceae bacterium | reverse complement strand
TGTTTTCATTCTATAAAGTGTTACCCAAATTCATAGGGAAAATGAACCATCCCGATTTTCACAGATATTATCAAATGAATTATCCATTTTTTCCGTGCCAATCCGTGTTTAATCCGTGGCTGATATTTCTCTTGCTTATTTTGCAGAGCGAAGAACAACGCCCCAATCGCCTGCTACCCAGACTGCGCCATCAGCACCCTTTTTAATATCATAAAGATTTCCGCTGACTGACAAGGGTGATTGCTTCCAGGTCTTTCCACCATCTTTAGTCCCAAACAATGCGCCAGAATTACCGATGATCCAGCCATTATTCGCATCGGTGAAAAGGACTTTGCTTAAATTTGTATAGCTGTAACATCTTTGAGTATTCCAAGTATCTCCGCCGTCATCGGTAGTGAGGATAAGTCCGTAATTGCCGACAGCCCAACCCTTTTTATCGTTTATGAAGAATACGCCATTTATATCATAAGCGGTATAGGTGTTTAGCCTAGTCCAATTGGATCCACCATCGTTTGTGCGCACTACAAGCCCACTCCAACCGATAGCCCAACCGTTGTTAGCATCTGGAAAACTAATATCGGCTAAATCCCAAGCTACATTAGCGTTTAGCGTTGCCCAGGTAGCACCGCCGTCTTTTGAAGCCAATACTGTTCCGTTACCACCACACATATAAGTGATTTGAGGATTTACAGCTTTTATGGTGTTCATGCTATATTCAGGACCGCTGACCTGCACAGCCCAAGTTTTTCCGCCGTCAGTCGTTTTCATAATTGCATTAGCTGGCGCAGATTCATCTCCGCCTCCAGGACCACCGGGAGGTCCGCCTTCTCCACCAAACCCTCCGCCGGGAGGACCACCTTCTCCGCCGAATCCACCGCCACCTCTACCACCAGCGGCGGCAACACGGACAAGCATCCAGCCATTATTTGCATCGGCGAACACGACAGTCTGTATATTTCCCATAGCCCCAATATTCGCCTGTGACCACGTTTTCCCGCTGTCAATACTTTGATATGCTATTCCATTATCGCCAACACACCAGATATTGTCTTTTGTTGCGGAAGCAACGCTTCTTATAACTTCGGGTTTTACTTTGCTTTGGCTTGCCCAAGTTTTCCCGCCGTCTTCAGTCGCTAAAATAGCCCCATACTCTCCAACGACACAGCCAATCTGCGCTGAGAAGAAGTCCACGCTTGTCAAACGACGAGTAGGAACACTCATATTCTGCGGTCTTCCATCATCGCCCAAACGTGACAAATTCCCACCAGTGTTAATTCCCCAAATATCAGTTGGGCTGACGATAGAAACTTTACGGAATCCAGTTGCGGCGCCCATTCTTCTAGCTTGCTGAGGAGGTGCTTCTCCGCCTTCACCTGCCGTAGGAGGTGGGGTAGGTGGAGGCGCCATTGACACCCATGTATTTCCCCCATCAGTTGTCTTAAACATGCCACCAGAACCAAAAACCCAGCCATTATTCTTATCCGAAAAATAGACTGATGAAAGCGAACCTTGTGCTTCCGTCTTTTGTTGATTCCATGTTTTTCCGCCGTCAGTTGTGTGTAATATTACCGATGTTCCGGGGGTTGCTCTACTGCGTTCAGAACCACCGACAACCCAACCACTGGTCGCATCAGCAAAATAAACATCAATCAATGGTAATTCCTGACTTTTCTGTTCTTTCCACGCCCCTCCGCCATCTGCTGTAAAGAATATGATGCCTTTGGTTCCGGTTGAATCCGACAGATTACCGATAGCCCAGCCAGTTTTCGCATTTGCGAAGCATACATCGGTCATATTACCCTTGAAGTTAATTTTATTTTGTGTCCATTTCGCCCCGCCGTTAACGGTATTTAGAATGACCCCTCCCGTTCCAGCGATCCAACCGTTTTTGGCGTCAATAAACATAACACTTTGGAGTGCGCCTTTTACTCCACTTGATTGAGCAGACCACGTTTTTCCGCCGTCTGCTGTTCCTGCTATGACTCCGGAATCACCGACAGCGCAAGCATGGGTTTGATCAGCGTAGGCAACATCATGGAAATTTGTCTGCCAATCCGCCTGACGCATCACAGACCATTCCAATGGCGGCACTGCAGAAAAAGCAGGGATTACCGCACAGACAATAAGGATCATAATAATGCAGTGTATATATCTCATCATTTTTTTGTGGCGGATACTCCCGCATTTATGCGGGAGAGGAAGCCACTCTCCTTTCTAATGTTAAAAGTTAAGTGGTAGTTTTTGTGCGAGTTAATTAATCCCGCCAGGAACTACCAAACCTGTTAGTAGTCTTCGCCAATGTTATTAACCTTTGGTGCTAGTTTATAGGCTGAATTCAGCGATTGATAGATGGACAAAAC
>CAYHPW010000133.1:0-2397 GCA_964358645.1 uncultured Bacteriovoracaceae bacterium | reverse complement strand
CTTCTCTCCGCGGGATATGGAGGGGGGTTCAAATAAATGAGGAGGATATTGAGAAGGCAAAACATATTTGGGACAAGGGAGTAGAAAACGAAGTTAAAGTTTTAGAGGAAGACACTGGTGCCTGATAACGAATCCCCGATCTATGTAACGGACACGCACAGCTTAATTTGGTATCTTACAGACTCACCAAAACTCAGCTTTGCCGCCAATGGCTCTTTTAGAAAGATAGAGGAAGGCAAGGCTAAACTTCTTATCCCGGCTATTGATTACGTTCAAACCATAGGGTAGACTAAACAAGGACTTTTTTTGGTCAAGGAGGCCGTATGAAACTAAGTAGGGCAGTGAAACCAATAAGCTACATCAAATCTCATGCGTCAGAAATCATCCGTGAACTCGAAAACAACAGAGAATCGATTGTTGTTACGCTAAACGGTGAGGCAAAGGCCGTCCTTCAGGATATTCATGAGTACGAGAAGACGCAGGAAAGTCTTGCTATGCTCAAGATTCTCGCCATCGGCCGGAAAGAGCTCGAGGAGGGAAAGTACCAGCCAATCGACGAGGCCTTCGACAAGGTGAGAAAAATCGTGAAAGAAAACCGGAAATGAAAGCTTTCTCAGTTCATCTCCTTTCAGGTGCTAAAGAGGATCTCCTTAGCCTGCATAATTACGTGGTTGTTAACCTGAATCCTGCGTGACTTTTACGTTTTTAATTATGCGAGAACCCTCTAAAAATGTGGCTTTGAGGCCAAATAGAACTCAAAATTTTGGTTACAATTCTACCCAACCTATGGTATGGTATAATTGTAATGCGAAAAAGTCATCAAAATATAGAAATCTCCTTCGAAAACAGTATGTTAACCCACTTTGGTGGATTGTATCTTTTACAACAATTTTTCCAAAAAATCAAACTTCGATCTGCCCTTGTTCAACCCTCAGACCATCTGGAATCAGTTTTCCTGGGTGTTTGCACAAGCGCTTCAACCTTGTGCTTCGCAAACAGTTGCCCATACTCGAAGACATTTTTGCAAATTTTGGAGAATGTCAAAAAACTGGGTCGTGACAAACATTTTTGAAATTCGACAACTTATGAATTATACGCCTCTTGTCTCATAGAAAAGTCACGCAGGATTCAGGTTAACGACTCTCGGGAGAAAGCGGACGAGCTTTTCGACGAGATCCAAACAAGGTGCTCAAAACTGAAGACTATGCCGCACAGAGGGCAAGTGTTGCCGGAGTTGGAAAGGATTGGAATAGCGCACGAGTTCAGGGAACTTATTTTTAAGCCGTATCGCATCATCTATAGTGTTACGAGGTCAGAAGTTTTTGTGCACTGTATCCTCGATGGCAGAAGAGATCTTCAGGATTTGCTCGAGGAGAGACTACTCAGATAGCCAGACGTTCGCCCTTTAATAAATTTAACTACACCCCCATAAGCTCAAAGAAATAATGGAGAAGGTTAGAAGAATGAGGTGGGTTGGGAAATGTCAAGATTCAAGACCTGACCGTATGCCGTGTAAGACACGTGGCTTGCTGGTTAAAGTCCAGCCGTGGGAATTCGGCAGTTCGCCCACGTAGCTTGAGGGAGGTGTGAGGGGTAATCCGAAGCACTAAGTTTCCTGACAAAGGCTCAGAGAGTGAGTCGAGCAAACCTGCGGGTTGCAGCGAAAGCGAACCTATACGTAGCCTCGTAACTTGAGATGGAGTTGCCGACCTTGTGGTCACGGTGGGGAAGGCTGGAACATCTGTCCTAACGAAAACTGCCAAAACCGACAGATGGACTTCCGGGGTAGCAAGGGTGACACGCAGGGGAAGTCAAGTGGGATAGCACGGGAGGTCCTTGCAGATGCTATGCAGAGTGGCAACGGGTGGATATAAGGAGACGAAATTTCACCTGGTCTGCAAGGGAGTCGGAGTTGTCCATAGTACCGAATGGATCTCAAGGAGAGCAGAACCTTGGGAGAGGGAAGGGGCAATGCTTTCATCGGTTTCCGAAGGAGGGAAGGATAGGAGATTGCGTAATGCTGGAAACTCCAGGATTCGGGAACTTCAGAGGAAACTATACCAGAAGGCCAAGCAAGTGCGAAAGCCTCTGGAAGAAGATGATCGGAAAGCCGTATTCGGGAAAACTGAATGTACGGTTTGATGAGGGGGAGCTGGAGATAGAGCATTAGCTACTACGCCAGCTCTCTACTCTACCCATAACTCCTCACATAACTGCAAAACTCTCGAGTTCTTGATTCCAGAATGAAGGCGAAGAGAATGGGAAGAGATGAGATTGAGGTTGAGACTGGAATCAAGAGGGGTATCGAGGCTTCCCTTGTCGCCGCTGATGCAGGGGCAGTTCAATTTATTGCTGAAAGAGAAATCAAGATTAGGGATGCTTATGGACTATGCTTTA
>CAYHPW010000132.1:0-2401 GCA_964358645.1 uncultured Bacteriovoracaceae bacterium | reverse complement strand
ATCAGAGCTTCCCACAGATACAGACGCTGCTGGGAAAGGAACGGTGAAGGAATAAGAAAAAGAAAACACCCGCAGCAAATAAGCTGCAGGTGTTTTTGATTACTTGCCCTTATTCAACTCCTCCCACCAAACATCCATCGCATCTAACACTGCACGAAACCCTCTTGCGAATTCGGTTTGATCAGAATCTTCTAAGAGCACTGTTGAGATTTTTTCTCGCAAAAAATCTCGGTGTCCGACTTCGAAATCGACAATATGAAGCGCAAACCAATCACTCATTTCCATTTCGTACGCTTCCTGTTCTGTGCGAATATTCGGCAATGTATAAGTTCCTTTTTCAACCAGAGCAACTTTTTGGATGGGTTGTGATTTTCCGATCAAGGAGGCGTAGGTATTCAACGCTGGACCGAGAATGATCGCAAGTTCTGGAACAGCCGAAGCCTCGAGTCCATACACCTGTCCAATGGAGAACCACGTATTTTCTTTCATTCCATTTAGTACTGTTGAGAGGAATTTTTTGGTCGCCACCGAAGCCTGTACATCGTCTGCATCTATCAGGAGATCACGCTTGAGATTATGTTGCAATATCTTCACGTGAGGGACACCGCCTGTTGCAGACCCATTTTCTTGACCCCAATTTCGCTTAAGTTCTTCCTGAATCGGATGACTCGCCGGAAAATGTTCCGCCGCGCCTTTCAACATGTTCACGATCTTTTCGGGAAAACAGACATACTGTCGAATCACTTCCGCCAAAAACTGTGGAGAAGGAACGCCTTCTTTTACTTGTTTGAGAACAGGATTATTTTTCAAAAACACGCGTTCTGTCATTTCTTTGTGAAGCTGATGAAAGAGAAGTTCTATGGTCATAGTTGATATTTATCTGATTAAGCCAAGAACACAGAATAACGCATTTTTCTCTAATTATCAATGGTTATTCATACAATTTTTATACAAAGACTTGATTCTTACTTATTTAAGTGGTATAATTTGATATATAAATGTTTGACACTTTATGGAACTTCACGACCATCTGCGGACATTGGGGCTGAATGCTTCTGAAATTCGTATCTATCTGTTTCTATTGGGATACGGGTTGGCGACCCCCTCTCAAATCGCCAAAGGGACAAAAACACAACGGCCAAATACCTATCACGTCATCAATTCATTAATGGAAAAAGGATTGGTGATGGAACAAAAAAACGGAAAACGAAACGCCTATCTAACCAGTGATCCAGAATCTTTACTCGCGGCGTTGGAGCACAAAAAAAATATTGTTGAGGCAATCCTCCCCGACTTACGCGGTCTGCGAAGCACACAGCGAAATAAACCGACGATTCAATATTTCGACGGTCTTTCACAGATACAAGAAATTTACCAAATGACTCTCCAAGGAAAAGAAATCATTGCGCTTGGATCGACAGATCGGCTTTATCAACTCATGCCAAAATTTGTAGAAAGCTGGCTCGAGAATGTGAAGAGTAAGGGGATTGTCTTACGAGATATCGTCACCCATCTATCTGGAGATGCCGCAGCCCACAAAATGATCGCGTCACTTAAGGGATATTATGACGCGAAAGTTCTTCCTCAATCTGCAGGTGAATTCACAACCGATATCTTAATCTGGGACGACCATCTTGCTCTGATTACCTTAGAGGAACCTTATTTTGGAACAGTGATTACTAATTCGTCTCTTGTGAATACCTTTCGCCAAGTGTTAGACCTGCTTCGCGATTCACTGCCGAAAGCATAACAAAAAAGCACCAACGCGTTGGTGCTTTTTTGTTATTTACTCTAATCTACTCAACAACTTTCCCCAAATCGCCATCAATAATCGTAGGTTTCATCGCAATAATTTCGGTTTTGTAGTAGGGCATCTCAGGAATCGGATTGAGAAGATAGATTGGTTTTCTTAGGATATAGGCAAAGCCCATTTCGAGAAAACTATTTCCACCAATATATCCAGCAATCCCATGTTTCTCGTAGTTAAGAACCAGCACACGTTCGCAGCGATCAATCGTACCCCAGTGTTCCCGCATCGCGTCTTCATTATATTTATGATGAAGTTTCAATTCCTCTTTTTGATCATCTGTAAGTCCCATATACTGACTATTAAAACTAGAAGGAAATGCTTCGTGACCATGAGACTCGAACCATTCCTTCACTTCATTGGCTTTCTCAGCATATTGCATGCTGTGACAGAGAGCGATTTTCATAGAATGATGCGGAAGATTATGCGTACTTTTTAATTGAGAAGGCTCTGGTGTGCCTGGCGGGATTCGAACCTGCGACCTCTTCCTTCGGAGGGAAGCGCTCTATCCAGCTGAGCTACAGGCACGGGACGTTTAAATCGCTCGCCGCAAGCGTCGGGCGAGTCGGTAAACGTTATACCAAAATGGTTTTT
>CAYHPW010000131.1:0-2429 GCA_964358645.1 uncultured Bacteriovoracaceae bacterium | reverse complement strand
GATAAACCGCATGCCACTCAACCACGAATTTCAACTAATCCTGGGACAAGGCCGTCGGTCCACGACCTGCGGACCGAAGAAAAGAGACCCGAAAGTTTTTTATTTCCGCGATTCTGGGAGTGGGACAAGGGTTTTCAGGCAAAGGTTTTGCGCGGTTTCTGCATCGCTAATCGCATCCCATCGATCAAGTTCCACACGCTCCGCGCGTGCTTCGCGACACAGCTCATTTCGACGGGGATCCCGGCAACAGTAGTGATGAAGATTTGTGGGTGGCGGGACTTAAAAACTATGCAAAGATACATCAGACTGGCAGGTATTGACGAGGCTGGCGCGACCGAGACGTTGCGCTTTATTCCTACCGAAGAAGCCGTGATGGAAAAGGTCGTAAGCCTCTACGACCATAGAAAGAAGGAATAACGCATATGGATCAGAATAAACCACCAAAGGGCCCCCTTGACAATGTGTACGGTATGATGCACATTAAGAGTGGTACGCAATACTCGATTCTTAAGACTGGAGAATTTGAGGAATGGCTGGATCACCTGCCGCCGAAGACCAAGTCGATTGTGCTTGCCCGTTTGGACATGGTTTCAATCGGGCACTTTGGCAATCATAAGCGATTCGAGGGATTACTTGAATTGCGATGGATAAATGGAACCCGAGTTTATGGGTTTTTCTGGGGAGCGCACATTGTTGTCGCTCTTTATGGAGGAAATAAAAATGGCCAAGGTCATGACATTAAAAAAGCGAAAAAAATTAGGGAAGAAATCCTTGACGGAACACGTACCCTTTTCTAGCCCTGAACTGAAGAATCCCAAACTCGTAAGCGAGACACTCCTAGAATGCATTAAGACTGGTGATCTGGACTCGTTTCGCGACGTTCTGACCGCCCACCTCGTGACCGCGAACAAAGCACGTCTCGCAAAGAAGGCGGGCCTTGGACGGAGAACGCTTTACGACATCATGGATCCTAAGAAGAAGTTTAACCCAGAGCTTTCGACGGTTTCGGCGGTAATTAGGGCATTGGCTGCATAGGAATACAGATGCCAAGAGGACTTGCAAAGGCAGTCAAAGACAATCTGATAAAGAGTCGAGCCTCCGCCATCGCAGCTGTCTCAGCGTACAATCGCCCTGGCGCTGACTTTAGGACTCATCAGTTTATAGTCTTTATTACAATGGCATGGACTGCACTTTTTCATGCAATCTTCTACAAACAAGGCAAAAAGCCTTGGTACAAGAAGAAGAAACTCACTTCAATACGAGGACGATATATCCGTGTCGACGGCGAACCAAAGCATTGGGATCTATCTGAGTGCCTTAACCAATACTTTGGCGGGAACCATCCTCCCGAACGGAAGAACCTTGAGTTCCTAATTGGTTTAAGAAATAAAATAGAGCACCGACACTTACCAGAATTGGACGCCACTCTTTATGGCGAGTGCCAGGCGGCCCTGATGAACCTTGAAGATTTCTTGGCGAGTACGTTTGGCGACAAATATTATCTTTCAGAGCAGCTCGCCATGTCGCTTCAGTTCTCACGCATCACACCCGCAGAGAAGAAGAAGGCGGCACAGAAACTGGTCACTGGAATTGCAAAGGATGTCGCCGTTTATGTGGAGAAGTTCCGAGGTGGCCTTCCATCCTTAATTTTGGATGATCAGCGGTATTCCTTCAGTGTTTTTCTTGTTCCAAAAGTTTCTAACAGGAAAAGCGCCGCAGAAGTGGCAATTGAGTTCGTTAAGGCCAAGAATCTCACCCAAGAAGAACGGGAAAGACTGGTGAAGCTAAATGTGCTCATTAAGGAAAAGCACATCCCAATTCAGAATCTCGACCTTTTTAGACCCGGCGATGTACTCCAAAGAGTAAAAGTGAAGATTTCCTCTCGCGTCACGATGTCCGACCACACAAATGCATGGAAACGCCACAACGTGCGCCCAGCAGGAGGTGCGGCAACCCCGAAGGAGACTAAGTCACAGTACTGCATTTACGACGAAGCACATAGGGACTACGTTTACACCCAGTCTTGGATTGACCTGCTTATCGACGAATTTTCGAGGGCAACCACACCAACTAGTGGGGCAGCGGCAAAAGCTGGAAACCTAGTGCATGAGGAGGCTCGGCCTCAGTAATGAAAATGGAAATAGGTTTGCAAATTTCTACGAACTTTCCTACAATAGGAAAAAACGAACCGCAACTATGCGGAATAATTCACTGTGAGTCTGTCACCCCAAGTTTCGCCACTGAATTTTTCCGCAAGGAAGGTTCAGTGGCTTTTTTTTTAATAATCACAAACAGATGAACTCAAGCAGTTAGCAAGCGTCGGATCGTTTGAACCAATGAACCCCCATCACAGAACATCACAAACCATCACAGCCGTAGGGCTGACCTGAGGCTGACCTCCGCGTTACGCTGCCTTGACATCCACGTTC
>CAYHPW010000130.1:0-2441 GCA_964358645.1 uncultured Bacteriovoracaceae bacterium | reverse complement strand
GTAAATCGTCTACCTGCCCCGGATTGACGTTAGTTGGCCTTGAAGGTAGCGGGAGTATAGGGTTTTTTGCCTTGGTGTAGATCTTCGATCAGATGCTTCAGATATTCTCTCGGGTTGACCCCATTGAGTTTGCAGGATTCCACAATAGAAAACAGGATCGCCATCGTCTCGGCCCCTCTTTTTGAGTGAGTACCGTACCAGGTCTTTCTTCCGATTACTGGATTTCGCAGGAGACGCTCCTGAGAGTTGTTATCAATGGGAATGGCTGCATTGCCTAGAAAGGCGGTCAGCTCTTTAAAATTCCTGAGAAAATAATTCATAGCTTTTGCAAGGGAGCTTTTTGTTGAATAGGCCGGTATGAGCTCCATGCCTTTTTCCCTCATGTCTTCAAAATAGGGACTCATCTGCCAGCGGATTCTCAATATTTCATCAGGGGGTTTATCGACGGTGAGAGCCTCCAATCGATAAATTTCCTTGTATTGATCAATGAAAAATTGGGCTTCTTCCGGAAAACGATCATGTGCTTCCTTGAACCTGCGTCTCGAGTGAGCATTACAATAAATATTTTTAATTGGTGGAAGTCCAGACTCTGATTCCAAGCGCCACTGGTTAGCCTCTCTAACAGCTTTTCCATAGCCGGAGTACACATCGCTGACCAGATACTCACAGGCGGAATCTTTCAGGAAACTCGACGCCACATCTCCGGAACGGGTGTCATGAGCCTCAAAATAACTCGATTTAGTCGACGAGAACCCCCACAAGTACCAATTCGATTTATCATCCCCTTCAAGCATCCGATGTGGAGTTTCGTCTGCGTTGAGAACTTTATTGGCCAGAATCTCGTCTTTTAACAGCCAGTACGCTGGCCTTATAAAATCTGCAACGTAATGGGTTGACTCGATTAAACTCTGAGGAGGAAGATCGGGGACACCACTTCGTTCCGCGATCTTGGTATATCGCTCGACGGGAATAAGATCGCAGTACTTCGTCATTACAACATCCACCATCATCTCGTCGCTATAGGCTGACCCATCTTTAATCCTGGGGGGAGCCGGCGCCGTCTGGATATCCCCGTGGCATTTGTCACAACCATATTTATGACGTTTTTGCTGGATAACGATGTACTGTTTGGGAATGACCGTCAGATACTCTGAATCTTCAGTCATGCCCGAATCTTTGAGTTTGTCTCCGCAGCACTTGCAGTCAGGCACATCTTTAAATTCAATATGGCGCTCAATCCGAGTGGCATCAGGATATCTCTCGCTGGGAAGCTGTACCTTCCTTCTTTTGGGTTTTGGTTCCTTCTCCTTCCCAGAACCATCTCCATCCGAAGCCGATGCGGGGCGGCCTTCCTTTTCGGAACTCTTACCGAAAACCTTGTTTCTCAAGACGATATATTGGTCTTCAATGAGGAAAGTCTTCTCCTTAAGCTCTTCACTCAGGGCCCGAAGACGTTGGTTTTCTCTTATGATCTGCTCGTTTACTTTTTGCTGAAGCTTTACAAATTCCAAAAGCTCTTCGTGACTCAATACCTGAAATCGATCAAGTGGGATAGGTTCGAATAGATTCTGCTGGTTCATGATGCAAAAATAACTCTACTTACATTATCGCTGGTGGCAAGTGATTTATCGTCGGTGATTTCACTTTTTCTCGAGGAGAATCAATAAACCTTTTCTTCAAATCGGCGCCCTCAAAGAAAAGCCCAAACTCGGCCTCGGTTAACACAATCTCATCTTTGTAAAACGGATTTATCTGGGAAAATGTCCCGGCCTCTAACCTCTTTGAGAGGATCACAAAACCCGTGCCATCATAGTACAGACACTTGCAGCTCGTTCTGCTCCTGTTGATGAAAAGAAAAAGGTGCCCGGAAAACGGATCCTTCTGAAGTACTGCCTTCACTCTTGAAAATAGCGAATCGTAGGACGACCTCATGTCCGTTGGCTCCTTACACACGAAAATCTTCGTCCTACGATTCAGTGCAATCATGTCATGCCACCTTCTTCAAAAAATCGACGAGGGCATCCACTTGTGAAAACCGAATTACCTTCCCCTTTTCCCAACTCACTTCAATGGGACCCCCCATACCAGTCGGCGCCCCTATCAGACTCTCCAGCTTAAGCTCCTTGAAATCACTGCTGCCGCTTAGGTTCCCATTCTTCATCAGCCGCTTGCCCTTCTTGATGACATTGGCCAACTGCTGCTTGCTCATGCCAAGTTCCTTGTAAAAATCCTTAGACTGCCCGGCCCAGGACTCCCATGCCCGAAGCAGGTCTACCACCAAATCGTCGCTAATCTTTGATAGCCGTCCCGTTTTCCCTGTCCGAAACGTACTCAATCTCTTCTTCAAAATGTTCGTATCCATATTGACCTCCCAATTCTCCTAAAATCTATTTTACAGGAATTTAACGCGGTGTGAATCCGGGGCAGGTAGACGATTTACC
>CAYHPW010000129.1:0-2477 GCA_964358645.1 uncultured Bacteriovoracaceae bacterium | reverse complement strand
CGAGTTGGTATTGAATTAAGGCCAGAAATAGACAAATATTTTGGAAAATTTAGGAGCAAAAGTTAATTATAGAAAATTGTTAAGAATAGAGCCGCCGGTTGACTTAGAAAAAGGCAAGCTATGATTTGTACTCAGGATCCAACAGGATCCAATTAGAAATAATTATTATAGAGAGTTTTAAGTAATCATGATTTCTAAGGCAACTCTCTAAAAGATAGGGGGTTACCTTGTTAATTGGGATAGTGCTAGCCTAACTTCCGCAGTTATAGCTAAAAACCAAGAATTTTTGGAATTTTTGGTGATGTTACATCGAGGATGGGTATGGTCAAAAGGGGCGAAAAAGCGGATGTAGTGGAGACAAGGGTATTGCATTTAACGAAGAAGTCGTAGATAATAAAGACATGTATTTACGACGGAACCTGCGAAGACGAGGTAAATGGGATTACGACTACTGGACGCTGGTAGAATCAGTGCGGACAGAGCGTGGTTCCAGACAGCGGATAGTAGCGACGCTGGGGAAAGTACCTGGGTTAAATAAAGAGGAACGGGTTGGGTGGGAAGAAGTTACGCGTGTACTGAACGGAAGGCCAAAACCCGAATCTGATTTATTTGGAAAAGAGGATGATATACCTCAATGGGCGAATGTTGACATCCGGCGGGTACGGGTGGAAAGACTGCGAGAATTTGGCAGTGTGTATTTGGGGATAATATTATGGAAGCGGTTGAGGCTGGATGATATTTTCGAAAAGTTGCAAAGAGAAGGACGGGAAGAAATACACTGGGCGGATATGTTTGCGGTGTTGACGCTGGCGCGGTTCTGCAAGCCAAGCTCTGAGTTGGCGATAGCGGAGAGCTGGTATGAGAAGACGGCGCTGGAGGATTTATTGGGGATTACGGTGGATAAGGTCAATGATGATCGTTTATACCGGGGACTGGATGAGATATTGCCGCACAAAGACGAAGTATGTAAACACCTGCAAGAGAGGTATACAGAGTGGTTTGGCAGTAAGTTTGACTTTTTGTTTTACGATGTCACGAGCACATACTTTGAAGGGGAATGTGAGTTAAATATCCAAGCGAAGTATGGCTATAGCCGGGACAAACGGTTTGATTGCAAGCAGGTCTGTATCGGGCTTGTGGTCAATTTAGAAGGCCTGCCGGTAGGTTATGAAGTCTTTGACGGCAATCGTAAAGATGTGACAACATTGGAAGAGATGGTTGAGCTGATGGAAAAGAAGTATGGGCAGGCACAGCGGGTATGGGTGTTTGACAGGGGCATTGTCAGCGAGGAGAATTTGGATTATTTGCGGGAGAAAGGCGCGCGGTATATTGTGGGAACATTGCGTGATGAGTTAAAGCAATTTGAGAAAGAGTTAAGTGAAAAGAATTGGGATGAAGTAGAGTGCGGCGTGGAAGTTAAGATTGTCAGGCATCCTGAGCATAGAGAAGAGAAATTTGTGTTATGCCGAAGTCATGGACGTGCGGAAAAAGAACGTGCGATATTAAAGAAGCAGTTGGATAAACTGGTGGATGAATTCGAAAAGATCAAGAAGGGAATAAATGAAGGGCGATTAAAGAACAAAGATATAACTAAAATCGACCGGCGCATTGGCCGGTGGCAGGGACGGTATACGAAAGCGGCGGCGATGATAGATGTTGAATTGATTAAAGACGGTGAGAGGTTAGTTGATTTAAAGATACAGCGAAGGACAGAGAAATTGGAATGGGCAGAAAAAGCCAATGGATGTTATTTGTTACGAACGGACTTAACCGAAGAAGACCCGAAAAAGCTGTGGCAAGTTTATATGCAGTTAAATCAGGCGGAAAAGGCTTTTCGGATGGAGAAAAGTGATTTATGGATGCGTCCGATTTTTCATCAAAAAACAGATCGGGTGCAGGCGCACATTTTTATCTGCTTTTTGGCGCTGGCGATGTACAAGAGTTTGGAACTGTGGATGGCATCCAAAGGCTTAGGCAATAGCCCTGCAAAATTGCTGGAAGAGTTTAAAGAGATTCGTTCAATGGACGTGGTGCTGCCGGTCAAAGATCACAATCCTATCCGCTTGTGTGTGGTTGCAAAACCGGATAATCATGTGCAAATTTTATTGCACCGGCTTGATATAAAAATACCCAATAGACCTAAAGTTGTACAAAATGTAGTGGAGACTTTGGCTGTCTAAATTCTGTAAGTGGTTGAAAACAAACAAAGTTCATTTTTTAACTGCGGAAGTTAGGTTAAGAGCATTGGATATAAGATTGGTAAAAACCTGGATTATCTTTTCCGCGTCAGCATAGACATCTATTTGTTTTTCCGGAAGAATGGCTTTCAATTCTAACCCCTTTTCTCTTGCGCGGTCAGAAAAAGAAGAGATAAGCCCGCTAATAAGGCTATTAAGGTCAACTGAGTCTCTTTTTAGCTCTACCTTTCCCGCCTCAATCTTGGAGATATCTAAAAGGCTATTTATAATATTTGCCAA
>CAYHPW010000128.1:0-2480 GCA_964358645.1 uncultured Bacteriovoracaceae bacterium | reverse complement strand
ACTTCCGAGGAGAAAATCGCAGCCTAGCACCGGCCAGATCTCCTAAAATTTTTCAGGATCGTGAATATTATTTCCAGAGACTCAGCATTTCGGCGCATGGGAATGAAAGCAAGCAATTCGAGATATTGAGGAGTCAGTATAATTATTATTCAAACTGGTACTATGTCGCCGTCAGGGAAGTGATCGCGCTTGATGATTTCCGTGAGGATCCGGCGTGGGTAGTATCAATGCTTCGCCACAAGATTTCAAAACAACAGGCCAGTGAGGCTATTCGACACCTCGAGCAGCTAGGGATGATCAAGAGGAATGATGCCGGCAAGCTAGTCCAATCGGAGCCGCTTGTTAAATATCCTGGCGGGATTTTTAACCATGTGATCCAGAAATTCCAGATCGAGATGCTTGAACGGGCCAAAGAGTCACTGAATGACGATGAGTACGCCCAGCGGAACGCAAGCTCGGTCACGCTTTCATGCGATCATGAAAGGGTCCGTGATATCAAAAAGTGTATTGATGAATTCCGCGACAGGATCACGCTTGAGTTCGGAGTGAACTCAAAGAAAACCGATAGCGTTGTACAGGTTAATGTCCAGATTTTCCAGCTAACGCCGCTGCATAAGTCCCAGAAAAATCTCAATCAAGAAAATGTTTCAAAGGAGAGATAAAATGAACAAACAAATAAATAGATCGATTTTATATTTAATAATAGCTGCCGCGCTGGCTAGCAATGTTTGCTTAGCGACCGGCGGATCCAATAATGGTGGCTCTGGACGAGGTTCAGGCTATATGGCGAAGTGGTGTAACGATGCTATCGGGATTCTTGAACATTATAAACAAAAAGCCCAGACATTGCTTATAAGCAATCCTAAGGATGATGTAGTTTCGATGCTCGAGTCAGGGCTTGATAAAGCATTAGAAGGCTATACCGATCAAAATCCAGAATTCTCACTGACGTTTCGTGTGCTCACACGTGGCAAAGACATAGCCGCCGCTGTCGAAGAGATCACGCGGGGTCAGTCGTCAAGCGGTGAAACCAGACTCATGGTGCTGGATAGTTTTTATGATTTTGCAATTAAAGTAGTAAGCTCTGTTGACTCTGTTTACTATATACCTTGGCGATATAGGGATCCTGATAATTATGAACGCATAATGAATGAGCAGGATCTTTTTGAGCAGCGCTTTGCGGAATATGCAAGAAAGCAGATCAAATGGGTTAATGGCGCATTTGCATCGTTTGATCCTGAACTCGGCGCTACGCCGACTGGCGATAAGCGCGTTTATCTTAAGATAGCTGAGCTGGTCACACTTCATGCTGCTGAGGATCTCTCTGATTCATTGTGGGCTATCAAGTATGGCTGCCTAATTCAAAAGCTTAAATTGCTTAATGCTGATCTTGCTCTTCATAGCTCAGGAAGCACGCTTGCTTTTGGTGGTAATGACAAGATCGCGATTAATGTGACGTTCAATACCCTGCGTGATGTCACGTCTAGTATCAAGCATGAACGCGGGAGTGGATGTTCAATTTGATAAACAATTAGAGTGTATGGCTCTAAATTTACTAATAAGGAGAATGAAAATGAAAACGCTATTAAAACAAAGTATCTTAAAGACGCTGGCCGCCTCTTTGGTTTCGGCCGTACTAATGCCGGCAGCTATGGCCTCGCACACCGATCTCACTGGATCGTATTCAGGGACTAATGATAAGAAAGAAAAGCTTGACCTCATGATGAGGCCTATTGTCGGTCGTGAGGGTAGCTATCTTGCAGTTCTGATAAGATTTAAGAACGGACTTTTAGGTTATAGACCGCAGAGGGTTTCTTTTTATAGAATAGACCCGCTTAAAAATAACTCATTAGATTTAACTCCTATGAATGTCACTGCTGATGGATTTATTGGTGTCAATAACAGTGACCCGAGCCTGGTTCTTAACATCTCTAATGGCAGCGATAAGAATTTATTCACCATTACAAGCGCTAACTCTGGGAATACAGCAGGATTCCAGGATGTAATGACTTTTAACAAGAAGACGTCTAACAGCCTGTGGGGCCGGTTACAGTCTGGCGCATATTGGCTTAAGAATGGGCCATCTCGTGCACTTGAAATGACGGCGCAGGACGGTTTTTTTCAGGCAACCGCGACATTCACCGTGAGTGGTAGCCTGAATGGTAATTTTGACATCCAAGAAAAGCAACCAGGGCTTTTTACGTTAAGGGCTGTGGCAGTCAAATCAACTGGCGCAGAAACAGAGGAACATCCTCGTAAGATCGGCGTGCCTGTTGAAAGAAATAACGAACAGTACTTCGTTTTGGTTGATCCGTCTAATGACACGGATGTCATGCTTTTTGGAAGAAATTAAACTGAAGTTATATAAAACTCTTATACATAAAAGGAGAAGTGTTATGCGCACTGTAAGGATTGCAACATTGTTGTTAATGGCACTGAGTGGGCTGAGTGCGGCGGCGCAGGCAAGTGAGCAAGCAGTA
>CAYHPW010000127.1:0-2485 GCA_964358645.1 uncultured Bacteriovoracaceae bacterium | reverse complement strand
AAAGTTTTAATTTCTTTCTGTGCTTGCTTGATAAGAACGCTTTGGTGCAGAATTTCCAAGCGTTCTGCATCTTCGGGAACGCGGCCGTCTACTTTGTAGCTCTCCAAAACTTTTTTCCCATTAGACGACAAAAGCAACTTCGCAAAAGTCCCTATCTTTGTTCTACCTCTCGCCTTTTCCTTCAGAATAGATATTACCTCCAAAAGATCAGTGAGCGGGATGTTTTGGTTACCGATAATTTCGTGGCCGAGAATGCTCGTACTACTTTTGCCAATCAACTGGATTTTTTCGCCAATTTTTGAAAGGACGACGCGCCATTTTTCTCGCTCGCTTTGGCTGACTATACACAATCCAAAAATCTCTTTCTCATAATCCTTGTTTATGAAAAATAAAACCTTTTTGGCGCTTGATAGTTGTTCCCATAGGGTTGTGAGTTTCTCTTGCTTAAAGTCTGGATTGGAGTCGCCAAAAACTTTATTGGATGTTTTTACCTTCGCACTCAAATCTCGATATGAGGAGAAAACTCCCGTTGCCGCATCTTCGCTTGGCAGATTGGAGGTCGCCGGCAATTCAAATCTATGTAGCTGCCGTTCTTCTGGGTTAAGTTCTATGAGCAGTGCATAAATCTCTTCTAAATCTTCATCCTTGAAATTGAGTTCTGTCTCAAAGTGAATTTTATCCGTAAACCATTCAAGCTTTGGATCATGTTTGTACTCACTAACCAACTTCGCCGCATTAATCGGCTTGATTTCCTCTCCGTCTATTTCAATTTTTACACTTGAGTCCGTGAGAATATATCTCCTTATTTGATTTGCGAGAGATGCCCTTTCTTCCCTCACTCCCTGAAGCTCCTTTCTTTTAATTTCCGCTCTTTGCTCGCTGAATTTTGTATACCGCTCTCCCAAGTTTGAGCTAATCTCAGTAATTGATTGTTGTAATACATCGTCCCGTCTCGCAGTTTGATGGAGTTGCGAGACGGCAAGACTTCGAATATTTTCTGGTAATTTATCTCTTAAAACTTCCAATGCCTTGCTCGTTTGTGATGTAACCAAAACAGTCTTTCCTTGTGACAGAAAGCGAGAAATAAGATTGGCGATAGTGTGAGTTTTCCCGGTGCCCGGCGGACCTTTCACTACAACCCCATAATGCGCATCGAGCCGCTCCGCGATTCTTTTTTGCTCATCATTCCATGGTAACGGGAAAAACAACTCTGATTCTTTTAGTATCGTTTCGCCTTCTTTTTCGCCACCATTCTCGCTTTCTATTTGCTCCGTCTCTTGATAATCGCCAACAAGATCGGTAATAAACTCTGTCGGTTCTATATTGTTCTGCTCGATATCACGCCGAATCATACCTGCGTATTTTGACCAAAGATCGTTTGTCCGCTTCCGCGCAAATATTAATGGTGCGTTCCAAATACTCGGCATTGTGCTGGGATTGGGAGCAGAAACAAGTTGTTCGTCAAAATAGTCTTCGCTTGAGGTTGAGAGTGTGTTTATTAGAAACTGCGTTTGCGTTTTGAGTGTTTCAAAATGCCAAAAGTTGAATGGATTTGAATTGATTTTGTCCGACCATGTTATCAAGTCCATTTCTGCGGGATTATCCATTTCATACAGGGATGAAATTTCCGCAAAACCCCGAAACATTGGATCGGGAGAAATCTCGATCATTCTCTTTGAAGCGTCAAAATCCAGCGTTAAGGGCGTTAAAAAGATCGGTGCATAAATTGTCCCTACGCCGCTGTGCTTCCATGTGAATAAACCATGTCCCCACAACAGCTCATAACTATCCCCCTCGTTTTTCAGAAGAAACCGCAAGGCATAGAGTTGGTCATAAAGCAGATTTGCCTTGTAGATTTTCACCACTTTTTGCGCCCACGACTTCCATTCGTTCTCAATGTAATCATCGAGAAGACTTTGAAGTTCTGGATGATCGTTAAAGTATTCCTCGCTATATCTTTCTTCTATAACCTCAGGAAATTTATTTGGGCTCAAAACAACCCAGTCCTCGAGAAATTTCGGTGGTTTGTTTCCTTGTGTAAATTCTTTTCTGAATTTTTTGAATTCCCGAATGCGAGCTTCGTCTTGATCAAACTTTATCTTCCGGTCAATTTTTTCCTTTGCTTTTGGGGGTCCGAGAGGATTTACCTCATCAATCCACTCATTCAGAGCAGCCGGCAACGGCGGAGCAGGATTGATGCTCTTTTTCTCCACACGAAGCCAAACCTCATTTTGAGTCGCATTCTCCTCGTCCCCAGTCTGGCTAGTCTCAAATTGCCTAACTTGGAGATTTTCAACATCATTAGGTAAATCTGCCAACCACCAAGGAGATGGTGCGGTAACAGTAGACCGAAAATCTCTCACAATGGTGTCATCGAGAGAAAGGGCTTTTTCGAGATAAGTAAAAAGCCTGACTACCTTATTTTGTACTTCGGTTGTTTCTTTTTTCTCTGTCATATAGTTATTATTCCATCAAATATTTCAAA
>CAYHPW010000126.1:0-2542 GCA_964358645.1 uncultured Bacteriovoracaceae bacterium | reverse complement strand
TACATCAGCTTCCACCCAAACCCACGTTTCGTCAGGCCTAATTACGCAACAACGCAACAAAGAACGACAAACCAGCTAAAATAATTATGTTATTTTTCCATGAACCCAACATAAGTAGTTAACAATGCCATCCGTAATGCACTGAGTCAATAGTTATCTAACTCGGCTTTGGCGCCTTAGACGCCAAGCTAGCCTCCTAAGCAGCGCGGATTTCTAAGTTGAACTGGTAAAGGGAAAAGGCAAACATGGGGACACCCAAAAACCGACAAGCCTTGCTAGTGCATTGATGTTGGAAGTGGCATAAAAGTTTTCACGAAAGTAAGTGACTTATTAACTTACTTAAACTTTTTTGATTACGTTTTTATAAGGATGCTGTTTGTTAGAGGAGAAATTATGCCAATCTTGGATGTGGAAGTTGTTTGCGAAATTACTAGAAACAATATCGCGCGTCGGCTAGCTGATGCTGCTGCGAACGTGTTCGAGTCCAGACCGGGTAGTACTTGGGTTAAGCTTCGCTCATTGCCACGAGATAATTACGCAGAGAACGGTGATTTACCGATGGAAGCACAACCCGTTTTTGTATCAGTTCTGCTGGGACGCCGTTATGAAGCAAAAGAATATGCGAAGGCCGCGACTAAAATTGCGGAGGCATTTAGTAAAATTCTCAATCGCCCTACAGAAAACATCCATATTCTTTTTGAACCAACCGCTATGGGTCGCATGGCCTTCGGTGGCAAGCTACTGATGGATGCTAATTAATTTCTTCCTTGAAAGGAAATTTTAGGAGCTGGGTTTTGGCAGATCTTCCTTTCTTATCTTAATGATGAACTTTTTTTGCATACACGATTATCGTGCCATTTTTGGTTTGGATTTAAATTTTAAATAGTTTTTATGTACTTTTTCGTTTGGCCAATGCAACAATTTTTCTTCATCTAATCCTTCAGGACAACATTGGAGTGCCGTTTGAATATCCTTGATGTCGATTTCGCTGGCGCGCCTGAGTTTTAAATAAACAAACAATGTTAAATTAGGGCGAAAAACACACCCAAGCTTGCCTTGCTTGATCAATACAGTCTCATCTTCCCATTTCGGGACCTCCCGAACAAATGGCTCAACAGCTGTATTAACCCATTCAGGGCCTAGTCCGCGATCAATGAGCCAACGAAATAGCTTGTTTTTAGCGCCTTCATCAGAAAGTCTTGGATGACGTATTCGGAGAAGATCAACATCTTCAGTGCCTCTGCTTTCGTCAAAACTGATTTTAACCAAGGCTCCGCCCGTCAAAAACCAGTCGCCGCCGAGTTTGTTTACCAGAAAATCAATAATTTCGATGATCCCACGTTTATCCATTGGAGTTTCTCTTTTATAATAGACGATAGGATGGATAAGTCCATTAGCGATGCAATCGCCATACTGGAAGCCTTCAACACCACCGTTGACCGAGCCGAGGTGGTAGCACATGCCACGCTGAGCGCATTTATTCATCATTGGCCATCTCAGAGCACAGCCGAAATGCTAAATCTCTTGGAGGATACAGCGAAAATCAGAATCGCCGAGCCAAGCCGTTGGATGACTCAGCGAAAAATCGCAATTGCAAAGCTTGCTGGTACTGCCGAGCATCTAGTTTTTAATCATGTAAATTAACAGGTAGAAACGTACCCGGTCAGAAGTTAGTGACACACGCTTCGGTGATCCTGATTTCTTTGCGTATGAATATCAAAATTCACTGTCTTCCGTAAACCACACAAACGGGCCCTGGAAAAACTGGCGTGGACTCAAAACCAAGCCTTTTGATGTTCTCTTGGAACACTGGGTTCGTCACGAATCCGGGATGGCAGGCCAGGACCGCTCCGAACCTGAAACCTTCGCGTTTCATAATCGCCAAGGCGGCCTGGATTTTTGGGTCGTCCACGCTGCGATTCTCGCGATCCATCAGAGCGCGCCGATGGAAATAATATGGATATGCCGATGACCAATCATCTCCGTAGATCAGAAGCACCTCATCGACCCTCGCTACTTGTTGAACCGCGGAAATCAATCCGGAATTTAGTCGAAAATCAAACCGTTGGGTCGGGAGAAACGCGCGATTATACTTCAACAGGCAAGCGGCCATGGTTAGCAGAAATAAGCAGACGCCGAGCCACTTCCTCCATCCGCTGTGATCCAGAAGTGCCACCACACAAAAACCTACGGCAGCAATCACAAAAATCGCATTCGCGTAGGGATAAGTAGCCATGAACGACATGAAGATTGGTAAAGGTAAGGAAGACAGCTAAAAAAGCCATAATACTGATACACACTTCTCGTCGCCGCGATTTCCCGAATACAAATGTTAGAATCACGGAAATCGGGATGAGTTCCCAAGTTCCGATCGCATCGCGAAAAATTCTGAAAAGAACCGTATTAATCCACGTATCGTACGAGAGTCGCTGTTTTAGAGTCCCGAAATTCCATCCCGTCAGGTGCTTCGAAGTGATGAATTCTGCAGCTAGTGCCTCTCCCACTTAATTCTTTCCGGTTTTGTTAGTGCGGGGGTTTGGGT
>CAYHPW010000125.1:0-2562 GCA_964358645.1 uncultured Bacteriovoracaceae bacterium | reverse complement strand
TTTCATCTAGCGGGCATCTCTACACGGGATCTCAAAATGATGAGCAAACGTATTTTGGGTGTAGAAATATCTAACCAAACTGTCAGTAATTCTCTTACTACTATTGAGGACAGGGCTGTAGAATGGCTTACACGGCCCATTTCAGGAAGATACTGGGCATTATATGTAGACGGGACCAACTTTTACATACAGCGCAGGGGGTCCACCGAAAGGGAACCCTCACTGGTGGTTCTGGGCATTGATGAAAACAACCGGAAAAGCATTTTAGCGATTGAACCTGGCACGAAAGATAACGTGGATGCGTGGGCAGCGGTGTTTAGTGAACTTATCCGGCGAGGGTTAAAGACAGAAGATGTGCGTATTGGAATCATGGATGGGCTACCTGGTTTGGAATCGCTGTTTAAAACCACTTTTCCGAAAGCTGTGACAGCCCGTTGCTGGATACACGCATTAAAGAATGCGCTGGCAAAAACTCCTGCACGGCTTCGTGGTGCATTTAAGGGGATGCTCACCAGAGTTATGTATGCATCCAGTGAAGACACAGCCAGAGAGGCATTTAAAGCTTTAAAAGAAGCCATGGGAGCGGATGCCGAGAGAGCGGTTTACTGTATTGAGAAAGATTTGGAGTCTCTGGTGGTTCATTACCGTTTTGATAAACGGTTTTGGATCGCGCTTAAGACTACCAATCCGATTGAAAGGGTAAACAGGGAATTTAAGAAGCGCTCACGTGCAATGGGATCTATGGGAGAGGGACTGCTGGAAAGCCTGCTGGCATTTACAGCGTTGAGGCTGGAGATGGGATGGAAGCAGGTGCCTGTGGATGCAAAACAACTTGCCAGATTAAATAATGTGGGCGAAAAAACGAATGCCATAGAGAATACAATGGCGGAGCTTTTACACTAAACCGCCCTCAGACACACAATTTTTGACGGCACCCCACGTGTCGTTCGCTCACCATGATGCCCTTTATTAATGACGATGGAATAGGATTCTTGAAGACGACTTCATTTCGCCAGTGTACAGGCGCCCCATTAATGCCGACTTTACGTAGGCGCCCTTGAAGGAAGGCGATGACTTCATTAGGAATGGCTGAGCCATCCACAGTGAACCGACCATGAATCCAACCGTCCGAGAGATGAAAATCATCTCGGTCTAGGGCTTCTGTCGAGAGCAGCAAGAAAACCGGAAAATTGAGCTGGTTCATGGCCTCAGTCTTGAGCGCCTCGATTGATTCAAAAAGCTCCGTGTAAACATAGGTGGGCACATACTCCAAGCATCTCATTTCCCGGCACACGCGTAGAACCGTGTCCGAGGTAAGAGGATAATAGGCATCTGCCAAAGTACGCCCAATGTATCCATTCGTCAGGACGTTGTTAAACTGTCTGATGCTCATCCCTCTAACAAGGACTAAGTCGGGAATGGCCTTTGAAATGGCCTTAGAGCGGCCAGCGCTATTGCCATGATTCTCCGGGTGCAGAAGATTGCCTCCAAGACCAAAGAGCAAATCTTCCAACAGTATATTCAAAGCGGGATCACAGAAGATTTGAGGAGCTTCATCAGAAACAAAGCACAGTAACTTTGTGGCGGTCGATGATTCTGAATTGGGTATTCCCGGTGATTGCATCGCCCTGAGCGCGCAGCTGGCCGTTGTACGAATCGCACTTCGCTTGGCTGATTCACTGTAGTAGTAAGGCAACTTCTCTCTTTCGAGAAGCGAACATCTGAATAGGAAGTCGGAAATGGAGAGTTCCAGATCTGACCTTGCCACAAAATCATTGCTCGCACTTGATAAAACAGGAAAGGAAAAACCTAACAGCAGGAAAACCGTCGCGAGAAATCGCAGTAATGTCCCAGATTTGTAGAAAAGACCATCACCCTGACACCTTGAGATCGTTAATGGCATAGCAGTATGCTCTATAATATATTAGCGCAGAGCGCAACAATTTTTACACCTCACATATTTAGATGAAATTTGCAGAGTTTTTAAACTATAACCCAATAAAAAAAGATAACAATCGTCAAGTTGACATGTGCTATTTTTTTGAAAACAAAAATGCTATCAACCAATGAGAGGCAGATTTAATTGAACATCGAATGGTGGAATTTTTTGAATGGGTCTGATTTTAGAAACTGTTTGGTTTAAAAATATTTCTTGAAATGTTGATGCCACTTTGTTGAGTTGTTGTATATGAATAAATTCCTTTGCTCAGTAAAGATTTTTGGCCCTGCTGTCGGTGTATTTCTATTCTTCGGTTTTCCTGTATTGATTGTCTCCCTTGTTGCTGGGCATGTGCCTCAACCTCTGGAGTTTTTACTCTTTTTTGCAGGCCTACCTTTTGGAATTATTTTTGGATCACTTTGGTCGCGTTGGCAGCTTGGTGTTTTGTCTCTAGCTATTTGCTGGCTCAATGCTGGACAGTGGACTGCGTATAATCTTGAACATTTTAAGGAACTTCCATTTTCAGATCTGAATCGCCTAGGACAAGATCTCGGCGGGGTTTATCTAATTATCGCAGGTGTTATGACTTTTTTGAGTTGTGCTTGGCAACTCTATACTCAAAA
>CAYHPW010000124.1:0-2575 GCA_964358645.1 uncultured Bacteriovoracaceae bacterium | reverse complement strand
AAATCGGTGAAATCTTCAACGAGCTGAAAAATAAAATCCAAAGCGGCTATAACCTTCGCGAAGTCATCAATTTGATAGATGAGCTTCGTTTCCGTTCCCATGCGGAAAAGCATGAAATGTCCCACCTGTATGAAGATAAGATCAAGAACATGGGTAATGCTGGACGTAACGGCGGTGAATATTACACGCCCCGGCCGCTTATTAAAACCATCGTGAAGGTAGTGGCTCCTGAAATCGGCAATAAAATATATGACGGTGCTGTCGGGTCCGCAGGTTTCTTGTGCGAGGCTTTTGAGTACCTTAAATCGAAAAAGAACCTGACAACCAAAGACGCTCAAACGCTCCAGAAGAACACCTTCTATGGTAAGGAAAAGAAGTCGCTTGCCTATATTATTGGTACAATGAATATGATTTTGCACGGTATTGAAGCTCCAAACATCGTGCATACCAACACACTAGCTGAAAACCTCGCGGATATTCAGGAAAAAGACCGCTATGACATTGTCCTCGCCAATCCACCGTTTGGCGGCAAAGAACGTGCTGAGGTGCAACAGAATTTCCCTATCAAGACCGGCGAGACAGCGTTTTTATTCTTACAGCATTTCATCAAAATTCTAAAAGCTGGTGGCCGGGCTGGCGTCGTTATAAAAAATACCTTTCTTTCTAACACAGATAATGCCTCAACCAGCTTGCGTAAGCTCTTGCTGGAAAGTTGTAATCTGCATACGGTGCTTGATCTGCCCGGAGGGACATTCACTGGTGCAGGTGTTAAGACTGTCGTGCTCTTTTTTGAAAAAGGCGTACCGACCCGCAGAGTTTGGTTCTATCAACTCACCCCTGGCCGTAATCTTGGCAAGACTAATCCGCTTAATGAAAATGATCTGGCCGAGTTCGTTAAGTTTCAAAAGACATTTATTGATTCATCTAAATCTTGGAGCGTGGATGCTAAGAGTATTGATCCGGTAACACGTGACCTTTCCGTTAAGAACCCAAACGGCGGCGAGGCAGTGACGCATCGTAGTCCAGAGGAGATCATGGACGAAATCGTTGCGCTGGATGCCGAGAGTGCGGATGTACTTGGGAAAATCAAGGCGCTACTATGAAGAATGGGTGGAAAAAAAGCACAATTGGAGATATAGGTAGGGTCTTTAACGGTAACAGCATCAGTGAGAGTAAGAAGAAGACTCACTTTGAAGGACTGGATAAAGGTGTGCCATATATCGGCACGAAGGACGTTGGCTTTAACCATGAAATTGAATACGAATCGGGAGTTAAAATACCAGACGGCAAACAAGATGGCTTTAAATTAGCCCCACCAAATACCGTCCTTGTATGCGCAGAAGGTGGAAGTGCTGGTCGAAAGATTGCTCATACGGATAGAGAGGTTTTTTTTGGCAACAAACTCTTTGCAATTTGTCCAACACCTCCCGTTGACAGTCGATTTGTTTTTTATTATTGCTTAGCGGAGGATTTTACGGAACAGTTCAAAGGCGCAATGGCAGGTTTGATAGGTGGAGTATCTCTCAACAAATTTAAGGATATTAGCATATCAATTCCTCCGCTCCTTGAACAGCAGCGGATCGTCGCTATGTTGGACAAATCTTTTATCGCTATCGCCATAGCTAAAGCTAATGCTGAAAAGAACCTTCAAAATGCCCGTGCTTTGCTTGAAAGTCAGCTTCAATCTGTATTTACTCAGCGTGGCCCAAAATGGGTGGAGAAACCGCTCGTGGAACTGTGCGACCCTACTCGTGTGATTACTTACGGTGTCATCAAATTAGGTCAGGAAATTTTGGATGGTGTTCCGTGCCTTCGGACGAGCAACGTTCGTTGGCTCCGCATCGATACAGAAGGTATAAAGAAAATTGCGCCGTCACTCTCATCTGAATATTCCCGGACTATTCTCAGGGGAGGCGAGGTATTGGTAAATGTGCGTGGGACGCTCGGTGGAGTAGCTGTTGTTCCACCAGAAATGGCGGGTTGGAATGTGTCCCGCGAGGTCGCAGTGGTTCCTGTTGATCATTCCAAGGTTAATCCGGTATTTCTGAGTTACTTGATCGGCTCGGGCGTGAGTCAGCAATGGCTTGGAGGAGTGAAGAAAGGCGCTACATACGTGGGAATTAACATTGAAGATTTACGGCTCTTGCCTGTGAGCGCACCGACAATGGACAAGCAGTTGGAAATCATCAGTCAACTTGAAACATTGCAAGCCAGTACACAGCGTCTTGAATCTATTTATCAACAAAAATTAAATGATTTTGAAGAATTGAAGAAATCTATATTGCAAAAAGCCTTTAATGGTGAACTTGCAGGAGCGTGCTCATGAACGAAGCCGAAACCAGAGCAGAGTTAATTGACCCGAAGCTAAAAGCCAGCGGCTGGGGCGTCGTGGAAGGCACAAAAGTCTTGCGTGAATATAAAATCACTGCCGGAAAGATTCAGACCGGCGGCGGTCGTGCCAAGCCGTTAATCGCCGATTATGTTCTGGTTTATCGTGGCCGCAAGCTTGCTATTATCGAGGCCAAGAGCGATGATCTCGAAGTCGGCGAAGGCGTTGCGCAAGCCAAGAACTATG
>CAYHPW010000123.1:0-2581 GCA_964358645.1 uncultured Bacteriovoracaceae bacterium | reverse complement strand
AACCGGCACAGCACAGTTTTGCAAACTGTTCCCTTAGCCATTTGGGTACGTCACCATTTGTTGAAAACTACTTAGATAGAGCTAGCAAGCATGCAAGGTGGTTGTCAATTGCTGTGATAAAAGTCTACACCCCTCTAGTAGATAGTCCCCATATCACTTTGTGTAGCTGAAGCTGGAACCTGACCGGCAAACGATCCTCAATGATTTTTTCCGCAAGCCACTTTTGTAGTTGGTTGCTGGCGGGTGAGAATAGAGTAGTAATCGGCGGCAGTTCGCCGCTCAAAACTAAACCTTTTGCCCATCTGTAGTCATCCTCTGATGTTATTACAAATTTAATCTCGTCCCCATGTTTTAATAGCGGGAGGTTCTTCCTGAAACCGCCGCGCAACATTCCGCTACCCGGGGTTTTTATATCCATAATCACTCTGGCTAGATTGACTACTGTATTGATTGGAAGCTCGCCATTGGTTTCAATGGAAACAATGTATTTTGAGCAGCTGAGCGCTTTTAATAAGATTGGCGTATTTTGTTGGATCAGTGGTTCTCCGCCAGTTACAAGTATGTGTTTTGCCTCGAAAGGTTTGATTGCCGAAAGTATTTCATCTATTCGCATATTTTTGCCTTCATGGAAGGCATAAGCAGTATCGCAATATGAGCATCTTAGATTACAGCCCGTGAGTCTTATGAAGGCGAAGCGCACTCCCGCAAGAGAAGTTTCACCTTGGATGCTATGAAAAATCTCCGTTACTGTAAGTAGGTCTGTTTCCACTTATATCGAGCTATATCACATAAAATGGAAGAGGCCCGAGCAGCATTCGTGCTACTCAGGCCTCTCAAGGATGAAGAGGAGGTCCATTTTTGGGGACCCCCCTTTGAAACTGTGGCTAGGACCAATCAGTGGTCCTTCGTTTGCGTACACCTCCTTTGGCAGCCCGGCTGGCAAGAGCTGTCGGGGTAGCAGCTCGTAGCCCCGTGGCTTTGCGTCCCGGTCTTTCGTACCGGTTTGCCCTTTTCAAAAGGGGTTTTAGATTAAAACCCGCCTCTTCAAACGGCCCGTCCTGGGCCAACCTTTTAGCCGACCTTGCTGTTTTTCAGCATTTATTTGGTCAGCCAAACTTTGTTAATCCTCTCTTACAATTAAATTAGCGCAACGAGTTAGTATTTGCAATACCTGATTGTTAAGATCTGGAATTTCATAATTGGCATTTTTGTCAATCTGGTCCATCTTATTGAAAAGAGATAGGAAATGGACAGAGCAGAAAAAAAAATTTTAATAGTATTGACAGTTTTTTTTGCTTTCTGCTTTCTTGAAAATGGATGTGGAAGTGTTTATGCCGCACAGGAATTTACGGACACTATCGAGCAAGATTTTCCGGTACGCTCCATCGGCCGTTTTAACATAATTAATTATCATGGTTCTGTTTCGGTGCGTGCTTGGTCACAGGACCGCATACGGGTTAGAGCGGTGCGTAGAGTGTTTGCTGATGATAATGAGAGCGCGCGTAAGTTGCTGCTGGCGATGGGAATAAAAAATTACCAAGATGGGGCCAATACCGAGTTGGTGGCTGAGTATGGTCGTGGTTTTGATCTGTCGGAGCGATTGAAAAACAAGCAACATGCTATCTTTGGGATGGATATCACTGTTTTGGCTCCGCCAATGCTTGAGTTGCATGTCAATACCAGGGAGGGAATGGCTAAGATTGAAGCATGGAAATCGTCGCTTGAGGTGAGGACTTCTTCTGGCGGGATTTACATTGATGGTGTTAGCGGTGAGAGAGTGTCTTCTACTTGTAAGGATTGTCGCATGGATATTGGCAATATACGTTCCTCAACGCTGAAGTGTTCGAGCGTTGGCGGTGGGATCCGGTTAAGCAGTGTGACTGGTTCAAATGTTTATGTGGAGAGCGCTTCTGGTGATTTAAGGGTCACTCATATTAAGGCTAAGCAATTTTATGTGTCAAAAGGCGGGCGTATTAGTGGATATGATGTGGATGGTGAGATAGAGTTTTATTCGCGAGCAGGTGCGGTGGAGTTCGTATCTGTTGCTGGTTTTATAACTGGAGCGACTGAGACTGGTTCAATTTCTTTGGGAATGCGTGAATGGCGCTTTAGTGATCATGCTCTTGTTGAATCTGTGCAGGGTGATGTCACGGTGACTTTTCCACCTGATTTTTCCGGTATTATAGACGCATGGAGCGGGAAGGGCGAGGTTGAAGTTGGATTTCCACTTTCAAAAATTGAAAGTAGCGATGTCAACAGAACAAAAGAAGATAAACTTGTTGTTGGAAAAGTAAACAATGGGAGCAAGTGGGTGAAGATCCGTTCAAAATCGGGAATTGTGCGCATTTTGAGCGGCAAATAAAAAACTATCGGCTAACTTTTAGAATATTAAAAAATAAAGTTGCAGAGACTTTATATTTATGGATATAAAATATGACACTCTTTGAGTGTATCGCGAGTTTGTTATAGATAGTTGACCTGTGTGGTTAAATTGTTGTAAGCGCCATTAAGATATGGCGGCAAATGAGCGGCGGATCTTTGACAAGAGAAGGATGGATTTTTTGGAAGAGTGAGTGGGGGT
>CAYHPW010000122.1:0-2588 GCA_964358645.1 uncultured Bacteriovoracaceae bacterium | reverse complement strand
CCCCGGCGGCCACCCAAAAGCGGCCAGTCGTGGCCACTTCAAAACCGGCCACTCGGGTAGTCTGAGACACAGACTAATCTGAGGCTTACAAAATAGCGGCGGGACGTTACCCTCCCCTCCAATTAAGAGAGGAGGAGAAGATGGGGAACGTCTTGAAAACACATCGGAAGACAGAATTACTGACGCTGGTTCAGGCAGAGCATTCCTTTCGGGATATTGAGGGGCGGCTTGGGATTCGGCGTGAAACGGTTTCAAAGTACGCGCAAGAAGCGGGGTTATGGCCACCTTCAAAACCGGCCACTCCCTGTTGCGAAGTGGCCACCGGCTCCGGCGACATGGTCGCAGCAATCCCCAAACTAGCCAGATCGGCCTGTGAGCCATGGCGAGAGTGGATAATTGGGGAGGTTGGAAAGGGTCGCAATGCGATGTCGATCTATCAGGACCTCGTGGAGAGGTTCGGATTTTCCAGTCGGTACAATTCCGTCAAACGATACGTTCGTGGTCTGAAGAAGACTGATCCAGAGAGGTATGATCGTCTTGAGTTTTTACCCGGTGAAGAAGCGCAGGTAGATTACGGCCAAGGTGCGTTGACCAGTTATCCCGAGACTGGAAAGATGAGACGGCCGAGACTCTTCGTGATGACTCTGAAATATTCACGTCGATCATTTCGCAAGGTCGTGTGGAACTCCGGCAAAGAAATTTGGGCGAGGCTCCACGAAGAAGCTTTTCGATATTTTGGTGGTTGTCCGCAATATGTCGTGCTGGACAATCTCAAAGAAGGGGTCATCAAACCGGACATCTATGAACCGGAGTTAAATCCAGTATATGCAGCAATGCTTTGCCACTACGGCGTTGTTGCCGATCCTGCGCGTGTGGGTGATCCCGACCGAAAGGGGACCGTCGAGAATGCCATTCAGCACACACAGGACACAGCGCTCAAGGGTCGCGAGTTTGAATCAATAGAGGCCCAGAACGAATGGCTCATGCGGTGGGAAGAGCGATGGGCCTCGCTTCGTGTCCACGGGAGAACAAAGCGACAAGTTGCCGAGATGTTTGCTGAAGAGAAGCCTCTCCTCAAACAGCTTCCATTGGAATCTTTCAGATATTTCGAGCAGGGCCTGCGCACAGTTTGGGATGACGGTTGCGTCGAAGTGAAAAGGTCCTACTATTCGGCGCTGCCGGCAGCTATCTTCAGCGAAGTAATCGTCCGTATTTACGCATTAGAGATTGAGATCCTCGACCCCAAAACTCTCACGATAATTCGGCGACACATGAAGAGCGCAAGACCGGGCGCTGTGAAAATGGAAGATTCGGACCGTATTTTCAATCCTTCCAGAATGACTCAAACTTTTCTCAATCAAGCGGCCCAAATAGGACCGAAGACAAAAGAACTCTGCTGTCAGCTCTTTATGGAAGAAGGTCGAGTTGGACAACGTCGGATGCGCGGTGTTCTTTCGTTGGCTCGCAAGCATTCTGCCGCTCTTATCGAAGAGGCCTGTACTCTGGCCGTGAAGCGCCACGTTCGCTCAAGCAAGCTCGTTCGAGAGATTGTCGAAAGGCTGGAAGAAAAAAAGTTTTCCAATAAACAAATGTCTCTTCCCACTCTGACCCAAGCTCACGAACTCATCCGGCCGCTAAAGGATTACTCTCTATTTTTTGAAGAACATGCGCTTCAAGAAGAGGACACCGATTTATTACACTAATCAGGAGAGGGCAACCTCTCTCCATATAAGGAGAAATGCTATGTCAATGTCGATGGTAGAAATTGAACGATCTCTGAAGATGCTTCGTCTTTCAGGGATAAGCTCTACGCTGGAGGCCAGGTCGCTGCAGGCAAGTCAGGGAGATGTTTCTTTTATGGAAGCTTTCTCGATGCTCTTACAAGACGAGATGGACCGTAGAAAGTCAAGGCTTATCGAACGGCGTTTCCAGCAATCGGGGCTGGAGGAGAAAAAAACTCTGACCGAGTTTGACTGGGGTTTTAATTCCAGGATTCCCAAAAAAGCCTGCTTCGAACTTATGACCTGTAAATTTATCCAAACAGGGGAAGACGCTCTCCTGCTGGGATCTCCAGGCACCGGCAAAAGCCATATTGCAAAGGCTGTTGCTCATGCCGCAATTATTGCAGGTTATCGTGTCGTCCATCGCGAAGCACATTTGCTTTTTTCGGAACTCTATGAAGCGACTCAACTAAAAATGAGAAAGAAAAAAATAGATCCCTTTATATTTGCCGACCTTCTGATTATCGATGATTTATTTTTAAGAAAAAAACTCCCGGAAGACGCAGCCGATGATCTGCAGGAGATTATCCTAATGCGCTACGCGGCAAAAAAAAGCACCCTTGTGACTTCAAATCGGGTGATCGAAGACTGGGGGAAATGCTTGGGGGATAATGCCGTTGCCTCTGCCATATTGGACCGACTCCTTCACCATGGAAACATTCTCAAGTTTGAAGGAAAGAGCTACAGACTTAAAGAGGCAACAATGAAACTTGCTAAAAATACTGAAATCGGTTAACAAAAATCTGTCCCGCCACTGGCCGGTTTTGAAGTGGCCACAGGTGGCCGCTTTTCAAGTGGCCGCCGGGG
>CAYHPW010000121.1:0-2593 GCA_964358645.1 uncultured Bacteriovoracaceae bacterium | reverse complement strand
TATACCCGCAAACTCGGCGTAATACGCAAGTCAATATACGGAGTGGATATACAGCCTATAGCTGTTGAAATTTCCAAATTGCGGTTTTTTCTTTCCCTTATTGTTGATGAAAAAGTAGACGATAAAAAGAAAAATAGGGCCATTGAGCCGCTTCCCAACCTGGAGTTTAAATTTGTTTGTGCCAATACGCTTATAGGGCTTCCCAAAGATGAGGTGGAACTTTTTGACGACTTTCGGGATATAGACGCCTTGAAAAACCTAAGAGACAAATACTTCACGGCTTCCGGGCACTCAAAATTCAAAATTGAAAGTGAGTTTGTTCAAACCCAGAATAAAATGCTCCGCCGCTCCATAGGCTGGGGCAAAGCCGACACAAAGGCCATGAAGCTTTCCCAGTGGGAACCTTTCAAAAATAAATCAACGGGCTGGTTTGATCCCGAGTGGATGTTTGGGTTAAAGGAAGGCTTTGATATTGCAATTGCTAATCCGCCATATGATGTCCTGTCTGCAAACCATTTATTCCTGACGGCTTATAAAGAAACTTACTCTGTGTCAAGAGGAGGAAAGGTGAATTTGTATAAACTTTTCTTTGAAAAAGGGTATAACCTCTTAAAGCCAGGTGCTGTTCTGAGGGAATCAGGGGACGGTTCTCGATATGTTAATAACTTTTAAAATTCGGTGATATGATTTTTGTTTTTAACCCCATTGAGTTAGATTTAGTATCCAGGACGCTGCACGATTACTCACAACCGAAAAGGGGAAACAGGATAGCCAGAGGACCGGGAAAGCTGCTGTTGATAAGCGGCGCAACTGAGGCGTGAAAATATGAAAAAACTACCTGACAATCAAATCGCTTTTTATCAATCACCGGACGGCGCGGTGAATATCGAGGTTTTGTATGCCGAAGAAAATATCTGGCTTAGGGCTCTCCACAAAATAAAGTTTAATTTTTATATTCCACCTGCCGTGGCGAAATCGTATAGTTCCACTTGGGATTGATCTGATGCCGTCGAATATTGAGACGTTCCATTGCTTCATCGGGAATCTTGACCCCCGCCTCATATGTGCTCGTGTCAAGCTTCGCTTTCACTCGCAAACCAGTCTTTGTGCGTGTTGCTCCGATGAGATTAACAACCGTTTCATAACTGACCAAAGGCTGTCCTCTCCAGTTCATGCTGATAAACGAAAACATCCGGTGCTCAATCTTGTTCCACTTGCTTGTCCCCGGGGGGTAATGACAAACCGTCATCTGGATACCCAACTCATCCGACAATCGCTGTAAAAAGAATTTCCATCCTCGGTTCCGACTCCCGTTGCTGCCCCCGCCATCAGCGCATAGCAATAAAGCCCGCACCGCATTGTAGTGCCGCCGTCCCACCATCCTCCACCATCGACGCAAACTCTCTACGGCAAACTCAGCTGTGTCATGCGTCATGCCCACATTAATGAAACCTTCATTGCGATTGACATCGTAGGCTCCGTAGGGGATCGCCGGCCCACTCCCCAGGTTGGGATAGTCACTGGTATTGACCGCCAAGGGCTTGCCTTTAGGTCGCCACATCGTGCCGGGATTCTTGAAATCCCCAACCTGCTCCTTTTTCTTGGTGTCCACTGATAGAACAGGTTCGCCGTGCGCCAGGAATTTCTTCACCTGCGCATTGATGTAGCGAAATTGCTCATCTCGACCAGCCGCGCCTGGACCTTCCTTGACCTTGACGTTGGCTTGCATGGTATACCCCAGTTCCCGCAACCGGCGCCGGACAGTTTCATCGCTGCTGGGGTGTCCCTGACGCGTCAGTTCCTCCGCAATGTTTGTCGTCGACTTATTTGTCCAGCGCAAGTGACTCATTGGGTCGCCCCCAGCGCTTTCATCCATTAATTTGTTCAAAGCGTGCGCGAATTGCGGGTCAGATTGCTCCAAACGTTTGCGGCCACCACCGGGACGGCGTATCCGCTCCGTAACATCCAGTTGTTTTCCCTGACGCAACTCCCGCATTCCCTTCATGATCGTCGGGGAAGAGAGGCCCGATGTTTCGTGCATCCTCTTGAGTCCGCCGCGCCCCATACGAATGGCTTCTCGGGCGACGTACCATCTGGCTTGCGCCTCATTTAGCGTCTCAAGCACTTTGAGCATCAGCTTGTCGGCCACGTCGATTGCCATGCGATAAGTATAGCACATACAACCCTAAAAGTTAAACTTTATTTTGTGGAGAGCCCTAACCAATTGGGCTTTCCTCTCAGCGTACTCGGAGTGTGTAAGGTGGCCTTACAGTACCAAGTCCAGCAACTTGTCCAATCGGTCAGTAAGGATAACCAAATTATCTCGCAGATTTTGCCGGGCACTCTCCCCGGCCTAGGCCAACGCGGTTCGTATTGCGACCGCCAGTACACCCCATACATCCGCGCCGTAAAAACCCAGAAATCCTGCGGCAAGGCTGCCTACCGTAAAAAGCAGAAGCGCGAGTCCCAGGCCACCTGGCTTGAGCACAACCCTGACTATTTCCGTGGCAGGTATATCTCAAGGTAAAGCGCTGGCGGGACGCGCATCCCGGCTACCAGCGTAATTACCGTGCCGCCAATCCGGAACAGATGG
>CAYHPW010000120.1:0-2601 GCA_964358645.1 uncultured Bacteriovoracaceae bacterium | reverse complement strand
TTTGCAAAAACAATCCGCGGTAATAGCCACCTCAGGTTTGAATGTAGCGAAGATACCCTTCGCCTTACAACCAACATGCCTCTCACTTATCTTTGTGAAAGCACGCCTTTTCAACTAAAGGATAAACTATATTTTGGCCTCACTTGGAGTTCCGGTATTGAGGACGATCTCGTTCAAGTCACTGAGCGCTTTTTGCAACAAACTCGAAATTATTGGCGAACATGGGTAAAGCACTGCTCTATCCCGAGTCTTTTCCAAGCCGAAACTATTCGTTCAGCCCTTGCACTTAAGCTCCATTGTTATGAAGACACTGGCGCCATATTAGCGGCACTAACAACTAGCTTACCAGAAGAGCCAGGTAGCACTCGCAACTGGGATTATCGTTATTGCTGGCTAAGAGATGCTCATTTTATACTATCCGCGTTCCACAACCTTGGACATTTTGAGGAGATGGAAGGTTTTCTTAAGTTCTTTCTTGGTGTCGCCAAAAAATACGAAACATCACGCGAAAGGCTTGCCCCCGTCTACAACTTAAGCCAGGATCTCCCGCTACCAGAGATCGAACATCATCAGTGGCGAGGCTACTACGGCAGCACTCCTGTCAGAACAAATAATCAAGCAGCGGAGCACATACAAAACGATGTTTATGGTGAAATGGTATTGACACTTGCACCAATCTTTTTTGACGAACGTTTTTTCCACCTACGTAACAAAGAACATGAAGACTTGCTTGCATATCTAGCTATACTCTGTGACCGCTCTATTTCTAAGGCTGACGCAGGTCTCTGGGAAATCCGCAAAGGACAACAAGAGCATAGCTTCACCAATCTCATGTGCTGGGCCGGGCTTGAGCGCGTATCACGCATCCAGAAAAATGGTTACTTAAAAAATCTACCAATCGATGCATCTTCAGCACGCGACCGTGCTCTTGCAGCAATAGAGCGATCGGTTAAAGATGGCTCGATCCGAAATGGACCTGCGGATCAAAACTACGATGCCGCTCTCTCGCTGGCCGCCATATTAAGGCTACCACGTAACGAAATTTGTCTTGCCACTGTTCGTGAGATTGAGCGGCATCTCGCGGTTGGTAGCGCAAGTCCTGATTCATCATTTTATTATCGATACGTAAGGCCCGATGACCTGGGGGAGCCAAGATCTGCTTTTATGATTTGTTCATTCTGGGTTGCCCAGGCGCTAGCAAGACTTGGCCAAGCGGATGAGGCCAGAAGCATTTTAAGTAACGCCGCTAAGGCCGCAAATCACGTTGGCCTTTTGTCTGAGCACTTTTCTCCTTCAATCCGCAAGCAACTAGGCAACTTCCCTCAAGCATACTCACATGTTGGCCTCATCAACGCTGCATTCGCGGTCAGCCCGCCGTGGAGCGAGATTTTGTAAATGAAAGCCATTTTTGAAGAGAAATAATATATACTAATTCCCCATCGGGGGAAGACCGATCTTTGCTAATCACTCGGGAGAACTCCTGAAATCCAAGTTTTTCGAAAATTGCAACATTTCCAGTTTCCTCAATAGTGTCACATTGAATAAGAAAAATTCCGATGGAAAACGCAACACTCTCTAGATACGTCACGAAGCTACGAGCGACACCATGATGTCGATAATCAGATAATACCCCAAGACTTCCAAAGTAAATGTGATCTTTATGTGTTTCGTAAGTCAAGGTGCCAACAACAATTGACCCAATAGTTGCGACCAGACGGACATATGGCCTATCGGTTTCGGCTCTATTACGACCAGGCTTCCAAATATAGAATTTCCTCAAAAAAGCATGAGCTTCATTTGCTACCCGCCGCACGCCTTCATGGTCGTTTTCAACAAATTCACGAATTTCAATAGCATCAGTCAGTTGCATAAATGATATCGTCTTTTTGAAAAACTTATTTCCCAGGAGTAGTGCTTGAAATAAGCGTGACTAAGAATCCCATGGATAGAGTCTTCATGATTCTGAGATTTGCACGTTACGATTATGCTGTAAACCCGTTTTCTCGGAGTTCTTTACAATGCCTCTCTTCTCTAAAGTTAAAACAATAGCAACAAATCTAATAATAGCTATTTTTCTTCTCCATCTAGTTATTTATAAATGTTTCGCTGTTGAGTACAGATGTCCAGATACGATTAAAACTATTCAATCGTTGCCAGGTAAACTATCAAATGGATGGACTTGGTTTGCTGATACAATAAACAATAAACAATTTTTAGAGGCGATTCAGATCTATTATGGCCATCCGAAAGATGGGGCCAGTCTAGTTCCAGATAATGGCAATAATGAGGATGTAGAGGAAGGCCCGTATTGGACCTTCCCGCCAAGCATAAAACATGAAAAATATTGGATAGCTTGTTCTTATAGCCAAAACATAATCAGACTTGCTCGAGAAATTCCAACAAAACTTAAAAAGTGTATAGTTAAATACAAGAAGGATAAATCTAAGCTAAAATTTGTAGATCGACTCATTTGCCAGTGACCGCTCTCCCCGGCCAGAACCTAACGGCATGACGGCAATCTATTACGGCAGGTACGGAGCTGGATTAGAGAATAGGAATTATAAAGCCCATACTGCAACGGATTTTGGGTTACGAAGCGCC
>CAYHPW010000119.1:0-2702 GCA_964358645.1 uncultured Bacteriovoracaceae bacterium | reverse complement strand
CCCGCACGGTGTGGAGGGCTGCGAAATGAACGCCCCTTGACAAATACATACGTTATACGTACAGTATACTTATGAAAGACCTGTATCTTGAATGGGACGATCATAAAAGCATAGAAAATCAGCGTAAACACGGAGTTTCGTTCGAGGAAGCGCACACAGTTTTCTATGATGATCACGCGAGGGAATTCTTTGATCCTGATCATTCGGAAGATGAGGATCGCTTTATTGTGCTTGGAGTAAGTGTTCATTTGCGGGTTTTAGTCGTGTGTCACTGCCATCGCCGAGGTAAAAGTATTCGAATTATCTCAGCGAGAAAAGCGGACAAGCGTGAAGAAAAAGATTATTGGGAGATAATAAAATGAGAGCACATTATGATTTTTTGAAGATGAAAGGACGTAAGAACTCTTACGTTAAATATTTTAAAACGCCTATTACGATTCGACTTGATCAAAATACTGTCGCTTATTTTAAATCCCTGGCTGGCGAAGCCGGATTGCCCTATCAGAATCTTATTAATCTTTATCTTAGGGATTGCGCGAGCCATCATCGTAAATTAAAAATGGCTTGGGCCACATAAATCGGAGCAGGTCGTGCGCCATGAAAACTCAACCTTAAGATGAAGGGCACAGTACCTTCGAAGGCGTGGTAGAGGCCAAGCAGCAAGAACTGCAAGGACTTAAAATTCCGACGACAATTCCGAGGGGCGGAATCAGCCGGGGGGTGAGATTCCTCTGGACTACTCGACCGCAGCAATTCCGCAACTAAATAGTTTTTCCGCGTAAGCCCCTTCAAATTCAGCCACTTATCCTTTCTCCGGTTGTTATAGAAAATTCGCATTGACGTTCTGGGTTGTTTTTTGATAGAATACTGATAGTTAACAGAATATCAGTTTACAGGAGGCGTCATGAGTTCCAGAAGTTCTCTTCCCGATAAACAAAGGCATGCCAGTTCCCAGTTGGCCCAGATTGCCCATGATAAGTCCTTCATTGTCGGGGGAATAGTCCGAATGGCGAGAGTGTGCGGCGTCAGCGGCTGCAAGTGCACCCGTGGGCGCAAGCACGTATCAAGTTATCTGTCCTTAAAATACAAGAACAAGAGGAGAATGATCTATGTTCCTAGGGAACTGGAAGATTATGCCAAAGACTGCCTTAAAAACTACCACGACATCAAAGCGCTCATGGACGTGATCTCCGGTTCCTGTGTGGAACGCTTTTTTGATGCCAGGAAAAAGCGCCTTTCCTGAAAAAAGTGACTCAACGGTTCTGTCGGTATGTGAACAAAGTGTTCCACCTGCCGAAACACCTTACCCTCATAAAAGACAGCCGCAAAAGACCTGTTTTGCCTTCCGCGGCAATCTGGATGAGCGCATTTTTTATGTTCACTTTCAGGATGAGAAGCCTGAACGCCGCCGATTGCCAGCTTCGCTTGTCCGGGTATCTGCCAAAACTCGTATCTTTGGATAAACCCAGCGCCGACACGATGGGCCGCGTATTCGATCTCATGGAGAGCGAACCCATAAGAGACATTCTCTCCAAAATCAACCACACCCTGAAGCGCAACAAGGCATTAAGAAATCCTCGAGGAGGTTTGCGCTTTGCCGCCGTCGACGGACATGAACTATTCAGGAGCCGCTCCCGTTGTTGCGAAGGGTGTTGCATAAGACATCTGACGGTGAATGACAAGGAGGTCATTGAATATTATCACCGCGTCGTCGCGTGTCACCTGATAGGGTTTAAAATCCCGATCCCTTTGGATATTGAACCCATCCTTCCGGGTGAAAATGAAGTCGCGGCCGCCAAACGGCTGATCGAACGCGTGCTTGTCCGTTACGCGAGGTTCTTCGATGTCATTGTTGCCGACGCCTTGTATCTTGAGTCGTCTTTCATCAATTTTTGCCTGGAACACAAAAAACACCTGATTAGTGTTTTAAAAGAAAATTGCCCCTGTCTTCTGGAAGACGCCATGGATCTCTTCAAGAAAATCCCCGCTCGCTCTTACAAAGAGGGGGAAACAGCCATCCAGCTATGGGACGAAGAAGGATTCGGCACTCTGGAAAAAGCCAAAGCGCCGTTGCGAATCGTACACACCCATGAAGATGAGATTGTTCGCAAGAGGGTCGCCGGACAATGGATCCAAAGAAAACAGGCGCATGACCGCTGGTGGGCCACAACCCTTCCCAAATCTGAATTGTCCGCGGAGGTAGTCCGATGGGCGGCAAGATCCCGCTGGGACATTGAGAACGATCTTTTCAACACCCTTGTCACCCATTGGAGCATGAACCATTGTTTTAAACATGCCTCAAATGCCATCACGAACTTCCTGCTAACTCTTCTTGTGGCCTTTGTCCTGGTTCAAAGCTTCTATCACTTGAATTTGAAAAGCCCGATAAGCGGTAAATTCACGCTGATCGCGATTACGTCGCTCTTTTTGATGGGTCTTGCCTCGGAGACATTTTCATTGTCATGGCTTGAATCCCTGCCAGGCCCTTAAACCCGCATCTCGTTGTGACAAAATCCGTTTTTTAATAAGAATTAACGTCCCGCGCACGGCCGGCCCTTCCCTGGAACGGAAAATATCTGCTGTAGGGACCAAAGATTCTCCTTAAAAACCGCCCTAGGCAATAAATATCGTCGAAGCGCCTGGAATAACTTAAGATATCATAAACTTTTAATCGTCAAAACGGGTGAGTTGCGGAATTGTTG
>CAYHPW010000118.1:0-2703 GCA_964358645.1 uncultured Bacteriovoracaceae bacterium | reverse complement strand
CAGATTCTCCTTTAATTACAACGCACTCGCGAAAACGGGTGTCAAAGTCACGGCATGAAATAACACGCACCAGCTACGGAAAGCTTAACACTCCTACCTGATGGAATCGAAACTGATGAAAAAGCATAAGAAAGCAGTTCGCCACTAGAACCTGGGGCTGGTTCATCGTAGAAGTTTACCTTCTTTGCCAAAACATTATAGGTTGATCCACGATACCATTTTTCAGGACTTGGTTGTGGTTTGCCATAAAGATTATACTTACTTCTGTCCGTAGTGACAGTCAGGAATGTCTCATCCCACTCATGATAATTATTAGATCTGTCTGACTCAGGCTTATAGAGAAGTTTGTTACCTTCTCGACAATTGGTTGTGATCCTATTGCCCTTCTTATCCTTAGCAACACCGCATTCAATGTTGCATGAACTTGACGTTGTAAGTGTTCGCATTTTTCCTCCTTTTGTAAGGGTTTGTATCAGCTCCAGATCGCTGTAAGGAGTATCGCAACGTTTTATCTCCCTGCAGTCATAATAACCGCTGTCCTCCATCCTCTCAGGGTCACAATTAAGAATCGTCAGATATAAATCCATCTCTGTTTGAAGCGCTGAAACATTGACTGTTTGAATTCTGTCCGACAGATTTGTTAATAAAATCTCTATAACAAAGCTGACTGCACTTGGCCCACCCTCACCAGGGCTTCTAGCGTTTGCGGATACAGGCGGAGTCAAAATAGTACGGCCCGGATAAGCTGCAGCACTCAATGCACTGACTGTTATTGCGGCCAATACAAGATTGCCTATAAATATTCTTCCAGTATTCATCACCAATCTCTCTCCTTAAGAAGAAACGTAACTGGTCACCCGAAAAAATAATAGTTAATATTAATATTTTCATTTTTTTGTTGACATGATTTTTGTATGGTTTTTATTTTTTACAAGCGATATCTCAGACGTCTCACAGACACTCGCAAGAACGCTTTAACGGTCCGCTAATGTGCTCGTGTAAAGAAGTGGCACCCCCCCCCGGCCGGATCCACGACTTGTTCTCGTGCAGACGTTATAGAGCCAATGTAGAGGTTAAAAATGCATTTTAAAATCCATGATATGGATTTGACAAGTGACAGGCAAAAAAGGGGAATCCAAAAAAGTACGCGAGGTGGTTCATTCGGCTGAGAGTTTGCTCAGAAATGAGCCGACTCTTCCAATTCAGGCTATTACCGTCATTCGAAATCTACTCGAAGTTACCAAAGGGTTGGTCAAACAACTTGGATTGAACAGTAACAACAGTAGCATTCCCCCATCACAGGATCCGAATCGAAAAAAGAGAAAAGTAAAAAGAGAAAGCCAGGTGGACAACCAGGACACAAAGGTTCCTGTCTCAATAAGGTTAAAACCCCAGATAAAGTCGAAGAGCTTTTGATTGATCGAGGGTCATTGCCAAATGGAAAATATCAACACGTGGGATTTGAGACGAGGCAGATATTCGATGTGGAATTCAGTGTAATTATGACGGAATATCGAGCTGAAATTCTGGAAAATAAAAATGGACAGCAGTTTGTCGCAGAGTTTCCTATAGGCGTAACAGAACCAGCTCAATATGGTGACAGCGTTAAGGCGTATTCGGTCTACATGTCCCAATTTCAGATGATCCCACTTCAGAGGGTCACGGATTATTGTATCAATCAACTGAATTTGCCTCTCTCGAAAGGATCGGTAGTAAATTTCAACGATTTGGCTGCTGCAAAACTCCATTGGTTTGAAGCCTGGGCAAAGAGGGAACTCATTCAATCCGCAGTGATCAATGCTGATGAAACTGGCATCAATATTGATGGCAAAGGAAACTGGCTGCATTGCCTTTCCAGCGATCGGGCGACTCTTTTCCATGTCGACAGTAAACGAGGACAGGAAGCCATGGAGCGAATGTGGGTACTCCCTATGTTTCGTGGCATTCTGGTCCATGATCATTGGAAGCCTTACTTCAAGTATGAGTGTCAACATTCGTTATGCAATGCTCATCATCTCAGAGAGCTTGACCGTGCTTTTGAGCAAGACGGACAGGCGTGGGCTGGGGAAATGATCGAGCTCCTTGAAAGGATCAACGACGCTGTTCATGCGGCAAGCGGAAAACTTTCAGAGAATATGATAAAAAATTTTCGGAAAGAATATCGCAAACTTCTAAGAAAAGCAGATCGGGCATGTCCTGCCTCTGGGACACGGGCACAATCCAAGTCTCGTAATCTTCTGGTGCGACTTCAGTCGTTTGAGAAAGAAGTTCTTCGATTTATGGAGGCAAAAGAAGTGCCCTTCACTAACAACCAAGGAGAGCGAGATATTCGAATGACTAAGGTTCAACAGAAGATTTCTGGTTGCTTTCGTTCATTGAAAGGAGCTAGAAATTTTGCGTTGATCCGAAGTTACCTTCTCACTTGTCAGAAAAAAGGCATTGACGCTGCTGACGCACTAAAAATGCTTTTCTCAGGAAAACGACCACCCTTCGCTTCAGGCTGACCAGTTACAAAAGTATAAGCCCGCTGAAACAAGCGGGCTTATACTTTTGCGGGAGCGCAAGTGTCAGTTTCGTTTTGCAACTGGGAGTTCCGTTGGTAAGGCGATGAGGAAGAGAGAATTAGATTTCAATAACATAAAATATAACACTGCTGTCCGGTTTGTTTCATAGGTTGAACACCATCTGACCGCCGCCGCAGTG
>CAYHPW010000117.1:0-2737 GCA_964358645.1 uncultured Bacteriovoracaceae bacterium | reverse complement strand
GAGGGCCTCTGGCGGACGTCCATGACAGACATGAAATATGTAGCCGAAAATGGCTGAAAACAGGTCAAGTTAAAAGTGTTTTCGTGTGGTTTTTTTGTACGACGTCTTAACGCCCGGTCTTTAACAGTTGATTATTTTGGGTTAAATTAGAATCAGATTCAACCAACGAGGGATTTGATTATGGACTTACCCATTTTAAAGAAGAAGTTAGATGGTTTCAGGCTCTCCAATGGCAGTATCCGCGATGTATCTCCGGAAGTGCTTTGGGAGCTTCGACAGGCTTGGGAGAATTTTACGGGTCCCATTGACGAGTTTCGCACTCAGGTGGGCGTGCAGACGGGTACTCTTCGCAATTTGTTAGCATCGGCAAAAAAGCTCAACCATGCCATGGCAAGCTCCCAAAATATAGGTCTGCATGGGGAAGCAGAACAGGTAGCCGTCGGCAGTGGCGGCGGAAGCATCCCTGCTCAACCAGGGGCAATTGAACTAGTCTATGACCGAGGCGAAAAAGTAATCCGCTTCCAAAGCGTGGATACCCTGATTGACTTTCTTAAGAAGGCAGCATGATTTTTAGTACGATGCGAGCACCTATTTTATTGCATAAAAACCCTACTGATCTGCGGCTCGGCTTTGACGGGTTACATAAACTCGCCAAAAGGAGCCTCCAAAATCCGAGACGGGGTCAGTATTTTATTTTTGTCAATCGCAGGCGCACCAGTTGTAAGGTGTACACAATGGACCGCACCGGTGAGGTATTGGTTTGCAAGCGCCTCAGCAGCGGTGTGTTTTGCAGGCCTAATCCCAGTTACAAAAAACAGATTCGATTGAGCGGCAGTGAGTTTTCACAATTTTTTGAGGGGCTCAATGTTGCTGGCCGGATATTGGAGTCAGTTCCTTATGCTAGGTCCGGAAAAAAAAGATTGCCATTTGTCCCACCTTACACAAGACTGATGGCTTCAGATGCAAGGAGCAACAGTAACTCAAGAACGAGTTCAACGCTTTCGCCAACTGAATGAGAACGAGAAGCTCTCACTCATTTTGGCTCAGCAACGTCAACTCACTGAGAAAGACAAAAGACTCATTGCTATGCAGTGTGCTTGCATGGAGGGGGCTTGTGCATTGTGTGCCGACAAGGATCAGGCCATTGCGCATCTGCAGCAACAAGTTGAACAGCTGCGTAATAAGATTTTTGGAAGAACTTCTGAGCGTAGGTCTCGTGGGAATTCAAAATCGGGTGGAGACAGCGGTAAAAATGGGACAGGTGCAAAGCCTGGAGTTCCACGCACGAGGCTACCCAGCGAGCAGTTTCCGAATGCAAAAGTAATTGAATCAACCGTGGAGGATGCAAATCCCCCGGTCTGCTCGGAGTGTAGTGATTTAATGACTGACTCCGGAATGAGGGAAGTGTCAGAGCGCATTGAGTACCAACCGGCGGAACTTTATATCCACAGGGTTTCGCGCGTACGGTGTCATTGCAAGCGTTGTCAATCAGCCCCTCAAACTGCAGTCTTACCAGCTCGCCTGGCGCCTGGAAGCAGCCTTGGGGATAGCTTTTTGATCCAGGCCTGCATTTCTAAATTTTTTGACTTAATTCCCACGACCCGATTTGCCAAGATCTTAGCTCGCGGGAAGGTGGATTTGTCACATACCTTATTGCTCAGGGCCCAGTCATTTATGGCGGGCTTTTTAGAACAAGTTTACCATGCGATTGGTCAGGAAGTGCGTGACAGTGAAGTGATTCTTGCGGACGAAACTATTCACAGACAGCTTGAAGAAAATGGGGGCAAGTGGCGTTGGTACCTGTGGGCTTTTGGAAACGGATCGAGTATCTATTTTGAAATTCACGATACACGCTCAGGCGACGTCAGTATTAGGTTTTTAAAAGAATCCGGCAGAACACTTTTTTTAGTCTCTGACGCCTATACCGGATATGGGCGCACTATCCGCGAAATCAATGAGGCTCGGACATCGCAAAATTTGCCACTACTGCAGTCTGCCTTCTGTAATGATCATGCACGCAGGTACTGGTACCAAGCTCAACCTGATCCCCTCGCAGTTCAGGTGCTGGAACTTTACGAAAAAATCTATGCTATCGAGCAGCAGGTGCAAGAACTTCGATCTAACCCCAAATATATTGGAGCCGAAAACGACGAAAAAGCCCTTGCCATCAGACAAACTTCAGACCCACTGTTTCACAAAATCTACGACATCAGCGCGCAGGTATTGCTAGACACCCCAGAAAAATCGCTTGAGGCGACAGCGGCCAGATATTTTATCAATCATGTAACCGGGCTTACTTTGTTCTTAAGACATCTTCAACTCCCTATCAGTAACGCGTTCACGGAGAGAGGCATTCGATCTCCGGTGATTTTAAGAAAAACCGCACTCGGCAATCACTCTCAAAAAGGCGCAAGAGAGGCTGCCATTCAACTGAGTGTGATGGAGTCTTGCAAGTTGCAAAAAGTGGATCCAGTTGAGTACCTTAATTTTACCAAAGACCAACATTTTGCCAGAAAACCCTTGCTAACGCCCCATCAATACCGACTTCTAAAAAAACCGCCACAACCCCCAGACTCCTGAGAATCCTGAAACTCTGTATTGTCTTCGAAATTCTAATAAATGGCCCAGGCGTTAAGACGTCGTACGGAGAGGCTCATCGCTGAACAATTAAAATTCCCTGCCGCCCGCCCCACTCGGGAACTTGCAAAGCGGTGCATGAGATGCACGTGAGGGCCCC
>CAYHPW010000116.1:0-2820 GCA_964358645.1 uncultured Bacteriovoracaceae bacterium | reverse complement strand
GCTCGATCAGATGAGCGAAGCGGAGTATCAGAAGCGGGAGGATGAGATTATGGCGCGAATGAACGAAATTCGAGAAAGGAAAAAACAAGAATCTTTATCAACATAATAGCTTCAATAAGCTCACGATAAAACTATGACAGAAGAAACACGACAATCCCCGAAGGAGAGTAAGCTCCCTGCGGGACAAGTAAAAGGGATTACCAAGGCTGTTTTGTTTATAAAAGAAACACTTGGCAAGGAGGGCGACATTGTTAAGGCGACGAAAACCAAAGACGGATGGGAGGTTGAGGTCGAAGTGATAGAGCAAAGCGAATACATGAAAAAAATAGGCATTGCGAAGCCGGTGTACGACAAAAATGCCTACCGAGTGGTCTTAGATCAGAATTTTGAGCTTGTATCCTATGAACGGAAAAGCCAGAAATCCTCGGGAGGGGCAGTTGAATAATGGTTTGATAAGTTCACCACAACAAATTGAAACCAAACGCCATGAAAGGATTTTATGTATATTGCATCCGCCCGAAACTCGCGAAGGCTCTTCCTGTCAAAACTCACGGGGTTGAGTTTGCAAAGAGCATTACAGTTTTTCCCTTCAAAGATCTCGAGGCCATTGTCGGAGAATTAGACCCTTCAAAATTTGATGCAGAGATGATAAAAAATAAGCTTTTAGATGACCCGAAGTGGGCAGAAGAGAATATTCGTTGCCACCACGAAGTCGTAAGTCGAGCGTTTCAAACAAGCGTAGTTGTTCCAATGAAATTCGGAACGATGTATAAGAACAAGAAAAGTCTTGACGAAATGCTTGCAAAATATTATCGCAAATTTACCAGTGTAATCCCCATGCTTAAGGACAAAAAAGAGTGGGGTGTCAAAGCGCACCTTGATCACAAGAAATTTATCGAGGGTTTGAAAAAGAAAAGCAAAGAAATCCAGAAGTTAGAAAAAGGCCGGACTTCGGCGCCAGAAGGAATGCGCTGGTACGCCGAACGGAAGATTGATGAGATTGTTGCAGATGAATCAGAGAAAGAAATCGAAAAAGAGCTGCAATATCTTGTAGAAAAACTGGAGAAACATGTTGAGAAGGTGCAGTTGAATGAGGCGTTCTCAAAAAATACCCAAGAGTTAGGTAGGGAAATGATCATGAATGCCGCCTGTCTTGTTAAAAACGATGCCCTGCAAGGCCTTAGAGATTTGTTTCGTAAACTCGCCAAAGGGGAGGCGCAAAAGGGCGTAGTACTTGAGCTCACCGGTCCATGGCCGCCCTATAATTTTGTTGAAATCAAGAACAATGACAAAAAATAATCTGCATCAAGATAAAAACCTAGCTCGTTCTCTGCCCGCCTTTCGGCCGGCCATGAGGCTTAGTGGCAGCCGAACGCTTACCCATGAGCGGCTTTATAGATCGAAAAAAGTGACGCTCATTGATGCCCTAGATCGTGTCATTGATAAAGGAGCTTATGTGGACGGGGAAATCGTTTTGCGGGTTGCGGATGTTGACCTCGTTTTTATCGGGCTTCGATTAATAGTTACATCGGTCGCCAACGCTGAAAGATTAAGAAACGAAGGAAGGATGGGGAAACTCGCGAACCCAACTTCCGAAGATTTGGCAAATATTCGAAAACTTGAGCGGCAGTTAAAAGATATCGAGGCAAACATCCCTCACATCATTGAAGCAAGCGATCCGCAAAAAGCTGAACAAGGAATAGCCAAGTTGGTCCTCACTTTGGTGGAACTCATTCGGCAATTATTGGAAAGGGAGGCGGTGCGGAGGGTCGATACCGGCACACTTTCCAATGTGGAAGTAGAGAAGCTGGGGCTTACGTTCAAGGTGTTGGAGAAAAAGATTCAAGAGATGAAAGCAATTTTCGGCATCAAAGAGGAACTGAATTTGGAGTTGGGGCCGCTGGGCAGCCTCCTCTAAACAGTTGGTCGTTCATTATTAAAAATCTATTTTACATATATATGGCAGAAGAACAAAAGAAAAATTTATCAGACCAAGCAATGACGAAAAAGGCGCAACAGGCGACTTTGGGTATGGCGAAAGAGTGGCAAAAGTCGAAAGATACGATTCACCACGCACTCAAATCGTATGAGGATGTGATTCAGGTTGACCCCGAAAGCGATGAGGCTGGTGAGGCGCGTGAGGCGCTCGTGAAGATTGCTGAGGACTGGGACAAGAAGGGTCAAAAATATGCCGCCGCCAAACTTTATAAGAAATTAATGGTCGGCAGATAAGCACTTAGTAAAATATAATAGGACTTACGCAGTTGGATGCAGTTCGAGGCGCGAGAGAGGCTTGCGACCAAGCTGTATAGGGAATACTGCGCGGGAGCAAACGAGCGAAGCAACGAAGAAATGCGCCGACTGCGTAAGTCCTAAAAAATCTATGGACAACCAACGAGTAGCAACCATGTCGCAAACAACCAATCTCGCTGACATACTCGAGCGTGTTTTGGATAAAGGAATTGTGATTGCGGGAGATATACGGATACAGCTTGCGGATGTCGAGCTTTTGAATATCAAAATTCGGCTTCTTATCGCATCGGTTGAGAAGGCAAAGGAGATCGGAATTAGCTGGTGGGAACACGACTCGTATCTTTCGCCAAAGGCGAAGGAGCTTGAATTATCCAAGGAAAACACGAAACTGGCAAGGCGCATCGAGTCACTGGAGGAAAGATTAAAACCTCAAAAGAAGAGTTATGGCAAAAAAACAAGATAAAAAAGAAGAGCCCGAGGCGGAATTTAACTTGGGATTGGGCGGGTTTCTCGGCGGGCTTTTTGGGGGCATTGAGAAAATTATAGAACTTGCGGAAAAAGCCGAGA
>CAYHPW010000115.1:0-2853 GCA_964358645.1 uncultured Bacteriovoracaceae bacterium | reverse complement strand
GGTGACTGGCGGCATTATCGAGAGTGCCATATTCGTCCCGACTGGCTGCTCATCTATAAGGCGGACGACCAACGGCTGAGTGTCCCTCCGGCAAGCGTGCGTGACAGGGCGTTGCCACTGTCTGTAAGCTGATTTCACCGTAAAAACTGTTGGGTGAAACCATGCCGCTAGAAAACATTCCGGTATCGCTGGATGCCGTCAAAAAAGCCTTCGAAGATTTCAGAAAAACAAAAATCCGCCGGGGACAACAATATCCAGAATCTCTGTGGCAAATGGCAAGAGCGCTCCTACCCACGTGTACCTCTATCCAAATCTACCTCGCACTCGGGATCAGCCACGATTTGTGCCATAAACACGTTCTACAAAAGCCAATAAAACGTAAGCTCAAACCACAACGCTTTATCTCCCTTTCTATACCCGCTGCACCCAAGGTAATCGCTAAGACTACTTTGCCAAACGGCCTGGTCTTAGAGTTTCTATGCCCCGCCGCCCTTGGCACATTAATGAGAGTTCCCCATGCTGCAACTCACGCCACACTGTAAAGTGCTCTTGGCTGTTCTACCGGTGGATTTTCGAAAAGGCATCGATGGCTTGGCAGCACTGTGTAGACAACAACTTTCAGTGGACCCTATGACCGGGATCTTGTTCGTGTTCCGAAACAAAGGTCTTACCACCATCAAAATTTTAACCTATGACGGACAAGGGTTCTGGCTCGCAACCAAACGTCTCTCCGCAGGAAAGTTTCAATGGTGGCCTTCAGGAGACAATGGAGCAACACACAGTCTTATCGCGCGCGAACTCTCCGTGTTGCTCTGGAATGGAAACCCAGAGCGTGCTGCACTTTCTGCAGATTGGCGAAAAATTGCCTAATCTATCAGGCTGTTTTCGAAATGGGCTCAGTACAGTTATCCTGGTAATTCCAGGGCAGCCATGCCGAGGGATTGCTTTTGACCGCCTCGGCATGCACTTGCAGGGCAACCAAATAATCCACTGGATTGCCGCCTGCCTCGGCACACGTGACCATCAGGCTCATGAACATATCGCCCACGTCCGCACCATTTGTTGTCCTGTAAAAAAGGGCGGCCTTGCGGTTGCGGATAGGAATCTTCAGCGCCCGCTCTATCACGTTATTGTCTAGAGGCGCACCTGGAATACGCAAAAACTGAGTCAACCCATACCAGTGGTTCAACATATATTGGTACGCTTTGCCTAAACTGCCATTGGGCTCTGCTTCTTTCGCTTCCAGCTTCCTTTCTATTTCTGTTTTAAGTGTTTCCATGACCGGAGCACTGTAGACTTGATGATGGGTGAGCCGTGTGGCATCCGTCATCTTTTTCTCCCGCGCCAAAGCGTCTTGCTGGTATACCACCGCCAGCTTATCAATAACAAAGGCGCATTCTTCAGGAAAAAACGGGTGTATCTCATAAAACTTGCGCCGGCCATGTACCAAGCATTTACAGTCTATGGTTTGAGCATCCGTATGATTGGATGAAAGTGCATCCGACATCGTGATGATAGGGGAAAGCGCAGCATCCCGTTTTTCTAAAATTCTATCCAAGTTCTCCCCCGCATGCTTGCGCCCACTGCGAAACAGGTAAATTTTATGTTTCTCGTGCACAAACAACAGGCCGCTGGTATACATCCCCGTGCGGCCATCTGCTGTGCCTGCTTTATTCTCTTTGATCAGTTCCAGTATTTTGACGGTGGTGTCGTCCAGGTGTACCTGCCGACCCTGGGCCGCCAATTGGCCCTGCGCCAGAAATACCGGTTTCACCGTTGGGACCAACGAGTGGATGAGGTCCCATTGTGTACTATCGGGAAGGGGAACCTTCATCAGTTTTTGGCTCGTTTGTATCCGATGAAAGGGCATCCCCAGGTGATACTTGTTGAAGGCTACAACCGCCTTGGCACGTTCGTCGTATTTTGGTTTTTGGGCATCCGCAGGTAGTCTTGCGGTAAACAGCATCGAACACAAAGCGCACCTGAGCTTTTCGATGACATATTTTGTGGCGGTAATAATGGGGTTGCCCGTCACCCGAATCACCACCCCAGGCAAATGGGAACACAACTTTCCACCGCAACCCTCAGGACAGGGATCGCCCGCTTTGAGGCTTTCATGTTTGACCATCACTGTTTTTGCGCCCGCATATTCAGACGCCGCATTTCGGCCATGTCCTGGAATGGGATTCTTTGGTACTTCCATCAGCTTTGTTTTGTTGGTTCCAGGGGAATCGGGTGGTTTTGGGAGCTCTATCTCTTGGGTTAGATCAGTTTGGAGTTCTTTATCATGAGCGGTGTCTTCTGAATCTACATCAGCAGGATCATTTTTTAAGATCTTTTTTTTTCTGATTTTGGGCCAAAGCCAAAAAAGGCCTTTAACCGCCGAAGACTTATTTTTGACTCCAGCACACGGTGTTGCAACCAAAACATAAAGTGAACGATACCAACAAGCAACTCATGATCAGAAGCAGTAAGCTGTCGTTGCTTCACCCGTTCTACCAGAGCATCTGCTTCTGCTTGTGATAAATCGACTCGTCTTGGTTTTTCCATGTCGTTGCAACAACTTCCGTATCAGGAAAGGCACCGCATGATCTTTTTTTATTTTTTTTCAACTATTTTTTTTAGTTACGCACGCTTGCCGGAGGGACACCTTGAAAACCACACGACGAACATAGAAATAAGATAAATAGCGGGAAATTGCGTGTCGATGATGTCTTGATACAGCTTTTTTCCATCTAATAAGCGCGCAGAGTTCTCAAGCAGAGCAGCTGCATCTACGTTCACCAGCCAATACATTCCAAAAGCGGTGCCGAGTATGGCCAAAGCAAGACCTGGCAAGTATTTTTGTATTTC
>CAYHPW010000114.1:0-2894 GCA_964358645.1 uncultured Bacteriovoracaceae bacterium | reverse complement strand
AGGTTATCGACTCGCCGCATAACGTTTCTTGAGCTTTTATAGCGTTGTAGTATTAAACCACATCCATTGGCTTACCTATTCATATCTTTGGGCATAGCATTCTGCTTAACCAATTTTGTGCCTGCTGTATTGTTAGATAGTTTCTACAGCAGCATCCCATTTCAAAGATCCCCCCTGAGTGTAGTCATGTTTCTTGGCTTCGTTGTCTGCACAGCCATTATTGTTTGGAGGATTTTTCAAAGTAAGTGGTGGGCAGATTTAGCTATCAACTTCAGACTCAGCCAAATTGGACACAAGAGGTCCAAGCGATTAGCTGGCTTAGTCTTTCTTGAAATCCTCCTTTACATTACTATTGGTGCCTTATCGTTTTACGTGCACAAAGGGCATTTTGCTGGGGCTGAAATGCGCACCATTATGCCAATCCTATCTGTTTTCCTTTTTAGGTTTAATCCTTGGAAAGGAGCGGCTGCTAGTTTTTTTGTTGTATTCTTGGGCTATCTCGTAGTGGCGTATGCACCTCAGGTTCATGGCGTAGATTTGAATGAGTATCCCGATGTGTTTGGCCTAGGAGTGCTAATCGGTTTGTCAATCTTCCACTACAAGCCTTTCGGGGCGACTCGGATCTCGCCGGTCGTTTCTAACCTTCCAAGGAGGATCGATAGACTTGGACATGGTTCAGAATTCCGCCAAATAATAGTCGGCTTCAGCGCGTTTGTCGCATTGGGATCAGTCCTGTTGATTGCCTCAAAGCTGTTTTCAAGCAAGGTGTCAATGTTCAATGTGAATCTGGCATTATTCATTTCGTGTCTTGTTACTCTCTCGTGGTTGATCCAGAGACTTATAGGTATTAGGACTGTAGCGTTACCGGCCATCGGAATGTGTTCTATTTATATTATTTATTACTACAATCACAATCCTTTTGTGGCCGTTGTTGCCTTGGCATGTCTTCTGGGTGTGACAATTTTCCTTTTGTGGTGTGTTCGCATATTGGAGCATGAGCCGGCGATGGTTGTCGATCTAGCTTTAGTCCTGTGTGTCTCTTCCTTGATTAGGAACACCCCGGCAATTTCGGGCGCTGATGAAATCTTGAATTTTAGAACATCTTGGGTAAGCGCACTCGATCCATACCTTACCGCTGTGCTACAGATGACTATAGTGCTGATTGTTTCTGGTGTCGCTATCGCTGCCAGTCATTGTCACCAAGCTCGCGCGCGGGTTCTGGCACTGGCCAATTTCAAAGTCGGGCTATTGAACGGTTTTGGAATAGGAAGAGATTTTTCTTTGTTCGCTGCATTGCCATTAATAATTATCGTCGGTTCTGTGCTGTTGTTTCATCTTTCTTCCGTACCAATATCAATTTCGCGACTGCGTCTTGAAGAAGGCCTGATTGTTTTATTGTTTGGCTATATAATGTACCGAGGACACGCCTTGATAGCCTACGCCGGAATTCTAGCTCTATATGGATTCCTCTTTCTGGCTCTTGCAAAATATGGCATTCAGTCTGGAACAATACTTGGATTATCCCTCATCGTTACCCCGCTTATTTTAAAGCCGAGAACACTATGAATGCATTAAGACTGGAAAGCATAGTTGGGCATTGGGCTAAAAAAGGTTCTTCATTACGAGTCCCTGACCAAGGGGGGATATCTTTGAGCGCGGACATCGGCGAGTGGATTCTTGTCGCAGGCAGAAATGGATCTGGCAAAACAACGTTCTTTGAGGCGCTATGTGGATTCACTGATCGCATGACAGGAGCTATATACCTTGACGGTCAATTGATAAGCCTTGGAAACGCTCGTAGTTGTTTCCTTGCCGGAATTCAGTACGTACCGCAAAGAGCCTTCTTTTCAGACAATCTATTTTGGAACGATGCCGTTGACCTGATGAGATGTAATCGGAAGGCGCTCTACAACATGGAAGCAATTTCGGATCTGCACAACCGATTGTGTGATTTGGGATTGATTAAGCACGCTCACCCGATCGAGCCAAGAATATTTGACCTGATTCTTGCCTTGCTCTCTGTTCCCCGCGTATTGATTTTAGACGAAATAGCCCCTTCCATTGAAGTGTGTGAAATTTACACGTCTGTGAGAGAACTGGTCCCGATGACTGTGGTCCTTTTTACTGATCATGACTCAAAAGTCGGCGTAAAATCAAGTGATAGTATACTTTGGTTAAAAGAAAACATACCTCCCGATTTTTTCTCTGTCAAAGACCGCGCGAAATTGAATGACTTTTTGGAGAACACGGCTGATCGCGAGAATAACTCTGATATTCGCTCGGCTTCCACTACTACAAGGAATTGGCATCAAGTTCTGAAACCTCAAGATTCCCCTTACGAACATGTTCGCTTAGTGATGCCGTTTTGTAGCAAAGAGTACTTTGCAGCGACTAACAAGCATTTCAGGAATCGCAAGGAATTGGGAAGGAGAATATTTAGCGACTTTCCATTTCTATCATTGAAAAAGAAAGAAACTGGACACTTAAGTGGTGGCCAGCAACTTGTTTTGGCATGGTTTCTTCTGGACTATATAGGCGTCGGAACAGTCCCCGAATCGGATTTTAGACATCTCGACGGCCTAAATAAAGGCATGATCGATACATTCTGGTCCAAGGTGAAAATTGGCGATGTTGCAAAGGCCTAAATGAAAGGCATCGATTCAGGCTTACAGGTAAATTTAACCCTACACCTCGCGATGGTAGCTTTTGTGACGAGCGCAGTGCTGTGGAGGTTAAGTAATACAAGTGAGCCCCTGACACAATTACGCTTTTTAATTATCTTTCGACAGAGGGCTTTTCTTCCTCCGCGTCTTTCGCATCAGTTGACTATGATAGTCGGCCAAATAACTATTAGATTCTGTGAAATTGCGATCCTTGTCTATATAGTTTGCCTA
>CAYHPW010000113.1:0-2927 GCA_964358645.1 uncultured Bacteriovoracaceae bacterium | reverse complement strand
CAAACATAGGTGACTATAAACCGGCTCAAGCCTGCGCGGTTATAGCATGGCATCCAAGATAGACAGTCAATACCAATTGTAGCCGCAGGGTTGAGCCGGTAAAAAGTAGAGCAAACATAGGTGACTATAAACCGGCTCAAGCCTGCGCGGTTATAGCATGGCATCCGCGGTTATAGCATGGCATCTATGATGAAGAGAAAATTAATACCAAGAGAACCGGTAAAGAGATAGTCCTGCCAACGAGAAACCAGACCACGGCGGATGGGGTTTTCAGCGACGTAAGTCAAATGGGAAGCCAGCTCATTTTCACCACGAATAATATGGTCATAAAAATTTTTCTGTAAACGGTGAAGGGCATGAGATTGGCTGAGATACAAGCCAGCCTTGTATTTAAAATCAAGTATAGTTTTGTACAAATCAGCTTGATCATTTTGCCCCTGGACAATCAGATGCAAATGGTCAGGCATAAAGCAGTAAAGCAGCACAACACAACCATTGCGTTTTCGAGCCCAATCTAAAATGGATAGGAACTCAGCGACAACAGTATCTCTGGCAAATAGAGTCTGTTTGTGTTGTACACAGACAGTAAAAGTGGCGCAAATCTTACCACAATAATACTGTCGTGGCAGGTGGTGTACTTGTTCACGAATTATTTTTCGAATCATAGCATTCTCCATACAAAAAGGGTAAACTTCTAAATTGTACCCTTGACTGCCGACATGAGAATTGAGTCGTGATATAGGAGAATGGTTTATGCTCGAACAAGCTCATCGTAAATTCGAGATTGATCCTGAGCAACTCGAATTGATAAAGGTTTTCCTTTCTACCGTAGAGCACTTTTGGGGTGGATTTGAAAAATTATTTAGCCGGGTCTCAGACCCACGTGAACAAGGCAAAATTATATACTCTTTAACCTCCGCCATTTTTATAGGAATTCTCATGTTCCTTTTTCGACTAGGTTCACGGCGTCAAATCAACGAGAAACTTCGCCATAACAGAGGTTCGGAAGAAAAATTTCAAGAACTCTTTCAAATAGACACTATCCCTCATGGTGATTCTCTCAATTACTTGTTTAAAAAGCTTTCGGTCGATCAAATCGGAGAGGTCGTTTCTGGAATGGCCACAACGCTGATTCGTAAAAAACTCCTCTACCCATATCGTCTCTTTGGTTACTATATGATTGCCATAGATGGCACCGGTATGTTGACTTTCCCAGACCGCCATTGCCCGTACTGCTTGGAGTACCACCATAGCAGCACCACGCTCTATTATCACCATGTTTTGGAGGCAAAACTGGTTACTGAAAATGGTTTTGCTTTTTCGCTGATGACAGAATTTATTGAGAACCAAGAGCCTAATTGGACTAAACAGGACTGCGAGTTAAAAGCTTTTTATCGTTTGGCAGAGCGACTTAAAACACGTTGCCCACATTTACCCATTTGCTTGCTACTTGACGGTTTGTTTGCCAGTGGCCCAACATTTTCTCTATGCCAACGTTATCACTGGAAACATCTCGTCACCCTTAAAGATAAGGATTTGCCTTCTGTCAACCAAGAATTCACGGCTCTGCTGCCATTGCTCCCAGAAAATAAATTCACTCTTTTCTCTGGTGATTATCACGAAATCAAACAAGAGTTTTCCTGGGTGACCAACATCTCATACCAGGATACATTTGAGGTTGAGCATAGTATCTCGGTTTTGCAATGTCTTGAAACCAAACCCGACTCACAGCGCGGTGTCATTACCTCAAAATTTAAATGGGTTACCAATTTCGATCTTACCGTTCATAATGCTGCTATTCTTGCTAATAAAGGAGGTCGTTTGCGATGGAAAATCGAAAATGAAGGGTTTAATGTCCAAAAAAACGGGGGATTTGAATTAGAGCATGCCTACTCTACGGACATGAATGCGTGCAAAATTTTTTACTTCCTTATGCAGATCGCGTATATTATATTTCAACTTATTGAAAAAGGCTCTCTTTTCCGAAATGCCTTTCCTAAGGGTGTTGGCGCGGCAAAGAATATCTCTTTCCGCCTTTTAGAAGCCTGGCGTAATTTACGTCTCCCTGCTCCAGGCATTCTGCTTAGGCTTTCTACCAGGTTCCAAATTCGCTTTGATTCCTCTTAGGCTTCGCTCCAGAGTGCATACGCTATTTTATTTCCCCGTTTTTCTACTTTTTTTTTGTCGGCCATTTTCACAACCGCGCAGGCTTGAGCCGGTTCATGGCAATTTGTGTTCACACCACTTTTTACCGGCTCAACCCTGCGGCTACAAGCTTCTCTGCTTTTGCTGACTTGGGAGATACTTTGCCTTGATAACTCTCTTACTGTAATATCCTGGTAATTTTGGTTTCTATTTGGTATCTGCATATTTTTCATTCGTCGTTGCTGGCCTTACCGCTTTATATTTGACCCGTTGTATTCTCCATGTTATACTTTTTCCAATGAACGAACATCCTGCCCGGAAAGTCAGCCTGCGTGACCCATTCTGGTTGCCGCGCCTCGAAGTCAACGCCCGGCGCGCCATCTTCCATCAGGGGGAGCAACTGGAAGCCAGCGGTTGCATTGACAACTTCCGCATTGCGGCTGGTCTCTCAGCGGCGGTTTACACGCAGACGACGGACGTGGAGATCGAGGTCAACGGGTATGTAACCTATGATCGAGAGGTGGAGAAAATGGATTTTGCGAGGGTGCACCAGGTGCACCAAGTGCACCAGGGGTTGTTGAGATCGGATAGTATTGATTAAATTATGTGTTGATCGAGAAACTGTTCCAGTTGTGACAGGGCTGACGGCATATTCTGGCGCGCAAACCCGACCCGGAAATGGTTGCCGGGATGGTCGTACATGCTGCCGGGCAGCAGCAGCACGCCGCTTTCGTGGACGAGTTCATCACAAAACGATTCCACATCCCCTTTCAGCAGGCACG
>CAYHPW010000112.1:0-2942 GCA_964358645.1 uncultured Bacteriovoracaceae bacterium | reverse complement strand
TTTTGAACGCACTACGGGAAAGAATGGCTCAGCACGGGCTGGAGCTGCATCCCGACAAGACGCGCATGCTTAAGTTTGGGCGAAGAGAGAGCGAAAACGCGCGGCGACAAAATCGCAAGCCCTCCACCTTCGATTTCTTGGGGTTCACGCATTACTGCGGCAAGAGTCGCAAGGGAAACTTCAAACTAGGAGTAAAGACCAGCGGGAAGAAATTCCGCAAGTGCTGCAGTGCGATGAACCTGTGGTTGAAGGGAGTGAGGAACGTGCAGAAGGCCAAGGAGCTGTGGCCGCTGGTGAAGTCAAAGCTACGAGGGCATTACCAATACTACGGCGTGAGCGGTAATTATCAGGCCATCAACCGATACTACCGACAAACGCTGATGATAATGTTCAAGTGGTTGAACAGGCGGAGCCAGCGCAAATCGTTTAGTATCAAAACATTCTTTGAATACATAAAACGATATCCACTGCCAACGCCGCGAATCGTGCATGACTTTTACACATTGTCGTTCGCAACGTGAGTCTGACGGAAGAGCCGGATGCGGGAAATCCGCCCGTCCGGTTCTGTGAGGGGCATTGAAGTTTCCTCACACGGTTAAAATGATGTGACACTCTTCAAATCGAAAGAGAAGAGCTAACAGGGAATACAAAGGTAACCTAACGGAGGGAATCATATTATGTCTACTCGACAATAAATCTCAGAAAATTGCTTGGTTGATTGGTGCACCCTTAGTGACAACGGCAAATAATTGTCAATGAAGCAACGCGTGAAGGCATGAGGCGCGCGTGGCCGCGAATGGGCGACATATGGCAGTGTTTTCTACCCCCCGAAACCCTTGTGCTTTGTGTTAAACCCGTAAGGCTCTGGGCGGAGACAGGTTTTATTTTCAAAAAGGGCCGGTTATATAGCAACTTTTGAAGAAAAGTGCCGATAAGGAGTTAGAATCTAAACAGGAGGGAAAATGTCTTACGATTTCATTATTACCGAAATTCCAGCCAGAAAATTTAATCACGAACAACGGCAGATTCAAGTTGTGCACGTCGATGACGCGCAAAAACATGGAGAGCCGGGATACAATGTTCTTGATGAACACGATACATTCACAATGCTCGTTGATCGTATCAATCTTGAAAAGGGGGACCCCGTACTTTTTAATCATCCTCTTGTGTGGACAGAGCGTGCAGCCTACGTTGGGCGTCATCCAAAATCAGAAGGCGCTTTGAGCGAAGATCTAGTGACGACAAAAAAACCAAGTCTCACGGCACAAGATATTCTGCTGACAGAACAGCTTGCCAACAAATCGCCTGAACAACTCAACAATGCCCAGATCAGACAGGATATTGAGCGGCTCGAATATGCCCTGAAACACATGTACGCGGGATATTACACATTGCATCCACAAGTCGTTGACGTGCTCAAACACCTCGATCAGCTGAAAGAAATTGAAACAATTACGCCCAATGAGTTGCAGTTGCTGGTTGGTGATCTTCTAAAACGGGTGCCAGACAATCATTTGAGTATTAAGTTTTTTGAAGAAAATTCTGAACAAACACCTAATCCCTATGATTACGACATTAAAACTTTCAGCGGTTCAGATGGATTTACACCGTACAGTGTGCCTATTATTACAATTAAGGAGATGCTCTCGACCGATGACCCGAGATATGAGACTTTTTTTGCTAACATTCGAAACGTGGTTGATAGTTCAGCCGCTATCATTATTGATTTGAGGAGTAACGGAGGAGGCGACGACCCTCCTGAGGCGTTGCTTGCTGCCCTGAGCTCAAAGACACTTGAGGCTGGCAGGGTTTGGCGTTTGCAGGATCCAACAGCCCTGGCGGGGAGAGTGAATGTAGAATTAATTGATAAACAAGAAAATCCAGCAGATTTTAATTCTGCGGGAGAGGGCAGGATTCGAAGCAATCAAGATAGGTTGGATGAAGCCGAGGAAACAAGTTTGAATTTGTGGAAAGATGAACCGATCACACTCGAGGGAGGTCGATCAACACCCTACAGTATAGTGGCTGGCCAAAACTGGACCATTTTTTAGGAAATTTAAGAAAGGTGATTTGACCGAAAAGCCGTGGCTCCTTTAAGGAGCGCATATGCAAAGAAAGCAGCACAGTGCCGAATTTAAGGCCAAGGTGGCAATAGCCTCCTTGAAAGAGGACGTAACGCTTAGTCAGGTAGCCTCAAGATATGAGGTTCACCCAACGATGATTACAAAGTGGAGGAAGCATCTACTGGCAAACATCACGGGCATCTTTTTAAAGAAGTCCGAGAACAGGGCCAACGAGGAGAAGTTGGCCGATGAACTTTATAAACAGATAGGCCAACTCAAGGTGGAGAATGAGTGGCTTAAAAAAAAATCTGATCTCGTTATCGGTTGATCAGAAGCGCTCTTTGATAAACTGTGATGACAAGGCCCTCAGCGTGAGGCAACAGTGCGAACTGATTGGGCTGAATCGATCTTCGTTGTACTACGAACCGATTCCCGTGTCTGCTGAGGCACTGACAATCATGAACCGTATTGACGAGATTTATACGGCATGCCCTTTTTATGGCAGCCGTAAAATCTCGTCACAATTAAAGAGGGAAGGTCATGGTGTAGGTCGAGAAGCTGTTGCAACGCTGATGAAGGAGATGGGGCTTGCGGCCATCTATCCCAAGCGGAACCTGAGTTTGCGCAACATGCGGCACAAGGTCTATCCGTATCTGTTACGCGATGTGCTCATAAACGCGGTTAACCAGGTTTGGAGCGCAGACATCACGTACATCCGCATGAGCGGCGGGTTCATGTATTTGATAGCGATCATAGACTGGTTCAGTCGGTACGTTTTGGGGTGGGCCTTGAGTAATACCTTGGCCACAGATTTTTGCCTGGAAGCATTGGAGATGGCGTTCAGGTATGGTCGGCCCGATATTTTCAATACTGACCAAG
>CAYHPW010000111.1:0-2977 GCA_964358645.1 uncultured Bacteriovoracaceae bacterium | reverse complement strand
GGACCGCGTGGCATTACTGGCTCAGTCGGCGGAGTAGTGAAAGCTACATCACTTGTGCGTTTTCCGGGGGAATCTGACCACCGAATCCGGTCCAACCTGACCACCCGTTCCGGTCGATGCTGACCACCCGTTCCGGCGGAAACTGACCACTTTTTGGAAATTTCCGGAACAGTGTCCGTTTTGACCGGAAATGGTGGTCAGGATGCCGGAACCCTTTTCAGAAGCGACGAAAGACCAGATGGCTTTGGCCATGTATCCTTTCTTCATCAACAGAGGAGGAAAGGTAAATGGCTGGAAAGGGTATTTCGATGCGAAAAACAAAGGAAATTCTACGGCTAAAATTCGTTAATCAACTCAGCTTTAGACAGATTGCCAGGGCTTGTCAGCTTTCAAAAACTACCGCCAAGGAATACGTTGAAAGGGCTGAAAAAGTCGGCCTGACCATTGAAAAGATTCAAACATTAAGCGAAGACGAAATCGAGAAACTTCTTTTCCCGGAATCTGGTGCGACACCCTCATCTCGCCCTCTACCCGACTGGGAAGAAGTGCATTTGGAGCTAAAAAAGAAGGGGGTAACTCTTCAGGGGTTATGGGAAGAATATCGGGAACAACACCCTGACGGATTGAGTTACAGTCGGTTTCACGAGCTGTATCAAAAATATTCGAACACCGTTGATGCCGTCATGCGACAGACTCATCGTGGCGGAGAAAAACTGTTTGTCGATTACAGCGGGAAAACCATTGAGATAGTCGATTCAACGACAGGGGAAATTCAACAAGCTGAAATTTTCGTGGCGGTTTGGGGAGCCAGCAACTATACCTTTGCAGAAGCCACCTGGACACAGTCTTTACCGGATTGGATCGGTTCTCATATCCGGGCCATGAATTTCTTCGGAGGGGTCCCTGCTCTTATCATTCCGGACAATCTCAAAAGTGGGATTAAAAAGCCCTGGTATTATGATCCGGACATCAACCCAACTTATCAAGAGTTCGCGAGTTATTATCAAACAGCGATCCTTCCAGCCAGGGTTAAAAAACCCAGAGATAAAGGCAAGGTTGAGAATGGGGTTCTGGTAATCCAGCGTTGGATTCTGATGAAACTCCGCAAACGACGGTTCTTCTCCCTTGATGAAGCCAATCAGGCAATTCGAGAGTTATTGGAAAAAGCCAATGCCCGGCCGTTCAAGAAACTGCCTGGTTCCCGACAATCAACGTTTGAAGAGATAGATAAACCAGCTCTCCTGCCGCTTCCCGCTCAGCCCTACGAATATGCAGAGTGGAAAAAAGCCAGGGTGAACATCGACTATCATGTGGAATTCAAAGATCATTATTACAGCGTTCCCTACCAATTGATTGGGCAACTCCTGGACCTCCGCGCGACCAGCAAGATCCTGGAAATTTTCCATCGTGGCAAGCGGATAACTTCTCATCAGCGAAGTTATCACAAGGGGAAACCAACCACCCTGGACGAGCACATGCCCAAAAACCATCAATTCATGAAATGGAATCCCCAGCGCTTTTTGTCCTGGGCGAAAAAATGGGGTGACAACGTTGAAAAAGTCATTGCGGCCATTTTGGAGTCACCCAAACACCCAGAAATTGGGTTCCGCGCATGTCTGGGGGTTTTCAGATTAGGGCAAAAGGTGGGACCGGCCCGACTCGATGCAGCTTGTCAAAGAGCCTTGCATTGCCATTCTCCAAAATATCGAACGGTCCGAACTATTCTGGAGAACGGCCAGGATTCACGCCCATTGCCAATGCAGGAAGAAAACACTACCCCCAGCCACGAAAATCTTCGTGGATCAGCCTATTTTCAGGCAGCAGCAAAAGGAGAAGAATATGCTAACTCAACCAACAATGGAAACCTTACAGAAACTGAAACTGACAGGGATGATAAAAGCACTCCAGGAGCAGGAAAACAATGCATCCTTCCGGGAATTGAGCTTTGAAGAACGGTTTGGCCTAATCATCGATCGGGAGGCAGTTGAGCGTGACAATCGCCAGACGGCAACAAAATTGAAGTTTGCCCGGTTGCGCCATCCTGCAACCTTTGAAGACATTGACTTCCGATCTGTTCGTGGTTTGGACAAAGGACTGATTCTTAGTCTGAGTTCCTGCGACTGGATTCGAGAACATCACAATCTTTTGTTGACCGGCCCGACTGGCGTTGGGAAAACTTATATCGCTTGTGCTATTGCACAAAAAGCTTGCCGAGAAGGCTTTAGCTCACTATATCAGCGGCTGGGGCGTTTATTCCAGGAGGTAAATGTCGTCCGGGCGGAGGGTCGATATCTGCGATGGATAAAAAATCTGATAAGACCAGATGTTCTCATTCTTGACGATTTAGGCCTGGAAGCATTTTCCAGAGAAACCCGGCAGGATCTATTCGAATTATTGGAGGAACGGTATCAAAGGAAATCAACAATCATTGTCAGCCAGATTCCGGTGGATTCCTGGCACGAAACTTTAGGAGGCCAAACTTTGGCGGATGCGATTCTCGATCGAATCGTTCACAACTCGCACATCATCAATCTGAAAGGAGAAACAATGCGGAAGAAAATGACCACAATCACGAAAACGAAGACGTTGACACATTCTGACCACCATGGTTAAATAAATCGGTCCTCGTCGCTTCGCTCCGAAAAGTGGACAGACATTTCCGGAACGCGCGGCCAAATTCGCCGGAATAGGCACTTGGCTCTTGCCCCTTCGGGGTCCGCTGATCGAAGATACAGCGGAACCGGCGGGCTGGTTTGGGGTTGCTCAAAAATTGGTCGGCCTAGCGAACCAGAAAACCTCAATTTGATTGCTAACTACATGGGGGAAAAAGTGGTAAACACATCGCCAAAAATAATAAACTTCAAGAAATCAAAAATCGTGGCTGACTTTTGAATATATGGGTTTGTTCTCATTTGAAACGAGGCTTTTTTTGCTTTTCCATTCGATTCCAAAAATTGAAGAAGCTCCGTATAAAACC
>CAYHPW010000110.1:0-3053 GCA_964358645.1 uncultured Bacteriovoracaceae bacterium | reverse complement strand
CAAGAGGCGCTGCGTCTCAATCACGCGCTCAACGACAGGATTATTTATTACCGTTGTCGGACCGCCGGCCAAAACATTCTGCTTCGCGGAACGTTCGCCCGACGCTCCGCCTTGCGGGGTGTTTAGGGGAGTGTATGGGTCAATACTCACGGCAACCGCTCCGCGCGCATCGGAACCTGCGAAATAACGATTGATAACGCCCGAGAAATAATTCTGTGTTTGCCACTCTGAATCGGGGAACGCAGCGGAGTAGACGAACCTGTCCACGTTTTTATTCAGAGAACGTGCCAGGCGTGATGCTACGCCCAAAAATGTTCCCGCCGGGTCAAGCGCCGCGGCGGCAAGCTGATTTTTTATATTTTCTCCTAAAGATATGGCTCGGTCCGGATCACTGATGACAGCGGCCGCTTTTTTGAATGTTTCGCCCGCAAACGTGGCAAATTTTGTATCCACCATTGCGTACGTGCCCAGCGTGAGAGAAAGTGCGACGACGAGGGCGGTGACCTTGTGCAGGAATTCCAGCGACGTAGGAATCAATGCGCCAGCCGATAGGTCTGGTATCGGCATCTGTAGACGAGCCGCATGTGATGTAAGGCGGATGGCGGCATCACTGATACCAATCGGCACGTTCGCGCCCTTGGCCGACAGGTCTGATGTCGGCATCTGTAGACGAGCCGATAGGTCTGATATCGGCAGGCCAAGCCACGGACTCTGCTGATTCGCCTGTAGACGGGATGCGAGCGCATGCGCAATGTGTTCCCGCGCATTGTAAGGCAGCTTTTTTAATAAAGAGTCTTTTCTGTTCCCACTGATGGAACCGTGAGACGGCGGCGAATTTTGGCTCTGATTCTGTTTTGAAAGTGAGAGCGAACTTTCAAAGGGCGGACGTGCATTATTGACTTTGGACTGATATTCTCGCGCCCTTTGTTCCGAAAGCTCTTGACGCTGTTTTTCAAGAGCATACTGATGTTCTAAAAGAAAGGACTGCAGGGAGGGGTGTTCTACATACCAAATCTTACCCAAACGTTTTGCTTTTATCTTTCCTTCTCTGCAAAGACGCGCTATGTAATCGCGCGTCAGATTACTCTCTTGGGCAGCCATGACTGCCGAGACATACTGAATTCCGTCAAAGAATATTTCATCTGTAGACATGTAAGAATATCTATAATCTTACTAGATATTCTGGATAACGTGTGGATTAGCGGTGCAGAAATTGTGGATAAGTCCAATCTGGAAAACCAGAGAAGAGAAATACTCAATGCCCTCAAGGTCTCCCTGCTAAAAACATGGTCCAGAGCGTAGAATCATGAATCGCTAACGCAGAACCGACACAAGCAAGCAAGGTACTGGACAAACGCACTTCTAGCCAGCTTGAGCCTTTGGCACGGCCGAGAAACAATGCTGTAGGAGGCCTATACACTGTACGGTATAGGGCAGTGGCATTACTCGCATAGCTTAGGGACTCAATAAGTGAAGCAAAATCTACTTTTTTCCATGCCTTGCTCCATCTGATCGATGCATCTCGGCTTTACGAGATACGTTGTAATAACACATTTTTGGGGGCGATGATGTTTATGGAGTGTGACCCGCCATATTTGAGAGCCGACATGATACAGATTCCACAAAAGTCTATCCGTGCGTATAAACGGACAGACAAGTCACGGGGTATTGAACCCCTCTCGGATCTTCTATATCTAAATACTGTTTTAGTATCCTCCCCGCCCGACAAAGATGCGGAGCACTGAAGTTGCTGGTGACCACCTCTCCCTCGCGCAATTATAAAGACCGGTGAACCATCATTCTATAGAATATGAAATTCTGTCAAAAAAGCTGATACATATTGAATATTGGATTTTGCCAAGAAAGTCACCACAAAGGTAGCGCTCCCGTAATTAGGAGTTCGTAAACAGCAAGAATATCTATATATTTACTAGATATTCTGGGTAAGATGTGGGGATGAAGTTTCTCTATCTTGGCCTTCGGTACACAAGCTCCGGCACAATCAATTTCTCCAATAAGTCTCCGGCTTTGTTGATGAATACGAGACTCGCGCTTGCTAACTGTGCAGTGCTAAATCCCTCTTTAATCGCGTTATATGTATATATAGATGAATTCTTTAGAGACACAAAACCTAAGGATAGGAGAATCACTATCGTGAATAAGCTTGCAGTGAGCACCATAGGAAGCATCGCCCTTCTTGGTTCAACAGCTATCGGCATGTTTATAGGCATTTTCCTGACCTTTTCTTCTCTACCGTGATATACCCGTATCGGAATTACGAATTCTTCCTCATCAATATCCTCTTTATCCTGGAATTCTTGGTCGGCAGACGTAATCGCTGGTAATAATTCACGATTATCGCTTGTATATTGGAAAAAAGGTGAGTCCGTGGAGTAACCATCACTGTACGCTTCCCTATCTCCAGTCTTGAGCCCTACAGATTCAGCTTGTACGGCCGCCAGGAGCGAATCTTTCTTCTCTTTGTGCGAAATAATGCCCGCTTGCTCCACATACCAGCGATTTCCTACTTGCCGTGACGGTATAATTCCTGCACGAGCCATTTGACCGACGTAATCAGGGCTATAGCCCGTTAATTTGGCGGCACGAGACGCTGAAATATACCCCATGCCATCAAATGAGAGCAAAGAATCCGGATCGCTCCTGTAGGCATTATGTACTGGAGGAACAGGTTTATACGCCTCCGCGTGTTCTTTGTACTTCGTTAAAGAGTCCGATGATATATACCACAGGCCCCCGACTCTGCGGGCCAATATTTGTCCCCCTCGAGAAAGCTGGCCGATATAATCTTGCTTATATCCGCTTAATTCCGATGCTCGCTTAGACGAGACAAATTGTTCCCCATCAATTGTTATCTCATCAGACATTCGGTTAGTATATATGATGTGCTTGAAATTGGTATGTGTTCTTCCATAGTGTCCTGTGGATTACTTTTGCCTACATTCAGAGGATTTTACTGCGTATCAGATTGCGCAAAGCAACCGGGTCAGCCGCACCCTTGAGCGTATTCATGCATTGTCCCACAAGGAACTCTA
>CAYHPW010000109.1:0-3110 GCA_964358645.1 uncultured Bacteriovoracaceae bacterium | reverse complement strand
AGGATATTTTAGGCATTTTTAGCCCCTTTTTGATATGGGGTCGAAGTCAGGAAAGTTGAGGACATGCTATCTCCTAAGCAATACGAGGTCTGGAAGTATATCTCAAGTGTTCCAGAAGCGGGCCCAGGTGAAATTGTAAAAGCCACCGGTATCGCACTCGGTACGGTGCGCCAAGCACTTAATAGTTTGGTTGAACATGGCAAGGTCAAGCGAGTCGGGCGTGGCCGAGGTACGAGGTACGTCAAAATATAAATTAACTTTGGAAATCGCCTATGAACACACAAAATCATAAACTCGAAGAAGCAAAACGATACCTCAAGAAATTTGAGATCGTCGAGACCGACACTGAATTACCGATTCAGGGTCAGGTTCGTGATCCGGAAGATTTGTATAAATTCCTTAAAGATTTGGAAAGCGAAGCGGTTTCCAAAGTAATAGGAATCTATCTCGATGATAAAAACCTGTTCCTCGGGCATCAGGTCTTTCTTGGTTCCTCTGCCAAGACGCTCAATACGAAAATGATTTGGCAGTATTTGCTTTTATTCTCAGCAACAAAGTTTACGATCCTCCTGAATCATCCCGGTTCAAATGATCCGACTCCTGATGAAGACGACAAGAAACTCATGCGAGCACTACAAGCAGATTCGCAAGTTTTGTCGTTCAAACCGTTCTTTGAGGACTTTATTATCGTCGCAAAGAAGTCGTACTTTAGCATGGCAACTAATGATGGCACTACAGGTCATTCTGGTAATCAGGAACACGTTACAAAATTTTAGTTGTCCACAGATGCTTGGCTTGACAAATAGGGAGTAGGGGTATAACCTATGAACATAGGTCGATTAAAAAATTATACTCTCATGCTAGATCAAAATTTAAAAAACAAAGCATTGCATAGGGCAAAGATACTGAAAGGTCAGTTTGAGGGCCTTATAAGGGCTATTGAGAAAGAGGAGTATTGCCCAGTTTTGCTAGAACAATCCCTCTCTATTCAAAAATCGCTCAAAAGTCTCGATAGCTTTCTTTTGGAGAACCATCTGCGCTCTCACGTAAAACATCAAATGCAAAACAAAGGCGAAGACGAGAAAGCTGTCAAAGAATTAATAAGAATATATAATTTATCAAATAAATAATTTATGAAAAAATCGTCATTCATACACGGCGTTTCAATTATCGCAGGTATTTGGGGTGTGCTCGCTCTTATCGGAGCATGGCTTGCCGGACCGAATGGAACCATATTCGGTTTTACCCAACAGCACTGTTTTTATGATGCGATTGTGCTTGAACTGATTTCTGTATCCGCTGGTGTATGTGCTCTGTATCGTCGACAACTTGAGCGAGATGACCGTTAAAAGTGGATAATAATTTTTCGTAATTACTTTGGTATAACCTCACGAGCATGAATTTAGCATTAGCCAACAAAAAATTCCTAAAAATACTGTTTGCACTGACCGCAATCTCTTTCCTGTGGTTTGCTACTTTTGGCTTGTTTAATCATATTAGCGAGATGAAGCCCGACATGGCAGGAGGTAGTGGTTGTTTGTTTAACGGCCAGACAGAGGTGTGCGCCATGAATTTTTTGGAGCATATTGCTCTTTGGCAGGGAATGTTCACGATTCTGCCCCAAAATACCGGCCTGCTGGACCTGCTTATTTTGGCATTTGTGCTGATTGCCGTGGTTGCCTTTTGGAATCCGCTTACCGAATTCTCTGAACTTGTTGCCTCTCGCTGGAGGCTTTATATAAAACAGAATCCTCAAATACGTCTTTTTAATTCACTGATAGAAGAATTTTCTCAGGGTATTCTCAACCCTAAAATCTACGCGCCAGCAGTAATCTAGTCTTGCGGGTTTGCCAAGTTTGGTTTGGTCGTCTTTTGGCAAATGCTAACCGCAGGGCTTTTTGTTTGTATCTTTATTAACTAGCTTCTGCTAATTAACATGAATAAAACAATTATTGTCATTACTCTCATTGTTGTCGGTCTCATCGGTCTTATGTGGTGGGGCAGTTCAACTCAAAAACCCACAGGGGCAAGTACTGGTATAGCAAGCGTTCTCGTTGCCTCAGAAAAATTGTACGACTTCGGCACAATTTCGATGAAGAACGGCAATGTAACAAAAGACTTCACAGTCACCAACCCAGGAGACACGGATATCTTTATCCCGTCTCTTGTAACTTCGTGCATGTGTACTAAGGCGTTCATGGTTGAGCCAGATGGCACAACTAAGGGACCTTTTGGTATGCCAAGCATGGGATATGTTCCGCCAGTCAACGAGACAATCAGGGCCGGAGAAAGTCGTACTGTCCGGGTTGTCTATGATCCAAACGCACACGGACCTGCCGGTGTCGGACCGATTGATAGATTCATCACCATTACCGATAAGTCTGGCGGTGAACTCCAATTAGAAATAAAAGGGCTGGTTACCCCTTAACTGCTATGAAAAAAACCATAACAATATTAATTATCATAGCCGTTGCCATTATTGGGATAGTTATTCTGAAGCACACCCCAGATACCTCTTCCTTCATCTGGAGCTTAAGCAATAAGGGTGCATGGCTCCTGCCTCTTGTTTTGGTCTCTGCACTTCTTGACAGCGTCCATCCGTGTTCGTTCTCAATTCTGCTCATCACAATTGCATTTCTGTTCGGCATGCAAATGACAAGGAAAAAAATCCTTCAGATAGGCGGAACCTACATCGCTGGAATATTCTCGGCATATCTCTTGATCGGTCTCGGCATCCTCAAAGTCCTGCACCTGTTCAACACGCCTCATTTCATGGGCAAGCTCGGAGCCACGCTTCTCATTGTATTCGGGGTGATTAATATTCTGAACGAATTCTTTCCGAAGTTTCCGATCAAATTCAAGATTCCGACTGTATCCCATACAGCAATGGGGCGGCTCATGGAAAGAGCGTCTTTCCCAGCCGCTTTCGGACTCGGTCTTTTGGTCGGCATCTGTCAATTCCCTTGTATGGGCGGACCGTACCTCATGGTAATCGGTTTGCTTCGTGATCAGGTCACGTACTTCAGCGGTTTCGGTTACCTAGTGCTCTACAACCTAATTCTACTATAGAACCTGTGGATAACTAAACAGCACTTGATTTGCAAAGGATT
>CAYHPW010000108.1:0-3217 GCA_964358645.1 uncultured Bacteriovoracaceae bacterium | reverse complement strand
TTCCTCGGGGAACTTCGCTGCGATGGTGTGATAGGTTGCTTCTGCCTGCATTATTGCTTTTTGAAACGTGGGAAGGCCTCCAGCTGCTTCAAGATCACGAGGAATTTCGTAGCCATGATACACGGAAAGCGATTGATTGATTTGCGTACAGATACGATGCCGTTGAATATCACGGAACGCGCCGTAGTCAAACAAGGTGTCAAAGATAAAATAATTTCCTACTTCAAAAACAACATACGGCCGAAAAAGCTTTAAACTTCTCTCCGCACCTCTTAGTACATCATACTCATATCCATCGGTGTCAATTTTTATTAAGTCAATTGTATGAATACCGCGAGTTTGGCAAAAATCATCTAGTGATATTGAATGTACATTTTTTGTTGGCATTAAATAACCACCGTGTATTTTGTGTCTATTCTCACGATTCGTACTCGAAACATCCCAACTTGAATATGCTAACAATTCAGGGTTTTGCCTTGTCTCTCTAAAGACAAAGCTTTGAATTGGTTCAATCCTTGATGTGAGGGATGGATTTAACGAAAGATTTTTTGTGAATTTTTCCATGGCATAGTAAGTCGGCTCAAAAGAAAATATTTTAGCGGTTGGAAATCTTTTAGAGTAAAACAAAGACATGATTCCAAAATTCGCTCCAACATCAAAAATAACAGCATTTTCTTTAAGGATAACACTTTTATTCTCGTATACGTGCTTTTGAAAATTACCAAATAGAAATAAACTTAAGTCTATTCCCTCACAAAGATTAACTTCGAATTTAATTCCATTTCTTTCAATTATTCTGTTTTTTCTTTTAAAAAAAAGCAAAACAAGCTTTGAAAGAATGAACGCAATTACAAGTTTAATTCGAGTAATAGGAACAAAAAAAGACAACTTTGTGATTAAATATCTACTAAAATACATACAAAAAACCCATCTAAAAACGCATTTTAATACGAAGTAGGCCGACTGCGCTTCGGTGGCCACCTCAAAACCGGCCACTTGTGGCCGGGTCAAAACCGGCCAGGCGGTGGAACGATTTGTTAATGTGTACTGACCCCCTTTCTGTTTGGCAAGCTTCATAGCGGATTGCTTGGGCGTGCAATCATTTTCCGGAAGATAGCGGTTTGCCGTTGGGCGCAAAGATAGTCATTTTAGGGGTTCCCATGGTATTCGCGAAACAAAAGGAATCGCTTGTAGGGCGCTTAAACGCGTTGGTTTTGCGATGAGTGCTTTACTCGTCGGTCAAAGCGGTGTTTTTATATAGTTGCTCGGCGAAACATAATCAGGCTCTGCGGGAACGCAACCTGAGGAGGGATAGCCGAGTCGACGGTGCGTCGATAAAAGCATCAGGCCCTTGGCGGTATTGCTAAGGGCCTTTTTTGCTTATATCGAACACCTGAGTGATGCCTTAAAAATTCCGGGGTGTGGGGCAGAGCCCCACCTAAAAGTCATCTTCCTTTATAGGCCAATGCAATGTCTACTTTTCGCCTTTCTGTTTAACAAGCCTCAAGGCGGACTGGTGGAGCCTGTAACTCTTTCCTTCAAATTTAAGTAGGTTCGCGTGGTGCATGAGGCGATCCAGTACCGCCGTTGCTGCGGTATTGTCGGATAACAATTTTCCCCAATCGTCCACAATGCGGTTGGAAGTGATGATTGTGGATCTTTTTTCGTACCGGTTCATGATGATCTCAAGGAGGTCGTCACCGGCATCACGTGGTAATTTTCTCAAGAATAGATCGTCAATAATCAAGAGATCCGCCTCGGCCAATGCCTGCATCAGTTTCTTTCTGTGGCCAAGTTGTACGGCCTCAAAGATGTCTTGGAATAGTATGTGAGCTTCCCGATAGAGCACTCGATGGCCAGCCCGGAGGGCTGCGTGCCCTGTGGCCTTGGCGATATGGCTCTTGCCTGTTCCAGGCGACCCAATAAGCAACGCGTCCTCGTGGTCATTGATAAATTTGAGAGCAACGAGTTCGAAGCAAGCGTGCTTGGGAATTTTCGGATTAAAGCCCCAATCGAAATCCTGGAGGGTCTTCAGCTCCGGAAGGCCAGATAGTTTAAATCGCCTTGCAATGAGGCTTGTGCGCCTTCGATCCAACTCATCTTGGAGAAGCATGGCAAATGCGTCGATAAACGACATGTTTCCTTGCGTTGCTTGAAGCGATCGCGTTTCCAGCGTTGCTCGAATTCCAGAGAGCCGTAAGACTCTCAGTGATTTGTCTATTTCTGGCATGGTCATTGACATGGTTTTTATCCTTCCTGTTATTTCAGAGATTCTCTGGCGTGTTGTGAAAAAAAGGCTCCGTAATCCTGGGGGCTTCGAATAAGTTCGTGAGATTGAGCGAGTGAAGGGGATTCGATAGGGGTTCTTTCCGCATTCGCCTTAAGCACGCGCTTCACAAAGTGGCCCTGCCTCCCCCCTCGCGAGAGAACGAGTGCTGAAGCACGTTCAATCTCGGAAGCCTGAAATTTTCTCGCAAGCCCCACCAACCCCTGAAGCCGTCTCTGGCCTGGTCGGCCTTCATCAGCAAAGATGATGCGGGCAAGTTTCCCTGTCGCCTCGCCAATCCGATCGGCTTGCTGAAAAAGACGATAAGTATCTCTGCAGGGATTAAATATCCTGTCTTCCGGCTCTATGGAAACTTGTCCCTTTCGAAGCTTTTTCTGATGCCGTTTGACCACTTCCAATGTCGTGGGATGAAGAATTTCTATCGTCGATTCAAAGATACGGATAGGGACCACTTTGCCTATGAATTCGGGAGGAGCATGATAGTAAGAGCCCTTCACCTCGATGAGAGTATCGCTCCAGACAGTGCGCTCCTCCTGCCTGAAATATCGAAAACCGATGAGTGGCAAGCGCTTAAGAAATGGTTTCTCCTCTTGAAACATTTCTTCCACCTGTCTTTTTGCACGGCCATGAACACGCTTACTTGCCCACATCTCTTCCCAGCCCATCAGCTTTTCATTCTGAGCTTCGATGCTATCGAATTTCAGCCCCTTGAGGCACGTCGACTGTGTATGGTCTATTGCCTTCTCCACCGTTCCTTTGCGATCGGGGTCTTCTACCCTGGCTGGGTCCGCAACAACGTCGTAGTGAGCAAGCATGGCGGCATAGACGGGGTTTAGGAGCGGATTGTAGATGTCGGGTTTAAGAACTCCCTCTTTGAGATTTTATGGTGAGTACTCCGTTATGTTGAGTAACACCTTGACCGCCCAGTTA
>CAYHPW010000107.1:0-3369 GCA_964358645.1 uncultured Bacteriovoracaceae bacterium | reverse complement strand
GGAGCAAGGCATCAGAACCAAAAACGCTGGCACAGACTGAACAGTGAAATATCGTAACTTCTCAATAAGCCCGGGTGAAAAAGGTGTCTTTTCAAAAGTGGGTTGTTTTTCAATTCTGTAAATCAACGATGGTTTTCCAAGAAATCGACTTTTTGCCACTTATTTGTGTAAATTCATAATTTCTGAGCTGGCCAGAAAGTGAATTGACACTTCATCGGGGCGGCACCAATTCAGGATTCGGCAGGTGAGTCAAGGCAATATGGCGCGGTTCATTTTAGGATTGTCCGCGATCAGGACCGAATGGCCTCCATCTGCGAAAAGGGAACACGCACCCGCAGGGTTGAACGTTGCTCGAGTGCATTAGCCACTGTCCAATGCCTCCGCTCGCAAATCAATGAGCTCAGACAGCAGGGGAATCATACCCTTTCCTGAGATTCGATCGTTGAGGAAGTTCCAGAATGACAGTCCTAGCTTGCGGCAGGTCTTTTTTAGACTTGCAAAGGTATCCCGGCAGCAACGCCCGAGTTCGCTTCGAGTGGAACCACTGATTTTGCGTTTCTTGACGTATTCGCGGATATCACGTTCACTGGTGTTATTGTGTAGCGGAATATCCGGACGATCGAGCACCAACAGAAGCTCCGACTTATTCTTGTGCAGCCGCTTAAGTGCTTGGTTTAGGGTCGCAAAGCAGGTCTGAGTGGTGAAAATCTCATCGAAGCGTGTCTCCAAAGCGATCTTTTTCTCGACAGAAGGAGCCTCTTTGTAGGCTTTCAGCTCATCGTAGTAGTCCCATATTTGGGTCCGTATGCCATCGAGAGCTACGCGCTGTTCGTCGTTGAAGCCGACGAGTTTTTTGATCGTCCGCTCAGCGTGGATCCAGCACAAGGCATGTAGCAGTAGAAGAATATTGAACTGCCCTGCATCGTCACTGAGGATAACGATTTTCGGATTGAACCCATGTTCCAGTATACTGCCCAACAGGGCACCCTCCGTGGCGATACGGACATGACGTTCTTGAGTGATGTTCAACGCGCCAAGGATAGCGTTCCATTCCGCTTCATTGGCAAAGGTTTTCTGCTCGTGACCAAGTTCTTCCAGTTGCACTTTGGGAAGTTTGCTCAAACGCATGTATTCAATCGCTTCGTCGCTCAGCACGTAGTCCTTGTGCCCGGCACGGAGAAGCTCAAGGAAGTTTATCCGACTTTTACTCTCGGTGCTTTGGAACCAAGCAAACAATTCGTTCCCGATATGAGTGCAGTAGCCGTTCTTACCCTGGTGCCGTGCGCCAGTGTCGTCAACATTCAAATGGTCCGATACTTTCAGACCCGCACGCAGGATCTCATCTTTCTCGCGGTGGAAGCAATCATGGTTCTCGGTGATAATGCTGTTGATTTGTCCCGACGATATGTCGACCCCGATCTCCAGAAGCCCTTCCAGGATCAGAGGCTGAGTGACGTGCGCCTGGTGATACTGGTAGAGAACAAAAGTGATCAGGGCGCAATCGAAGTGTCCGCCATCCAGGGTTTCCACGTTCTGCGGGAGCGGCGCCACGATGGATTTGCCATCAGGGGTTTGCCATCGTTCCCGGCGGTAGAGGGTATTGTGAGGCTTGAAAATTAGACCTTGAACCGTGTAGTTTTCATAGCCCTTGAACGCGCTCCCCTCTGGAATGTTTTCGGCCTTGATCACTATCGTATCATGTATCACAATCTCGTCTGTCTTGTTTCTTTTGGTTGAGCCAGGGCGTCGGCTCGGTTTCTCTTCGCTTTCCGGTTTTTTTTCCAGCTGTGAGGGCTTGATCTTGGGCTTGGTTTTGAGCCCCTTCAATTCTGCAATTTCATCTCTCAACGCTTGAATCTCTTCTTTTTGAAGCTGAATTATCTCCAAAAGAGCAGCCACTAAAGGGGTGCGCTCCACTTCGGGTATGGAAGAAATATTGGGAATGGAAACCATAACAGAAGTAAAACAAAAAATTGTTCCTGTGTACATCTATTTTTTTCGGAAACGAAAATATTTCACGTGTTCCTAAAAATAGAACTGGCGGGAACAAATTTACCCGGACTTATTGAGAAGTTACGATTTTTTCACCCCTTCGAGGGTTGGAGTCTATTATTGGAACATGATTCAGACTCCTACTACAATTCTTGATTGCTTCCGCATCATAGGCGGAATCCATGAGATCGTAAAGGTTCACAACTCGATCTGATGTCTTTTTGGCTAAAGGAATAGCCGCCTGACTGTCGTGTAACGAGGCCGAGGTTAGGATGCAACTGATCGGAATCTGCCCATCGGCAGCATCGAGGTGTAGTTTGTAACCATTCCAGGTTTCTTTGAATCCCTTGCTGTTCTTCTTCGACCCTACATTACATGCGCGGGGAAGATCCGCTTCCATTTCCTCGAGAGTCATGTTTCCTTGACACTCCAATCGAGTGGGTTCCGGAAGTGGACGCTGCTCTTCCTTCCGGGGTCTGCCAACTGGGAACTTTTGCTTTGGTGCGGCTTCCTGCGGTTCTGCCTTTTGAGGTTTCTCCCGGGCTTCAATCTCGGTCGAATCACGAGAAATGTGCCCAGCAATTTGACCGTCATACTTGCTTTTTATCAGGGTTTCATGGACTTTTGCCCCAAGCGCAGAATCGGAAAATTCGGCGAAGGCACGAGAAAATGACCATTCCTCTGGGACCGAGCCGGGGTTGATCCATCCACAAATTCTTCGAAGTTGGGAATCTACCTTAAGTCGTTCAATCAACTGCCGAGTGCTATCAAGGTTGTAAACAGCTTTGGCAACAAAAGCTCGGGCGATGGCTTTCCGGTCTTCAGGAGGCCGACCAGCTCCTGCAGCTGTTTTTACGAAATCCTCAATTCGAATCATCTCCAAAATGCCGATCAATTGCCTTTGTCTGGAGGTGAGTTCTCCAATTTCCTCTTCAATGATGGGAAACAGAAACCCGTAGACCTTGTTCCAAAATTGTGATAGGGTTTGTCTGAGTTGGCTCATGTGATGGCTCCTTAAGGTTTAAAGCGCTTTTGGGGTGCCATCATTGTGCCAGCTTTTCCCTAAAATTGGTACCACTATTTTTGAAAACTCGTTAATTTTGCAAGAGCCTCCAATGCCAATTGAATTCTTGAGGCTCCTTCTCTGACTAACATTTCGGCCCCTCGGGATAGGCAGTTGTGAACCGGCAGTTGTCCTTGTCGATCTGGCCGGCTATTCATCATCCGCTGCGAGTTGCCATTATCCATTGCCGAAGCCACTACCCATCTTTTCAACAAACTTCAAAAAAAGTTCCGCTATTTTACATCCGCCGCGAATTACCGTTAGTATCCGTAAATAAATAACCTTTACAACTTATACTTGGTACCAGGCTGAAT
>CAYHPW010000106.1:0-3419 GCA_964358645.1 uncultured Bacteriovoracaceae bacterium | reverse complement strand
CACAAGCCCGCCTTGAAATCGTTTACGGGTCAGCTCTGCGGTTTGCTGCTGTGCGCCAAGATTGTTTCGGGCAATAACAATTTCCTGCTGAAATCCGCGAAGTTCAATATAACTGAGCGAGACCTCGGCTACGAGCGTTACCAGGATATCTCGATGGTCTTCCACGGTAAACTGGACATCCGCATCGGCTGCTTCGACGCTGCGTCGAACGCCGCCCAATATATCCAATTCCCATGCGGCATCCAAACCCGTCTGAAATAAGTCTCGTGTCGGGGCATCGGGATCACCCAAAACCGGGATCCGGCCACGTGTATAAGATCCGCTTGCATTAACTGCCGGCCACAAACCTCCCGCTGCAATACCTCTGGCCGCTCTGGCTTGTCGAATTCGCGCCTGGGCCCCAAGCAAATCTAAATTCGTGTTGATTGCCCTTTCCACCAAAGAGGTGAGACTGGGATCGTTAAACTCCGTCCACCAGTTAACAAGGTTCACATAAGCTGATGTGGCTTTTATGGGGGCTGTATCGGTCCAGGCCGAAGGCATTTTTGCATCCTGCGGATGATAGTCAGGTCCGACGGTACATCCTGCTATTGTCAGGATGCAAAAAAATAACGTTACCTTTAATATTAGTTTGTCTTTAATTGTGAACTCATTACAGACGGACCAGAAATGGAGGGTGGATTAAGCCCAACCGAAACCTGTAACTTTCAAACTCGAAACTCGTTATCAGATATATGCAACAATATCCACATAATCTATAATTTGTAAACTGTTTAACGCTGTGGAGATTACTGCCTGGTATGCAAGTTTCTCTTGAAAGAAAACTGAACTTTAACCTTTGCAGGTTTTCCGCCAATCTCCAACACCGGATAGGCAAGGAAATTGATCGGACCTGAAGCAGGTACCGGGTCAACTATGAGGTCACGACCGCGACTTAGTTCGATGCGGTTTGCCGGATTGTGGCCGAAGTAGTAGGTTGACAGGCTTGTGTATTTGTTGGCTTCGCTGATATCGACGGGCCACCATTGACCATCGGCGTAGAACTCTGCCCAGCAGTGATAGCCGTCAATGCCGCCATCATTTCTCTCTGAAGGAATTGCTGCACCGATGGCAAAGCGAGCGGGGATGCCTACGGAACGTGCGAGAGCGATGAAGTAGGAGTGAAAATCAGTGCAGTTGCCAGTACGAGTGTCGCATGCATAAACGGCATCGCCTTTTCCCCAGCCCGTGCCGTACTTCATATACCTCATGCGTTCTGTGACATGGTCGTAGAGGGCTCGCGCACGGACGAGGTCACCTTTCCTGCTTTCAACGACTTTCACTGCAATGTTGCGGAAATCTTCATTGGCTGGTACAAGACGTTCCGGTTTGAGAAATTTTTCGGGTGCGGGCGTTTGCTCCGTACAAACGGCCTTCTCGATACGCTGTACCTGAACGCGAACCTCAATAATTTTTCCGCTGTCTTTGGGATCAAGTTCGAGAAAAAGTACCTTGTTTGCATATTCATGGTCCTGTAGAATTCTGCGCTGCCCAGGAGCTTTGATAGATTTGACTTCGACCGTCTGGAATGCGTCTGTAGAGGGCATAGGAATCCACATTCGGGCAGTATCATTGATGTCGGGCAGAATCGTCCGATAGATGAATTCAAACTCGTCACGACCTCTGATGACACCAAGGAGGCACTGCGAAGCTTCTTTCACCGGGACGCGATGCCAGCCGCCATCCTTTTTTTGCTCCCACGCATAGAAGGGCTGGCCGTTGATTTTGTGAACCGTCGTCTCAGTGACAGTCATCGCACCAGGATCACCGACAAGGAAGAAATCAACATCATATACATCACCACTGATGTCCACCACATCGACACAGGCGAAATGGCGATGCGGGCCCAGATTCGATAAATACTCGGTATGGACGCGGACCAGCCTTAATTTGAGTTCCTTATCGCCGTGGGCAAGCTTGAAATATCCTCCACCCGCATGGACCTGATCTTCGATGTATTTCTCGATGCCTGCCTGTATATCCGCCGTCACCACGTTAGGTACAGAGTCAGACGATTCCTGCTGTGCATTCCGCGACTTATCACAACTGGCAAGGAATGCACAAATCAAAACCGCTGCTGGTACCACCTTTTGCCAGTTCATAACAGACATTTCATCTTCTAACTGCATGCCGCAGCAGTCAAGAGCTTAAAGATTATTTCGGATGCTCCCCGGCCGGATGCTCCGCAGCCGGAGGCTCGTTAGGCGAAGCTTCCTTGGCTGGAGCTTGCTTGGATGGATGTTCGTTGGTTGGATGTTCACTCTTGCCTTTGCAACCTGACCCACCAAGCGAAACAACTGCGGCAATCAGCACTAACACAAGTATCTTTTTTAATTTGTTCATCTTTACGCAGTTTCCTTTCTTGTTTATGGCTCACAATTTCCGTAGCCTTAAGAGCCTGTCATCTAATTTGTTTACCCTCATTTTCAATATACGCAGCATATTTCTCAAAGTCAAGTTTTTTTCCACTTCGCCAATATATCTTCTTTAGAGAAAAAACCTCGTGGTGGAAAGATTATTTGCACTTCGGGCGTCCAGTTCCAAGTATTTGTATTTTTTTCATAATCTAAGACTTAAAAAGTCACTACTTTTTCGCTTTCCTTGACAATCTCATACATATCTTTCATGGTCGAGATAGGGCACATCTCCTGAATACCGGTTCCTTCTGTTATAAAATCACGCAATACCGTTTGCACATTACTCAGCCCGTTTTTCTTGGCCTCTTCATTGGTAATTCGAATCATATTCGGTTCGATATCCATCGCATATATTTTCCCTTTAATAATTTTAGCAGCCGGAATCGTAAATGTGCCGTAGCCACAGCCGAACTCTGCCACATCAACAGTTTGACTATTCAAACCAAGCGTAGCCAGAATCTTTGCGGGATCGAAAAATTTCTCCCACATATCACACTCAGGCATTCCGCTTTCCCTGATCTTCATAACAATTTACCTTTCCATCATAACTTATATGATTTGAAGTTTAGAATGCACTCTTGTGGTTCTTGAAACGCCGTCGATACTGTTTCATGAATTTCTCTAAAACTTGTTTGCGCAATGCGATGCTCTCTGCCCAAAGATGAAGCAGGCCGATTCCTTTTTGTGTCAAACTATAATTTCTTTTCGCCGGGCCAGTCCCTTTGGTGTCCCACTTCGATACGACAAATCCCTCTTTCTCCATGTACCGAAGCGTTCTGTACACCATCGCCGGGTCGGGATTGGCCTTGGGAAATCCGAAATGGTCTAATTTTGCCATTAACTCATATCCGTAAGAATCACCTTGCGATAAAAAAAACAACAAACACGGTTCCACAAAGCGCGTCATTTTTCCGCTCGGGCATTCGCATTTCTTTATTTTGTATTTTTTTGCAAGCCTGCTGC
>CAYHPW010000105.1:0-3532 GCA_964358645.1 uncultured Bacteriovoracaceae bacterium | reverse complement strand
AAGCGGACGGCTCGTCAGAGCCACCACTCCAATACCACTGAACGTTCTTATGAGCGGAAATCCATCGTATGTCCGAAGCTTCAAGGTTTAGTCCACCTTCACGTTTCAACATGCATTTCCAAATACCGTCAACCCAGCCTTGTTTAACAAAATCTGAATTTATAATCGAGTCGATGCCGTGGAACATAGCAAGAGGTTTCCTGAGCTGGTCACCGCATAACTCAAACCCTAACCTTCTATAAAGCTCATGTTCGCTGCCCCAAAGCACTGATAAAGCTGCACCTTTGTTTTTTGCCCACTCCAGTGCGTGCGATACCAGGATCGAGGCTAACCCGCGCCCGCGCCATTTATCATCCGTTGCTACAGCACCCATAAGGGCTATGGGTAGCATGGCTTCGTTATTTGTATGCTTAATGCTGGCAAGCCTAACACTAGCAGTACTGATTAAAACGCCGGCGGCATCAAAGATTCCGAATCTTCTGATTTCAAGATGAGATGAGTAGTAGTCATCCCAAACCGTAAAATCGTCATAATAATGACTCCAGGTTGGAACGTTAAAGGCTTTATCCAAAAGTGTGACAAGCTGTTTTCTGTTAGTTTTATCTAAAATAAGGATAAGAGGCGCGTCAGTGCAGCGGTGTGGTTGCAAACTCATATTTTAAATATTAACGCGAAAATCTGAAACTAAATACTGGGCAATTTCTTCCGATACTGCTTCTGGAGGGAATAATACGTGTCTAAAAAGAAAAACAAGTTTGACCTGAGCCACCTCGTACATGGCGGTTACGTAAAGGACGGCCAAATCCTTTACTATGTCAGCGATCCATCAAGGGCTTGTAGGATTGCAAGACAGCCTAACGGTGAATATAAGGTTATTTCAGATTCAAAAGAGACCATGACCGTATACGCCTTTGTGCAGCAATGCCTTGGGCAGGATCCCCCTGATCATGCATCCAAGTGGCTTAAAACAGATGGCGGAAAAACACTCTATGATTTATGGAGCACAGAGGAGTATGAGGAGTATAGCGAGGCCGCCTAAAAAATTTTTTTTTCCTAAAGAGTTTTAACGTACGTCCGATGGGTTAATTGGAAGCAGGATTACACCGGTACCAAGATGGCATCGGTGGTGACTCGAAAGAGGCCTGTTCCCATGACGGCTTAGGAATAGCCAATTTTTACCTTCATGGAGGAAGGTTATGGGACTGCGGATTAATACAAATATACCTGCCTTGGTCGCGCAACGAAACTTGCGCACCACCCGTAGTGCTCTTGATAGATCCCTAGAAAGATTAAGTTCAGGTTCAAGAATAAATCATGCTGGTGATGATGCCGCAGGCTTGGCAATATCTGAAAGCTTGCGCGCTCAACTACGTGGTTTGGCACAAGCTGAACGTAACGCTCAAGACGGCGTATCTCTTGTTCAGATCGCTGAAAGTTCGCTTGGCGAAATCTCGAACCTGCTCATTAGGATGCGAGAACTAGGGGTCCAAGCATCATCAGACACGGTTGGGATACAGGAAAGAAAATTCCTGGACGTGGAATTCCAGCAACTGATGCTGGAAATCGAAAGAATAGCGAATACCACGGAGTTTAACCATGTTCCACTTCTGAACGGCATGGCCTCCGTATTCGAAATCCAGGTTGGAACCAGGAACAATCCATTAATCGACAGAATCAAGCTTTTCGATGCTTCATCAGCTGACATAAACCCTGTCGCGATTGGGATAAATCTTACATCTGTCGCAGATAAAGCCACTGCTCAAAACAGTTTGTCATCGCTTGACAGCGCTTTGCAATCCATCACCGCTATTAGGGCGGAGTTCGGCGCGATGCAAAGCCGCCTGCAATCCATCATAAACAATCTGATGGTGAGCCGTGAAAATATAGCAACAGCGAACAGCCGCATCAGGGATGCTGACATAGCTGAAGAGACAACAGAGTTGACCAAGAACCAAATTCTTACCCAGTCTGGCGTAGCGGTGCTGAGCCAGGCTAACAATACGATAAAAAATGTCCTAGGGTTATTGGGACAAGGAGGGATGGGATGATGAGAGTTTAACCTGAAGAGCAAAGGCACGTTGCCTGCGCTTGTTTCCTGGACAAGGCCCTTTGCCCGCCTAAACCCGCTATGACGGCTTGGTGAAGCGTGCAAAGGGCTACTTAAGGTCCTAGAAATTTTCAGGCTCACTAACTGGAATTTGCTTCGTGTGATGGCATGATCGGCCTATCCAAAGCGATATCCCAGCCGGTGAGTAAAAATTAGGCGCATTCTCTGCTGAAAAACTATGCAGCTAGTGCTGCTTTAAAATCAGCAGGGATGTGCGCCACATATCTTGGTTGTAATTAATGGGACTGGTCTCATGAAACGAGCCACTCTTCTTAAGCAACCATGGGAATAACTCGCATGCCGGTAATTTCCGGAGGCGGGTGATTTAAAATGCTGGTGCGTCGCTTTGGTGCCGTATCGGCTGTCAACGGCAGCGTCATGTCGGCGATGTCGTTGATTTGAACATGGAGGGGTAGGTGTACCGGGCAAAAGTTGGCCTTTGTACACAAACAGAATGCTCACCAGGCTTATGGACATGGGTCTATGCACATGTGTCCAAAAGGCATGGGAGCCCTTGGATAAGCCACAGTTCGTGGTCTTGTTCGGGGAGAAAACCGAGCCGCAAGGCTCTAAACAAAAAGGCATGGATGCCGGCGTCACTACGGATAGTGACGTGCTGTCAGGGAGGGTAGCACATATGAACGGAGGCTAATATGGGGTTGCGAATAGCGACTAATACGACCGCTGTCAATGCACAAAGACAGATGGCCACGACAAGGATGAGTCTGGATAAGTCACTAGAAAGACTTGCCAGCGGGAGCAGGATTAACCACGCTGGTGATGATGCTGCTGGACTTGCGATTTCCGAGAATCTCCGCGCACACCTGAGAGGATTCAGGCAAGCGCGCAGAAACGCGATGGACGGCGTATCGCTGATCCAGGTTTCTGAAGGAGGTTTAAACGAGATCTCTAACATGATCGTTAGGCTCAGGGAACTGGCTATCCAAGCCGCATCAGACACTATCGGTGATGTGGAACGCCAGCTTGCTGACCGTGAGTACCAATCACTAAAACAAGAGATCGACCGAATAGCGAACGTCACACAATTCAACGGTGTACCTCTTTTGAACGGTAAGGCCGGGATTTTCGAAATCCAAGTCGGGACTAGAAATAACCCTATCCTTGACCGCGTAGTATACAACGGGGAGCGTGCGGACGCATCACTTGATGCCTTAAAACTAGGGGGTGAATCCGTAGCCACCAAACAAGGCTCGCAGTTAAGCCTTGCAGTGGTTGACGATGCACTCGTACGTGTCAACAGCATCCGCGCAGATCTCGGTGCCATGCAGAACAGACTACAGGCCACGATAAACAACCTCGCTATAACCGAGGAGAATATGGCGGCCGCAAACAGCAGGATACGTGACACGGACATGGCGGAAGAGGTTTCAGAACTCACTAAAAACAACATACTTATGCAAGCAG
>CAYHPW010000104.1:0-3548 GCA_964358645.1 uncultured Bacteriovoracaceae bacterium | reverse complement strand
GCCAAGGAAATCCACGCGGAAATATGCTCGATGTGCCACCCGTTCTATACGGGCAAGCAGAAGTACGTCGATACCGCCGGGCGAATAGAGCGGTTCCAGAAGAAGTACGGCACGAGCTACATGAAAGGGGCCGCATCGGGCAAGAATGCGCCCAAGCAGGCTCAAAAAGACCAGCAGAAGTAGCTTGTTCTATCAGATTGTGGTTCGCGCTCCCATTCTGCCGGCGGCGGGATGGGGGCTTTTTGTTGTTCTGGTTAGAGGCACACAGAGCATCTTGCAGCGGCGCAAGGGCTTTCAGTTATCATCTCGTACCGGGGGCGGATTGCATTTATGGCAGAACAAGAAGACAGTTTAATAGCGAAACTTGACCAGATCGAGGCTCGCTATAACGAGATAGAAAAGCAGATTGCCGAGCCGCAAACCGCGCGCGACTCAATTCGCCTGGTGGCGTTGTCCAAGGAGCAGGGCAAACTCAAGACACTCGTCGCAAAATACCGGCAGTACAGGAAAATGGCGGCTGATATTGCAGACGCTGAGCAAATAGCCTCCGACGGCGACGCGGATAAAGAGCTCAGGGCTCTGGCCAGCGAGGAGATGCAGAAGCTTGAAAGCCAAAAGACCGCCTTGCTCGAACAGATGACGGATACTCTGGTGATGAGCGATGAGAAGGATACCGATTCGATCATCGTGGAAATCAGGGCGGGCACCGGCGGCGAAGAGGCGGCGCTGTTCGCACGCGATTTGTATAACATGTATATCAAGTACGCCGAGGCCCGCAAGTGGAAGGTCGAGCAGCTTGATTTCAGTGCGACGGAGAAGGGCGGTTTTCGCGAGGTCATCGTTGGCATCAAAGGGCCGGGCGTGTGGTCGGAATTCCGTTACGAGGGCGGGGGCCACCGCGTCCAGCGTGTTCCCGAGACTGAGAGCCAGGGTAGGATTCATACCTCGGCGGCGACCGTGGCGATATTACCCGAGCCGGAGGAATTGGACATCCAGATAGCGCCGAACGACGTCATCGAGCACGTCTGCAGGTCCAGCGGACCCGGCGGACAAAACGTCAACAAGGTCAGCAGCGCCATCAGATTAGAGCATATCCCGACGGGAATTACCGTCCACATGCAGGATGAAAAAAGCCAGCACAAGAACCGCGCCAAAGCCTGGCGGCTCCTGAGAAGCAGGGTCTATGAATTGTACGAGAGCAAGAAAAGGGCCGAGCGCGATTCACAGCGCAAGAATATGATCGGCTCAGGCGATAGATCCGAGAAAATCAGAACGTACAATTTTCCCCAAAACCGTGTAACCGACCACCGCATCAACTTGTCCCTTTACAATCTGGACAGGATAATGGCTGGCGACATGACAGAACTAATCGCAGCATTGAAGGATTACGACCGACAACAGCGACTGAAAAACATGTAGCGATTTATCCTCATGACGGAGGGGCATGTTCATATTGACGAAATTACTTCTAAAGGCGGTTCCTGCTCTCTTTTTGCTGTACTAACGTGAGGCATCAGCGGCCCGAGATACGAGGGTCCGACTGCATGTCTTTGTTATCATATTATGAATAATTAGCTTTTATGTATGTATAGAACACTTTAAATACACTCTTAGTAAATCTACAGTACATCGTGAACTTGCAGGAAACTCAAGGCTCTTTATATATATGAGACGTGTGATCGGAATTGGTAGAAAACATGTCGTAAGATACATAGTCACTCTTCGCATACGATGTTTCATAAAACACTGACTTATATGTGTATGCCAGCGATTTGACATTCACACATTTTCCCGATGACCTACGATATCTCATCAAACCTGGCTGGAAAACAACATAGTTTGTCCCATCTGTTATTGAACTCCTGTACGTAATCCCATCAAATCCAAGAGCTTTGAAAACAGCTGAAAAGAACTGCGTGGTATAATAAAGTGATTGATTACTATCCGGTTGTACTGGAAAAGAATACCAATAGCCAAGAGTTCTTAGAAATACATAAATGTCAAGTTCGGCATCTGTCAGCCAATAATTGCTGAAGTCTAAGTTGTTAAGGTCTGCAAGAAATAGATTCTTCTTAGGATAGAATTGTCCCAAAGAAACAAACTGACCCGGATAGGGTTTGATTTCTGACAGTGCAGTAGTTTCATTGCTAGAAAGGTAAAGGAACGAATGACCTTGTTGATTTAGTCTATTATTTCTTGTTTTGTCTATAGGTGGAGCAGAGATATCTTTCCCAGCAAATGGAAAGAAGACATCAATGATGGTATCATCAAGATGGTCGTACTTGTGCCCTCGCTTTTTGTATCCAAGTCTGGCGCGATAGAGTGTTCTATTTCTAGTTATTTTTAATGTAAACTTTGTAACATATGGCGCAAGGTAATTAACCGCCTCAGGCTCCATAGCCTTTGGTCCGTGTTGCTCGATTGCGTGCATAAAAAAACCGCATACACTGGAGAAATCTTCCTGTAGATTACGGATAAATGGCGGCGCTAGGTTAGAATATAGGGATACACCGTCCTTAATTTGAGTATCAATGGTACCTACTATTGGCTCAATTAATAATGTTACTATCCACCCCAAATAGTTTTCATCTCTATCCATACAATATTCATGGCTCAAGATAGGATTACAGTGCTCAAAGATATTTATTATGTCACTGCGACAGCCTTCCAGCTTATAATTATAGTCAAACTCTGAATAATGATATCGAATAATAGCCTTAAATATTTGCGAAAATTCTCTGTTATTAGTTACTTGCAGGCATTTAGAGGATTTGCGGAGGCATATATAACACAATTGAGTAATCGTCGGAACCTTGTCAAAGTATCTCTTCAGATAAGCATCTTTAAGACAAGACTGGCACAAGTATAATTCAGAATCACTATCCATGTCTTAATTAGGATTAGATAACGCACGGTCTCACAGAAGCCCAATATTAGTTTTCATCAAGTCTCTGCAATTTCCTTTAGAACGCATAGAAAAGATTCTAGTTGCTTGCCAAATATCACTGCTTCTTCACTTTCATCACCTACAAGGAAGGCTTTTGTTGCCCCCAATGTTAGACGTAGTTCTGCGACATCATTCTTTATCCGTATTTGACGGGCTTCTTCAGTGGTTTTTTCTGCCCTGGCCAGTTCTGTTTGCTTCTCAGCAAAGGTTTTGCCAATTTCAGCCGCTATTTGTTCGGCTTCCAATCCCGATTTGGCCAACTTTGCTTTCGCGAAATCGAGCAAAGCGCTAGTGAATTGCTTTGCTTCATCACGGACCGTAGTCCCACGTTCATGATCAAGCGTGGCGGATAATAATGTTTCAATCTGGGTGACGAATTTGCTACGCAAGGAGGCCCAAAGTTTATCATTGCTGCCACGGACATCAACACGTAGCCACCTATCAGAACTTTCAGATTCGCCGAATGGGATAATATCTTTACTCATCGCTTAACCTCCCACCGGCTCATATATCTGTGCTGAGTCGAGAATAGCAGCATCGTCGATAATCAACCGATCTCCCCCACAAGAAGCATACAGTGATGATAACTGGTCAAGTATCA
>CAYHPW010000103.1:0-3631 GCA_964358645.1 uncultured Bacteriovoracaceae bacterium | reverse complement strand
AAATGGTGTATTATTAGAAATAATAGAGTGTCCTAATTAGGGGGTGAATTCAGCAAGAAGCTACAAGATTCAGTAACCATGATGAAAGAACAGTCGTCAAGTATTCAAAAAATGGCGGAAATGATGACATCGGGAGGAACTATGATGCAGGAAATGGGAATGAAATATAAAGACGATGAAATTATTTCTCAAGGAAAGGACATGCAGATGATCGGAGAAAAATATATGGCGGAAAATGCAAAAGCAACGGAAAAAAGCGGAGAAATGAAAAATTTGATGGGAAATTAAAGGAGCGTCCCACCCGTAAGGGTGGGCTCTCTTATGCTTATGAGCTTAGATAAAATTATTGTCATCATTTCAAGTGTTCTTGGTATAGGTTTTACCTATTGGTTTTTCCTTGCAAAGAAAGAGAAAGAAATTCAGGTTTCTGGTTCGGTAGACATCATTGTCGATGGAGGCTACTCTCCTGAAGTCATTTCGATACCGAAAGGAAAAACTACAAAACTAAACTTTATCCGAAGAGACCCTACAGCCTGCCTTGAAGAGGTCGTGCTTGGGGATTTTAAGATACGTAAGCAACTACCTCTTAATCAAAAAGTTGTCGTCGAGCTTACGCCCCAGAAAAGTGGTGAATTCATCTATACTTGTGGCATGAACATGTATCACGGCAAGATAATCGTAAAATAATCATGTGAACCAGAATAAAAAAACATTTTCAATCAAAGGCATGCACTGCGCATCATGCGTCATGGTACTTGAGCGTTCACTCAAAAAAGTGGACGGGGTTCTCTCGGCAACGGTAAATCTCGCAACCGAGAAAGCGACAGTGGCCTACGATCCGGCAAAAGTTACCGACGATAAACTGAGCTCTGCCGTTTCTAATGTCGGCTACCAAGCTCTCATCACCGAGGAAATAAAAACGGAAGACGCTGAGCAGAAAGAAAAACAGCAAGAGCTTAAAAGTCTCCGATTTAAAGTTATTGTCAGTCTTTTCTTGGGCAGTCTTATTTTGTGGGGCGGATTTCCTGGCCTTATGAAAACAGCACCGATGATCCTGCAGAATTTTTGGGTACAGTTATTGCTGGCCACTCCCGTTCAATTCTGGGCCGGTTTTGCTTTTTATCGGGCTACGATTTCAGCTCTTAAACACAGGACGGCAAATATGGATACGTTGGTTGCCATCGGCACAACGGTTGCCTATGTGTACTCAGTTTTTGTAACCGTGTTGCCACAATTAGTGACAAAAGTTGGCATTGAACCTATGCCATATTTTGATACCGCAGCCATAATTATCGGGCTTATTTTGCTTGGTCGCTATTTTGAAGCAAAAGCTAAAGCCGGAACATCGGAAGCCATTAAAAAACTCATCGGGCTTCAGGCAAAAACCGCCCGTGTATTGAGGGACGGAAAAGAGATTGATTTACCAATGAGCGAAGTAATTATCGGCGACATAAGCAGAGTTCGTCCCGGTGAAAAAATTCCCGTTGACGGCATTATTGCTGACGGAGAATCATCAATCGATGAGTCTATGATTACCGGTGAGAGCATGCCTGTAGATAAGGCTAAGGGAGACGTAGTGGTCGGTGCAACCATGAATAAAACAGGCTCGTTTACATTTAAAGCCACAAAAATCGGCGGAGAAACCATGCTGGCTCAAATCATCAAATTGGTGCAGGAAGCCCAAGGAAGCAAAGCTCCGATACAAAGACTCGCTGATATGGTGTCTTCGTATTTTGTGCCGGTGGTACTTATGCTCGCAATTCTCACGTTTGCCATCTGGTACATTTTTGGACCGGCACCCACGCTTTTGTTTGCTCTGCTAAACATGGTCGCTGTTCTTATTATCGCCTGTCCGTGTGCTATGGGACTAGCTACCCCGACAGCCATCATGGTTGGGACGGGCAAAGGAGCAGAGCACGGTATTCTCATTAAAGATGCCGAAAGTCTAGAAACTGCTCATAAAATTAATACGATCGTCTTTGACAAAACAGGGACCCTTACCAAGGGACAGCCGGAAGTGACCGATATTGTTTCTTTTAGTTCGGTCAGCAAAGACGAATTATTAAAACTGGCAGGATCAATTGAGAAAGGTTCGGAACATTCTCTTGCCGAAGCTATTGTCAAAGCCGCCGAAGCCAAACAGTTGTCTTTATCTAAAGTTGAAAAGTTTCAAGCTATCCCGGGACACGGCGTGGAAGGAGTTATTGACGGCAGGAGGATTATTTTTGGAAATAAGCGATTGATGTACAAAGAGGGCGTCGATATCAGTCCGGCCAGCGAACAAATCAGCGAGATGGAGGACAGCGGTAAAACCGTCATGATGATCGGCACAGAAAATAAACTTGTTGGACTTATTGCGGTTGCAGATATCATCAAAGAGAGCGCAAAGGAAGGACTGCTGGCCCTGCAAAAGCTTGGCATAGAGGTTGTCATGATCACTGGAGACAATCAGAGGACAGCCAGTGCTATCGGGCATAAGTTAGGTATCACCAGAATTCTTGCGGAAGTGTTGCCTGATCAAAAAGAAGCAGAAGTGCGAAAAATCCAGGCGGAAGGCAAGGTGGTTGCTATGGTTGGCGATGGCATAAACGATGCTCCGGCGCTTGCGGCCGCAGATGTGGGTATTGCTATGGGGACCGGTACAGACGTAGCCATTGAAGCCGCGGATATTACGCTGATCAATAAGGATTTGAGATCGGTGGCGATGGCGGTTGTGCTGTCAAAGAAAACGATGAGAACAATCCGCCTCAATCTATTTTGGGCATTCAGCTATAATGTCATCCTGATTCCTGTGGCAATGGGTGCTCTTTATCCATTTTTTCATCTTTTACTAAATCCCATTTTTGCATCGGTAGCTATGGCGACAAGCTCGGTTTCGGTTGTATCAAACTCGCTTCTATTAAAACGTAAATCAATCGTGTAATTGGTGTATAAGGTTGAATAGTCTGCCAAAACTCGCCACAAGGGCAAACAAACGGCAAAAAAGGGCTAACAAGTAGCTCCATTTGTTTTTGAAGACCTTCTTAGCAAATGCCAGTTAAACAATCCATCACACAATCAGCGCACTTCATTATAAGACAGGCACAGGTAAAGCATTGAGATACTGGGATCGGAAGCAAAAATGCAATGGATAACTTTCCAAACTTTGGTTTTTTCTCCGACAGGTATCTTTCGGCAGGTTTTATGATGATCTCAATTTTTGTTCGTATTTCTATTTCAAGGAGTTTCTGACAGCTCGGACAACGCATAGTGAACGAAGCATCGGAATTGAACGCGCCATTCTTGAAGATGATCTTGGTGCAATGGGGACAATTGCCTATGTTGAGTTGTTCTTGATCCATATTCGCTGGGAGGTTTCTGGTGCTGGCTACTTTGTTAGTTTTGAGCTTCAGAAATCCTCGATCTTGGTTAATTAATAATCGCTCGCTATCCGGGGTCGACTACGTCCCGGACGGCTAACGGGCAAACTAGGTGTCATCCATTGCCGATTTCTTTTTTGAACCATTCATCGACATTTTTTCGACTAGCATTGCTCTCGCTTCACTTAAGTTATCCACAGTTTTTTCACGCGATCCGTAATTCTACTATAGAACCTGTGGATAACTAAACAGCACTTGATTTGCAAAGGATT
>CAYHPW010000102.1:243-3709 GCA_964358645.1 uncultured Bacteriovoracaceae bacterium | reverse complement strand
TGATTCTTTTTGGTAGACGCAAAAATAGAGGTAGTGCAGGGATATGCCCCTTTTTGAATCGATGAAATCCTCTTTCAACCAGCCACTCATCCCGGTAGTACTGCGTGCTTTGATGGAGCGTCATCTTACTTTCGGCAACGTTTGTAACAAAAATTCTCCACCCGGCGAGCAATCGGAATTGATTGATCGCTTCGGAATTTCGGTGAACCACCAGCTCAAGGCTTCGCATGTCCACCATTTCAAAGGGGGTGTTCGGGACGGGGCGACCTCTGCCGGTATATTTTTTCTGTGCTCTTATCGACTCGCTGACTTCAAGACGGAAATACTCCTCAACGCTGTATGCCTGCAATATCTTCTCAGCTTTGATGTGAAACGAATCGGCGGTATCTTTGGTCTTGGGTTTCAGCCTGGACAGTTTGCTCTGGGCTTTATCCAGCCGATTTTGAAACGATTTTTCTTGACGCTGCGCATGTGCATGGCTGCAACTGACCATCCATCGCTCCGGCCATTGATAAACCGTCCCGTTCTCAAGCTGCGCCTCGATTTGTTTATTCACGACAAAGCCCTTGCCCACAACCCGATCATCGTCATCTTGATCTTCTTTCGACTTCAACACAATTTCCTGGTGGGCTTGGGCAGGATTCAAAAGTACGGGCGAATTGTTATTCGCCCCTATCCTTGACGTGACGGGGAGTGTCGCCTGTCATCGGCAATGGAAAAAGATAGTATCCTTTTTCATGATCGATCGCGGCCCGGGTTTCATGCGAGGCCGCCTTGCAATCCGCGATGAACAAAAATCGGGGTTGCCAATTGTATGCACCATGCGGCGCCAAGCCGGCAAATAGCAAGGATCGTCGGCACGGTTTCCAGCAAGGGTCTCGCTCAAAATTGGAACTCCGGCCGGGTCCAATACTGCCAGGCCTTGTTTGAATTGCAAAAGATCCGGACGGAAATTCTTGCTGTGGCCGAATTGCAAGATACCGTTTTTGGCGTTTTCCGGGTGATGACACACATTGAAACTGGTGGTGTCATACCTGGCAATTTCTGTCGGCAATTGGTAGGCACTGATGATGCGCTGACCCATCCGGGTTTGAAATTCGTAACTGGTTTCATCGTCTTCACCCAGAACTTCCGCCAACCTGCCCAACCTGTCGTCAGTGGCATCTTTTTCACCGATTTGCCAACCTGTTGCCTGCTCGATAACCGTTTTGTGTTGGTTGACCCAGGATTCCACACCCGAAAAGTGATGGGTCAGAGAATGCAAAACATAGGTTACGAACAAAACTGCCAATTGACCATAACTGAGCCCGGACCAGTTACCATGGTGAATAAAAATACTGTCGATGACTTGCTGAGCACCCATTCTCTTAAGAATCCCTGTGATGATCGGTATCGTGTCCAGAATATGAGTTTTATGATGACCATGACATGACCGGTTCAAAATGTCCAGCACAATCATCGCGATTAACTCAAAAATTCAAAAGCGGTCAAAACATAAGCGAAAGGTCAGATTCATGGGACGGGATGACCCAATTGTTCCTTTTGAAAAAGGTAAAGACACCGCTGAGGCTATCCCAGGGGCAGAATTACTTCTAATTGAAGGTATGGGTCATGACATACCACATGGTGGCGCTTGGCCACGTATTGTGGAAGCGATCTCTGCTCATACTAAAAAGGTAATATACTAATATCGGTCACTTATCATCCTAATCTTCCTAAAGATAGACATGAGGCTCAAACAACATCCCCCATCCGCTGACAGATGGTTTGTTCAAAAGTACCCATAGATGGAGAAAATATTCGAGAAATAAGCCTTCAATTCTTTGAGTGTGGCTTAAATACCGACGCTCTAATGAGACAATCGGCAACTGTAATTGCTGCTTAAAATAGAAAAGAGGCTCTCAAATCAATAACGATTCCACCTTTTGTTATTCAGGGACTGCTGATCCATTTATACCAGTTTCGAATGGGATCAAAACTACCAAAAATATTCCTGGTTCCGAGTTGATGATTATCGCTGGAATAGGACATTCTTTGAATTCTCAGATTTGGCCTCAATTGATAAATGCGATTACTAATCATGCTGTATAAAAGAAATTAATTAGCTTGATGATATGGAGATTCATTGAATTACTGTCTTGATAACTATATAAAAAGGAGAACAGCGTATGGATTTAAATGGTAAAACCGCCTTAGTCACCGGCGGCTCTGGAGACATTGGGGGTGCTATAGCCAGGGCGCTGGCTGCTGCAGGTGCCAACGTCGCCATTACATATGTCAATCACGTGGAAGGTGCAACAACAACAGAAGCGGCAGTGAAAGCAACTGGGAGGCGAAGTTTGACCGTACAGCTAGATCAACGTGATCCGGTTTCCATAGCCGCATCGGTCAGTATGGTGCTAGGAGAATTTGGTAGACTGGACATCCTTGTCAACAATGCAGCCTGGAACATCGGTATCCCTTTCCCCAACCTTGACGAAATGACTGCCGAAATTTGGGATCGTGTGTTGGAAACCAATCTTCGTGGTCCATATTTGCTATCTCGATCTTTTGCTCCTTATCTTCGTGCACATGGGACAGGCCGTATTGTGAACATCGCTTCGCTAGGGGGGCTGTATCCTGGCAGTAGCAGTATCGCATACTCGATTAGTAAAGCAGGGTTAATCCACCTCACTCGTTGTCTGGCGGTTGCCCTAGCTCCGGAAGTTACGGTAAACTGTATCGCACCAGGGTTGGTGGAAGGAACGCGCATGGCTAAACGACTTCCTGAAGAGCTCGCCCAGATGGTGCGAAGTCAGGTGGTGCTGGGCAAGGTTGGGAGCATTCAGGACATCGCTGAACAGGTGGTCACATACTGTCGGGCTGAGTCGGTCACAGGACAGGTGCTCGTGATTGACGGTGGTATGCCGGGGGGCATGCACTGATCCTGGCCCGTAAATGATCAATCCGATGTCGCCTTGATATGAGAACTAACTGTAGTATCACTTCAGGCACATCAACTGATGCGAAAGGTTGATTAATGCTCTGCGTTTATTCTGCTAAACTTAATCATTAAAGCGGTCGTTGCCACTTAAATCGATGGATTCTCTATCCTCAACCTTCAGAGGAAACGTTGTTTAAAAGAATTGGGAATAATCAAACAACAATTCTGCTTATTTGTTAGCTGGGGATTCTCATCAAATAATAGGCACATCCTCTGCTTTTCGAAGTGTGAGCATTAGCAAGTGCGTGCAGTTAAGCATAACTTCCTGAAAGTGAGGAAACAGACCATCTCATTTTAGTGAAGATTTCCAACGTTAATTCTTATCCAGGGCTGAGCAATGTTATGTACTTTAGATCCCTGATAAATACGAGACCAGTTGAGTCTCATGCAGGTCGTCCGGGAGGATTGGCTATGATGTGGGCAGTCCGTTTTTGCTGGACACCGGAAATACCAGGAATCAACAGTTATAGAGTGGCCAGTGTT
>CAYHPW010000102.1:0-233 GCA_964358645.1 uncultured Bacteriovoracaceae bacterium | reverse complement strand
TGAAAATAGCTGCTACCGTTATGTTTTTTGTTCTACCTGGAGATCGAAGGCATGGCGGAATCGATAAAGGGGGTCTATAACAGGCGTCATCCGGAAAGGACTGATTACTATCGGATTATCGAGGGCAGTTTTGAAGAGTTAGAGAGGAACTATCCTGAGCTTTTTGGGGTATGGCCAGCTTGCACGCCTCGGCGGGCTGAGGCAGCGCCACGCTGGATGTATCGTAGAGGCAC
>CAYHPW010000101.1:0-4072 GCA_964358645.1 uncultured Bacteriovoracaceae bacterium | reverse complement strand
TGCTGACAGCGAAAGGCCAGAAGTTCGCCTGTGCTCTGATGTCCGCCTCCGCTGTGGATATCAAAGGACTTACGGAACTGGCGGCATAAAAATGACACATAAAAAACAACATTCTGATGGATAGTATTACGAATGAACTCGAATCTTTACCCTTCGACATTCGATACTTGTCCGGCATTCCGTTTGACGGATTCGATATTCATCTGTCCTAATTCCCTAATTCCCTGATTCACTGTCCCGCCGCAGGCGGGCAAGCTCCTGTCTCCTGTATTCTGTGTCCTGTATTCTTTTTTTTACTTTTCCCTTTCCTTTCCCGTCTTTCTATGCTATTCTTCATTTCACGAAGGACGAGCGGGGACACCTGAAAGCGAAACTATGAAATGCGCGTGGCGAATCTGTGGGACGTGCAGAATTGCTTGGCGGGAATCAAGCGTTTGGGAGAAAGCGAGACATGAAGCTAACAGAAGTCAGGATTCAAAACTTTCGATCGTTTAAAGACGAGGTTGTTCGCCTTGACGACTACACTTGCTTAGTCGGACCAAATGGATCGGGAAAGTCTGCTGTTCTTATGGCCTTGAACGTTTTCTTTAGAGAAAGAGCATCGACAGTCACCGATGTACTTGTGCTTGGAGAGGAAGATTTTCATCACAGAGATACAAAACAACCTGTCAAAATTACTCTGACATTTGAGTCGCTTTCTCAGCAGGCACAAGAAGATCTCCAGCATTATTACAGGCAAGGTAAGTTAGTAGTGTCTGCTGAGGCGGTCTGGGATAGTGCCTCCAATAGCGCGCCCGTCAAGCAGTACGGCTCCAGAACGGTGATGAAGGATTTCTCACCATTCTTTAAAGCGGACGAAGAGAAGGCAAAAGTGGAAGAACTCAGACAAGTCTATGAAAAGATCAGAGCCAGCTACCCGGAATTGCCGGCGGAGACAACTAAGCCTCGTATGACAAGTGCGTTGCGCGCTTATGAGGAATCTCATCCGGAGTTATGTGAACTTGTCCCCGCAGAGACACAGTTCTATGGTTGGACGCGCGGACAGAATCTCATGGACAAATATATTCAATGGGTCTATATTCCTGCCGTTAAGGAGGCCTCAATTGAACAAGAAGAGAACACCAAAACGGCTTTAGGAAAGCTACTTGCAAGAACTGTGCGCACAAAGATCGACTTTGGTAAGTCACTTGATGAACTTAAGAAAGCCGCCGAAGAACAATACACAGATATATTGGAAAAGCATAAGGAGGACCTCAAGGAGTTGCAACTGTCTATTGAAAAGCGCCTGCAAGATTACAGTGACCCACGCTCTCGACTGCGCCTAAAGTGGCATTATGATGCAAAGGAGTCAATATCCATACGTGATCCTACTGCAAGAGCTGATATAGGTGATGGGGATTTCATGGGAGAAATTGCGCGAGCGGGGCATGGACTACAAAGAGTCTTCTTGGTGACGATTTTGCATGAATTGGTCGGCAACGAGCAAACGGGAGGCCCTAGGCTACTGCTTGGAATTGAGGAACCTGAGTTGTATCAACATCCGCCACAAGCCCAACATCTCGCTGACGTATTGGAAAGATTGGCAAAACCTGCAAACAATTCGCAAGTCATTGTCACTACACACAGCCCGTATTTCGTTTCAAGCAAAGCTTTTGAACATGTTCGCATGGTAAGGAAGGCGAACGGCCAGCGGATTTCTAAAGTGAGCCAAATGACTTACGAGAAGCTTTCAAGGCGGCTAAGTTCGGCTTTGTCGGAGGAGAGCTTGCCGATGAATGACTTAATGGCGAGAGTAGGCCAGATAATGCTGCCCTCACAGAACGAGTTGTTTTTTACGTCTGTTGCCGTTATGGTTGAGGGACAGGAGGATCTTGCTTATGTTTCGACTCACTTCGGCATTTCCGGCCAATTGAGCGAGTTCAGAAAATTGGGTTGCCACTTTATAGTAGCAGGTTGCAAAAGGAACTTGAGCCGTCTTATTGCAATTGCGTTAGAGTTTGGAATACCTTTTTTTGTCTTATTCGACGCCGACGGCAACGAGACGAACGCTGATGAACGACGAAAACACGAGAAAGACAATTCGTGTATTTTGAATCTTTGCAGGCTCAAAGACATAGAACCTTTTCCCAAGGAAGTTTTCTGGGGGGAGAATATCGCAATTTGGCCAACGAATATTAAAGACGCTGTTCAAGCAGATTTTGGCGATAGTATCTTCGTCGCCGCTGAAAACGCTGTCAGAAATAAGTACAATTTGCTGGCTGGTGTTCGTGACAAAAACAAGATGCTGATTGCTTATGTTCTTGACTATCTTAATGGACAGGCAAAACAATCTAAGTCCTTAATAAAATTGTGTGGAAGTATATTGCACTACGCTGCCAAAGTGCAGACAGCGAATTAAGGAGGTAATGGGGTCACATCTTAGATATTAACTATTCGAATTTGAGTGGTAGGGTGGGCCGAGTCCACCTATTGATCTTGAAACCGAAAAACGGAGTTCAATTGAACGCAGACGAAATCGAAACAGTCGCCACGAGCATAACGCGCTGTATTGACAATCTTGTTATGTCTCTCGTTGATTGCCTTAAAATCAGAACGGGAGCAAATTGATGATTCGACTATTTCCCACGGCAATTCGATTGAAAGGACTGAATATGGAGAGGAAACACTTGGTCATTTTAGCGGTAGCTGTTCTTGTCTGTGTAACGGTCATTTTGGCTGCACGGGACACAGCAGGGGCGACTGGGAGCCAAAGGCGGGTGCAGTGGGAATATGGTGTATATCGTTCACGTGCAGGCTACGCCCTACCACGTGGCTCTTATGTCGATAAACTTGACAGCCTCGGACCGCAGATGGACAGCCTCGGAGAACAAGGATGGGAATTGGTTTCCGTTATCGAATCTCAAGGTAACTGGACCTATTGGTTGAAGAGACCCAAGTAAACCATGCAGCGCGATGGGGTCAAGCGGTAGGGTGGGCCTCGGCCCACCGAATGATGTGAAAGCGAAAGAGTGACGTATGCGGATATTAAGAATGTCTAACAAATTCTACGGGAGGATACTTATCATGGCCAGAAACATGTGCGATAGATTTCGAAGCTCACTCTATTTGACGTTGTCATTACTTTTATTGATTTGCCTTGCTTCTTGTTATCCGGAATTCAAAAATCCTATTCCTCCGCCGGCGGAGCTAAAGGCAGACCCTCAAATATTGGGAACATGGGTCAGGACATCTGACGAATCGGGTTCAAAAGAGCAGTTGTGTATTTTCCAGCGAAAAAGCGGGTGGATTGACGTAGTATTAATTGACGAAATAGACAGTAAAGAATCCGAAGATGGAATTAACGTGAGTGTTTTCGAAGGCTATAGCACGTCTGTAAACAAACAGAAATTTTTATGCCTTCGTGTTCGAACAAAAGATTATGGTCACGTTGATCCAGAAGAATTTGCAGAACCTCCTTTCTATATAGTCAATTATGAAGCTACGAGCGACAACAAACTTGTTATAAAGCACTTTTCTTTAGAGAAAGTCGAAGAGCTTATCAAAGCGGGCAAGCTCAAGGGAGAAATAACTAAAGGGCAATATGTTGACCACGTCACTGTTACATCTTCTTCAGACGAGTTGGTCGAAGTCATTTCCAAAGAAGGCGCCGGAGCTTTCATCGGGCAAGACAAGGAGGATACCCTTATTTTCTCGAGAAGCAAAACTTGAGATGTTGATCTGCGATGTAGCAGGTGGCTGCACAGAGCGGTAGGGTGGGCCTCGGCCCACCGATTGGTCTGAATTCCCAGGCGATAGTGAGCGGAGCACAGAGCGACGTTCGAGAAAGGAGCCAAACCATGTGCAAGCGAAGAGGTTTCACGTTAGTTGAGCTGCTGACCGTCATTTCAATCATTTGCCTCTTGATGGCGATTCTGCTGCCCGTTCTGCATGGAGCGAAGGCAAGCGCGCGAGCGGGCGTGTGCCAATCCAACCTGAGGCAATGGGGCGTCGTCTATAAAGGAATTCGGGGGACTTAATTCGGGGGACACCTTCAATCCTGTTCGGCACAAGAATTGCGATGTGATTTAGGGGG
>CAYHPW010000100.1:0-4252 GCA_964358645.1 uncultured Bacteriovoracaceae bacterium | reverse complement strand
GTTTGTGACGTGCCTGAGCGAATGCGTATAATGCCGCTGCCTCCATTTCGACAGCCAGAATTCCCTGGGAACGACAAGATTGTATAGCCGCAGCAGTTTCACGAAAAGGGCCAGCGGTTGTCCAGGTTGATCCCACATGCACTGGAACAGCCGTCTTATCAAGAGAATCGACTATTATTTCAAAAAGAGCTTTATTGATTGTGCTATACTTCGAGGGTGGAAGGTAGTGATAGCTGGTACCTTCATCCCGTAATGCTTTCTCAATCAGCATGAAATAGGGTGGTTTTTTCTCAGGGTAGATCTGACCTGCTGAGGTAATACTGATCAACAGCTGACATCCTGAAGCAAACAGCTCTTCTGCCACAAGCACAGCAAACGAGGAACCAACGGCACAGCCAATAATTCCAAACTTGATCCGATCATATTCAAAGTCGTACAATTTGGTATGGTAGCAAGCCCAGTAAGGATTAAGGTAGGTCTTTTTCAAAGTGATCAAATTTTGAACAATGTCTCCGTCCGGGTCTAAAACGCAAATCTCCGGTACACTGTTATCTAAAAGTTTTTTTTGTCGTCTTGCCTCTCGCAGAAGGTTTTCAGGAACAAAAACCGACGGTTGGTCAAAATATTTATGAGATAAAATCGGGGGTGATTTAGAATCGCTCATACACAGCCTTCATCTGTTTTTCTATTGTAAAATGCCGTGTTAAACAATGCATTGGGTGACTCATTGTTAAAATTATACCGGCTTAAAGGCCCGTACATTAGCACATACAGCCAATTTATGGCCGGTTCGCGCATTACGTACTTTTGATATAATCTCAAGAGTTTCAAAACCAACTTTTTTCATAAGTGAAAAAAAATCTACTTCTGGCAGCGCACCACCAATGCACCGGAACCAGTCGTTCATGTCCATGCGAATTTCATCAGGTAAAGGCTCTTTCAAAACTATCTCACAGAAGACAGTTCTTCCACCGGGCTTTAATACTCTAAGAACTTCCTTCATTACTGCTTCTTTATCAGGCGAGAGATTGTATATTCCGTTCGAGGCGACAATATCCATCGAGTTGTTATGAAAGGGAATAGCGTCTGAAAGTCCGCATTTAATTTCGACGTTTCTTGTCCCGATTTTACTCATATTACTCTTTGCTTTGTTTACCATCTCTTCCGACATGTCCAACCCATAGACTTTCCCTTTTGGGCCGACAGCTTTTGCATAAAAATACAAATCCAGCCCGGCTCCACATCCTAAATCAAGAAGAACTTCTCCCTCTTTCAACTCCACAAAAGGTTGGGGATTATTAGCGCCTGTAAAAGATTCACACATAGATTGGGGCAGCTTGTCGAGTATCGCTTTTGGATAACCTACCTTTAAGGCAAATGCCTTTCCTACAGGGAAGTTGAAGGTTGCAGTCGGCTCTTTTGCAACCTGACTGTATTTCTCCTTAACCGCTTCTTTTATCTCCTCAGGAGTTATTTCATCAAGGGATTTCTTGCTCACTTTCATACCTTCTCCTCCTTCTGCCTTATGTGCAAGACAGCATCCGAGATTATCTCTATTGCTTTCTCAATTTCTCTCTCGTTCGTCATTTTGCCTGTGGAAAAACGCAATGTTCCTTTTGCCCATTCGATAGGAATATTCATTGCCCTAAGAATATAGGATATTTCAACTCCGCCCGAATGACAGGCTGCGCCTGCGGATGCTGCCACATAATCTTTAATTTCAGAAAGAAGCATGTTTGCATCCATTGCTAAAAAGCTCAGACTCAGAGTATTTGGTAGGCGCATCTCTGGATGTCCATTGAGTTTTATGTCTCTCGATTTATCTCTCAATCCATTATGTAAGCTATCTCTCATCGCTTTCATGTGCGATATGTTCTTTTCCAAATCTCGTTTAGCAACTTCACAGGCCTTCCCAAGACCCACTATTTCCAAAACATTTTCTGTACCTGCTCTTTGACCTCGCTCCTGCCCTGCCCCATGAATGAGTTTTTCCGCTTGCGTTCCTTTTCGAATATAAAGTGCGCCGATTCCTTTAGGAGCATATAACTTATGGCCTGCTACGGATAGGAGGTCAACCCCAAGCACACTTACATCAGTAGGAATTTTGCCAACTGATTGGGCGGCGTCGGTATGCATGACAATTCCTTGTCCTTTCGCAAGCTTGGAAACCTCCTCTATTGGCTGAATAGTACCGACCTCGTTGTTGGCGTGCATAATGGTAATCAGGATTGTTTGAGGCGTAATTGCTTTCTCAACATCAGAAACGCTTATCCGTCCAAACTCATCAACCGGCAAATATGTGACCTTAAACCCATGTTCCTCCAGAAATCTGCATACTTCTATCACTGCCGGATGCTCAATTTGTGTAGTAATAATGTGATTTCCTTTATCGCGAAAAGCAAAAGCAGCCCCTTTAATAGCATAGTTGTTTGATTCTGTTCCACCACTGGTAAAAACAATTTCATCAGGTTGGCAGTTCAACAAGGAGGCTACCTGTCCCCGCGCATTTTCTACAGCGTTTCTGGCTCGAATGCCATACCGATGCGAACTTGAAGGATTACCAAAATGCTTCTCCAAATAAGGCTGCATGGCCACGATAACTTCTGGATCATGGGGTGTTGTTGCGTTGTAGTCTAGATAAATTGGTTTTTTCATTTAAGAGTTTGCTTTCCGTAAATCAATGGCTTTGCCATCTTAAACTTTGGCGCTGCCGAGAGTACAGATCGTATTTCTATATGTACATCCAACATACCACGGACAAGTCTTAAAGCATTCCAAGAATACCTACGGTTGTGTCCTTCATTGATAATAATGGTGACTTTCTTCATAAGCCTGTCCTTCAGAAGAGATTCTCTACTAACATACTAATAGCAATATGACCTGCCATTGGATCTGTCAACTATAATCTAAAACATTTACGCCTCTCTAAAACATTTTGGGCCTATGTTTTGACCTTCGTAAATCTTTAAGTCCTTGTTATTCCTGTAAACAAGATATATGGGACAACCTTTGCAGGTGCGAGCATCACAACTACCGTACCCCTTTATGATTTCCCAACATTTTACATCACAGTTATGATAGGCAGGGCATTTTTTCTGTCCACACTGTTTTATCTGCCAACAGGGCGCAGATAGGTAAAACACTCTTAAAGCGGTTATAGTCATTCCAACATCTTCGAGGTAAAACTTGATATTCTTTATAAAATGTAGATCGTTGTTGGAATACTTTCTTTTGCCGCCAATTCTTGCAGGCTTAATCAATCCAGCTTTTTCATATTCACGCAACATCCTGGCGCTAATTCCCAGAATTTCAGCAGCAACACCAATACTATATAAAGGTTTTGAACTTTCTATGTTTAGGTCCATAACCTAATAGTATCTAATATGACATTACCTTCGTCAAGTTATATTTGGTTCACCCGGTTAATGCGTAGGTTGAGTTGTGCAAATTGAAGATTCTGAGTTTGAGATATTCGTCGTCCCGATAGCCGTCGGCGTTGCGTTGCAAGGTTCCGATCTCACTGTTGATCACTTCCAGCTTTGCGGTGCTGATACGGTGTGTGTGCCAGTTCAGGATAAAGGGCTTCCATAGCGATAGCTTCTGGGCGGCGTCTTTGAGTATTCTGATCTGGCTGGAGTATGTTTCTTGAATCCAGGCCTTCAATTCCGTCGCGTTGCTTTAGTTTCAGGTATTCTTTCGTTCACTTTCTTCGAGGCGCTTTCCCGATGATCTGTAATCGCTATCCCTACTAAATTTCTCGATTAAGTAGTATTTGCCATCGCCCGGCCCGTCAGGCCACTCGATGCCTGTGCGGAATTGCCGGACTGATAGGTCATATATCCCCCCGGCAGGTTCCTGACGTCGAACCCGTTCTGTTCCAAAATCCTGCACGCGATATAACTTCGGACCCCGACGCCGCAGCAGGCGTGGATAGTCCTGTCTCGCGGCAGCTCGTCCAGCTTGTTGCGGAGCGCGCCGAGCGGCACATTCTTTGCATTCGGAATGCTGCCTTTGGCAAATTCAGCCGGCGTTCGGACATCCAGAACAAAATCGTCCTTCTCGATCTCGTTGAAATGTTTCACCTTTACCGTACCGTCGAGGATATTGGCCGCGGCGTAGCCTGCCATGTTGACCGGGTCTTTCCCGCTGCCATACGGGGGGGCGTATGCCAACTCAAGTTCCTGGAGGTCGAAAACGGTCATCCCGGCTCGAATCGCAACAGCAAGAACATCGATCCTCTTGTCAACCCCGT
>CAYHPW010000099.1:0-4263 GCA_964358645.1 uncultured Bacteriovoracaceae bacterium | reverse complement strand
CTTGGAATGATAAAGCCATGTCAACTAGCTCATTTTATTGCCGTGCATAGTATAGCTTCCATGAACGTATTTTGACGAGTAGTAATTGAGGGTTTATTGTGTTTGGAAAATTCAAAAAAGGGAATAAGAACAAAAGGGGGGATTTGATGAGACAGCAAACCAAAGTTATCGTGCATAATACTTCTTGGTTTTCCCTCGGTCAAAAGGCGAAAGGAAAGCCGTTTCAGTTTTTTGTTATTGAGGATATGTTTGAGCTTCGGCAAATCGTTCAGGATGCTATTGTTATGATGGATGGGGCTATTGCTGGTTATGCTGAATCCTGTGATGAGATTATTCATAAACTGAAACCGGTTAAGTCGATTGTAGATGTTATTACTATGGACATTAACCTTGGAAAGATGAATAGTTTATCAATGATACCAGTAATTAAAGAGATGGCTCCGCAAGCTAAAATTGTTATTGTGAGTGCTAATCCTACAGAATCGAACGTGAAGCGGGCATTGTTTGAGCTTAATGTGCATCACTTCCTAGTGAAGCCATTTAGTCATGAAGATTTTTGTGAGACTTTTGCTCACGTCCTTGGAACTAATACTGGGTATCTTGCCGATGTCTTTAGGGCAACGGAATAGGGGGAAAAATATGAGTAGTAAAATGTTAGATCAGAAAACAATTAATATATTGTTAAAGCTACGCGACTCAGGACAAGTCGTGGCTGCCGGTGACGATTTATTGAAGGTTGTCTCGATGATAAAAAAGGAGTCAGCTCCCGAAAAGGGAAAAGATTAATGGATAAAGAAAGGATGATGATATGAAAAAAGTGTTATTTTTAGTGTGCGGTGTGTTGGTTGTTGTGGTGGTGTTATTTTTCGTGAATCGGCCAAGTAGTGCCCAAATTAAAATGGGTGAAATAACTAAAATGTGTCAGGATCAAGTTACAAAGCCGGTAAAATAGATAATTTTATTGAAAATAACATGCAGATCACAATGACCTTAAAGCGAGAGTGGTTTGATAAAATCAAGACCGGCTCAAAGACTATCGAATACCGCGAAGCAAAACATTATTGGGATATACGACTTAATAAGCCGATTAAGTCTATTTTGTTTCGCAATGGGTATTCGAGATCCGCTCCGGAGATTCTCGCGGATGTTATGAAGATCGAGCGAGTGAATGGCCTTGATACGGACTTGCGATTTGATGGCATGGTTTATGCCATTCACTTAACGAATGTGAGGGTTGCTGAAAATGCGTGATTTAAGGAAAACTCCCCGAAAGGGGGTTTCCCCTCTCGATCTCTCCCCGCGTTAAGAGGATCGAGCGACCCTCTTAACAATCTCCCGCGTTTCTGCTACGACAAATCCAACAAGGGACGGCTGCCCCTTAGTTATCCCCGCACTCAGGATATGGTATGCGCTCTCGCGCATGGATTAGCTCGACTTCCAACCTTTTCCCCGCTCCCAGTTAGACAGGTTGCCACCGCTGTTGCTTCGCAATCCCTTCACAGGGACGCTCTCGGCACACCGCCGGTCTAAGTCGCTTCGCTCCAAGACCGGTGATGCTCAGTCTACGTACGCACTCCGACTTTCGCACCCTGCGGGTTGATATTGTAGTCCTCACCGATTAAACGGGTTCGGCTCGCAATATCTAATCCTCTGCCTTCCCGCTCTTACAAGTAAGAAAAGGTTGTCAGGTTTAGGGCTTCCAGTACGTTATCGGAAGTGTACAATATATAGGAGGTATTATCGTGAAAGTAAAAGTATTTAGTCAAAGTGGAGCTAGAAAGTTTAGTTATAAACACAAAAAACCTTTTGTGATTGTTTCTATAACTGATAGCTTTAAGGTTACGCCTAATTTTAGTAGAGATAATCCCAATATTATTGGGGTATGTCGTGTAGCTTTTGATGATATTTATCAAGATGTTTCTGGAATGATTGCTTTTAATGCCGATCATGCCAAAAAAATTATTGACTTCATTGATCGTAACTTTGACCAAGTTGATTGTATTGTTTTTCATTGTTATGCTGGTATTAGTCGATCTGCTGCTGTCGCAAAGGTTGTTTGTGATTACAAAGGGATTGATAGTAGTTTTATTGATAAAGCCGGAATCTACCAGCCGAATGATTATGTTGTTCGAGTCTTTAATGACTATGTGGGAGGTAAATAAGGTGGGAAAATTTAAAAAAGGCGAAATAGTTTATTATGCTTCCATGAATTGTGGAGAATATAAAACAGGAAACCACTCCACAACGCTTTGTATGGTTATTGAAAGAACTGTAGAATCGTGTGGAAATAAGCAAATGACCTTTTATGATAATGGTAGTGATTCAACCTTTGGACGGACTATTTACATGAACTGGTCTAGTGATTATTTTAAAACAGCAGATGAAGCCTTTGCATACCTTAACGAAAAAGCTAAACCATATACTTCCGCACATGGTTCACATGATTATGAAATACATGAATCAGTAGAAAAAGATAATTGTGACTGGTATAACGCTTGTATAAAATGGAAAACGGAGAAGGTGGAATAATGAATAACAACGAATTAATGCCAATAGAAAGAATAGCTGACAAGATTCATGTGATCCGTAAACAGCGAGTAATGCTTGATCGTGAATTAGCTGAATTGTACGGAGTTGAAACTAGGGTTCTAAATCAAGCGATAAAGCGAAATTTAAACAGATTCCCAATAGATTTTATGTTTCAATTATCAAAAGACGAAGTAGATCAAATCCTAAGATCACAATTTGTGATCTTAGGACATGGACAATATTCAAAATACCTGCCGTATGCTTTTACTGAAATGGGTGTAGCGATGCTTTCAACGGTCTTAAAAAGTGAAAAGGCTATTGAAGTAAATATTTTAATTATGCGGGTTTTTACAAGGCTCAGAAATCTCTTGGCTTCTAATGAGGAATTGAGGCGCAAGGTTGCAGAATTGGATCACGAACAAAAATATATTAAGGATGATGTCAAAGCCCTAATGTCTGCTGTAGATGTGTTGCTTGATCCACCCCCAGAAGAACCGAAAAAGCGAATAGGGTTCTATAAAGCGGACGATTCTGAAAAGGAGTAATTTTCGGAACAGTCTACGACTTCTTTACGCCAATTCTGGCATTGTCGTAATGTGGCGACTGCCACTTTTCCGAGTAAATTGATGAAGTCGGAAATCTGAAGTATACTCTTTCCTATGGTCGCCTCGCTCGATTCTCTCGCTCGGAAAATTGCTAACCTGGTCAATGCTGAGAAGCTCACTCACAATGAATATCGTCGGCTTCTCAATACAGTTCGCGCCAGGATCAACTTTTTGGACGGCAAGCGTCCCAAGGTTAAGGTGATCCGCAATCTTCCGGAAGTGGACATTAAAAAGATTCGTGATCTGGTGCTGGCGAGCACCAATAACCAGCACTTACTCATCTTCTATGTCCTCTACTACACCGGAATCCGCGTCAATGAACTCGTTCATATTGAACTCGCTCACTTGAACCTGGCCGAAAACACCTTGCTTATCACCGAAGGGAAGGGGAACAAAGAGCGGATCGTCATTCTGCCGCCTCCGCTCAAAGAAGCCCTTGGCATCTTTATCAACTCGCTTAAAAAGCGTGTTTATTTGTTCGAAAGCTATACCGGTGATAAATACTCCACTCGTGCCATTCACCAGATCATTGCCAAATACGGGAAAGCGGCTGGCCTGGCCTACAATCTGCATCCGCATCTATTCCGGCATCACTACATAACCAAGCTGCGCTTGGCGGGACTCCAAGACTTCCAGATCCAGCCGCTTACGGGCCACGCTTCGCGTAAGTCCCTCGATACTTACTCCCACATTACACCGCTCGACATTCGGGAACAGCTCTATGGAGCTATCCCCGCGCTTCGCTAGCCACATTCGTGGCCTTTTCGATACCATAGATCCTCAACTCTGAGTGGTCAGGGTTCTACGCACCCTGGAGCGTTTCTGAAAACTATGCAAACTTGCCTGGCTCTGCGGAGACGGGCCGCCACTCGCTGTATTCAACTTTGACCGCCGCCTGGATCCACGGCTTCGCGTGGATTCGTTGGCTTGGTCTATCGTACCGATAGCCCATAAAAGTTAAATATTTCCTCAGTCCTTCGGAAACGCTTTGGCATGCCCGCATGTCACTAAGTCACTGATGTTCCCAAGTGTCATGTGATCGCTCGGATTGCTGCGCTTAAATCCTCGCTATAAGGGGAGTAGCCAACAAAACGCGAAAAACGTACGCTAAGCCATAAAAAGTTGAGAA
>CAYHPW010000098.1:0-4328 GCA_964358645.1 uncultured Bacteriovoracaceae bacterium | reverse complement strand
AATTTGCGGCTCGGCAGGCACCCGTCTGCTTTTTTTTAGGCGTCTGAGTCACAGAGTACTTGGTTGGTGTAGTGAAGTGTGTGTAAAATCAAAAACCCCAAGATTTTGAAGTCTTGGGGTTTAGGGGTAGTCTCCTGATTATCTAGAAAAGGAGGACTACCTGATATGCGAACAAGTAGCACAGTTGTAATGGAGAGGCAGCAGTTAGATGAAGGGCTAAAACAGATTCACCAAGAGACAGAGAGGCGAATCTTTGAATTTGATTTAAAGAACTGGCTTAAAGGAGTTTTAGAAGACAACCGCTGCTGCTTTAGTTTTAACTAGATAAACCGAAACAATAGTAGGTAAATAAGATGTCGCAAGGGATTGATCAAAACGCAAAAAATGATATTGCCCCGACCGATAGCCAGCCGACATTGCAGGCCTCGCCGCCGCAGTCGCAATCCGAGCCTGTAGCGGCATCCGCACCGCAACCCGCGCCGTCACAGCCCACCAAACAATCAATGCAAGTCATACAGGCTAAGATCACGAACAAGTACTTCGAAGTGGCGCCATTCAATGGTTATCTGACCGTCAATTTTTCAGGGGATGTCACACGCGACGCAGCCAAGTTTCTTGAAGACATGCAGCAGCAGCTTGTTTTCAGCAAAGCTCATTTAATTTTTGTCTGCAAGAACGTCATGTTGATGTCAAAGCAGGCGATTAGGCTGATGCTGATGTTAAAGCAACAGCTTAAAACAAACAGCAAGCATATCAGACTCGTTCTTGTATCAGAGCATTTAAAAAGCAATCTTCGCTTAGAAGGGGTTTTTGATGCTTTTAAAATCTGCGGCGACTTAAGGGGCGCCTTGATGGATTTGGGAATTTTGTCCAACAAATCATTGGACGTCAACTTTGTTAACCCTTTTCTGGCGGCAACACTTAATGTGCTTCAGATCCAAGCCAAAACCGAGAGCAAGCCTGGCAAGATTTCAGTGATAAAGCCAACTGATAAAATCGATGGTGATCTGACTGGGATCATAGGATTAATGAGTGAAACATTCAGTGGGACGGTGGCGATCTCATTTCCTACAGCGACTTTTATCAATGTTGCTTCAAGGATGCTTGGCGAGACAGTTAACGAAGTCACGCAGGAGATAAAGGATGTTGTTGCTGAACTGACCAATATCATACTTGGTATGGCAAAAGCGGTATTGAATGAAAAAGGCTATGCATTACAAAATGCGTTGCCTTCAGTGGTATCCGGCCAGGATCACAATATTTTTCATTCTGGTCAGGGACCGGTCATAGTTATACCGTTTGAAAGTGACTCAGGACCATTTAAGATAATGGTTGTAGTAAACAACAACGATAGCGGATAGAGCGGCACGCCTTTGTGTATTATTTGTGTATTAAAGGAGTTTATCAGTGGTACAGACAAACGGGCAATCATCTAGTCAAGCACCTCAGACGTCTCAGGTTACAAAGAAATATTTTGAAATCATTAAATACGACGGTTATTTAACCGTCAAATTTCTTGAGGAAATAAGCCGTGAGTCCTCAAAGGCACTAGAGGAACAGCTCAAGGAGCTCGTTAGCGCCAAGTGCCATATCATCATGATTTTTAACCATGTGCAGTCGGTTTCAAAGAACGCGCTCAGGGTTTTCCTGTCATTGAAGCAGCAACTTAAGGCCGCGGAAAAGAAGCTCAGGCTGATTTTAGTGCCAGAATCCGTAAAGGCTTTTTTGCGTTCAGAGGGTGTTCTTGAAGGTCTCGTGATCAGCGGCGATCTTCGCGGAGCGCTGATTGATCTTGGCGTGCTTTCAGCAAAATCGTTTGATGTTAATTTCGTGAATCCATTCCTTGAAGCGATGATTGAGACATTCAAGATCCAGTGCCATACCGAGTGCAAGCCAGGTAAAATCGTGCTTAAGAAACCATACGAAGAAATAGGTGGTGACTTGTCCGGCGTGATCGGCTTGACGAGTGAAACGTTCAAGGGATCAATAGTTCTTTCGTTTCCTAAGGACACGTTTTTAAAAATAGCATCAAATATGCTTGGTAAAATATATACTGACATCACGAACGAGATCAGGGACGTTGGTGCAGAACTAACTAATATAGTTCTCGGCAGATCGAAAGTTGTGCTCAATGAACGAGGATATGCCATCAAATCGGCTTTGCCGTCAGTCATCTGTGGCGCTGACCACAGGAGCACGGGACTGACGCTTGGTTCCGCCGTTATAGTGCAATTTGAAAGTGATGCCGGGCCGTTTTCAGTGATGATCTCGGTGAGTTGAAATTTTTTGATGTCCAAGAGCTTAAAAGACAGAAAAAATGAATATTGGGGCGAGACGCCTCAATTAACCCCCCAGCAAACCATAGAATGGCTGGAGGGGTACCGGGCATTTATCTTCGAGGTCTGGGCACATAATCCTAACTTAATACCACCAGATAAGCGGAAGAAATTTGTATTAAAAAAAAAGAATAAGCGATAGTCCTAAGCTACTTCCCGGGATTATGCTTCTTCCATATCTCGGTAAGCTTTGCCTTGACGTCAGATGGCGAAAATGGCTTGACCATGTAATTGCTGACCCCGCACTTGATGGCTTCGATGATTTTGCTCTTGTCGTTTTCAGCCGTGATCATTAGGAAAGGCAGGGCTTTAAACTCATCTCTTTCACGTATGCTTTTCAGAAGATCAAGTCCACTCATCTCAGGCATGTGCCAGTCACAAAGGACAAGGCCTACGGGGTTGCCTGCTTTGTAATTGTTATTTAATATTGAAAGCGCTTCCAGGCCATTTTGTGCTTCCGTAACCTTCGTTAGACCGAAATCTTTTATAATATTGGTCAAGGTTTTTCTCATGGAGATCATATCATCGATGACTAAAACCACGGTTTCTGCTGGGAACATAATTGCTTAAAGTATAGCTAGGTGGTTTGTGGTGTCTAATGATTTTTTAATTTAACCCCTTAAATTTACCGATAACTTGTTTTGGAGAATCACAGGTATGGGTAATTTGATATGAGTAATTTAAAGGTTTCGGTGTCAAATGGTAGGGCGGCTTTGTCTGGTTTTATTGATGAGACGACTGACTTATCAGCATTGGCGAGTTTGGCTGGTGAGATCATCCTTAATTTGAAGGAAGTCTCGCGCGTTAATTCATGTGGTGTCAGGGAATGGGTCAACTGGCTTTGCAAGGCGGCTGCTTCAGCCATTGTTTACGAAGAATGTCCTGTTGTAGTCGTCAAACAATTGAACGCGGTCCCGGACTTCCAGGGTAAGGCCAAGATTTCAAGCTTCTTTGCCCCTTACTTTTGCGAGGATTGCGACAGCGAGGCTGAGATGCTGCTCCAGTCAATGCAGGTGGAAGGAGGCAAGGCTCCAGAAATGAAATGCGGTTCCTGTGGCAAGCCCATGAATTTTGACGCCGTTCCTAACCAATATTTCAGTTTTATCAAGCGTTAAGGAAGCATGGACATTCAGCCGGCCTTAGACATATTCAAATACTCACAGGACTCGGTTTTTGCCGTTGACCCTGAGACCGGGGTGATAATCCATTCCAACCCTAAAGCCACGGAGGATACTAACTTTGAGCCGCAGGAGCTCAGTGGCCTTGAGTTTAAGCAGCTCTTCATGCCGGAAGAGCAGGACAGTGTCGTGATATTTCTTAAGAGCACGTCTGAGTTTAAAACCGGATTTGATCCGCAGCGCGTGGTTAGACGAAAAACTGGGCGCAAGATTTTTGTTGAAATGTCAGCTTCAAGTATCGAGATCGGCGGGAGAAAAATCATTATCAGCAGCCTTCGCGACACCACCGCCAGGGTTAAGGCTGAAGAAAAGCTTAAGAAGTACAACTTAGAACTGGAGCAGAAAGTCAAGGAGCGCACCGCGGAGCTAGCTTCAGCCAATGAAACCCTCAAGGGAAGTAACACGATAATCAGCAGGCAGAAGAAAGAACTTGAAGACGTTATGGCCAATATCAGGCAGGCGGTCTTTACTATCGCGCCTGATATGAAGATCAATAGCGAGCATTCAAAATCGGTAAATGAAATATTCGGGATCGAGCAGGCTGGCGGGGTAGACATCTGTGAATTCCTTAAGAACAATGAGCTAAAAGAAAGCCTCGGCCTTTTTTTTGCCTCGCCGGATACCTGGGATTTACTCCAAGGTTTGTTGCCTAAAGACCTGCTTTATAAAAAAACCGACCGTGAACTTTTGCTTGAATGGTGCCCGATACTTGACGCCGGGACTGCAATTAAAATGATGGTTGTGTGCTCTGATGTCACTGAAAAGAACCGTTTGCAGCGTGAAATCGCAAAGAGCGAGGAGAAACATTCTGAAC
>CAYHPW010000097.1:0-4548 GCA_964358645.1 uncultured Bacteriovoracaceae bacterium | reverse complement strand
AATGTATTTTGTCGAAAGCCCATCAACGCTATACTTCTGTTGAAGGAACGATGCGTCTTCCAGTGGGTTATGGAACTTTTTCTCAAGAGTAATAGCCAAGTAGCCGCCCGTTGAATATTGTGTGGGAGATTGATTATGGCCAGCCATTTTAAATCCTTCACACAAAAGGGACTGATTTAAAGGGCTTCCGGCGGCTGGCTGAGACTGTGTGAAGGTTTGGTTTTCGGGAGCCAATTTTTCAAGGGTCCATACCGGACACATAGGTTACAGATTATACCGAAGACATTGGTAACTGCGCATTCCGGCCAAGTTGGCACCTTAAACCGGCCTCAATCCGGCACCCCATCTAATCATTGCCGTCTGAACGCGGTTTCAGGGTCTAGTTCTCAGATTTTTCCACACTCGACAAGCCCTTCTTGGATTTACGTACAGACTCATCCCTGTCAACCCCCATGCCAGAAGTGTGCGGGCAATGGGAACCTATGGACAGCATGCGATTTTAGGCTTCAATATGCGAAAATTGATTCGCGAGCAGCTAAAATTGCAAATGGCGGTAACGTGAGAAGTGGTTGGGAGCTGAGCAAAAAGAAGTCGAGAATGCTTCCTATACAGAAAGTTTAAAATCCGGAACGAAACATGGGGCGAAAATTGAAACACTACGCCCCTAACTCCGAGCTCGCTCTATGCAATAGCGTATGTGGTACTGGTAAACCTACACTGACAGCGCCAGCTCTATGCCGGTTAATTTAGCGATGGGGATATTACATTAAGCAGCTTTGGGGTAGATCTCAACTTCGTACTCCAGTCCCACGTCTCTAAGTTGCTCTTCTATTGCAAGACGTACAAGAACCGTTGGTGAATACCCCAAAGTGCGGGCAATTGCAGCGGCACGTTCTGGGCTGATCCCCTTGCGCCCCTTTTCGATATCGCAGAGATTTGCCGGTGATAGTTTAAGTTTTTTTGCAAACTCCTTTTGTGAAAGTTCTTCAGAAAGGCGCCAAGAACGCAAAAATTCACCAACTGTCATTTTACCAAGCCGTTTTTCTAAATCTTTAAGTCCATATCTCGTTTTATTTTTTGTACTCATGTTTGCTCACCTCAATAACATCAACCAATTCTACCTCTCCGCCAGAACGCTCAATGTAGAACGCTCGATAAGCGCGGTTCAGCCTTAACCGACCATTGCCCCTGTCGGACCCCTTTTAGCGGTTCATTATGAAATCCCGGGTACTTGCTAACCGCAGGAAGCCCGTCTTCTTCAACCGCCATCGCTCATGAGCGGAATTTTTGCTCGATATGGGCTGGAATTCTTTTAAGTTTCTTTTAAACTTTATCAGACCAGACCACTCTCCATATGAATGGGTTCCCCCTTTAATGGAATACTTCTTAAAGGAGTATATGTAAAGTTCAAAAATGCTACCCGTGAGGGACTACAACAGGCTAGCTCAGTATCGCTTGGTATCAGTCGTCAGAACTCTAAGTGGTTGATAGTTCAGAAATTCCTTTCTATCAAGGGGTTGGAGTATTCGGACAAGACATGCTGAATTCTTTCGGGATCTCGAAAAACTGGTTGCCAAAAGCAAAGATCGGCATGTATTTCAGGTAAACTTTGATGTTTTTAAATGGTTTTAGCCCCACTTGAGGAACCTCATGGACCCATCAGAAATGACCCTCCTCATGCAAGAAGGGGAAGGGCTCACAGTCGAGTTCAAGGAGAAGTATACCCCAAAGATCGCCCAGGACATTTGCGCGCTAGCCAACTCCGTGGGGGGCAAGATCCTGCTCGGTGTGCCAGTTGGCGAAGATAAGCCACATGCTTGTGGTGGCGCTTATTACAAGCGCTTTGATGCGGTGACACAAAAACTGAATCGTAGCGAGACTAAGGCGCTTTTTGAAGTAACCGACCATTCCCATTTTGACGAAAAGATTAACCCCAAGGCCACCCTTGTAGATATTTCCCTAGAAAAAGTACGTGCCTTCATCAAAGAAACAGGCAAACAAGTGAGCGTCACAAAAAAATCGCTCCCTCTTTTGCTCGAAAGCCTGAAGATTCTTCATGACAATCGAATCACCAATGCCGGTGTGATGCTATTTGCGCGAGATCCTGGCAGGTTTTTGATGCACTGTCAGATGCACTTGGTTGCTTTTAAGGGGGTTGACCGTGTGAATATCTATGACAAGAAGTATGTCCGCGATGATTTATTGACCCAGTTTAACGAAGCGGTTGCGTTTTGTGAAAAACACTTGAACGAACGAGCTGAAATCAGAGGTGTCAACCGTTACGACATTTACGAAATCCCGATAGAGGCGATACGTGAGGCCATAGTCAATGCCATCATTCACCGGGACTACAGTGTGGGTGGCACCAATATCCAAGTCGAAGTCCATGCCGATCGCGTTGAAATTTCTAACCCCGGCGGATTACCTCCAGGGTTTTCAACTGCAATGCTTGGCAAAAAATCTGTTCGCCGTAATGAGGTCATCGCAGATCTTTTCCATAGGATGGACAAATCCGAACGCATGGGATCCGGTATTAGCCGTATTCGAAAATTATTGAAGACAGCTGGCGTCAAGGCGCCGGGCTTTGAGAGTAATATGTTTTTTACGGTAACGTTTGAGCGTCCCGAAGAGTATCGCTCAGTGAAGGATACTTTAAAGGGTAGTCCCACTACCCCAGAAACGGCGCGTCTACACTACCATAGACATCCCCTCAGTCAAACCGCTCAGGCCCTCTTGCAGCTCATAAAAACCAAACCAGAGATTACCCGCGCAGAGATGGCGACTGAGCTTGGAATCACGGTCGACGGCGTAAAATACCACATCAAGCGCTTACAGGGGCTTGGCAAAATTCGTCATACAGGTCCAACAAAGCGGGGCCGTTGGGAGTGTCTATGAGCATCATAAAACGTAAGAAAAAAGCACATAAAGCCCCGAAGCCCGTAAAATCGAAACAAATTCACGGTTGGCGCGTGTGTCCCTACGGAGAACACTGGGTACGAACACACCCCATGCATATTCCTCCCAGCAAGAGTCACCCAGCAGGATATGTTACCACTCGACATGCACATTGTGCCCGTAACCCATCTGGCAAGGATCAGCTATATCCAGACGAAATTCGAGAGATAGCGAGCAATCATTTCAAAAATCTCAAGAACAAACCCTGCCCCATGACGCTAAATTTTCTCAATGGCAATAAATTTGACGATTTAATTGCCGGATGGACTCAGTACTGGAACGAAGTCATGCAGCCCAAGGTTCCATTGGATCCAAATCTGGTGAAGGCGCTTATTGCCTCAGAATCCAGTTTTAAGGCGGCTATACTTGCTAATGAAAAAAACTCAAACAGTGCTCGTGGCCTTATGCAGATTACCAATGATACGAGAAAAATTTTGGGTGATGAAGCTGGCGAACTCAAAGATCACTACATCACAGCCACGAAGGATGACCTGAATAACCCTAGTGTCAATATTTGTGCCGGGGTCAGATGGCTAATTCGAAAACAATCAATCGCATCTTCGAAACTCAAACATAATGCCACGTGGATTGAGGCGGTTTACGAATATAAGGGCTTGGAGACAGCCGACAAGAAACGTCGCGATGAATTATGGGATACATTCAAAAAACTGTATGAGGCATATAAACAATGCGGAAAGTGATATTTCTGATTCTTGGGATGATGCTGCCTACAACCTTCACAGCAGCTACCCCGTCTCCAGACCGCTTGGCTGAGGCAAAGAAACAATTTCCCTACAGCCTTATCGGGGATGACTTTGGAATCTTAAGCAGAGAGGATCTCGCCATCAACACCTGTGATGTATTCCCCCAGCCTTTTTCGCTGGATTCAAATTATGTTCCGTATTGGCAGTGCTTTTCTGCAAAGGGCGTGCACATCGACTGTAGTGGCGGCGGATATGATGCTGATGAGCATACGCATTTGACGATTATGGCGGTAGTGGCAAACAAAGACGCTGAGTCCCATGAATACTTATCAAGAAGGGCCGTCTCGTTAAAAACATGCAAAAGCTATCAGAAGGACTGGGTGCGACTCTCTAAGAACCAGGACTACGTGTGTATCTCAGGTTCATTGATCCGACGAAAACCCGCGGTTAACGGTGACGTGTCGGGCTGGGCATATTCTTGGATTTTTGAAAGTTTTAAGACCAGGCTAGGATGTAGCTCCTATTTCGAAGGCGGGTGCAGTTTAACTTATCAAATCAACCACAATCACTGCAAAGTAGTTCAGGCACAGAATCCCTAATGGCTGCTGCAGCCAGTGACAGTGTATTTCCATGGAAGTCGGTGGATCTCGGTGGAATTGATTTAATTTTGGAAATACCCGCGTTTCTTAAAAAGTTTTTATCAACGTGCGATTTATGCCTTGAGGTTTACGAGCGTCGTGTTTTCCAGCGGAATTTTTCTTATCCAGTGTGACACGATTGAGGAAACTGGAAATATTGCAATTTTTAAAAAACTTGGATTTCAGGAACTCTCCCGAGTGATTAGCAAAGATTGGTGTTCACCCGATGGGAAATCATTATATATTATTTC
>CAYHPW010000096.1:0-4730 GCA_964358645.1 uncultured Bacteriovoracaceae bacterium | reverse complement strand
CCCACCAGGCCGCTGATGAGTCTTACATCGAAGAAGGTGTCCGCATTTTAGAACTTACCCAACAAGCGGTAATGCTTTATGAAAAGCAAACGGCGCACGAAAAGCGCGAACTTTTGAACTTTGTATTTTCGAACTGCGCTTGGAAGGGCGGAAAGCTGATTCCAACTTTCAGAATTCCCTTTTCATATCTTGCAAATACAAACGCCGCCTACAAGTTAATGCAGACGGCGTCGGTATCAAAAAAGCCTGATTTTGAATTTTGGCTGGGGGACTAGGATTTGAACCTAGATAAACGGAGTCAGAGTCCGTTGTCCTACCATTGGACGATCCCCCATCATTAAAAAGCGATCGCCTATTGATTTTCTATAGCTTACTTAAGCATCTGCTGTCTAGGCTCAAGCTTCTTTATAAACCTGGCGGCTTTGTTGGAGCTATAGGAGGCACGGCTGGGAAGTAGCTTCCCTTTGGGCCAATTTCATGTCCTGCAGGGATGGGTTTGCCTAGTTCGTCAATGCAGAAGATGCCATGATCACCGTGATTTAGGCGCAGCGATTCGCACAGCCGTTCCATCGTCTCGGGCACGAATGGCCAGAGCATTATCATTAGATTCTTAAGCACGTAAAACGCCGAATAAAGCGCGTTGCGGCGCTCATCCTCAGGGAACCGGTCGTCATGCGGCTTGTACTGCGTGAACAGGCTGTTGATCAGACGCGCATAATTTTCCACTGCTCCAAGCAGATTCGAGTAATCTGCGCGCGCCATCGCTTTCGTGTATCGGCGGACAATCTGAAGTGTTTCAGCCTCGATTTTTTCAAGCAGGACACCTTGCGGGATCCGTCCACCGAACTTTGAATGCGCGGCTGAGATTGGTTTTTCAAAGGCAGCGTTCATGGGGCCTGCAAGAAACTTGTTTCGTTCATCGAGCGTGGCAAAATCGAAGTTGGAAGCTTTTTCGGGCAAGCTTAGCGTAGCTAAAAAATAACGGATCTGATCAGCTGAGTAGCTCTTTTCGTCTAACAATTGATCACCGGTGTAAAAGTTGCCGCGGGACTTGCTCATTTTTTCACCATTTACAAGAAGGTGGTAGCAGCCGAACACTTCGGTAAGCTGGTACTCACCAGCACGTGGCAGGTGCATTGGATCGTCCTGCGTGCCAAGCCACATCGCTCCTTGCATGATGACGTAGAAAAATACGTTATCCTGACCGAGGAACTGATAGACGCGGGCGTCGGGGTTCTTCCAGAAATCAACAAAGCGTTCGGGATCGCGGCCGCTTTCCTTAAGCGCGACCTTTGTGAATGAAATCGGGGCGATCAAAGAATCCGGCCAGACGTAAAGCGTTTTTCCAGCCATGTCAAGGTCAAGGTCCGCTGGTAGCGGAATTCCCCAACTTACGTCGCGCGTGATTGAACGGTGAGCCCATTCATCGACAAGTTCGGAAGTGACGCCGATCTTTTGAAGAGCGGCTTGGCCGATTGCCATATCTTCTTTTGATTCAAACTGCAGTGCTATTTTCTTTCCATGCGCATAACGGGGTTTATGTTTTGGGAGCGACGCCTTGATTTCTTTGTAAGCAGCCTCGTGTGTTGCTTCGAAGCGGATTGACGGCAGGACTGTCCCTAGGACTTCTGCCAAAACAGGTTTGCGCCACTCGGTCTTGCCCTGGAGCCAGACGCACAAAATCTCAGATACCTTCCACATGTTAAGCCACCAGTGCACGGTCTCCTTCATCACCGGAACAGCGTCGCTGAGCGTGCTTCTTGGGTTTATGAGCCGGCTTGGTTCGTACTGGCTGCCGCAGCGATCACATTCGTCGCTGTAGGCGCTTTCGTTGTCGCATTTGGTGTTAGGGCATTTACCCTTCACGTACCGATCTGGTAGAAAACGGTTGAGATTGGGATCATACCATTGCAGGCTAGCGCGCTTTTCAAGCATTTCGTTTTTATAGAGCTTGCGGATGAATTCATGCGCGATTTCCTTATGAATAGGGAAGCACTCCTGGCGCGAGGTCCCGGTGTACACGTCTACGCCGATCGAGTAGCACTTAAGCGTCGCTTTCTGCTGATCATGTATTTTGCCGATGAACTCTCGGATCGTGACCCCGGCCTGGATGGCGGCGACTTCGCTGGTGGATCCGTGATCGTCAGTGCCGTTCACGAATAACACGTTCTCGCGGCCTATTAGCATAGTCATCCAGCGTGAGAAAATATCAGCCGGCAAATGTGCGCCAGCCAGGTGACCAAGGTGAATGGGACCGTTCGCGTAAGGCATCCCAGCCGTGACGACCGCGCGCTTGGGGCGTGGAAGCTGCTTAAGGATGGATGCGATGTCAGCTGGGGGCTCTTTCTGATAATGGCACATTTGTATTTAATAGCTCAGCGCTTAGCTGCTTGCAATGTTAAGAACATACCTGCCTAGCAACCACTGGCGGAATCAGAGACTCTATCATCGAAAGTTGAAACTGGCGCTGCCGAGGCTAAATAGTGTGTCACTCATCCGTCTTTGCTAAAGTCATCCAAGAATGCAGCATTTTTTCTATCTTGCCTGGTTTTAAAAGAGATAGATCATCCAAGAACCAAAGTACCGCTTGTTTTTGCTCCATATTTATCCACTTCATTGGTTGGTTTATAGATCTAGTGAATGCCTCGAACTCAGCCAGTAGCATGTCTTGCTGATTTGTAGCATTGTTCCAGCGTTTTAAGAAAATACCGGTGAGATAACGCGCGCGGAACTCCTCTTCTATAGTCAAATAAATCCACTCGTCGCCAGTCATGTCTTTAAGCTCGCGCAGGCGCAGTTTGTTGGCTTTTATATGGTTGTGGACTGCTTCGTGGAAAATTACTTGAGGCAGGTTTTCAATTGGCACGAGATCAAGATTAATAAAAAGATCTGAATGCTTTGTAACATATGCCTGGCTGCCAGTGGGGTGGTAGGCAAGTGCCTTGATGTTTGAAAATTTGCGAGTCAGTATCAGGCGGAAGATTTCTTTTTCCTCCTGTGTGGCAGTAAGCCCGGGTACAGTGTTTAGGAGTTCGTCACGCAGTGTTTCGATAAATTCATAAAGAGCCCATGTGCCAATCGTGGAGCCTGTTCTTGCGTGTGCTCTTACCACTAATAGCGATGGGATTATGTAACGTTGTTCTTCTATGCTTCGTGAACTTAACCACTCTTGCAGGTCCTCGCGGATTATTTCGCTGAATTTACGGACTTGGTATTCTTCCGCTGCTTTCGGATATTGCTTGATGCACATTGAGGCTAGCAGCTCACGCGTGCGCGCGGCATATCTTTCTCCTAATTCTGTAATGTCATTACGCTTGCCGGTCACCGCTTTAAATATCGTGCTTTCAGTGAGTATTTCCCTGGTCTCTGTGTAGCATTTAATGAAGGGCTCAGGATCTGTTGTGGATCCTGAGCCGCTTGTGGGGCTGAGAGCGCCACTGATCACGATCATAATCAGCAATGTTAGGGGGGTAGCTCTCAGCATGGATATTCTCCTTTCATGTCTCTGTTACTTAGTTATTTTTTTAAAAGCTGACAGTTCCTTATCGATTTCTGTCACCTGTGACTTACACACCTCTCGCCATTGTGGGAGTGTTTCGCTTAAGAACTGCGCCGGTGATTCGGTCCGGTAATTCACCTTGTTTAGATACTCAAGCATATTGAATAATTTATCGAGGTGATTACTTTGCGAAAAGCGGGTATCCATGGCGACCGCGCCGAGGTAAATGAAGTAGTCGTTATGGAATTCACCAAGTGCACGGACCAGGCCTGGGATATAGGAGCAACCATTCTGCGAGAGGCGGTCTATTGTTTTAGGCCATATGGTACCAAGCAGCGTGAGGGCGTTTCTGATCACTGACCATAGCTGATCGACTCTTACTCCGTCATTTGCCGGCCATGGGAATGGGCCTGATTGGTAGTTTTCCAGTTCATTGTTATAATAAAATCCTTTACCACTTGCTTCTACTTCTTTGACGTAGTTTGGGTCTATTGAGTTTATTAAATCCCGAACGTCACTTATATGATGATTCATAGCCATTACATAAGCAGAAGCAGTTTGAAAAATCCTTTGCCTGAATGATCTATTGATCGCTTCCTGGGCTAGATTTAATAAAACAGATTTTTCAGTAAATAATTGCAATATGTCGATGACAGCTCGCCTGAAAATAGTAAGAGTCTGGATATCTGCGTCCATACTGGCGAGATAGGCTATGGTTGACGGGCGATGATAAAGTGTTTCAAAAACACTATCGGCTTCTGCCCGTTGCAGCAGCTTGTTTACCACACTTAGGAGTCCATTTCCCTTTTCTGTGAGTTGAACAGGGATCTTAGCGATAGGTTTGATTTCTTTACGATAGGAATTCTCACCGGAGACGGTATTAAGAGATACCGACAAATCACCATGTTCCATGAAGTTGCCATCTTTTCTGGTCCAGTCAAAACTTAATTGTGGCAGTATAAATTGGAAGTTTAGGATAGCATAAATATCTAATACCGATCCAAGATCTTTAGCTTTATCTAATGCATTGCTTAGTGCATTGATTTTATCCATGTCAACGGATGTTCTTGTATTAAAACCATGGTTTTTACGCATTGCCAGGCGGTACTCGAACTCATCCGAGATATTTCCGAACCGAAGAGTCTCAAACGCCTCTTCGATTTTTTTATGAATGTCTTTCACTGCTGTCCGGTTCGGTGCTTAGCATAAAAACAAGAAAAGCCTGAAATCT
>CAYHPW010000095.1:0-4851 GCA_964358645.1 uncultured Bacteriovoracaceae bacterium | reverse complement strand
TCCTCTAGAAAGAGATTTACAGTGAAGTTGAATGGAAAATCAAGCTTCTAAACCTATTATTAGCCGATCAGCTCTTTTTGACCAAGTGCAGGAGGCACCGGTATCGCCAGGGGTTTACCTGATGAAGGGCCTTGGAGGCGAGATCATTTACATTGGAAAGGCTAAAAACCTTCGAAATCGGTTGAGCACTTATTTTCAGTCTTGTGATTCATTTGGTGATTCTAATAAACATTCGGCAAGGATCGAGATGCTTGTCTGCAATATCGCCAGTTTTGACGTCATATTGACCGAAACAGAAGCCGAGGCCCTGATCCTTGAGTGTACGCTCATCAAGAAACATAAACCAAAATTCAATATCAGGCTTAAGGATGATAAAGCGTATCCATATCTGAAAATCCAAGTTAACGACCGGTTCCCGCGGATTGAGTGGACAAGGCGGACGCCTAAGGATGGCGCCAGATATTTTGGGCCGTTCCCTTCCTCCTGGGTTGCAAGACAAGTGATGAAGCTTCTAAATGAGACTTTTAAGCTTAGAGACTGCAGCGACAACACATTCAGGCATCGTAGCCGACCATGCATTTTGAATCAGATGGGGATGTGTAGTGGGCCGTGCGTGGGTCTTGTCAACGAATCAATGTACCGGGAGTCCATCCAAGGCGTGGTGGATGCGCTTGGTGGGAAGATTGAACCGCTCATATGTTCGTTGAAAAAAGGAATGGAAGACGCGTCCTCCCGGCAGGAGTACGAAAAGGCCGCTGAGTATCGCGACCAGATAAGGAATCTCGAGCTTATCACAGAGACACAGGGGGTTACAGAAGCTGGATCGCAGCGTAACCGCGATGTTGCTGGTCTGGCGCGGCTTGGCCCAGACGCACATGGGACTATTCTGAAAATCAGGTGTGGAAAGCTTGTTTCAGTCCAGCACTTCGAGCTCAAGAATAGCCATGAGGAGTTGACCGACGCCGAGGTCATGTTTGAATTTTTAGCCCAGTACTATCTGCTTAAAAGCGGCAGGGGTAGCAAGGAAGATGTCCAGGAGATGGATAGCGGCGGTCACGCGCAGGAGTTATTGCTTCCTTTTTTACCCGAGGATCTCGACTTGTTCGAGCGGGTGAGCGGAATTTCACCCATGATGGCCGAGAATGAAGTAGATATGCAGCTCTTGAGCGTGGCCAAGGCGAATGCTTCGTACGCGATTGAACAATCAGCGGCAAGGCGCAAGGACAGCGGCGCTGATGCGCTTGATGAAGTACAGCGCAAACTCGGTCTGGCGTGTCTGCCATGCAGGATAGAGTGTTACGACATATCTAATATACAGGGTTGTGATGCCGTAGCGTCGCGCGTGGTTTTTTTGGATGGAGCGCCAGCAAAGGATCTTTATCGCAGGTATAAGATCAAGACGGTTGATGGTGCGAATGATTATCTGATGATGCGCGAGGTGCTGCTAAGGCGGTTTAAGCCTGATCAGTCTGAGAACCTTCCTGATCTGATTGTTGTTGATGGTGGAAAGGGCCAGCTTTCGCAGGCGGTGGCGATTCTAGATGAGCTTGAGATCCAGCATATCGGGGTTGCGGCTTTGGCCAAGGCGCGTGTTGAACGGGATTTTAAGGCCACTGAGGTGAAGAGTTCGATAGAGCGAATTTTTATTCCTAACAGAAAAAATCATATCCCGCTCTATCCGCACACTGCTATATACCGGTTGCTCATCCATATCCGTGACGAAGCACACCGGTTTGCCTTGAATTATCACCGCCTCCTGCGGGATAAGCGCGCGGTTAATTCATAGTTGCTTTAAGATCGCGTATGTACACCTTGCCGCCGCTTAGGTGGATAATTTCGATGGAACTAGCTTCTTTATCTATTGTCAAAAGAGCAGGCGGATCTTTAGCGGGTATTGGTATGATGAATTCAGCTCCGTTCGCGATTATCATGATGGAAGCGTCGCGGCCTACTGCCTCGACTTGCATAATGAGTCGATGGACGAAGCGTGGGCCATAGGGCAATCTGACCACTTCAATATCACCCTGATGACGCAATGTAAGTGTGCTGCCAATCAGCGATACGGTTTGTGGCACATCATTTTTGTTTGGGCCTTGGTCTCTGTCTGGACCTGGGAATGGCCCGGGCAGATAGACTATGCCACTAGATCCACAACCCTGTACGTTAAGTTGTGAAACCCAGTGCCTCGCCTCAAAAAAAGCGTCATTTACTGCTTGCACGTCATTGTAATATCCAGAGTTGCTGATTCTGTTGCTCAATGTCTCAAGCCCTTGTATCACGCAGGCGAATCTTGCTGATTGCACCGATTCTCTGAGATCCATTGCTGCAGAGGCTGAACTCAGTGAAACAGCAGTAAGAAAAGCTGCCGGTGCACCGGCAGGCACCACCGGAGGAAGGCCTGGTTGGCGGATCTCCTGTGCCAATGCCTCAAGGACCATTTCCACCTGCTCGCGGGCATAGCGCAAGAATCGTTGCTCGAATAAATTATTATTCGCTGGACCGCGCTCCGAGCAGTAACCACAGCTGTAATATGGAATGAAAAGAGGCAGATCCAGATCGCTAGTCACGTGTTCAATGAAAGAGTAGTAGCGAAACAGTAAGCGCAGCATGGTCATGTCGGCGTTGTGTTCGCCCTGTATAGCAGTGGCGACGGTATTTGCCATGAACACGCCTCTTGATAAAGCGCGTGACGTTAGCGGGCCATTTTTAAATGCCTGATCCATGTTGTTGGCATCAGTAAGACCATTAACGAGTCTTGTGACCGCGTCGCTCATATAGCCGAGATTTCTGGCTTGTATGGCTTCGTTTCTAGCTTGCCTTAATCTGGCTAGAACTTGGTTGCACCATGAGGCGATTCTGTCGCCTTGGTGCATTGATGGTGATGGGTTTGTGAAGTTTGTGCTGATCTGATCTGCGGCATATCCGCTTAAACTAAAAATGCATGAACATAGGAACATCCATGCGATTGCTGTTTTTTTTACAAGTTTGTTATTCATTTTTATTACCTCCAAAGTTTTTTAAACACGAAGGAGATATAATTCATAATGTAACGCACAGCAATAGAAGATGTAGTGTCGAGGGCATTTTGTGTGTGCAGTTGTCAACAGGGATATGGCTTACTCTTTAAAGAAGATCTGTATCCACGAAGGATTCGGCGATGGTGGTTTGGTTTCGAGGACTTCATAAGGATATATGGTATGAACCCAGAAAATAATTCCAGAAGAATTTTTAGTGCCGCTTTCCAGGCTGATTGTTGGGATGACACTGTCCAATTGAAGCACCACGGGCGCCAGACGTGGCAGCTTGGATAGCTCTTCTGTTGAAATCTCTGTTCTTGGTTCGGCTTTTGGCAGGGTAGTCGAGGTTAAGAAAAATTTTTTCGGGTTCGCGCTGTCTGGCACCGTATGGTTCAGTATCTTGGCGATCTCGAATGCCCTGGCGCTTGAGGCGAAATCACTGCATTGGTCTAAAGCGGCTTTGCTCTGCAGTTTTGTTTGTTGTTTTGTTGTCGCTGCTTTTAATGCGTTAGTGATGTTTTGTTCGCCGAATATGCCGTCTTCACCTTGTATAATCGACCAGATTAGCTGATCGCCTCCGCATTGTGACCATAAATAATATATATAGAGAAAATCGTGGCCGTATTGTGCATTGTTTATTTTAAATCTTTCGTAACTCCCTTTAAGCGGAGTGGTGGGTTTTAGAAATGCCTCGCCCACGTTCGTGCTGTTAAAGCGCCCGATGGCTTTGAACTCAAACCACTGTGCCAGTCCTTCCCTGAGCCATGGTTCCTCATTCGGGTGCAGTATATAATGGATGACATGAAAATATTCATGCATCAGTAATCGTAGCAGGTCAGCCGTATCAAGCATTTTTGGCTGGATACAAATTTTAATCAGGCCAGATAAATCATCCGGGTCAAAGAAGTGTCCATCGTTTGGACACTGATCCGTGATTTCTACTGTGATTTGTCTGCTAGTCACTGTTTTACGCAAATCATCTGGCAGTATAGGTGCTATTTTGTTCTTAATAATGGATGGGATTGTACTCGCTATTTGCTTATGTTTTGTAGACAGCTTATTAGTGGCACTGTTTAAGTGTATTGTAATATCATGCAACAAAATATCTGAGGCATATGTATATATATGTAGACTAAAAGCCGAACCAAGAATGCCAATATATATAGCAATTAATCGCAGTATAAGAAATTTTATATAAAATTTATATAATATTTTCAACATATTACTAATCAATGCCTTTGCTTTGAACTATAACTACCTTCCTAATTTGTAGACAATAAGTAACATAATTACTGCTTAGTGTCAAAATCATATTGCACAGCATTAGTAACCAGTATATTAATAGCGACGCAATGACACAGAGTATTGAAACTACAAATACCTCATCCCCCACACGGCAAAGGAGCTTAGGATTAGGCTCTTTTGCCGTCCCCCCTCTCAAGGGGGAGCAACCAGGCATGCCAGGTGTACAAGATGGGATAGCACCAGCACGCGTAAGCGTGTTTGAGTTCACGGACTATAGGGCATATCTGAAAACATTTTATGAAGCCAAGAAGGACGCCAATACACATTACTCGATGAGTACTTTCGCGCGTAAGGCCGGCCTCGGGCAGAATTCACGTGGTTATCTCAAGCTTGTCATAGAAGGAAAACGCAGTCTCACGCCACATACGTTGCGCAGATTCGTCGAGGCATTGGGTCTTGCCGCGCGCGAAGCGATGTATTTTGAGAACCTCGTGTATTTTAATCAAGCCAAGACATCAAAGGATCGTGAATATTATGTTTTAGGAGCAGGAGATCTGGCCGGAAGATTTGAGGAAATTAGTCAGTGAAA
>CAYHPW010000094.1:0-4951 GCA_964358645.1 uncultured Bacteriovoracaceae bacterium | reverse complement strand
GGTGACGTACCCAAATGGCTAAGGGAACAGTTTGCAAAACTGTGCTGTGCCGGTTCGAGTCCGGCCGTCACCTTTTTTTAATGAGCGCTATTTAACTTTTCCTGCGCCAGGGGTAATTCCGCAGGACTGCATCACTTCCTGAAATGCTTTACGTATTCTCTCCGTTACAGCAACCTTTGGTTCCGTTATATAACGCTGTTTCATGGCACTTATTGCCTTAGCCGCATATGGCCGGTCCGCAGGGGCCATTGATTCAAGCTCCGGTTTAAATTCTTTGAAAATCTCCGCAACCTCAGCAGGCTTGTAGCCGTCTTTGGCAAGCACCTCTATGGCCTGAAGATTATTCCTGTCAGCTGCAAGAAATGGTTTTGTACCGCCTTCCGACTGAATCTCAAATACCTCCTTAAATTCACCTTTTATGTTTATTGCCCTATCAGCAGAGAGTTCTGGAGGCGTAAAATCACTTACAGTAGCCTCAGCTGCTTTGCCTGCCTCAGCAGGTTCAGCCGGCTTTGCCGCCTTACCCTCTTCTACGAGAGCTTGGCCTTTTTTCTCAGCCGTTTCTTTCTTCCATGACTTTGCGGCATCTATGCCTTTTTTCCCGATCCCTACACCAGCAGGTATCGCGAATGCCAAATTTATCCCAGCGCTGGCGCATTTTTTAATATTTTCGGCGACGATTGATTCTGCGAGTTCGCCACGGCCGTTTTTATATTCCTCTTCCGCACGCCTGAAACCTTCGCGACACTCAAGAGCTTCGGCCCCTCCTGAATAAAGCATCATCCCGGTAAAACCCACTGCGGCTGTGATGTTGATACCACCGACTATTGCCCCCGCAGTGGACGTGCTAGCCCCTAGAGCCAATGCTCCCGCTCCGGCCAATCCCGCACCAACCGGGATTGTGGCAAATATGGGAGCCGTATAAAGACTCGGAGCACCTTTCTCAGCAACTTGCTCAGCCAGATGGCAGAAGAAATTTCCTCCATTTTTAATTGACTCTATTGAAGCATCAACCACCCCAAGCCCTAAACCAAAGGCAACCGGCACTATACCCATTGTACCAACTGCCGCACTTGTTGCAGCACCACCACCAACAAGAAGCGGCGCACCCCACATCATGAGCGGCAATAATGGCGCTGTCACAGTGGCTGTTATTCCAGCTTTAATCTTTGCACTTCCGATATCAAGATACTTGCGTTCAAGCTTAAGCGATTCTTGAAGAGCACTCTTCAAAGCCGTGTGATGCTGCTTTGAAATGCCTAGCGTGTTTTTCAATACTTTGAGGTCCATGTTCGAGCGCTTCCAGCCATCATCACGCTGATGCTCCCAAGCCCTCTTCTCCTTGCCAAAATCTTTTTTATAAAATGAACCCTGGACTTGGTTGCTGAATTTTGAACCAGCCTCCGAGCCCTCGATGTAGTCCTTCAAATCACGTTCATAGTTCTTTAACCAGATTTGCACCCTCTGATGGTACTGAGTGTATGGCATTACTTTTACTTTACCGCCGTTTTCTTTAGTCGGTGGAAGATACGCGTAGCCTGAAGCTATGATCGTTTCAGCCCTCTCAGGATTATTTACTTGTTTTAAGAAATCACCACGGAACATCAGCGCAAAGGCCGAATTAAGCATCGAATCGCTCGCAGCTTTCTTTGCTGCTTCAGCCATATCAACATTCTGCAAATCCCAACCAGTGTCAGGGTCGTACTTAGCACCCAGACCGGTTAGGGCCTCAGCATAAGACTTGATTCGCTCGGCATGTTCTTCAATCTTTTGTGGGATCTCAGCTTGTGGCACACCAACTTTTGCAATCGCCCCGATAGCGCTTAAAACATTAGAACACTGCTTGCCATGAACTTTTGCCAAAGCCAGCCGCTGGAATGAATCATCCGCCGCCTGCTGTGCCATCGAAGCGATATATGCCTTGATCACGCCGGCTTTGACCGGGTCATTTTCCGGGTTCATTGACTTCATCAAGCTATCAAGCCTTTTATTACGCTCCCTATCCGAGAGCTCTCCAGAAAAGAACAAGCCATTGATGTCGTTTAACTCAGCAAGGAGGCGCAGGGCTTCCTCATCCTTTAGCTTTGTGTGGCAATCCGCAAAAACAGTGAGTCTATCACCTTTGGCCAGATTCGGATCAATCTTTACACCAACCCCACCTTGCTTGGTCACACCGCAAGAAGGGCAATCCTCGTTAGCGGCGGGCTTTCGATTGGCATTATTGGACGTAGCCGCGACAAATACAAATATCGCTATTAAACTGAAAACCGTCATTTTTCTGGCATTCCTAAACATAATCATCCTCCAAACATTAAGGTCAACGATGTATTATCGGAATACCAAATTCAAACTTAATTCTGTTACTTCCATACCTGTTGCCATAAGCTTGTATAAGGAGCTGCTCATGAAGATTTGGGTAAGCATTGGTGCGGTATTGTTATCTTTTCCAACCTTTGCACAAGACACGGATCTTGCGGGTTGTCCGAAGGATCCCCTTCAATATGAGGCCGAAAAGATAATAGGTATAAAGAGTTCTGCCTCTAATCTTGAAGAGGCTATTGATGCCGTAAGCCGCCACTTCTTAGGTCGGCCTTTTGATGGCTCAGGCCCGCTTGGAGAGGGGACTGAGGTCGAAGGAGGAGACGGCATTGACGAGGATCCACGGTACAATCTTCAAGGATTTGATTGCGTGACATTAGTTGAATCCGTGATTGCACTCTCAAATGCTAGCTCTTTTGCAAGCTTTAAGACGCTCTCAGACCAAGTTCGATATGCCCCAGGTAGCAAGATTTGCTATGCTTCACGTAACCATTTTGCAGAGGCCGACTGGATCCCTAATAATGTGGCTGCAGGGTTTCTTAAAGACATTACTCAGGATGTTGGTGGAGCGAGCGTTTCAACAGTCGAAACTGAAACCAGGAAAAAAGAATGGCTCCTAGCCAAAACTTTAAAAGACATTAAACTGGTTCGCCGTCATGAAGAGACAGACGATCAGTTGGAAAAGCGAAAACTGTTGGCGTTTGAGAAGTTGAGGGAATCCGCTAAAGCAGTTGAAGACAAGATGACTGTGCTTCCATACGTTCCGCTAGAGGCATTGTTTGAGAAGTACAAAACTAGTCAGGATGAAAACCCATTTGCGGCAGATCTCGCCAAAGATATGGATACCGTTCAAAAAAAATATGACAAGTATCTGGCGGAAGCGACCAACGGAGCAGCTCACCCTGCTATCAAAGATGAGCGAAAACGTGCCATAGAGGGAGTTGAGCGCAAATACAGAATCAAGCTCATGCAGCCCTCTATAGACGTATTAACGCGTATTCCATCTGGCACAGTGGTCAGCATTATTCGTAAGGACTGGCCACCCAATGATAAAAAGACAGGAAAAGAACCTACAACACGAATTCTGGTATCCCATCAGGCGGTATTGATACGTGGAAATGACGGCAAGCTGGTTATCCGCCAAGCAAGTTTTAATAAGAAGGTTGAAGATAAAGATTTTATTGATTACTTGGTATCAACCTATGCTGATTCCCCCACCATGGTTGGAGTACATTTTGCGCAAATCTTAGCAAGGACTGCTGATCAAGACCTACATGAATGACCAAACTTCACCGGTGGCGGTGAAATGCAAGCAGCTGATATTCCTAAGATCAGTGTTGCTAAAGCGCAAATATGAATCAATTCACAGCAAGCGCTGAGATGATGGAGGAGATTGAAGAGGCGTGCGTAATCCTTAGTCATGTAGCCGCGAATTAATTTTGTCAGGGAATTAAGCGGCAATTTTTTGCTGCTCGTGACTGTGTCCATCGTGAGACTCCTCCAATTTTTTTTCAAGAGAATTTTTTTGTGAAAATGGGCTCGGTTGATTTTCATAGAGCCATGCTTTGATCTTTGCCTCGTACTCTGCCAAGAACTCGAGACTTGTTTTCCACTTCAAAGCCTTTCTTCGTCGTCTCGAATTATTCCACTCGAAATGTTTAAATAATATCTTGTTAAATTCCTCGAGATTCCTAGGGCTAATCCGATGATATAGCTCTTCATCGTCTTACCTATGGGATCTCTCCACCAATCCCTGTAATTCTTTTTCACCCGGCGGAATCAAAACGTGCCGAATGCCATGAGACGCACACAATTCGTCTAGGACGTGAATTTTCGGATCGTCGCAGTGAGAGATATATTTATTCGTGAATTCGACGCCATTGTCCGTTTGCGCGCGGCTAATCGTGAATGGAGCGGCACTCAGGACACACTGAAAAAAATCTTTCGTCTCCGCGGGTCCGTAAGAATCATAGGCCTTCTTGAAGCTCCATCTCGAAGCATGGTCCTTGAAGTTGTAGACATAGCATTTCGTTCGATTAGCCAAGAGATGGGGGAGATGTTTCACGTCGGTCTGAGTGTGAGCTCCCGGGTGCTCTACTTTCACGACCTGACAATGCTTGTTCTTCAGCTTCTTTCTTCGACCACGAAATAGGCCTTTTCTTCGCAAATATCGCTCAATTTTGAATCGCGTTACTTTTATCCCATGATCATGCTCAAGGTGAGCCTGGATCACCTCAGCTCCCCAATTGTAGAGCTTTCTCCACTCTCGAACTTTTCTGGCTGTATGGCCACGAATACCGCTCGCCTTTCGTCCGGGAGATTTTCCCGGAACCAGGGCACTGACTCCACCCTTCCCGTAGCTCGCCTCCCATCGGTACAGGGTTCGACCCGTAGCTTCAAATTTTGCTGAAATCCTCTCTCGATCCTGCTCCGAGAGAACCCCGTGCTTCTGTCTAAATTTTGTCAGTTCGATCAAGGCTAAAAGCCTCGTCAAAACTCTGGGGTTCTCTTTACGAAATTGCTTCACATCCATGCGTAAAACCTCTAGCTTAAGATCCATTTCAAGCTCCTGGTTAGATTAGCAGGCCCCGGAAAAACTCAGTTTAGCGGGTTTTTTAAAAGAATTTTCTTT
>CAYHPW010000093.1:0-5106 GCA_964358645.1 uncultured Bacteriovoracaceae bacterium | reverse complement strand
GGCGCTTCGTAACCCAAAATCCGTTGCAGTATGGGCTTTATAATTCCTATTCTCTTGCCCAGCATCATCAACAAGCCATCCTCAATCTTGCTTGGGGTGTAACGAGGGGAATGAGCAGGTCGTTGAAAAGGCTCCCCCGAAGAAAGGAATGGGAAACGATGCCAACTAGACAACGCGCCGATAGTGTTGAATGGGCCATGTGTTCAGCCATCGACAAACTTGATGAGTTTGAGAAGTACGAGACCAATATTCTTCCCTTGCTAGAGAGAGCCGTCGAAGAAAATTGGTCATTACCCAAGATTCGAACGTGAGGCAGACGACGATGTATCCGCGTGACCGCTATCACATCGCTCCGTAAGCCTCAGTTGGCGGAGTTCATTCGCTCAGATGCATCAACCATCGACCATTGGTTCGTTGATGGTGACCGACGTTTGATACCCCGTCTTTGCAGCAAGTGAGACTTGGGTCATTTCTGCAATCGTCAGGGTTGGATTGGTGTGCCCGCAGTCGAAGTTGCTTACGATGGGGTACTTTCGGTTTCGCCCGACAATTTCCATGATGAGGTCATCGTACCCAAAAGGCGCATCTTCTCCGTTGTATACTTCTGGCTTGCCGATAATCAGGCCCGTAATAACGTCGAAGACGCCCAGGCGTTCCAAATGACGAAGGCTTCTTTCTTCCAATGAAAGGGGCGCACTCATTTCTTCAATGAGGAGAATCTTGCCTTCGAGCTTCGGAAAATAAGTGGTGCCAGCAGACGACATCAAAGTATTGAGGTTTGCGACGACAATAGGTGCACTGGACTCACCTGGATTGAGGGCTTTCCAGCCTGGGTTCTCTTCGAATTTGCGAGGCTCCGTCTTCCATGCTCCTGATGCATAAGCACGAAGGTGGTAGCTCCACCGTGGTGGCGGCGTAAGCCGACGTGTTCCTGAACGATGTTTTTGAACAGCATCGAGGAACGACTCTTTCGTTTCCTCCAGTATGTCAGGCCATTCACCAAACGAAGGCATAACTGCTGGCCCATAGAAGGTGCGCAATCCTGCGTAAGCGAGGATTGAAAGGTGAAGGGACGTAACGTCGCTGTAGCCGCAAATGATTTTTGGATTCCGTCGGATTTCATCGAAATCCAAAAAGGGAATCATACTGTTGGAGTTCATTCCTCCAATCGTGGAAATCATGCAGGTTACTTGCGGGTTCCGAATCAGCTCCATGAACTCATCGGCACGTTCCTGCGGGGAACCAGAGCGGTATCCCTCTGATTTTTGGCTAGCAGTGAGAGACCCTTCGATAACCTGAAATCCCATCTTCTTCAGGACGGCGATTCCATGCAGGTACTTCTCCCTGAATTTCACATGGGCAGGCGAAGACGGAGTAAAGATTCCAATGGTTGCTCCTGGCGTGAGCGCAGGGGGTTTGATGAGTTGCATAGTCACGGTTCCCTCGACAGCTTGTCATATCTTGGCTCGACGGCCATCATCCCGCTTTCTTCAACCCCTTCGCTAAGCAGTTCAACTGCCAGCTCATTCATGCTCTTTCCGCGTCGCATGGCTTCTTGGGCTAGCGATGCATGAAGTTCTTCGGGGGTGCGAACAACGAATTTGCCAGAGAACTTTTTCCTGCTCGTCGGTTCAGGAATCGGAATCCGCTTCTCTTTGGCGGTTTCAATCCAGAGTTCAATGGCTTCCTTGGCGTTTGCCAGAGCTTCTTCTGCGGAGACTCCATGAGTGTGGCAATTCTCAAGTTCAGGCACGCGAGCAACGTAGATACCGTCACGCGGGTCGTAGGCGATGTTGACCTGATACTCCAGAACTTCGACTTTTTTTGAACGTACCTTTGCCATCATTCCTCCATTAACTTCCGTAGAGCGTCCAAAATGTAGTGGGGCTCATCTTTTCCGTGACAGGCCAAAGTAAAAGTCTTTCCGCCCTTCACCCATTGTTCATGGCTACCGCGCTGTCTTGCCAGCGCGTAGCCCAGCTCACGTAGGACCGCGAACCACGACGTAACTTTTCTTTGAGCTTATCGGTCGCTGTCACCGAATGATGATGTCAAATAGTAGTATCATCTGCAAGTAATGGTTTTGCCTGCGGAAACAGAGCTTTGAGGGCTAGATAACTGGCAACTGTAACTATGTGGAACCAGATGAGGAAGGTCTGGTCGCCAAAGAATGAAGTAAATCCCAATTAGGCTACAAGTTGCGAAAGAGCGACCAGAAGAAACGTAGCAATCCCCCAGCGAGCGCATTTCCAAAGCCCAATCGCGGCAATGGCATCAAATAGGGTGAGGTAAATCACCCAGGCTTTCCAGCCTGGACTCATCGTTGAAAAATCCAATCGCAAGTTGAGAAGGTCACCTATGTGGAACAGGAAGCCAATCGCGTAACAAACTGAAAGTATTTTGAGGAATATTCGCAGCACGGGACGCCACCTTTCAAGTTGAGCCTCTGGATCGAGAGTTAGCTGACAATATAGCATTGCGGATAAACACGCATAAATAGTGATTTGCTACTCGACGGCTCCGTGTGCTCCTTTTGGAAGTACACGGAGCCGGTTTGCTCCGATCCTTGTAGGTTATTGATAGCACAAGAGTTTATTGTTTATTTATACTCCTAATAAGCATTATTTAATAGCTTATTAGGAGTATAAATAAACCATGACTTGAAAACGGTTTGCTTTTACGTTAAAATAGCAACTATGAGTGGGGAAATAGGCACTAAAATAAACCAGGTCCTTAAGGTTTGGCCTCAGGGCACGGTGGCCGCTTCGTCTTGGCTCGAGGCTCAGGGCATCTATCATCAACTCGCTCAGGGCTATGAACACAGCGCTTGGATTAAGCGAGTAGGTCATGGTGCCTATATCAGAGATGGAGACCAGGTTGACTGGCAGGGAGCTCTCTATGCGATTCAAAATCACTTAAAGCTTCCTATCCATGCGGCAGCAAAAACTGCACTCGAGCTCCATGGGATTACTCATTTCGTTTCTTCCGGTCCAGCCAAAGCGGTTTTTCTATTGGGTGCCCACCGATCGAAACTTCCTTCATGGTTTAAGGCGCATGATTGGGGAACCGCCATCCACTTTTCTGCAACTCAACTTTTTTCTAGAACACAAGAACTAGGACTCACACAAAAAGACATCGGCAATTACTCGATACAAGTCTCCTCGCGTGAGCGTGCAGTATTTGAACTGTTGCACCTAGTTCCGCAGTCTCAAGGTTATGATGAAGCCAGTCTTCTTTTTGAAAGTTTGCGGACTCTACGCCCTGATCTCGTACAACAACTCTTGGAAAACTGTGGATCTGTCAAGGTGAAGAGGCTCTTCCTCCATTTGGCAGAAAAAACAAACCAAGAGTGGTTTAGTGAACTCAATCTTTTGAAGGTTGCACTAGGAAAAGGTAAGCGGGTTATCGCTGAGGGTGGCGTCTTTGATTCAAAATACGGTATTTCTGTTCCAAATCTCCCTAAAGTTGAAACGGAGGAAGGACTATGAATAAATCACTCAAAGAGCATCCCTATTTCAAGCAAGCAGGCCTTATGCTTGAAGTTCTCCCTTCAGTTGCTGCCGAAGAGTGCTTTGCCCTTAAAGGTGGAACAGCAATCAACTTTTTCATACGCGATATGCCAAGGCTCTCTGTTGATATTGATCTTACATATCTTCCCATTGAAGATCGAGCCACCTCCTTAAAAAACATCAGCGAAGCCTTAAAGCGAATTGCTCTGCGGTTTCAAAAAATAAACCCACGAGTAACCATTCAAGAAGGGCTTATCAAAGGAACGAAAACCGTAACCAAGCTCTACATTAGCAATGCAGAATCACAAGTCATCATTGAGCCAAATCTCACTCTACGTGGCACATTTTTCCCAACTGAAAAACGTAGAGTCTCTCCTCAGGTTGCAAAGAATTTCGGTGCATCGGCTTCTATGGCAGTGGTCTCTGCCCCAGATCTCTATGGCGGAAAAATTTGTGCAGCCCTTGATCGCCAACATCCACGAGATTTGTATGATGTAAAAGTTTTTTTTGAAAATGAAGGGCTCACAGACGAGATTCGAAAAGGTTTTGTGCTGTATCTGTCAGGACATGACGAAACTATGAGCCAGCTACTTCAGCCTGCCCGAAAAGACATTGCTGAGATTTATAAAACTCAGTTCGAAGGAATGACGTTTGAGCCCGTTTCCCTCGAATCCTTGATAGAAACCCGCGAAAGATTGGTCACCTCTATCCATCACTCCCTCACTGGACCTGAACGGGAATATCTCGTGTCGATTAAATCTGGGTTGCCTAAGTGGGATCTGTTGGGAATTGACGGGATCGAAAAATTTCCAGCAATTCAATGGAAGCTTGCTAACATCAAGAAAATGAGTCCTGCTCATCACACGAAGTCAGTTGAACGACTTAAAGTCATTCTTGCTCTCTGATTTTGTTGTAGTCCACTAAGTCGCCCTCGGATACGGCCAACCACCGAAACCCAAGAGCTTCCTTGCTTGGCATTTATCTGCAGTCACGAAAGACGAAGTTAGCCAGTAATTGGCTGTTTTCTCGGCTCGGAGAGTATACTGCTAGAACCACAACGCCTCCGTAAAGCTTTACAGTGAGAGTTCTGCCGCCAGCAAAGGTACTGTAGAATTCTGTTGTTGAGCCATGATCGGGAGCAAGACCGGTCACGAATTCGCCATCGGAATGAATCTCCATGGCATCGGAGGGAATTGCACCTTTGGCGATGAAGTCTCGCAATATCTCACGGTCACCAAGCACTACCTGATAGTAATCCCGATAACCCATGAAAGAGCCTCTGCTTCCGTAAACGCCTTGTAAGAGGTTTGCTCGTTAAGGCCGTTAGATACGGTTTATCCGAGTGGTTCGCCAATGAAGCCGGGCAGCTTGAAAAAAAGAAGTCCCGTAATCAGCATTTTCGCGCGGATTTTGAAATTTCTTACTTACTCGGAAATCAATCGGAAGTTACTAAGACAACGACGGGAGCTTATCAGTTTACAAGAAGGCGTTTTTCGCACACCTGCATAAGTCCCGTTGGTATTGGTGGTGCCGGATTAGACATTACTTGTGTCGCTGCACGGGTCGGTGGCTTTGTGAAAAATCGGTTGGATGGGGC
>CAYHPW010000092.1:0-5197 GCA_964358645.1 uncultured Bacteriovoracaceae bacterium | reverse complement strand
ATAAATAAATATCAACCGTGAAGTGCGCGGCTAGCCAAATTCAAAACACGCCCTAATATGCTCTCCAAAAAATGGCTAATAAATGAAAGCAACAAAACTCAATTTTATATCGATGCTTATAGTCCTTCTATTTATTTTTCCGAACCCCTCATGTATGTGCACCCAAGATAAGTCAAAAATCCTTAAATCCGTATTTCCGGTCAATAACCTGCGCAAGGACGGCACACTTATAGATCCGGCAAATACCAATGGAGTTTGGGACTATTATCTGCTTGAGAATTTAGCCTCAGGACTTGTCACCGATGATATGTCACGACCAGGTGGTTACTATCCCGTCCTTGCTGAATCGTGGGATATTGTGAGTGAGCATGAGTGGAGATTTTGCCTGCGCGATGGAGCGACGGAAGCCATATTCAAGCTGATCAGATTGTAGCACACTTCCAACACTTAAAAGTGAGAGCATCCCGTCATCTAATGCACCTCAAGAAACTCAATAATGTTTCAGTAGACACTGCGGGAAAAGTGTTAACAATGACCTTCCATCATTCGCCAGGAACAGGCTTGCTGCACGAGCTTAGCCTAAGCAAAATTCCAGGCATAACCATTTCTACAAATTGTTCCGAAGGATATGGTTTGTTTTCCGATATCCAGCAAATCGAACTAGGCCGGGTATTGTCTAATCTCATTGATAACTCAGTTGAAGCTACGAATGATGACTGCAAGGTTGAGGTCATTCTAAAAAAGAAAGATAAAAAAATACTTTTCAGTGTCATTGATAACAGCATGGGGATACCGGCGGAAATCCTCCCGAAACTGGGCCAAAGAGGCATAAGCTATGGCAAGCCTGCTGGCGCTGGTCTTGGCCTCTACCACGCCTGCAACAGCATCAGGAAGTGTGGTGGCGAACTTACTATTGATTCTTCTGAAAACAAGGGAGCAACTGTTAATATTCTTCTTAACTGCGCTGAAGTACCGGACTGGTTTATCAAAGCACTTACAATACCGCAAAAAGGAAACATCATAGTTATTGATGACGACAATTCCGTATACGGTTTATGGAAACGACGATTTGATCCATTAGTGGCTAAGAACCCAGCAATCGCATTAGTGTGCTTTGACAGCTTAAGCAAGGCCAAGGACTGGTACCTCCAAACTTTGTTAGCAGATGACGGCAAGAATCTTTACCTGTGTGATTACCGATTCTGCGGTGAGGAGCAGACGGGTTTAGATTTTATAGAAATGCTTGGCATTTCTGAACAGGCTGTGCTCGTAAGCAACTACGTGGCCGATTCTTCGATTAAGCACAGGTGCGGAAAGCTGGGGGTGAGATCGTTGTCGAAAATGTGTATCACGATTGTTCCCATCATCCAAACGTGAAACTGTGTTGCACTGATCTTGGCCTATTTTTTTACTACAAAAGCTCAAGCTACCTTAGATAGGTCAATACTACTTCCGTTTAATTGAAAGACTGCCGATTCCGGCCCTCATCGAAACAGTCATATTGGGCTTTTCAGAAATTCCAAAATCATTCTTCAATTCACCACTACCCGTCCTAAAGGAAGTGCCAACAGTACAATCGGATGGCAGGTAAAGATTTGCATCACCGCTTCCGGACCGAAGCATAACAGCGGTCTTGTTTTGGCATTTGCTGTAGGTGAGTTTAACTGCTCCGCTGCCGGAAGTCACTTCGGCATTCCCAACCAAGCCAGTCGCAATCAAATCGCCGCTACCGGCTTTTCCATGCAGTTCATTAACTTCGGCATTAATATTTACGTCACCGCTCCCGACTTTATATTCAATCGCACCGACAGTATCGTTCACCTTGATGTCACCGCTTCCGTTCTTAAACTTCATGGAAACATTCTTTGGACCAGCAACAGTTACATTCACCTGACATCTCCCGCCTCCAAACATCGAGCTATCCTTTGTTTTGATGGCCAGCACAGAGCCGATGAGATCAACTACAAACTCACATTTTTCATCAAATTTGACTTTATCGTAAGTCACTGTTGCCAACCCTGAAGAGACGCCAACTGTAACATCGCCTGAATCATTGCTAATATCGATAGATTTTATTTTAGTGGATTCGAACGTCTGGACCTCTGGTGCTGCCAAAGCCAATTGTGATAATAAGAACGCTGCAAAAATAACGACTTGCTTTGATATATTCATGGTACTTTCCTTTCTTGAGTTTTAGTTTTTTAAAATTTTCCCGTTTTTTATGGCAATAGATATGTTGATCGCATCTTTTACATCACTCGAGTCAAAACTATCCATCTTGCCGTGGACGACGGAGTTGACAAACTTGTATTTGTTAACCGGATCGGGGGAGAAATCCACCTTGCCGTTATCCATCCGAATACTTAGGGCAAAGTGCGGCTTATCGATGTACACTTTTCCGTTCACACCGCCAACAGAAACGCTCGAACCAGCAGGTATTTTAAACGCACATTTTGATTGATGGCCTTCAGATAGAGAAAACTTAACCCTGTCCTTTCCCTGCGTAATGAAATTATCGGGCTTGCTTCCAGAGCAGTCCCATTCAAATTTCTTTTCATTTGAATTTGCCAATTCGATCTTTGCATTTATGAATGTAATCTCGAGGCTTTTAATTTGCGCAGGATCGAAAGGCATAGAACCAACAAATCCATTATTCCTGTCGCTAACATGAATCGACCCCACCTTCACGGAGTCCGCACTTCCGTTTACATCGATTAGACCACCGAGAATAATGACTCTATCGTTCTGCTCATCTACCCTGATGATGATGGGTGTGAACTTCCATAAAAGGATCAAAACAAATACCATCACTAGACCAACTGTCCCCAGGAATCCGACTGTCACCCATTTTAAGATCGGATGCTTCGGGGGTTTTTGCGGCTTTAATCCTCTTTCGAGAAGATATCGATTCGCAACCTGTTCAGGCTCTCCCAATGATGCCAAGATCGAGCCAGCATCTTTGGCTCCTTCACGATCCATCGCTTCCATGACATGGCTTTTTATTTCAGTGATGATTTCTGCTTTTTCACTGACTGATATGGGACCAAGAGTCTTTTCGAGTTTCGACAGGTACTCTTCTAAAATTTTGGGAACGCTCATTTTTCCTCCAACCGGTTTAATTTTTTATAAACTTCAGCCAGCTTACCGAACTCTGCTTGCATATCTTGCAAGGTTTTCTTTCCAACTTTCGTTAACGAATAAAATTTTCTTGGATGTGTGGATTTATCTGTTTCCCAGACGGAAGTCAGCAAACCGTCGTTTGTCATGCGATTCAGCAGAGGGTAAAGAGTACCCTCTTTTACGGGAAGATCTAAGTCTTTTAAGTGATCGAGGATATCAAAACCATAAAGGCGTTCTTTCGCTTGAATCAGCAGTAAAATACAGAGATCCAAGTATCCTTTTCTGATCTGTGCTTTCCAGTTGTCTATATCTAATATCATGGTTAGCTATATACATAGCATAGCAATATATTATATCAAGACATTTTTTACACCCATGAAAGAGCTCATATGGGCTCTCTTCCCTTCTTACACAGTGGCTTTCTTAATGTGTTGGCCGCATACCCGCTCTGGAATGCCTTCGGGCAGTCGGCTTGCGCGAAACAACTTTCATCGTTGCGTATTCACAGCTTCGATTTTTGCCTGACAGTAGGCATACAAAGCTTCATAAACAGGAAACTGAAGACGTTGATTCTCAAAATCATCTTTTGAGATCCTTCTAAAGCCATCTGCAATAGCCTCAAGCCCAAACCCCTCCTGTGCGTGGCTTTTATTTGATGTGTCCGCTGACCGCACAATCTTTGCCATTAGCAGCAAGGCCGGGTCCGTGAGTTTAAAATGCCTGATGATCGCATCAAATGAACATTCTTCGCCATGATGTCCGAGCAAACAATCCGGAACATCATACACATAGCCGGACGAACCTAGCTTCTGTTGCAGTTCATTCCAATTTGTCTGGCTTGGTAAATATTCAAATACCGCCTCCTTATCCACAAACCGGCGTATTAACCAGGGACAGGCAATGCGATCCACTTTCGCTTTTTCTCTTGTGATCCATTTCATTTTATATCCGAAGCCGAGGGCGAGGGCGAGTAAACAGGGTTCGTTTTTTTATCCTTACAATTAAAGCTGTAAATCTATTCTTTAAACTATAGCGATCAGCTTATTATGTCTTTTTCACAAAAGCGATCAGAATCCCTCCCGGGTGGCTTGGTGCGGACTTGGAAAGTGACTTATGTCGGTACACACGAAAAAGCTCCCTACTGACGGGAGCATTGAAGTGGTTATTGGGAGTCGGCGTCCACGCCTTTTTGTGGTCCCGAAGGAAACCGCGCAGCGGCTGGCTAAAGTGCTGAATATTGTTTACGGGTGTTTTTGTAGGCCAGCATTATACAATCCTTTTTGCTAATGACCGCGTAATCGGTCAGTATTTAGGCGTTTTCAACAGAGAAAAATTCCAAGGGCGGTAGGCTAGAAATAAGCCCATGGTTTCTCTCTTCGACTTTACCAGTAAATCGATACTTGAGTCTTGTGACAATTCCTCAATAAGTTCCTGAATACGGATCTTAAGTTTCTTTTGATTCTTGTCTGATAGATCAATAAGCAGGAATAGATTTTCGCTACTTGAACCCTCAAAAGCGCCCTTCAAAAACTCATCCCTTGCTAATGGGAGAAGCTTTTGTTTGAGTGGGCCGCCTTTTCGCCATCTAACATTTCTGACTGTTCGTAGTTTAATCTTATCCTCCGGCAGCCAATCAATAAGGTTGAGCTTTTCTAAGTCACCAGGGTCAAACCCGGGGATTACCCTTCAATGAGGTATTTATGTCAATAAAAGTCTTATCCCTCTTCTTAAAAAAGGAGGTGTTGCCATGAAAACACCAATGAGCTTTATCAGCATCGCTGCGATTTTAATGACCTCAGACATAGTCTTCGCTCAAGACTGGGACAAGAACCCTGTATGTGATATGCCAATTGCCACAGAACTTGAGGTTCATGCTACATACATTGATGACGGTTTATTGATGTGCGCTATCGAAATCGAGAGTTACTCCTGGTGGGATTTGATTGATAAATCCACATGGAAGAGTGATTTTTGGTTCCCGTGCAATTCGGCAGGAGCGCATATAAGCCGAGGAAACAAAGTGAGCGGCATCTCGCAGTTGGTAGCGCAAGACCCGATTCATCATTTTATTATCGAT
>CAYHPW010000091.1:0-5377 GCA_964358645.1 uncultured Bacteriovoracaceae bacterium | reverse complement strand
ATGGCGAAAACTTTCCCTATCTTGGTCTAAATGCAAGGATGACAGAGATAAATGCCGTCATAGGGATAAGGTCGCTTGATACCTTGGACGATAGGCTGGTAAAGATAAGGGAGCTTGTCCAACAGTATAAAAATAACCTTTCAAGTTTAGTCTTCCAGGAAGAGACAAGGAGTGCCATCTCTAACTACAATTACATTGGTGTGAGAATACAGGACAGGGATAGGGTCTGGTCAGGTTTATTGGAAAAAGGAGTGGAAACAAGAAGATACTTCTATCCTCCGCTCCATAAACAGCCTATTTATAAAGATAATGTAGTTCTTCCTGTAACAGAGATGTTGAGCAGAGAGATCTTGTGCCTTCCGCTCCATCCCTATCTTACGAAAGAAAAGGTAGATACAGTATGCAGAGAATTATTGGATTTGCTTTAATCATTTGATAAGTTATCCTTAAACCAAAAACACTATCCGATGAAGGATGTGCAGAATCTTGTGCCAGAATAAATTTATGGTATAGGAATTTGCTCTGTAAGTTGCTGAAATTAAAGGACTTACAAAAGTCCGCATCGAAGGTGCGTTAAGTTCATGGTATTCTAATAAAGAATAGTTGATGAGTTAAATTATGTCAGAAACATTTGCCCAGTATTTAAAAAAGTGGTTAGAGCAGTCTACTGTTCAGGGGTTGAATAATCCGTTGGTGAAGATGCCGATCAAAAGGTTTCGGGTTCTGCCATCAGAAGAGTTCAGTTCTATTGCGAATGGTGGTCTATTGACTATCGGCACAATGGCTGAACCAATCGCCAGAAACCTTTACAGGAATTACCAGACGCGTATTAGAGAACGCGGTGAGCATTGTGCCTTCATTTGCTATGGGGCAGTGGAAATGACAATCGCTGGAGGGGTCGGACAGCCGAATAGAGTGGCATTGTTTCCTGTTTGTCTTAAACGTGCCTCGCTTCAAACTGCAGGCGACCTAATTAAAGTTAAGATAGAGGATGATGAACCATGGCGTTTTAATCCAGTCTTAGAGGCACATCTGAAGGAATTTGGAATCAACAAAATCCCGGGGAGCATGGCCACCAATTACAGCCAGGCTACAAACTGGGTCAAAGCACAACTTGGAAATAGAGCCTCTGTTAAGCTTGACAGCTACATTGGGCTTTTCAGCAGTCAGCAAATGAGGGTTCAGGAGCGGCTGACAGAACCATTGCTTCGTCAGGCTCTGGCTAAGAATCCTGTCATCCGAGCCAAACTGGAAGAGATTAAAATTGAGGCTGTTGATCTCGGCGAAACTACCGATGATGGATTAGAGGAGCTTGGTCTTATATTGCCTTGTGATGACAGCCAGCTTCGTGTAATACAGTTGTCGGACAAAGGATTCTGCTTACAAGTAGAAGGGCCGCCTGGAACTGGGAAGTCCCAAACTATTGCCAATATTATTAGTAATGCTCTCTATCATGGGCGAAATGCGTTGTTGGTTTGTGACAAGAAAGCTGCCATTGTGCAGGTTGAAGAACGTCTTACCAATTGTGGTCTCAAGCCGACCCTGTTGAACCTTCACGATGAGGATTTAGACAAGCAGGAGTTCTTGAGACAAGCGACTGATAAGTTTCAAAGTCGTTTTGAGATGCCTGGGGTAAATGTAGTAGGGAGGCGCACTTCCTCCCCTGCAAACTATCCATTTGATCAACTTAAAAAGACACGCGAGACCTTGAACGAAAGGGTACGATTCGCACGAGAGATTGCCCATCCCTCTTTGCAGATCAAACGAAGGGAGGCACTTGATGGTTTAATTCGGTTGAAAAAAGAGTTAAAAGATGTCCCGACAATCCAAATTCCAAATTGGCAATCTATCTCAAAGGAGCGTTTTATAAAACTCCTTTCTTCTATAGCTGAGTGGCCAGAGCTGGTTAATGTGCTGACTGACAACAAGAGTATTTGGAATAGGGTGCAGGTTGAGACCTTTGAGAATAATCCCAATGCGGAGAGGGAGATTCAAGAGCTGACAGAGAATATCATTAACCAGGTAGAGTCTTTAGATGAGTTGCGGGAATGGGCGGCAACCATTGGGCTTGAAAACCCATTAAATTCGGACTCTGCCATAGCTGACGCTCTTAGGCTAATTGAGGTTGTGTTAGCCAAACCTGTTTGCCATCCCCAGATTGTTGGCAATAAAGAAGTCAACTTATCCGAACTGGAACGATTACAGAAGGAATGGGAGAAGGAAGAAAAACTTAAGGCGGCACGGCATCCAGTCTCTCTGACAGAGGTTTACCCAGTAGAGGCCAAACAGAAAGCAGAGGCTCTTCTTCTTGATGAATCGGCCACAACTTGGAATGACCTGTCGCAGAAAGAGGTCTTTTATAATAGACAGATCATTGAGATTGAGAATAGCCAGATCCATTATTGGAAGCTCTGCGGTCAGTTGGGGTTAGTCTATTCACCTTTGCGCAAAGTTAGGCGGGCCCAGCTTCAGGCCGTGATAGCCTTAGGAAGGTTTAGTAGCGTCATTATCCCCCGCATTTGGTGGAATAGTCAGACCAAGCCGGGGTTGACAGTCAACGGTTGGATGACCAAGTTGAAGGCTTGCAGTAACCAGATCAAAAACGCGCCTGTTCCTGTGAGCCTTATTGTATTGGAAAGAGTAGCTGAAACGCATTGGAACCATGTTGAAGCAATGGCTGAGCACGGCTTCAACATGGTCAGCTATTGCTTAAATTTCGTCAATGACCGCAAGTGTAAGTTTGCACTCCAACAAGCGTATTCAGAAATACCAGTTCGCGGTTTCAAACAGTGGCGTGAAATTACTTTACACGCGGTAAACTCTCGGCAAACAGTTCAGGATTTGCGTTTAGCCGCTGAAGAGCATCCACTACTTAAGCAACTGACCGAGAATTACCTTGCTCAAGCGGAGGAGTCCGAGTCATTCCTAAAAAACGATGACCTCAAACAGCTACAAGAGGCAGCCGCTTTGGTTGAGCAATGGCGCGATAGAAATGATATGTTTGAGGTGAACAACATCCATTGGCAGACCTTTTGGGAGTCCGCCAATCCCAAATTTCTTTCACAGATAGAAGCCTTACTTTCGGAATTTGACTATATTGAGGATAAGCAAACCGATAATGTGGAAGATAGCCTTAGGTTTTACCAACAAGCCAAACAACGTATTCATGATTTTCTCCAAACCTATGAAACACAAGGAGGCGACAGGAATCAAGGTGTTCTGGATTCTTTTTCGGCCCAGGAGGAGTTTGCCCATTGCCAGCGACATTTAATTTCGTTGCCAAGGTACATTAGACTGCAGACAGACCAGATAGCCCCTCTTGATTGGAAATGGCTAAATGAAACCCTTTGTTGGCGAGACCTGTTTGAACAACTTTGTGGCTACCAAAAACTGGATGTTGACAGTGGCTTTTGGCTGAAACTTCGTGACCACCTATTTCACCATCAAGGGTTTATAAAAGATGCTTACGCAAAGTTAGATAGCTTCTTCAAGAAAGCATCAGAAGGGGTGAGCGACTATGACTCTATTCGCTCCCTTGTTGATGAGATTACTAATGAGTTGCCTCGCCACCAGCTCTGGTTGGAAAAACAAAGGTGGCAAGGCAAAATTCCAGCCTTTCCAGAAATCAAAGGATTGTGGGAGAATGTTCTGGAAGGTAGTGTGCAGTCAGACAAAGCCAAACTTTTGTTCTGCTTCAATTTGCTTTACTTGTGCAACCCAATTGCCAAGCCTTCGGGACCTAAGTTTAAGCAGACCCTGAAAGCCTTTGCTGAGTATGACGAAAATCTTACTGCTTGGGTGCTTGACCATCTAAAATCACGGCTGGAGAAAACTATGCAAAATGCGGCTTCATCTGCAGCTCATAGCGAGTCTGAACTACGCCGCTTGTCTGGACTGCAAAAACCTCGAGGTACTATTCGTGAACTGGTTAATGCACATCTTGACTACCTTCTTAAAGCCAAACTTTGTTGGATGATGAGTCCTACCTCGTTAGCTAACCTGATTTCCTCCCAGATTTTCACGAAACACAGTAAAGAACATAGCTTTCCTTTTGATCTGGTTATCTTTGATGAAGCTTCCCAAATTCAGGTGCTTGATGGGCTTCTTTCTATGTCATTTGGACATCAGGTTATTATCGTCGGCGATAAGCACCAGCTTCCGCCAACGGACTTCTTCACAAGCTTTATGAATATAGACTGGGCTGATTCACAGGACTTTGGCATCAGTGAGAGTCTGCTCAATGAATTTGGTGAAAGCGTTTTTGAGGAGGATAAAACACAGGTGATGTTAATGTCGCACTACCGCAGTGAAACACCAGACCTTATCCGTTTTTCCAACGATGAATTCTATAAGGGTAGGCTTGAAATATATCCGCCGGCCCATGTGAGCGGAATCGGGCGGAAATTGCACTATGTGCCTAATGCCATTTATTCCGAAACAGCAGGCCAAAGAAATAATCCGATTGAAGCTGGTGAAGTTGTCAAACTCATAGAGCTTCATGTCCGAGAATATCCTGAAAAGTCCCTTGACGTTGTGACTATGAATATTTCGCAGATGGAACTTATAGACCAACAACTACAATTTTTTCAGCCAGATGAAGTGCGTGCTTTTTGCGTTGATGAATCAAAGTTTTTCCTCAGAAATCTTGAGACAGTTCAGGGCGATGAGATGGATCGTATCATTCTGAGTCTCACTTATGGGAAAAATTCAGCAGGTAAATTCAATGCGTCGGTGCTTGGTCCGATTGTGAAAAGCGGCGGGGAACGGCGACTGAATGTAGCGATTACTCGTTCGCGCAGTGGACTCACCGTCGTTTCGTCGCTGAAAGTAGCGGATTTGGAAACAGCCAGTGCTCAGAGCGAGGGATTCAAGTGTTTGAAGAAATTACTTATGAACATGGAAGGACAGATACGAGATTTTGGTATTACCCATAGACGCTTCCAGCGGCGTCGGGACGGTATTTCCAATATAGTCTTTTGCGACTCACCCTTTGAAGAGCAAGTCGTAGAGTTCCTGGAAAATGAAGGTTATGAGATTGAGTGCCAATATGGCAGTGGGAATTTTCGGATTGATATCGTGGTCAAAGAGCAAGGACAGAACTTGTTGGGTATTGAATGCGACGGACGTATTTATCACAGTTCACTTGTCGCCCGCACACGAGACCGCGCTAGACAACGTATATTAGAAAAGCTTGGTTGGCGCATACATCGTGTTTGGAGCACAACTTGGTGGTTTTACGAGCAACAAGAAAAGGAGGCGATTATTGTCGCGATTAACTCAGCGCGTTTAGCGCGGCGAACACATTATAGTTAGTTGCATAAGTCTGGACACATAAGAAAAATTCAAAATTCAAAATGCAAATCTCAAAATCACAATT
>CAYHPW010000090.1:0-5750 GCA_964358645.1 uncultured Bacteriovoracaceae bacterium | reverse complement strand
ACATCAGCTTCCACCCAAACCCACGTTTCGTCAGGCCTAATTACGCAACAACGCCGTTCATGTGTACTTACTGTGCGGTTTCCATTGAAGAATGTTGGCGCTGCGTTGCTAATCGTAAAAGCACCTGCTTTTACACATGTATCCGTTGGCGCAAAATCAAGTTTACTATTGCTAGGTATAAAAACGCCGTTTGCATCCTGCTGAAACGTCTGCTCCTGGACTTTTGTAACTGATGGGCCTGATGCAAGATTGTTTAACCAATTGCAATGCATCTTAAAGGATAGGCGGAATAAATTTAGGATCTCAAGAGTTGATTTTTCTTAAAAGCCGTCAAGATAAATCTATTTCGCCTATGTATTATTTCAGTGGTGTGAGGTCTGATTTTTGGATTAATGCTGACTTAAAGAAAATCTATTTCAATCAAGCGCTCCTCTTTAAAAAAATCCACATATATAAGGCGTATTAATAAAGCCTGTCTCGCCAATCCTACAGGGCCGCAAGCTGCGCATAAGCGGAGCCTTATGTGGAAACCCTATGCAAAACCACACTCACATAGTCTCACATAGCCTTGTGGCCACTCCACGCGGAGTTCAATTCGGCGCAAGGCGCATGTGTCAGTCAATACGCCTATTACCGCCATGCCGTAAGGCCCTGGCCCGGTGGGATATAAGGGGCGCGAAGTGGTCCCCTTATCCTTTTAGATGCGTCGGCGATAGTATATCAAAAAAATCATCACTCCATTGTTTTACACTTTACAGTGTAGTCATGAGAATATTTGTTAAAGAACCAGCCAAGTTTCCATTTTAAAATTCTCATTACATCATTGTTTAAGTCGTAATTTGCACGTGTTATAAATTTAATATGTTTTAAAAATCCTAAATCATCTCTTCCACGACCTTCTGATTTAATAAACATGATTGTTCCTGTTGTTGGGATTCCATATCTTGAAGGCTCATATGACTCGTTGTCAGCATTATCAAAATGCCTTTGAAGTGAAAAATCATTAATGTCATCAAAAACGACTAGATCCTGTAAAGTTCTTCCTTCAATATCGAGGATGATTGCACAAGCGTTAGATTCGGTGATTTTTGGAGCATTTGTATTTGTGTTTTCATCAAAAACAGGCCCCATGTCATCAGTTGTACTTGAGCAATTTTTTACAACATAAGACTTAATGATTAAGTCATTAGCCCTGTAATCCTCAATGATGCTTCGTATTTTTTGCTCACACAAGGTAGCTGTCCCAGCAAATATTGAAGGACTAAATAAAAACGCAAACAATATAAGAGTTTTCTTCATAATAATTCTCCACGGTCTTTATTTAAATACATTGAAAAACAATTGACACTATATGTTATAATCAGAAATTGAAGTCAATACTTATATTGAGTATGCGAAAGCGCACCTGAAAATTGTGGCAGAAAAGTATGCGAAGGTTCTGATGTTGTTGGCTACGGCCTGGTAGAGAACTGTCTCCTCTGATCTTCGCGGCCGGTAGCGGGACCAAAGGCCATGAAGGCTCTTGAAGTATTGGACATGGCTACACGCCCTTTTAATCGCAAAACGGTACGATCTTAACCGTTGACGCATATAGTCAAAGATGGTATAAGCAGCCGTGTGAAAGTAAAATAATCTGTTTTCTTGTACTAATGGACATTACAGAAGACGCAATAACATTAGGAGGTAACTTGTTATGTCGAAAGTGTTTACGAAAAAAATGATTTCTATTTCTTTATTGTTTTTGATTGCATCACAAGCCTTTGCTGAACAGCAGTCTGACTTGGATAAAGCCGATGCAGCGTTGAGTGCTGTACAATCTTCATTGCAGCAGCTCTACAGCAGTGGCGCAATTTCGTTCAAGGCACCAGAAGATGAGACTGCCTTTGTGAAAGCGATGATGCAGTTGCAAACTGCGGCAACCGCCGTAGCTAATGCAAAAAAGTCGGATGCTTCAAGTGCTAAACTCGATGGAGTTTTAGAAGAAGCTAGATTCGTTCAAAAGATCGTCGCGGCCTATCTCGGGAATAATGAGATTTTTGGCTATCATCTCAAGAGAGGTCAGATAGCTGTGCGAATTGACGCCGCTGGAGTTTACGAGAAACTCGGTAGAAGACTTCCCTTCCTTAGTGGAGCAGTAGGCGGTCACATTCGGGTGAATCCGGGCGAGCAGATCGTCACTCAATTCAACTCACTGAAAACTGAATTCTACGGATTGCTGGTTGAGGCGGCACACTTGGATTCTACTGATAGCCGTATCAAGAGTTTAGCCAAGTGGGGTAATGACACCAAGGTTATCTACCCTGGTGAAACCTTTGGTAATGAAATTATCACTGATAACCAACTCAGGGATCTTGGGTTGTCTAACTAAAACTTCTTAGGATTTATGTTAGTGTCGAGGACTCCGTTCAAAGAATTTAGGAGGAGTCCTCGATTTTTTTAAGTATTTTCCAGAACATTCACCCTAACTGCAAACCCTTTCCAAAAAGCGATGTCTGATGTCCTGCTCTCAAAGATCGTGGCCCCAACAGACCGCCAGGCTCGTCGATTTGATATCCCATCTCTTGATAAGCTTTTACGCGATTACGATACATTTTAAGAAACATTGCGGAAGACGAATCCACATAGTCATGAACAACGACTGCGGTTTTTCCTTCAGCCAGGCGATGAAGTCGTCCCGCGTATTGAACCATTCGCCCCTTGAACGGAAAGCCCGTCTTCGCCATCCATCAGTGCTTCGATATAATTCTGTGCAAAACGTTTACTCTTCAGTTTTGTGCTGAGTTTACGATCGTAATTGTCACCGCGTCGCATAGTTCCTCTAAAAGTCTTTGGCCTGACGAATATCTCTGATCTGCGTGCTTTTATCGCCCCGATAAGCAGCAAGATCATTACCCTTCCGATCTCTCCAAAATAAATCCTATAATTTTCATAGTAGAGACATCATCATCCCGGGCTCATCTTGGGAACGGGCTTTAAAACCAAGTTTTTCATAAAAATCCTTTCCTTCTTTTGAAGAAATTAATTTTATGAACCCAACACCAGATTGTTTAAGAGAATCAATCAACGTCTTCATAAGAAGCGTTCCAATCCCCTTTTTTTGATATGCTGGAACGACCATAGTATCTACAACAAGAGCATAGGCCACACCGTCGCTTATGGACCGGCAAAATCCGACTGGGCTATCGCCATCATAAACAATGACACTCTTAAAACTTCCCCTGAGAGCCTTTACAGCTAAATCATCGGAAGACCATCCCCAACGACACTCTTGATAAACATGCTTGATGTCTCCAAGCGGGATGTCGTTTAAAGGGGAAATGATAATTCTAAATTGATGCCTCGAACTTAAACTCACAAAACCCCCTTTGTCGTTTTGCTTCCTTGAGATTTTAATTTTTGAGTGTGCGCGAGCAGCATATTCTTTGAAAGGCTGTTCAAAGAAATATGCATTTTGTTTAGCTTCTTGGAATTTTTAACACCTTCAGTTATGCGGTGGGATGCAAAGCAATGTGGCGTGGAACGATCATCTTTTGCTTCAGAACCAAATTTGTTTAAAAGTCGAGTTGGTTTTTTCGACTCAATCATCTCAGCGAGTTTTGCTCGGTATTCGAGGTCAGCTTGTTTAAGGTTGGGGAACTTTCGATAATCGGAGAAATGCTGACCTTCATGAGTCAGATAAGAAACTCTAAAGGCTTCGCTATTGAATTTTCTTTTGTATGCCTGAGAAACGCAAAACAATGAATCTTTTTTGGCCCAGCCTCCTACATACCATCGGCCAAAAGTAGCATAGTGAAGCCATCCGAGTTCAACAAATTTATCTAACAAAACGACGGTTACGAGAATTTTTTCGCTCACTAAACGAACCTTGAACTTTTTCTCAACTTGTTTGCTCCAAATAAGAAGAGATCGGAATGGAGACACTCGACCTAAAAGTGAAAAATACCCGCGTCGAGTTAACTCCTTAGCCAGTCGACGTTCAAGATCGGCCCACGTAGGCCGGGCTCCAATCTCTAATCTACATGAATGTAATAAACGACGAAGATCTCCTTGAAGCTGCCGTTCCAACTCTTTGTTGGCCGTCGGACTCAACAGAACCCTTCGATAATAATTTCTATATAAATGCACGAGCTCTCTAACAAATTGATCGTCTGAATGAACTAGAGTTTTCTCATTTGCGCGGACAAATCTTGATAAAACTCTCCGTCGCACACGAAGAACAGTCGAATTTCCGTTCTTGGAGTCTATCTTGAGAGCCCGAATTGCCGATTTTAGATCAACTTTCAGGCAATGTGAATAATATGCTTGAAGTGGATTGCGGTTCTGTTTCACCGTGACAATACCCCCGTTAAATGAGGCTGTTGTGATTCAGAAATGCCATTTCCAATATCAAAGTGGGGACAGATCAGATCGGCAGAATTGATAATTTGTTTCTGGCCTTTCACTATAGCTTGAAAAGTAAATGGAACACTTTGTCCGTCCCAACTGATGTGTTGTTCCCACTCAGAAGACGTCATACCTCCAATTCTTTGCACGCTCCAGTGAAGATGCCGATGTCCTGCAGCGCCTGTCCAGCCTTCGATTCCTATGGGCTGGCCCTGTTTTACAAAGTCTCCAGTTTTTACGAGAACCTTCTCAAGATGAACATAAAATGTGGCGTAGCCACCTTCATGTAAAATCTTAATGTTGTTGCCCCAGGAGTTACCGCAAGTGCTGGACTCTGCATGCGCAGGGCTTCCCGCTGGCTTTGGACATAGCTTTCCATCAACACCGAGAAATACAAATGCTTTTCCATCACCTGAGGCGCGCACGGTTGCTGCGGGTTTATTGTAATGATTGGCAAGATCTAAAGCATAGAAAGCATTGGGCCATGAGTGGCTTCCTTCTCCAGATGAATGAGTGCATACGACTTCGGTACGGCTATCAAAAGGAAGGACAAGATTTTGGAGAGGGGCTATTTGAGGGATAGCAATACAGGCTGGGCCCGTTACATTGTTCATGCAAACCTCATTACGCTGACAACCTTCTTGGGCACCCACTTTGCAAGATAATGTAGATATCGATCGATTTTGATGGGCACACGATGCTAAAAATATGAGGCTCAGACGAATCATCAATTTCATTTGAGTTCCTTTGATAGAACTACGCTTCGATAATTAGTTATTTCCCATTTGTGATATTGAATAAATCGATAACCGCGATCAGCATACATTTTAATAAGATGCTGAGCATGTTCCGAAGTATCAAGGGCAATCTCAGTCGCACCCATTTCCTTAGCGCGTTCTTCGATTCTGTTTCCTAGTTTTTGAAAATCAGGAGCCACAGCAAACCGGCCAAAGGTAGCAACGCCTGGCTGGCTGTACCAGTCTGGCCCAGTAGCGTTTCCGGGTGGTCTCAACATGACGCACGCAATGGGTTCTCCATCTGCGATCACGATGTGACATTCACCTTTCTCGATATTACTACGAGACCGACTGCCCCTGTTAATGGTGAAGATCCAGATTCCCTTTAATATGTTCTCCAAAGTCACGATTTTGGATAAATGGCGGGAGTGAAGGGACTCGAACCCTCGACCTTCGCCGTGACAGGGCGACGTTGTAACCAACTCAACTACACCCCCGCTTATAGAAATACGGCGATCGTTTAAAACAAGTATTCTAAGCCTAGACTAAAGTCAATCGCCCTGTAATCTCATCCCCTGTGACTCAGACGCCTAAAAAAAAGCAGACGGGTGCCTGCCAGTATTTGGGTTG
>CAYHPW010000089.1:0-6416 GCA_964358645.1 uncultured Bacteriovoracaceae bacterium | reverse complement strand
CCTGCCGGGTGATGGGGAGTGCCCGCCCGGCATTTCACGCATGAAAAGAATCCCTTATAAAAGCAGGAAAACAGCAACCCCCCCCCCTGACAGCATCAGAACTACAGAAAGAGGGCTTATTCGGCGTTTTTGCAACATACAATGAAATGATCGCTAATCTTCATCTTTAGTCGACGTATTCTTCAACGCGTCCTTCAGTTTATCACCGAGAACATCGCCCATTGATGTCTTCTTCGAACGCTCTCCCACATAAGCATCATAATTGGCACGTTCCTCGGTCCTGCCAAGCTGTTTGATCGAAAGACTGATACGCCGTTCTTTCGGCTCTATTGACAGTATCTCGGTACGAACTTTATCGCCGACCTTTAATACATCCGAAGGCTTCTCAATACGATGATCCGCGATTTCGCTCACGTAAATAAGCCCCTCGACGCCTTCCTCGATTTCAACAAACGCACCGAAATCCGTCAATTTCGTAATCGTGCCATCCACGGCCTGTCCGTGACGATAGCGTGCTTTCAGATTCTCCCAAGGATCACGCTCAAGCTGCTTGATACCGAGAGAGAACTTCTCGCTGCCCTTGTCGATTCCCAAAACAACGGCTCTGATCTTGTCGCCCTTTTTGAATTTTTCGGAAGCATGGCTGAACTTCTTTGTCCAAGCAAGATCACTGACGTGCACCAGACCGTCAATACCCATCCCGATATCCACGAACATACCGAAGTCAGTGATTGATTTCACTTCACCTTCAGCGATGGTACCGACTGGATATTTGATCTCAAGCTCATCCCATGGATTCTGCTGCAACTGCTTTAATCCAAGGCTGATGCGCTTATTCTTTGAATCAACCTCAAGCACTTTGCATTCAACCTCATCCCCTACATTGATGATCTTTGACGGATGTTTAACCCGCTCGGTCCATGACATCTCGGATACATGGATCAACCCTTCAACCCCGTCTTCGATCTCTATAAAGGCGCCGTAGTCTTTGACACTGACCACTTTGCCTTTAACTTTAACTCCTACCGGATACTTATACTCGGCATCGTCCCATGGATTTGGTGACACCTGCTTGAGCCCCAGCGAAACCCGCTCTTTATCACGGTCATACTTGAGGATCTTTACTTTAATCTCGTCCCCAACATTGAAAAGCTCGCTTGGATGTTTTATGCGCCCCCATGACATGTCGGTTATGTGGAGCAATCCGTCCATGCCGCCAAGGTCAACGAACGCGCCATATTCAGTGATGTTTTTAACCACGCCGGTGACTACCATGCCTTCTTGGAGCGTTGAAAGCGTCTCTGCGCGCTGCATTTCACGTTCCTGAGTAATGACCGCGCGGCGGGAGAGCACTATATTCCCGCGTTTCTTGTTGAATTTGATTATTTTGAATTTGAGTTTTTTACCGAGGAACTTGTCAAGACTCTTTATTGACTTGGTGTCGATCTGGCTGCCTGGGAGAAACGCCTTCACGCCTATATCAACGGAAAGGCCGCCCTTCACCTTTGCTATGACAGTACCTTCAACGAGCTGGTCTTTCTCACAAGCTTGTGAAATCTCATCCCATGCGCGGATGATTTCCGCCTTGTCGCGCGAGAGAAGCATGAAGTTATTTTCCAGCTCAATCCTCTCGACATACACACTGATCAAGTCACCAACGTTTATGTGGGCCACGCCCTGTGCATCCCTGAACTCCTGCAGCGGCACGAAGCCTTCGCACTTATAGCCTATATCAACAGTGGCGTACTCTGGACCTAGATTTATTACAGTCCCATCTACAACTTCACCTTCTTTGATTTCATGCTGCTGTTGTGAAGCTTCAAACATCTCCGCGAAATTTTCCCCGCCAGCTGCTTTCGCCGCCGAGTTGTCTTCGGAGCCCTCCGTTTCAGCTGAAAATTCATCCATCCACTTCTGATTTTTAGGACTCACATGATCTTTTAAATGCATTCCTGCCGATGCTACTCCGGCATCAGCTGTTTCATCAACAACCATAATATTCGTGAAAACCTTTCTTTAATTAAACTGTCGGCACCCGGGACCGCAAAGCAGCACTGACGGGCACTCAAGCTAAAAGTACTCTAAGGGTATAAAGTGACAAATGTTCTTTGTCAAAGCTAAACCTGCGTATCACGGAGCAGCCGAAAGGAAACTTGCAAAAGCGATTAATTAAATTTTCGCCGCGACAAAGAAGAGTCGTAAAGCCTTAGGGTCTCCAAGACTCTTTTGTTACGGTTGTAGTTACTAATTACATATTCGCGAGCGCGACGGCCCATCTCCGCGCGTAACTCCGGCTGCGCGATAAGCCTCCTAAGTTGAAGCTGAAGATCAAAAGCATCCTCTGGGCGCATGACAAGACCGCGCTCATTATCGCCTACAATTTCGCTCGCACTGCCGCCGCTGGAAATAACTATAGGTCGCTCCATCGCCATCGCCTCAATAGCAACCAGACCAAACGTCTCCTGGCGCGAAGGCATAACTACAATATCAAAGGCCTGCATGACTTCAGGTATGTTGTCCATGAAACCAGCAAGCAGAACATATTCCCCTATTTTAAGCTGCTCCACCATGCACTTTAGTTCTGCGACATGGTTTTTTGCCTTGCTGCTGCCTCTTGTTTCTTCACCAACGATTATGAATTTTAAAGGAGGCTTACCAATACCGTCCTTAAGCAATCCAGCGGCAGCTTTGATAAATGTAGCCTGGCCCTTGGCCGGGTCAATGCGTCCGACCATGCCGATAGCAAGCTCGTCTTGTTCCACGCCAAAGTGCTTGCGCTGCGGTGACGGGTCCGCGTTGGTGGTGTCGAATTTCTCAAGACTGAGACCGAGATTTACTATTTTAACTCTCTCCGGCCCTATCGGGTGGGTGTTAAGCACGTTTCGCCTAAGCGCCTCGCTCATAACAAGCATGGCATCCAATCTGGCAAAAACAGCGTGATGTAAAAAATCACGCTTGTCGTGCCGGCTAAGCATGTGGCGAGTGGCGAAAAATGCCACATTTTTTTTCCACCATAACCAAGGTGAAATCGACCCAAGAAGTGATGTCTGATGCGTGTGAATCAGGTTAATGCCGCTTTTTATCCAGTCGTTGATATCGGCGCGCATCTTCATGTCAAAATAATTGCGGGGCTTGTAGCTTACAGGCAATAAAACCGGCCGGTCTCCCGGCTTTAAATCCGAGAGATATGAATGGACCGGGCTCCCATCGCTGCACATGAATTTCACCCGCAATCCAAGCCGTACTAAATCACGGGCATCCTCACTTGCCACCTGCTCAAGCCCGCCCCAGGCATTGGACAAGCAGATCAAAACCGCATCAAGCCGTGGGCGCAGTGAGTTTGACAACGCCGCTATTTCGTCAGTTTTAATATTACCCATAATCAGGAGTTAAAATCCCCGTCTTTATATCATTCCAAACCATGGAAGCTTTAATGCCTTTAAGACAAGCATTCTTGCCATCATTGCTAACTGTCTGGCTCGCTATCGGGCAAGTGTTTTGTTCACAAGGCCAGCATTCAATCGGGTTACATGTTATTTTAACTTTGCCAGGCCCTATCGGCGCGGTCATGCGAGGATCCCCCGCACCCCACACTATCTGTACAGGTGAACCGCATAACGAAGCCACATGAGCTAAACCTGAATCATTGCTCACGGTAAACTTGGCATTTCTGAACACTGACGCATATGAACTTACGCGCCCACGGGCAGTCCAATCCAGCAGCTCATTTTTATGTAACGCCTCTCCTAACATAAGCGAGGCCAATGAAGCTTCCGCGGCCCCTCCAACAACAAGTCCTTTCCAGCCGGTTTCTGCATAGATTATTTTAGCCAACTCAATGAATCGATCGACCGGCCACCGCCTTGACTCAGCCACGGAGCCAGGAGCAAGCACCCAGTATGGAAAATCAGGAGGTTCAAGAAAAGTTAAACCAAACCATGACCTCTCAAAGTCAAACCTATCAGTTATTACAGGCTCTGGTGGATTAGAACCTGGTTCATGTCCCGGAACCAACGCAGCAAACGCAGTCGCTCTATGTGATTTGGAATGCGGCTGCCACTCAAGCGCATCATTTAAAAGTAATCCGCGCCCATCGCCTTTATAACCTCTGCGATGTTTCACCGAAGACCTGAACAATAACCAAGCTGTTGAAAATGACCTTGGCATCGCGATGCCTAGGTCCCATGGACCCATTTTCCGTAGCCGCCTGGCACCGGACTCCACCGAATCAAACCTGTGGAAAAAACCGATACTGGCCGGTTTATCAAGCACGTGCACTTCATCAACCAGATCCCTGTATTGCAATGCCTCCACCCAAGGCAAGCAGGCAACCACGATATGAGCTTGCGACTGGCTCTTCCTAAGCATGTGGAAAAACGGGTAAGCCAGCACCTGGTCACCGATCCAGTTTGGTGATCGGATCAGTATCTTGGCAAAAGTATCAGTTTGCATAAGCAATATTTTTAAGGTGGCGTGCCTGATTCTAATTTTTTCAAACTCGCCACGACAGTCCCTATTTTCACCTTCGCTTCCAAGCGTATCACAAAACGCCTGTCGTCGTCAGTAAGCCAGAGGAAGCTATCACCCTGTGTTTGCTGGAGGATGCCTTGATATTTTGTTTGCGGCTTCACCACCACTGTTTGCACCTTGCCGATTGGGGTATCAAGCATCTCGCGGCGTACGACGGTGACAACGGCCTCCCAACTCTTACCCTCTGAAACCACTGGGAACGTAACGATCGAATCCTCCGGCAACGGAATCGTCCTTAGGTAAAACAGTGCTGAAAGGCTATCCTGTGAAAATGGCTGAATCGGCTGGAATTCTTTCGTCTCGGTATATCCGCGCTGCTTGTGGTTCCACCTGTTCCAGTAAAAAGTCTGGCTCTTCTCAGAGTCATAAAGCTCAAGTGAATCACGGCTCTGCTTTGTCTCATCAAGAACAACGTGAAATCGGTGGGAGAACAGGCCTTCAAAATCCATGAACGTTTCTACAGTGTCGTGCAGGCGATAAAAAATGCTAAAGAGCTTAGAACTGACAGCCGTCCCTTTTATGTGATAGACTTTCCGTTCAGCTACGGCCTTGTGTGGCAGCACGTCCAGCGTGAAATCCCCAGCAGGCACCCCGAAGTATGTGATACCAAAAACATGCTGTTCAGAAACCCATATAGGGTCGCGCGTAGGGCGCCTAGATGGATATGTAAATGAGTACGTAACCTTCTGGGCTTGTTGCTGCGGCTCTCTAGCGGCGACTTCATTTTTTTTCTTTTTGCCTGCTTTTGCTGATTTCTTCCTTGTTGGTTCAGTCGCGGCTTGCTCGCCATCACTTACGGATGGTTTCGGAACTAAAATGGCGCTGGTCTGCGCCAATACCGTAGCGTCTTTAACTTCAAATTTGTTTTGGATTTCCTTTGGGAGCTCGTTTGGGAACTCATTATCACTGCTGCTAACTTTCGTGACGGGATTGCCGGCGCAACCTATTGATAATAAAATTGCCAAAAAAATGGCGCACTCTATAAGCCTAAACATTAATACAGTTTAGGAGATCAAAATCTGAAAGTCGAGAGCAGTGAATCGCTCATTCTATTTCGCTGGCTATTTCGCTGGCCGGTTTCGCTTTACCCGGTCGGTATTCACTTTGCTTTGCCGGCTTCCACCACCGTATCAGCAGATACATCAGCGCCAGGCGAAACCGCTTTACCTGCCGGTAAACTTTTGGATCCAGCACCAGCGATCTTATCACATTGACCACCTTGACTATCATTACTGCAATCTTTCCCGGCTGGAGCCATTTTAACATCTGGCACCTTACACTCCGGGCAATCCCTCATATAATTTTTTAAGACTGATGTTACGAGCCTTTGCTCAACTCTCAAGTTCTCTAAGTTCTCTTTACGGACTTTTTGTTTATCTTGAAGATCTCTAAGCCGTATGCGCTCTGGATGGCTTTTCATTAATTTCTGTATGTATAATTTTTCGATTTGTCCCTCCCTCTTAAGACCTGCGATTTGATAAGCAATTGCTTTTCTCCTAGCTAACAATGCTGGAGGGGTAATCAAACTCCTTTGAAAATACTCATCAATTATCTCTTTATTTTTTTTTAGCTCTGCCAATTTTTTTTCTTTGGCTGCATCAGCACGGCCTGTGCCGCATTCAGGACAAGTCTTAGTTATACCACTAATACTTTTTGATATTTCACCTTGCTTCTTTTCCAAGAGGGCCCTTACATCATGACCTTCTTTATCTTCCCCGTAACCTAACCCAGCATATGAAAAGCAAACCACACATGCCAACAACCAGCAAAATTTTCCTAAGCGCATTTTAGACCTCTCTCTCATATTGATGATAAAGCCAAAAAAAAATGTACTAGGGCGTGTTTGGATTTTAGCTGAGCGCGTTTAGTCATTGAAATTTCTGATG
>CAYHPW010000088.1:0-6677 GCA_964358645.1 uncultured Bacteriovoracaceae bacterium | reverse complement strand
CGGAGGTAATTAAAAAAGTCGTATCAATGTTGTTTAACCATGATTTTGACATGCTTAGGTTTGATGTGACGCTGTCGTAAGGCGCATCGGCTGATGGCCTAATTTCATATGAAACCGATAACCCAAGAGCGGTTCTGTGTAGCATCTGCCTGCCTCCTGAGACTGTGATGTTATATGTTGGCGTGGTTGAAAGAGGTTGCTCGCCGAACGCAGCGAACGTCGTTGAGCGTGCTTCAAACGATGTGCTTAGATTCTGGCTGGTGCGTGCGGGACCGTTGAAATCCGTGTAAAGGTAACCGAACCTAAAACCGTAGCCCAGGCCAAGATCAGGATACCGCGATAACGCTGGTTCTAAGCTGAAGTTACCTATGGATGTCGCTTTGATCGAGCCCGCACCGAGGACACTTTGGTGCTTGTCCGTCTGCAGATAGCCTGACATGGTAAGGTGATTTGTTATTCCAGCTTTATGGTGAATGGTTGCGTTGATGTTCCCAGTATCGTAACTGCGGTTTTTGTCATTTGTTGATGATGGTATTGATGATGGCGCACCGATCGCGTATGAAAATTGATGAATATCTTTTGCCAACGCCTTGTCCGCTCCATATAGCATGAGATTTATAGTCTCCGTGCGACCAAAATCATCGGTGATCTCTACGGTGGCGTCATTTATACCTGTGATAAAAGGAAAATTTTGCAAATCATATTTCCCGGGGACGAGATCACGCGTTGCCACGGTTCGGCCATTGAGCAGTACTTTTACTTTTGACGGGCGGCTAAGTATGAATTCATGACTGCTGCCAGGTCTGATGTTACGATATGGCTGCAGTGAGAACTCGCGAACGGCTGCGATCCCGCCAGCAGGCCGGAACCGCAAAAATCCTTCCACCGGGTAATAGAGATCCCCAGCCGAGAAACGAACCATCCTGTCGGGATCATCGCGGACCAACCTAACATCCCCCCGTTGCCAGCCTGCTGACGTGTTGGTGGCGGTGACTTGTTGCAGTTCAGTGTATGTTCCAGCTCCCTCCAAGACCCATCCTTTTGTGTTTATGGCTCCATCTAATAGCATTTTGAGTGGTAATCTTCCTGAAGCAAAGTCCTGTGAAAAATTCATATTCAAGTAACTGCTTAGGGGGCTTGGTTGCAGGAGATCTGGTAAGTCAGTCTGCGGTGTAAAGCGTGTTATCGGTATTCCAATGGATCTATGTAAAATTGCAGGTATGGAGATGTGAATCTCGAGCCTCGCAGCGTCGTAAACCGCCACTAACCCGGAGTCTTGTATCGTGCGAAAGCCGACCCATGCAACTCCGGCGTGTTGGATTGAGTTTTTTTCAAGTTCCTCGATTACGGATGTGAGCAGATGCTGCCCTAGTGAAGTCTTTAGGTCCGTTAAACTGATGCTTACTGAGCTGTCGTGTTCGCTTATTATTATTTCAACATCTTGTATGTATGATTTGTTTAAAAACAGAGGGAGCCTTGTGTTGAGGTACTGGTGTTGTTGTAGAGGCCTGGCAGCATCTGCTGTCTGAAATGTCACGGCTCCCAAAACAATCATGATCATGCCAGTAAGTGGAGTTGGGCGTGCAAATCTCGTCATTCGCTAAATTTAAGTTCCGCTTCAATGGGGCCGGCCGGCATGCTGGCGGGCCAAGGCCTGGGGATGACGCTTGGCCAAGGGATGACAAACCGTCTGGCTCGTCCAGCTAGTAGGTTTTGCCCGTTAATTTGTTGTAGGCCGAAAGATTTTAGTATGGCCTTAGCCCCGGCTTGTCTTATTTCAATCTGGAAGTCCGATAACATCCCATGTGCCGTGCCTGAGTTTTCAAATACCAAACTAATTTTTCCGGCATTTTGGCTATTTGTGGCTTTTGCTTCCGTGATCTTGATTTCAGGTTTGGCTCCAGCTGGTGTTATGTAAATCGCCGCCATGTATCTTAATAGCATATTGATGACGGCTTTTCCTTTTTCCGCTGGTGTTTTTTCAGTGCGGACTGGCAATTGCTCGGCGACCAGCCTAAAAGAGAGTTCCTTTTTGGGGTTGCTCTCACCCTTCCATGACAAACGCACAGCTCGCTTTTCTTTAGGTTTTAAAAGAAGTTGAGGTGGGTAGATCTGGAAAAGTTTTTCCACTTCTGGCCCATTGTTGTTAGTTTCCTTACCATCTATGTCGATTTCACGTGTCATTATGGATAACTCTATCGCGATATTGTTATCGGAATCGTTATCGAGGAAGAATGTTTTAGTAGTCCGCATGTCTGATGGAGTACCAGATAGGTTAAATGAAACGCTCATCGGAGAGAGAGTAAAAGTATGTGCGATATTTGGAGCGGTCAGTATTGCTAGGCTGGTAAAAACTACGGAAAAGATCGGTTTGTGTATGCGCATGGTTTTTACATATATTCCACTCTTTTTTGGGCACAAGTGCAATCTAGGAGTTATTCTGATCTCTACCGCGTTGTATTATAAGTAAAGTTTCATATAAGTAAGATTATCTTTTATAATAATATTGTGTGTATTAAATCCATAGCTTTACCGCCGCTAGTGATTCTCAGTGTTTTTTTTGTTCACACTGCGAGGTCTTACGCGGCGGATTGGATGTCAGAGCTTGTTGAAGCCAATACCACGAATGCCAAAGAGTCAAAATTTCATTGGAAGACAATGCAACTGCCAGTGTCTATTACTGCTGCAAATGGTGCTCAAGGTATCTTAGCATCAGTAACCGTTGAAGGTTCTTATGATGCTAATGTCACCAAGATGATGGTGGTCGACGCCGAAAAGCAGATGGAGTACGTCGAGTTGGATAAGGGGCATTTCTCATTTCCTGTTAAGTTAACCGGTGACATTACCATGATTGAACTCGTTGCAGTGACACTTAAGGGGAAGGTCGATAAACTTAATGTTAAAATACTGTTCCAACGCTGGAAAGATGCACTCGCCGAATATGATGAATCCAAGAAACGTGCTTTTTATAGCGCGTCTTTAGGTGTAACGACCATGGCTTTCAAGGAAGATACGGCTACTAGGACTGTGACTGATTATTCCGGTCTGGCGCTGACGTTCAAGGCAGCATACCAGGCGCTGCTTTTACCGCCGCAGTGGGATTTTGGTATTAATTTATTTTTTACACTACTACCATTAAATTCAAACATTGCTGACACAACAGTAAGATATCTTGGTGTTAATTTGAGATTTGGTTATGTTTTGCCGTTTGTTAAGCCGCCATGGCGCGCAGCCATTCTTACTGGTGCTTACTTTTCCCGTATGTTTGTTACGGGCGATAGGTTCGGGTATAAGGCCCTGCTTTATCCACAGCTTTTCCCTACACTCAGGAGAACTATCAATAGCAAGGATTCTGCTTTTGTTTATCTTAAATTAGTGCCTTTGGGCCCCGGTCTAGGATTTAGCTTTAGTGAGCGGGAGCTGTCGTTGGGAGCAGGTTTTGAACATGCGTTGGCCAACAGGCATCCGGTTTTTCTTTCAATGGATTTTTCAGATCTGTTTACTATCGCGGGTTCGAACAGGTCGATACGTTCAACCACTTTCAGCGTGAGCGCCGGTTATGGGTTTTAGGGTCATGGAGCCCGTGTTCCCTAAGTTTCGTATATAGGTGTGAGCGATCCATGCCTAGTGATATGGCAAGTTTGGATATATTCCCTTCAGAGGCGGTATACTCACGCGCAAGCAGCTCATGTTCAAATTTACCAACTATTTGATAAAAGTTCCTCTCACCGGACGGGGCGATGGACGATTCGTCAGATGTTTTATGGATGCCTGAAGCCGGGGTTTCGCATGTCGAGGGAGCCTGGATATCTCGGAATTTAGGCGGAAGATCCACAATGTCTATTTCATCATTTTCAGACGTGGCTGCTATGTAAGATATGGTGTTAGAAAGCTCCCGCACATTGCCAGGCCAAGAGTATTTTTCAAATGCGTTTAATGCACAGTCAGTGAAGTTGATATTCCGTCCTTGCTGTTTGTTAAGCAAGTTGGTGAAGTGTTTGATAAGCAGCGGTATGTCCTGGGCTCTTTCGCGAAGAGGAGGGATGTTCAGCGGGATGACATTAAGGCGTTGGAACAAGTCATCCTTGAACGATCCTTCTCTCACCTGTTTTTCAAGATCCTTGTTTGTTGCGCAGACAACACGGAAATCAAGGCTAATTATGCGTGAGGAACCAAGGCGCATTATTTCTTTTTCCTGAAGTACGCGAAGTAATTTGGCTTGTATTTCTGGTGGCATGTTCGCGATTTCATCAAAATAAATGATTCCTCCGTCAGCCTCCTCGAACATCCCCTTTCTGGTTGCATCAGCTCCGGTGAAGGCGCCCTTTTCATGCCCGAAAAGAAGGCTCTCCGCCATTGAGCTCTGGATTGTGGAAGAGTCGATCGCCACGAACGGAGCCAGGGTTCCGTCAGGCAATGTACTACGAAGAAGCCTCGCTATTACTTCTTTGCCCGTACCTGTTTCGCCGTTGATTATTATATTTGCCTTGGTATTGCGGAGTTTTTCCGTGGCCTTTCGGAGAGCGGCAATCACAGCAGATTCTCCGATCAGGATGTGGCGGTTTTGTTGTGAGCGCGCCTCGAAGTCCTGCTGTTCATGTCTGGTGAGTAAGCGCCGTTTTTCGAGAATGCGGTCCAGCGCATGGAGCAGTTCATTCAGGTCGGAGTCCTTTGGGATGTAATCACTGGCACCTAGCCTCATTGCTTCGCGAACAACCGTAAATTCCGTTTGACCGCTGACCATAACTATGGTCAGCGAGCCATCTAGTTCGTGAAAGCGTGGAATGAATTTCAATCCTTCATCCGGTGTCCTTATTTGTACGTCTAAAAGAAGTATGTCGATTTGGCTGTTACGGATTATTACCGAAGCTTCGTCGCAATTATAGGCGGAGCGCACTGTATAGCGTTCTTTCAACGCTTGCCTTAAAGCCAGCTGAAATGTTTGGTCGTCGTCACAAATTAAGATGGTTGCTTGTTTTGCCATAAAATCCTGTAGCCAAGCGACATCACTAACAGAGTGGTTTGTAGGTTCCAACCAACAAATATCGATGTTTGGATGGTTTTATGCGCATAAACAGGTGGTTTAGTCCTGGTCCATTGCTTGCTCTATGTGAACCGCTGTTTGACAGCCAACAATAAAAAAGGGGGGTATGCGATGGAATCTAGTGAACTTGCAAAAGTGATTGACCTTGCTTGCCGATGTGACGGGAATGTGCTGATCACTGGGCCTACAGGCTCTGGTAAGTCTTATCTAGCTCAAAAAATACATCAGCAAGGCAAGAGAAGCCTTAAGCCCTTTATAAGCGTGAATCTCGCTACGCTTCATGAGGGCACTCTTGAATCTGAGTTATTTGGACACGAGCGTGGCGCTTTTACCAGCGCGGATCAGAAAAGGGTCGGTCGTTTGGAATCTGCACAGGGCGGGACGGTGTTCTTGGATGAGATAGGTGAGCTTTCCTTGAAGCTACAGGCAAGGCTCCTTGATTTTCTGCAATCACGCACGATATGTCCTGTCGGTGGTAACAGGCAAGTCAGCTTGGATGTGCGGATAATTGCGGCAACAAACCGTGACCTTGAGGGAGCTGTTCAAAAAGGTTTGTTTCGTGAAGATTTATTCCACCGCTTGAGGCTGATTTCAATAGAGCTTAAGCCGCTGGTAGACAGGCTTGAGGACCTTGATGGTATAGTACATGAGTGTCTTGAGGAATTATCAAAACGTGCCGGGCGCAGCGTGCTTCGTATTTCCGAAGAGGTGGCTCAGCGATTAGAAAATTATTCATGGCCAGGGAACTTCAGGGAGCTGCGTAATGTGCTGGAATACGCTGTGCTGGCCGGTACCGGGCCTGAGATTGAGGCTGCTGATTTGCCGCCCTGGTTTGGAAGGGTTAGGGGTTCGTTTGGTGTGGCTTTGGGCCAAAGCGGCCAGGCGATGCTTGGGGTGGCGGAGATCCCTTTAAGCTTGAGTTTTTATGAATGCATGTCGAATTTTGAAAAAGAATATTTAAGACGTGCGCTGTGTAGGTACCGTTTTAGAGTCAATCATACAGCACGGAAGATCGGTATTAACAAGACAACGCTTATCAGGCGGATGCGTTTTTACGGATTTGGCGCGGCAGTTTCAGAAAATATGTAAATTTATTAAAAATTTATAAGATTAGTGTTGCAGTAATTATTTCTATTCGCTAAGACACGATCTCTTACCGCTTAATTTTAAAAAAGCTAGCTACTGTGTAACAAGAAAGACAAAGTAGTAGGTGGATTTTTGGTGAAGCGGCGGATCTTTGACAAGAGAAGGATGGATTTTTTGGAAGAGTGAGTGGGGGTTTGAGTAGGCATGCTTGGTTGGCGGAGTTTATGTATTGGAATTTCGTAAAGGGATTTTGAATAGTGAATGAAGCTGAGTGAGTGATGTCGAAGAACCTCGAGCAATTCTTCTTTGGATTTAGAAATGAATGATGAAGGAAGAAAGAGCCGAGGGGATTAAATGGTTTTGTTTAGGATAAAGAATGGAGTGAAAGAGCGGTGCTTTGAAGAAGGTGCAGCTGGAGTAGCTTCAAGAATAAACATAAAGCTTAAACATGAGAGTTTGATCCTGGCTCAGAGCGAACGCTGGCGGCGTGCTTAACACATGCAAGTCGAACGTGAAAGGGGGCAACCCTGAGTAAAGTGGCGAACGG
>CAYHPW010000087.1:0-6826 GCA_964358645.1 uncultured Bacteriovoracaceae bacterium | reverse complement strand
ACATCAGCTTCCACCCAAACCCACGTTTCGTCAGGCCTAATTACGCAACAACGCCACACGCCATCGGTAATGTCCCTAGATGTAGCTAGTATTGTGATGTATTTTCTTGCGCACACATCTTTGTATTTGGACAGGGATAGCTTGTATTTCTTTCCAAGCTCCTTTGCGAAGTAAGGATTTTTTTTGTGAAAGTGGAGCTTTGCTCTTCTAATTCTTTTTGCTCTTAACTTCGATGATTGCCTCACTATTAAATGAATTATACTTTAAAGCGGGGGCGAATAGAAGAATGTTTGAAGGCTAAAAATGTGGGATTAAATTAAAATTAAATGGCCCAACTCCACCGTCCCAATGGCCGGGGCCTCACGCCATAGCGGTAAGGCAGAAGTGATGGATTGCGCCAGCTGTTTTGGAGCGGTGATTAGCTCACAAAGCAGGTTGTTTATAACTCAGCTTTTTTGCCAAAAGGTGGCCATCCCTCATGAGTCAGGAAGTACAGTTTTTAAGTATAGATGTCGGACGATAAAGCTCATCAACCAGCATTTTACGGGCAGCCTCGCTAAGATTCTGAACACTCTTAGCACTGAACAGTCCCCGCGCATCGGCACACGACATACAGATGACCGAGCATCCCCACGATTCGTGCACGCTCGCGACATTGGCGCGCTTAAATGACATCACAGCGACTGAAAAGTCGATGAAACGTTCCAAAAACTGAATTTCTCCGTTACATAAATCACAAAACAGGTCCGTCCCGGTATTCATGATGGAATCTTCTCGCTCGCTTTTCCCGCGGAATAGTACATGTCCGCGATAATAAACTCATGCGCTGACAACTGAGGTCAAACTAGAACGCAACCATATGGTTTGTAATGGGCGCTAGAAAACTCTATTCTTCTGCACACTGACCGTGGCGTTTGGGCCAATCACGCCGCTTTGTTTTTCTCGTAAAGCTCGATGATCGCGTGGGCGTGGGAGGTGAGTTCAACTATAAGTCTCTTGGGTTCAAGCACACGGACCGCGTCGCCAAAGCTCAATATCCACTGCATGAGTTCCGGCGTAATGGCTACATCAAGCCTCATCTGAACCAATCCATTGTTTTGAAGCACTATTCTCTGTGACTGGTGCCAGCGCCGCTCGCGCACGCCGGCGGCCACAGGCGGACGGAACTCAAGCTTGATCCGTTCCACTTGCTCGCCCCGGAAAATCCCAAATGACGACGCGAAGAACTTCTCAGGATCAACACGCTCACACGTATACGCATCTTCCATCATTATGGCGTTGCTCATCCTCGGTACAGCGAAGATTTTTACGGCATGATCACCAAGATCCTCCGCTACGAGGTAGAGCGAACCTTTCGCGAAATACAGGAAGTGAGGCCCCAACCGCCGCTCGCTCTTTTTGTCACCGTGGGCGGTCTCATAGGTAACTGAAAAAATGTGTCCCTCTTCGCAGGCTGCCTGCACGGTATCTATGACGTCAGGCTCTATGCCAAGACCCCAGAGCGGGCCTGGCTCGAAGTGAACTTCGCTTGAGAGCGTGCCGAGATAATCCCGACATTTCTCGCCAAGCGTGGCTTCGATTTTCTTGAATACGCGCTCCAGGTCCGTATATAGCGGTGTCTCTTTCAGGGGTAGTAGGACATTTTTCGCTACATAGAGCGCGAACAGCTCGCGCATCTCAAGGCTGAGTGTTCGCCCGACTTTCATCGTGCGATGGATCTTCCAGCGTGCCCCGCCTTCATCGCCTGGCGATTCATCAGGGTACAGAAAGGCCAAACTCTCCAACGCCTGCAGATCCCTGTAGACGGTTCTCTTGTCAACTTTAAAACCTTCATCAGCAAGTCGGTCATGCATTTCCGACACGGTTAATCCATGCGGCGCGCCCTCTAGACGAGCCAGGATAGTAAGAACACGGCTAAGCTGAGCGTATCGGCCACGCATATGAATACTCATCGACATTTTTCCGCCTTTCTATTAATCGATCATGGCGCGGTGCTGCGACATTTATGGTCATTGATAACGCGTGGATAGGCGATTGATTTTACCGCATTTTTGGTGGTCGTTCACGGATCAATCGCCACGAAGGTTTTAGGAAATCATCAACAGTTGATTTGAAAAAATAAACAGGTTGTCTCGCGATTAGCGCCTCTATGAAGCATGAGCACACCGCGATCTCCTGTATCTCACTGATAGTGATCTCGCCATGCCTAAGGGCGCTTTCGCTTTCAATCTGATGGCGGGTGATGATTCTGTGGGCATATTCGGCATCCAAACCCATTGTGGTCAACTCGATCAAGCTACTGAGGTATGGGTGGGTGATTTCCTGGCTTATGAAGACGTCATATAATGAAAGTATCCCGTAACGATTAATGACTTCGAGGAGGTATTTGCAAAGATCGATGAGGTCTTCCACGGTAGCAGGTTTACAAAGTCTTTCTTCAAGTGCCAGCGGTGCGGGGTCTTCATTTTGTTTAAGCAGATCTTCTTTAAAAATCTCAAACTTCTCTTCGATTGCTTGCATCTTCTCAGCATGTGGTATCTGTGACGCTTCACGCCTGAAGCATGATAGAAATCCGAGGGCCCAGATGCATTCTTCACGCATAACTTCGGCATTATCGTCAGGTGGTCCTTCGCTGGACACTTCGGCCACAAGTTGCTTCTCGAATTCCATAATGAGTTCATTATCGCTCACTGGTTCATCGTATCGTTTTGAGGCAGCGACGAGGAAATTATTACTCAAGGCTTCTGGCTGCCGCAGGGGAGCGGGGGAATTTTCTGTATACGTTTTTGAGCTATTATTGCGCGCTTCATTTTTGAGCTTTTTAAGCTCGTCATAATCGATTTTGCCACAATTTAGGGCTTTAATGAGATATGTGGCGGCAAAATCACCGCCATTATAACTGTAGCAAAGTTTAAGCAGCCTGCATACATCCGCCCTATACTCTGGCCGTGCTAGCATCGAAGCACTTAGCAGATTCAATTGCGTGATTTCCAACAATGTACCTTTTAAGAGCACATAATTAGCTGCCATACAGATAAGTACCTCACTTACTAGAAGACTAACACTGGGCAATGACAGCTGAGGTCGGTTGGAGTGACCTTATATGTCGTGCGATGAGTATATTTTTTTCGCCAGGAGGTCATTGATATACGAATGGCGCGAGGGAGAAAAAAAATACAAAAAATAAGAAATGAGCGCACAATATCGGTTGGTCATGCTCAGCTACACTTCCGCTATCATCGTTTTGATGAGTTGTTTGTAACCGACCACGAAGGCAAGTGTGTTTTGCATCTTGAATGGATGCATGACCATGAATATTGGATAGGGATCTATGGTCCCAAAAAGAACGTGGATATTCGCATTACGGCCGACACTCCGGTTAGGGCGTCTGTCAGCGAATATCCGATGGATTAAATTCGCAGGCAACAATATGAAGCGTGTGATATAATGAAAGCCATGTATGCCAACGCGAGAGATGATAGGGAATGGGCGATTAAGTATCTTACAGATGCCCTTAAGGACATTTTAAAAGATCCAACTGTGCCACACGAAAATGACACAACTCATTTCATGAAACTGATCACTTCAATAAATGAATCAAAAGGAGAAAATACAAAAAATCGATCTATAGAGGGTTGGTTGCGGTTGGAATTATTGATAAGACTGTACGATATTTTAAATAGCCTACCTTTAAAGGATAATTTTCCGATCGATATGAATAGATCACTTTTCTGGAAAGATATGTCATCTTACAAAGACGAAAAAATACGTGAGAAGACAATCCCAAAAAAATTAAGGGGAAAAATTATTAAGGGAAAAGGTACTAAATATGGCTGGTTTAGCCCGGACCTCTCAATAAAAGCCAATAATAAAATATGTGACATTGAAATCAAGACTAATGCCTCATTTAATGCAATCAACAAAGACATCAATGTTTTGAAACTAATTAATAACTATCTGGCTAATACTAAAAATTCGGACGGGATTTATAGTGGAGGACTCTTCCTTGGTTATAACGAAGGGGACGAGCTGAGAAGAATCGAAAAATTTAAGAATTATTACCAGCTAGATCTCCCGCCCATCTTACTAGATGGAAGAGAGGGAAAATTCTACTACATAATACCAGTATAGCCACATCTACTCGCAGACCCAGGCTGTCACAGCTGAAAGCAGAGTGGATCAAGAATGTGATAAATGAAAAATGGAAAGTACTTCGACGATCAAGATAATAAACAAGGCCGGGCAATCATTGATAAGCGCAAGTGCTTTAATCAGGACTCATATCTGTCCACATTATTGGCACCTTCAATGTTTTGGAGACTCTTCAAAAACTGTCAAGCCAGATGCGGGTGCATTATTACGGATTGAAGCTGGCTTAAAACATGAACAGGAAATTATAGCAACGCTTGATGCTGTCCAACCCAAGTACAACAAAGAACGCCCGTGGGAAGGTGTTGAACCAACCCTCTATGTTATGAGAGAGGGCGTTCCACTCATTTATCATGGAGTATTAAAGAATGACCGCATGTTCGGTGTGCCAGACCTTCTAGAACGAACCGATATAAAGTCTAGTTTTGGAACATACAGCTATCGCCCAATAGATATTAAATCGCATTCCAAAGTGACAAAAAGAGATAAGTTTCAGCTTGCAGCATATGCATTAATACTTCACCAAGCGCAAGGACTTATACCTACAGAAGGCGCTATTTTCCTGAAGAATGGATCTCGTCAAAATGTTCCCATCAACACCGAGCTCGCTGATATCAAAAATGCGATGAGAGTGGCTTTAAGTGTGGAAGCAAAGTCGTTATCAACGCTTCCGCTCCGTTGCTCAGAATGCGAATACTGCCAATGGAATGAGTATTGTGATTTTGAGCGGCTCGACTCGCGGCTTGTTACCCTTCTTGCTGGAACAGATATTAATCTCGTGAGAAAGCTCATAGATGCAGGCATCACTACTTATGATACATTGGCGAGTCAGGTACCATCACAAATCGCAAAACAGTTTAAACTCAGTCTTGATAAAGCAGTCAGTTTATCTCAGTACGCTCGTGCATGGACTAATGGGGTTCCGGTAGTCGTAAAGAAGATAAAGCTTCCTCCAGAAAAGAAAACTGTTATTCACTACGATATCGAAACCTATGGAGATACGCTCTACATGCACGGACTATTGATCGTTGATGGCGGTAAGACTTTTGTGCAACAATTTGTAGCTAAATCAGTGAATGAAGAAGAAAAGACACTTTCTGAATTTCTATCCTTTGCGGGCCGTTTTGAAGGAGCTGTCATTTACACTTGGACAACTTATGAAAATAAATGGATGGAGGCAATGGCCGAGCGCTATCCAAAGAAACGAAAAATGATCCAAAAGCTGCTAGGGCAGTTTGAGGATCTGAAGGAAATCGTGAAGGAAACTGTCGCGTTGCCTGTTGCGTCATTCAGTATTAAAAAAGTAGCCCCTGTATTCGGATTCAAATGGCGCGCGGAGGACGCCGGTGGCTCGGCTTCGGAAGCTTGGTATGACCAGTGGCTAAAAAGCGGCGATCAACAAATCTTCCAGAAACTTCTACACTACAATGAAGACGACATAAAAGCGATGGACGTCGTTTTTCGTGAACTAAAAAAACTTCTTAAGCTCAAACCTGCACATCATTTCCGTTCTCGTCGATAAATTGCGCACTTCCTATTACATCATCAGACAGGGCAGGGTAATGTTTCCTAATCAACGCAAGAATACGTGGCCACGACCTTCGTAAAAGGGCAAACGCTTCAAGAGTCAATGGCCGGTTGTTGCAGTAAACAATGACATAAATTACATCACCGATAAAAACAGCGCGCCCACGGACCAAAAATCCATCCGCTTGGCTAAACTCTACCCTGCCGCACTCCCTGACCACAAAGTGAACAAGCGTTTCTTTTTCTGCAAAGGCCGCAATAGCGCGAAAGCGATCGGCGGAACTTAATGCATTTAAAAATAGAACAGAATGCTTCAAGCTCGTCATAGTACCAATAGTCTGGCACAAAGTCGTGACAGCCGAGGTCATCGCGACATCGGTTAAAGCCTAATCAACGAGATATTCACATTATTATATGAACTATCGGCCGCGTGCAGACCAGTATTACTTCCCCTGTCGTGGTAGAGCCTGACTGTAACCGACTGCCCTGTAGTCAGATAAAGATTTGTAGAAATTTCAGCACCACAATATACCGTTGCCGTTGGCATCACACTTCTGGTGTAGGTAGCCATCGTATTGCCAATAAAAATCCCGATTCCACAATGATTGCCACTAACCCAGGCAACAGATTCGGTTAAAAACACGGCTGAAATTGAATAAACTCCTGTCTGAGTTGGCGTAAATACACCGGTGGACGAATTGTATTCTGATAATGGATCGTTACTGACAATATCAAACACAAGCGTGGTCCATGTTGCAGATGTTGCCGTAAGTGCGGACCCGCGGTGTGCCTTTACCCGGCTGTCATTCGGAACAGTGGCATTAGTTCCATTGGTTCCATTAATCCCATCCACGCCATCTTTTCCTGGGACACCTACTTTTCCGCAACCTAAGCTCATGCCAAGTACACTTACAAAAGCTATAACGACAAAATATGATTTAACTGGAACCATTGTATCCCCCTCTATCTGTGATTGATTGCCTAAATTATTATTTGTAATGACCAAAAATACTACAAATTCATTCCTTAATGATTTTAATTTTATTTACCGCCACCAAAAACATACTGACCATCGCTGTCACTGGTCCGTGAAATACGGCCTTGTCCCAGGATTAGTTGAAATTCGTGGTTGAGTGGCATGCGGTTTATC
>CAYHPW010000086.1:0-7134 GCA_964358645.1 uncultured Bacteriovoracaceae bacterium | reverse complement strand
TCAGGGAGCGTTACGCGCAAGGCGTAGTGGAGCTGCATGGCCAGAGATGGAGAAAAAAATCAGATCTTGTTTTCCAAACCATAAACAAAACTGAACATATTGAGCGGATCAGGAATGACCAGGAACGTATCTTGTGGCTGGGGAGTAATCGCCAAGTTACTAAAATTTATGTAAGCCTACCGGAACTAGCGCGACACATCGGCAGGGAGCTGGAAAAAAGCTTTAAAGGAAAAACCGAATTCACCTCTTCAAATGAAGAACCATATCTGAGAGTGGTCTGGGACTCAGATGCCTCTAAATAATTATTTTTTACTGCATATGTAATACTGCAGAAACTTGCTGCCAGGTTTACGCTTCATCCCACGAAGCAACTTCACAGAAACGTCACACAGCCTATCTAAATCAACACCGGACCGTATTCCCATTCCGTTAAGCATGAATACAATATCTTCAGTAGCAAGATTGCCACTTGCCCCAGGGGCGAACGGACAACCGCCAAGACCGCCCGCTGAACTGTCAAATATCCTTACGCCAAGTTCAAGCGACCTGAGCACATTAGCCAAGGCGGTTCCCCTGGTATCATGAAAATGACCTGCTAATATGCTGGCGCCAAATGCGGCCACAGCTGGTCTCATCAGCGCCTCGATCTGAAGTGGTGTCGCGATCCCAATAGTGTCTCCGATTGAAATCTGGTCAACACCCATATCGGCGAATTTTTCGATCACACGTAGGGACTGGCGTGGTTTTACCGCTCCCTCAAACGGGCAACCAAATGCGGTGGATACATATCCCCTGATCTTAAGATTCGATTTACGGGCCTCATGGACGATATAGAAATATTCGCGTAACGACTGCGCTACGGACATCCCGATATTTTTTCTGGCGAAAGAATCAGTGGCTGCTGTAAACAATGCTATCCTGGTGGCACCAGCCTTAAGAGCCAAATCAAAGCCCTTGCGGTTAGGGACCAAAACCCATGGATGAATTTTAGCGGGATTACATTTTATAACTGCTGACAATATACGATCGGAGCCACCCATCTGCGGCACGACATCCGGTCGCACGAATGCTCCAACCTCGATTTCACGTATGCCGGCCGAAATCAGCCCATTTATAAAATCAACCCTGGCACGAATACCGAGCTTAATTGGTTCATTCTGCAATCCATCGCGGGGCCCGACTTCGAATATCGTAACGAAGTCACTGGCCACCGGTTGCCTCCATGTCTAAAAAACGCTCGCCTGGCGAAATCTGCTGCCCCTCTTTGACCAGCAACTTCTTAACTATGCCTTCAAAAGGGGCTCTGATGACGAATTCCATCTTCATGGCCTCTACCAGCAACAATTGGTCACCGCTTTTTACCACCGCTCCATCCGTCACCAATATCTTGCGCACTTTACCTGGAAATTGGGCAACAAGGTCTGAATCAGCGCCGATAGCAGCGGCGCCACCGGAATGCCTCTGCTCTTCAATTATTTCACCATGCCACAAATTACCACCAAAACTTGCGCTGATGCGCGTACCTTTGCTTACCAGCATGATACGCGTACGCACGCCTTTAACTTCGCAAATCACCCAGCCGCCCGGTCTTTTGTGTAATTTAATATCCTTAAAAGCGTTGAAATCAGGAAGAGCAAGCATGCGGCCGGAAACCTTGAAATACTTCTTCATACCCCGCGCTCCTCTTGCCGCGAGCCAAAAATAGACCATGGGGAAGGAAAATGTTTTTCATCCATAGAAAAAGGTAGCACCCTACCTGCAGCCCTAACCGCAGCTAGCGTTAGTAATTCATTATCCGAAGGTTCGAACTTTTGCGTACGCTTATAAAATTCATTATCTAAAAAATCAGTACATACCTTCCAGTCAAGAACGGATGGGTCAGCAGCCAAAGCACGCAAATAACTTTGGTTGGTTCCAACGCCGAGAATGACGGTTCCCTCAAGAGCGAAGCGAAGTCTTGCCAGGGCTTGCTGCCTTGTCTGGGCATGAACCACGATTTTACCAAGGAGCGAATCAAACTGGGTGCCTATGAGTTGGCCTTCTTCAATGCCGCTTTCTATCCTGATGCCAGCTCCGGATGGCCAAATCAGTCGCTCTACGATTCCAGGACTTGGAATAAAACCCTGCAGCGGGTCCTCGGCGTATAACCTGACTTCTATCGCGTGTCCGGAGACTTCGGGCACGTCGCACAAAACAGCCTTATCAGGTGAAAGGGCCTGTGCAATCTGAGTTTGGACGATATCAATTCCTGTGATCATTTCGGTGACCGGGTGCTCGACTTGTAAACGGGTGTTCATTTCCAGGAAATAAAAACCGCCTTCCGTATCAACAAGAAATTCAACAGTGCCGGCATTGCGATACTTCACGCGTTTTACCATGCGAAGCGCCGCCTCAAACAACTCGCTTCTAGTACATGATGGAATATTTACGGCCGGTGCCTCTTCCCATAACTTCTGGTGTCGTCGCTGAAGCGAACAGTCGCGCTCATGAAGATGGACTCCTCCTCCCAGCCCGTCACCGAACACCTGGACTTCTATATGCCGGGGTTTTTTAATAAAGCGCTCAAGAAACAAAGTGCCATCGCCAAAAGCGGCTAAAGCCTCGGCGCTTGCGCTTTCCGCCATTGCTGCTATCTGCTGCTCATTTTCAACCAGGCGCATGCCTTTCCCGCCGCCACCGGCGGAAGCTTTCAATAAGATCGGATAGCCCACCATTTTAGCAGCGGTTTTTATGTCAGAGCCTTGTCCAGCTCTCACCCACGGCAGGGTCTGTACATTTTCCTCAGCTGCTAGCTGTTTAGCTGCTATTTTGTCACCCATGATTTCCATTGTTTCTGCCCGGGGACCAACGAATACGATTCCAGCCGCCTCGACTGCTCTGGCAAAAACGGGCCTCTCGGAGAGAAAACCGTAACCTGGGTGTATCAGTGAAGCGTTTGACTTCTTTGCTGCCTGTATGATCGCGTCGACATCAAGATAGTTTGAAACAGCTTGAACTTCGTCTGCATAGGTGACGTGCCTGGCATCCTCATCACCAGGAGCGACGATTGCTACGGTTCGTATCCCCATCTCACGGCAGGCCTGAAAAACCCTGCAAGCTATTTCGGATCTGTTCGCTACTAACAGCTTCATATTAAAGCATCCAAGACGGTTTGCGCTTTTCTAAAAATGCAGTGATACCCTCACGCCCCTCAGGTGAAACCCGAAGATCCGCGAGAGTTTTTGCAACATAATCTAAACAATCATGGTTCATCGCCCTGTGCTCAGGCCATGAAAGATCTAAGACAAGACGTTTGGCTACGGCAACGGCATTAGGCCCGCAAAGCAAAATATTTTTAATAAGTCTACTGACTTCACTATCAAGTTCTTCCCGCCCTTTAACGACTTTATGGATTAACCCTATCGAAAGCGCGAAATCAGACTGAAATCTTTCGGCACTTATAAAAAGACTCCTCGCCTGTGACGCCCCTATTTTAGCCAGAACAAACGGACCTATACATGATGGGACTATACCAAGACGCACCTCGCTCAGGCTGAATTGCGTTTCAGCAGTCGCTACAACCATATCGCACACGCTGACAAGGCCCACTCCTCCGCCTATCGCTGCCCCGTGAACGGCACCAATCACTGGTCTTGGGCATTCATTGAGAATCGAGAACATCTTAGTCAACGCGCTGGTGTCACGAAGATTTTCTTCGTAATTATAAGTTACGGCTTTTTTCATCCAATTAAGATCCCCGCCCGCGCAAAAAACCGGCCCTTCACCTTTTAAAAGAATTACTTTTACGCCGGGGTCAACGGCTTCTACCTCAAAAGCTGCGCGAAGCTCTTTAATCATAACCTCGTTAAAGGCATTCCTGATATCCGGCCTATTCAAGGTAACAGTCAAAAGCCCGCGCGAATCACGCTCTACCCTAATCGTCTTGTAATCCATAAATACTTGGTACCTCATCCCAGGCCTGAAAACAAATCTTGAAATCCCGCCGCATGTGTGGTGCTTACCAAGTATCGATATGCCAGCACTAAAATCACATATCAAGCCGGGTTCGCCGGAGTTTAAAACCAACCTCGAGTATCACAAAGGACTTTCTAATGAGTTGGAGCGCCGTATGACTCAGGTCCGAGACGGGAATCAAAAAGAACGGCAGGAATCAAGACTTAGGCATGAAAAACGCGGGAAGCTTTTTGTAAGAGATAGAATACAAAAATTAACAGACTCTGGTACCGCATTTCTCGAACTCTCGCCGCTAGCCGCCTGGGACATATATGATGGCGCCGCCCCCTCCGCTGGTGTGGTGACAGGAGTTGGCTGCGTCCACGGACGCGAAGTGATGATCATAGCAAACGACGCTACAGTCAAAGGCGGCAGCTATCTTCCGATGACCGTCAAAAAACATATCAGAGCCCAGGAAATCGCCAGAGAAAACCGCTTACCATGTATTTACCTGGTGGACTCCGGAGGTGCATTTCTGCCACTACAGGCCGAGGTTTTCCCTGATCGCGAACATTTCGGAAGAATTTTTTTCAATCAGGCGAGGATGTCCTCTCTTGGCATACCCCAGATCGCCGCTGTCATGGGATCCTGCACGGCTGGCGGCGCTTATGTTCCTGCGATGTCAGACGAAACAATAATCGTAAGGAACCAAGGGACAATCTTTCTTGGGGGCCCCCCATTAGTCAAAGCAGCAACCGGCGAAATCGTAACTGCCGAAGAACTCGGAGGAGGTGACGTGCATTCCAGAACCTCCGGGGTAACGGATCATCTAGCGGAGAACGACGAGCACGCGATTGAAATTTGCAGGGAGATAGTAAGTCATTTAAATCGTCCCGCTCCATCCGCCATCGAGCGCATCACCCCGGAGGACCCTCTTTATGACCCGGAGGAAATCTGCGGAATTTTGCCGCAGGACTTCCGAAAGCCGTTTGACGTTCGAGAGATCATCGCGCGCATAGTGGACGGCTCGAGATTCCATGAATTTAAATCCTTGTACGGGACAACCCTGGTCTGCGGTTTTTCGCACATATTCGGTTACCCAGTCGGAGTGATAGGAAACAACGGTATCTTGTTCAGCGAAAGCGCGTTAAAAGCAGCGCATTTCATAGAACTTTGCGCCCAACGCCGGATTCCACTGCTTTTTTTGCAAAATATCACTGGCTTTATGGTGGGTAAGAAATACGAAGCCGGTGGAATAGCAAAAGACGGCGCAAAAATGGTTACTGCGGTATCCAACGCCCAAGTCCCGAAGTTTACCGTCATCATCGGCGGAAGCTTCGGCGCGGGAAACTACGGCATGTGCGGACGGGCATATGAACCCAGGTTCTTGTGGATGTGGCCAAATGCCAGGATTTCAGTGATGGGCGGTGATCAGGCCGCAGAGGTGCTCTCCAGGGTTAAGATGGAACAACTCGAAGCACAGGGTAAAAAAATCAGCCAAGCTGAAATCGATAAGATACAAACACCAATCAAGGAAAAATACGAGCTAGAGGGAAGTCCCTATTACAGCACCGCAAGGATCTGGGATGACGGCATTATTACACCTTGGCGCACCAGGGAATTTATCGCCCTTGGCTTAGCTGCCGCATTAAACGCCCCTCTTCCAAAGACGACATTCGGCGTGTTTAGGATGTAAGAAAAAATAATTTGCATCGAGCGGCTCCGTGCGGTTAAGTCAACTCATGAAACTCATTAAACTGACACTATCGGTGATGTTAGGTGTAATGGCTCTCGTCACGCAAAATTCCTTTGCTGACTATCCAAACAACAGCTCTGTATCTGCTTTTTTCACACAGGTAGAGGGGCGGTGGGATGGGAGGGGTATAATAAGCCGGCGCAATACAAACGGAACGATTTTTATTTCCGGCTATAGCGTGACGACTACTGTTGAATACATGTCCCAGCAGCGATGGCAGGCTGAAAACATCGTCAGACCAGACGCCGGGATGATCTCGGTCAGTAGAACAGGTTTTTACGTTGAAGATTATGCATTTTACGTCAATAGATCCGGATTTGATGAACCAGCGGCAGTCCTGTTTACTACCTCTGAAGAGCTACGTTACAGCATATCGAGGATAAACTCGCTTGGCCAATTTGAGGAACTAACATCTGAAGTCGAGCTAAAAACACCTGAGCAGCTAGTTGGCCGCAACATACTACGAGTAAATGGTCTTATCATCGTCGATGACTCGTTTACGTTACGCAGGCGATAGCGAAACTCTTATGGTTGTGTCGGTACTGGAATCGGTTGTGTGGGCACCGGAACCGGCTGGCTATTATCATCAAGAGCCCCAGCTGTTGATATGCCTTGATCATCATGACCATAAGCTGAACTGTCATCTTGCACATGCTTGCTCTTGCCATCAGCTACCGCACGGCATTCGACGGCATATGAATTTGAAAAAACAGCTACAATCAAACCCAGTATGAGCAGTTTATATATCTTCACTGTTTAAACTCCCCTTAAAATGACAAACTCACGCCAGCCGGCCTTATGATATCCAGAAGATTTTGAAAAGCTGATGTCACCTGAACTGCAATCTTTCTTCCTGCCGAGCTGTCAACTTTCTTGATCTCACCGCTGTTGTTATAAGTCACGGTTATCGACCCAAGTGATGGATCGGTTATCTCAATTGGTTTTGAATTCTCATTGTATTTGAATTTTATGACTCTGTTATTCTGGTCTACTAGTGTACTAATCCTACCATTGACGTCGTACACCAGCTTAACGCCTTTTTTATCCGAGTTTTTGGCATAAACAAGATTGCCCTTCTGATCATATTTGAACTCTGACCAAATCTTCTGCTTGTCTGAAGCATTTATGGGGTATTTTACGACCTTGCTTACCTTGCTCGCTTTCTGATCATAGGTCAGCTCAGTCACATCGTTGGAAGTGGCTTTTCTTACGACTCGCCCCTTTGGGTCATATTTAAAAGTTGTTTCTTCGCCATTATGCTTGATTGATTCAGGCAGTCCGCTCAATTCATTATAAACTGTTTCTGTGCGATCACCGTCCAAAGTGGAGATCATCTTATGGGTCCACTCCTCGCCGTTTTGCTTATATTTTATGAAATATTCATACTTACTAAGCGAGATCTGCTTGCCAGAATTATCCTTCATTTTGGTTGCCACGGTAAAGTG
>CAYHPW010000085.1:0-7601 GCA_964358645.1 uncultured Bacteriovoracaceae bacterium | reverse complement strand
TGATTTTACATTCCGTAACAGCCTGTCGATTAAAAATATCCTGTAAATCCTGTCAAAAAACTTGAACATCGAGTATCAGCCATTCAAGCAGCAAACAGCCACGATTATTTACCCTTCAGCCTTTCCACTCATTTTTTTCATTATCCCAATCAATTGTTTTTGATCAGGCCGCAGGGACAATATGTTTGACAGGAGTTCTTTTGCTTCATCCTGCCTGCCTGTTTTTTCATAGGCAGAGATAAGTGCACTGCGGACATAAGTATCTTCAGGCTCTTGAGCAAATACTTCTGAAAGGACTTGAATTGCCCCTGCATAGTCCTTTATTTTAGACAAACAAAATCCTAATTGTTTTCTGGCAAAGATATAATCAGGTTTAAGCTTAAGCACTTCATGATATTCACAAATTGCATCTTGATACCGCTTCATTTCTTTATAGGCATTAGCCAGCAAATATCTTAAACGAGCACTGGCGGCTCTTGATGGGACAGAGATAATGGTTTCTAATTCCCTGATTATCTCATCTGAGGGCTTATCCTCTAATTTTAACATTATTAAACGCTGGTAGGCAAATTCATCCTTTGGATCTTTAGCGACTATTATTTTAATGACCTCTTCTGCCTCTTGTTTATGCCCCATTTTGGTTAGCACTTCACCCTTCAAAAGCATTATATCACGGTCATAGCCACAATTATCCAATGCTCGATTGATATAAACCAATGCCTCCTCGAATCGTTTATTTTTCAAATAGAGTCTGGCCAATTTCTTTATAGCCTCTTTATCCATTGACGCTTGAATCGACTGATGCAGCCATGCCTCTGCCTCTGTATCCCTGTTTAATTGGATTAGAATCTCTGCTTTAAGATTAGCAACAAATGCATTCGGTTCTTTTATGGCAATGGAGTGTTCGATCATGGATAAAGATTGCTTATAGTCTTTGAGTAAAAAATATAGATGTGCCAGATTAGAAAAAAGAAAGGCGTCTTTTGCTCCGTTTGCTATCAATTCATTAAATATTGTCAACGCCTCTTTGAATCTACGATTTCTCTTCAGCTCAATTGCCTTTTCTAAGGGACTATATGCCATACTTATCACCTATTACTTAAAGATATTATATATAGTAGCATATTTTTAAAACTTGTCAAGAGATTTTTCGATCTGTAAAGGGCACAAAAATTACAAAGCACCCAAGAATCCTTTTCTTAGTAAGCTTTGTGTATCCTTTGTGTACTTTGTGGTAAAATCTGTACCACAGATAGCCTAAAAAAGCAGGAGTTCTGCCGTTACGTTAGCTCAATTCATTCATGTTCTGTATTGCGTTTCCGTAGGCATATTCTCAAATACCATGAGTGCATCTTCCGGCGTCAATATCGTGTCGTAAAGGCCGATGGCTTCGTCTTCGTGCTTGTTGATGCCGGTGTAACTCAGGCTGGAATCCTCGTACCGTTTGAACTTGAAGACCGCATCGTTCATCAGGGCACTGTTAAATACGTCAAGACTCACAAGGAGTTCAAAGTCCTTGAATGACAAGCCAGTGACCTTCTTGAATAAGCTGGGTTCAAGTTGGGTGATGACATCCTTGAGGCATCGCTCGCGGTAGTCGGTCAGGTACATGAAGATTGGGATTCGCGTCGCAAACTTAATGAGCTTCTCCTGAATTTGTTTCCGGAGGCTCTTGTACTCCTTCTCCTCCTTGGTTAGTTCCTTCTTGTCCTTGGCGGACAACTCCTTGTCGTTGGCCTCTTTGCGTGCCTTCTTCACAGCCTCCGACTTGTTTATGATCGTCTTGATGTCCTGATTGAGGTTGCGGAATCCCTCGATGCTCATCAAGGCATCAAGGGCTTTCTTGTTGTCCATGAGTCGGCGCAACGTGTCGTTGTCCACATTGACCAGCAATGCGCTTTCCCATCGCCTCGCCAATAGGGTTGCGGTGGTCCCGCTCATCGCCATATCAAGGATGCCGGCGGCGTCAATCTGCTTCATTGAACTGCCGTCGTAGGCCAGCACAGGTAAAAAGCTGATGAACTCCTCCACCTTCTTTTCGGGATTGGATTCGTTCACGTTGAGACGGCAACCGTATTCAGCGATTTGTCGCAATGCCCGATTCGGCGCGAAGTCGAAGACATAACACTCTGTCTTGATGATCTCTTCCTTATTTGGCGATGTGCTGTCCATGTTTTGGACTGTCCATGTGGATTGCACCCGGAACGCTGCCTGAAAGTAGGTTTCCGGGCTGGATGAGTTGCGAAGCATGAGAATCCCTGTCCACGGTTTGACCGTTACACCTGTGATCAGCTTTCCGCAGGAAAGGGTAATGGTCTTGGTTTCCAGCGGGTTGTCCATGGCTTCTTGCACAGGCAGCAAAGCTTTTACTCCAAGCCCGGCTGCGTTTCCTGCTGCAACAATAACTTGGTAGTCGTGGTAGAAACAGTTTTGTTTTTTTGCCAATAGGTTTTGCATGGCATAGCACGATGCGACGTTTGGCAGAAACCAGAAAGTATGTGATAGGACATTCAGCAATCGGACATCCGAGAACGGCATTGGCGGTTTCTGAGCGCCAAGTTTCAGATTGTCAACACTGGTTGACATAAACGCCCCGCGAATCAAGTCGAGCCACTTCTGAACCTCGTCCTGATAGACAAACTGTGCGTTCTTGCCGACACCTGTTGCCGAAAAGAAGACGTTCAGATCGAACTCGTTGAACTCGCCTTGTATGGCGATTTCCCTGATCGCATCTGGCAATTGGTAAGTCAGTAATACCATACGCGGAAGCGCGGCGTAGGGATTGTCCGACCCCTTCCAATCCTGTTTCGATCGTTGTTCGTCGGAATACGTCCAGTTAAAGATTTGCTCCTCAATGAACTCGCCGGATGCAATGGCTCGGAACGGTGTCCCTGATAGGTAGAGATAGCCGTTTGTCGTGATCGGCATGGCTTCTTCGTCGAAGTCCTCGATGCCTTCCCCCTCGTCAAACTCGATTTCTTTCTTGTCTTCCGCCTCAAACAGTTCTTTCGCATTCTGCCGCCATGCGCCGTAGTGGTATTCGTCCAGAACAACGCAATCCCAGTTTGTCGTATGCACCCATTCATTTTTGGTCTTGATTCCGCCCGTGCTGGGATTTTTACCTAAGTAGTCCTGAAATGACCCGAAACAAACGAATGGCTTCTTCTTGTCAGCCTCCTCATATGAAAGTCCGTCCGGCTTGATAAACTGCCAGCCTTGAAAATCGATATGATATTTCAAGTCCTCTTCCCAGGCGTTTTGCACGGCTGGTTTGAAGGTCAGAACAAGAATCTTTTTCCATCCCATTTTCAGTGCCAGTTGATAAGCGGTAAATGTCTTTCCGAATCGCATCTTGGCGTTCCAAAGGAAATGCGGCAGCTTGTCGGGATTCTCGTTGCGGAAACTCTTGAAATAAGCGGCTGTCTTCTCAACCGCCGCCTTCTGCTCTGGTCGCATCTTAAAATCAAGTGACCTGTTCTTCTCGTTCAGTTGGCCAGTCCTAATTGCGATGACTGCTTCCTTGACATGGGTGGTCGTGCACAGGAACCATTCCCCTTCTGGATTCTTGACACCGTTGATTCGGAGCATCCTGTGAACGTCGCGGTCTGTAAATACCGTGCCGTCCTTCCGCATAGCAGGCTCTTCGAGCATAATCCGATAGGGCGGCTTGCCAGGCCGTAGGGTTGGGTACTGTTGCGCAACGCGGCTCTGCACATCCACAGTGGTGTATCCGATCTTGAGCAAACCCGCATATTGCGGGTTAGTGTCCTCGTAAGCGTAGATTGTAGGCCGCGATGCTGTCCATGATGGGAAGAAATCTTTACTCATCACCAGTCTCCTTCAGCTTCTGTCTTGCCACAGTCGGCGGCAGGAAGTTTTCGCCGGTTACCACGCTTTTTCCGGTTTTCTCTTCCAGTTCCAATCTGGCTTTCTTCGCTATTCTGCCGCCTTTTCTCCCAGACAGGGCATTTTCGTCCATGCCCGTTGCCGTGACGCTTTCTGCAATCTGGCGTGTTGAAAGCTCAGCCAGTGCCGTGAATATAAGCTCCGCCTCGCTCATGTGATCTCGCAGATTCTGGGTCTTGATACCCTTCATGTCTTTGTGCATCTTGACCGAAACTCCGCTCCATTCTTGGTGGATGATGTTGGTCAGAATGGCGTATTCACCCTCGTCCTTGATTTCGTGATCCTTCCAATAGTCAGTGAGCTTATTCCGGGTTTCCTGCCCCATCATTCTCTGCTGTATCCATTTTTCGCTTCTGCCGTGCTGTTTCCAATATTCGCGGGCGCGGTCAAGCGACCTGGCAGGATCGCTCATGTCCTGGATACGTTCATAGCCAACCTTGGCAAGCCAGAGTTTGATCGGTTCCGCCATAGGACTTGGAACACTTTGGACGAGTCGCAACAGGGTTTCAGCGTTCGCTGTGTCGGTAAAACGTTGTTTGCCGTCGTCCGCCGTCATTTTCAACTGGTAACAGTTTGTTACCAGTTCACTTCCCTCCTTGGCCAATCGCCCTTTCAAGACCTTCCAGTACTTCCGTGCAGTCTGATAGTTCGGCTGTTGTATCAGAGCCGCGACAATATCCACCACCGAGAAGTACCATGTTTCGGACTTCTCGTCATAAATTCTGCGTATCTTGAAATCATCGAAAACTGTCAGTGCATGTTCCTTACTCATCGTTTGCCTCCATTGGGCGGACCATGGATTCGATGAAGTCGATTTCTTCTTCGGTCAGGCCGTATTTCTTGTAGAGATGTCTATCTGTCCACAACGTGTCCATAGAAAGATTTGGGACAAATCGAAAGCGATCCTTAGTGATGTTCTGAGTGAAGAGAATTGTGGAAACCAGAAACCGTAAGAACTTGGTCTTTAGGTAAGCAACCATGTGTTCTGTCTGTTTCCTATCTGTGTATGACCCCACAATGAGGTAGCTTTCTGTGCATATCCAAGTTGGCGACAGAGGCTCAACTCTGGAAAAGATCCTCCGCTTTCCGTCTTTGTCGGGCTGGCCGCCATGATCATAGGACGTTTTAGACAAGAGAACTTTCCAACGGTGGATGAGGTCTTTGTTATCCCTAATACTTGTCGATTGATATGGTCCTTGCCCTCCACTCCACACGAGCGTCAAATCTCCCTTCTTCATAGGGCGTACTTTTGAATCCAAACCGAATGGTTGCCTGCTTGACACAACGTCAGTCAGAAAGCTTGTCTCGTGGGAGAGCACTTTCTTGATGATTGCCACAGAAAGACTATCTCGCACAAAGGTTTCAAACTCATTCAGGGGGCGAACCGAAATATTGGATATTCCGTTGTGGATATTCTGTACAGTGCAGTCACCCCTATTGTCGCGATCCCACAGGAAGAAACATACGCCGCCAGCGATATCAACACCAGGGAAAATCTCTGTCGAATCAGTATAGTCCACCAACTTTCTAATGCGATTGTCGTTGAGCATGTCGCTTCTGAATTTATCAAGACCTTTTCCGCCAGAAAACCAACGGGAAGGAATAATCATGGTCAGGAATCGCGGATTGAGTTTCTTCGCCTGGCTCACAAAAAGCTGGTAAATTGGTCTTGCGCTCGTTCCTGTTCCGCCTCCGTCGCTCAACTGATACGGCGGGTTCCCCACAATAACATCGAATTTCATCTTGAATACCTCCTCCAGGTTCTCGGAATGAATGAATTGATAGGCGTGGGTCTCCAGTTCCGATCCCCGCGAGTAATTCTCTTTATTTGCACCGCAAAACTGGCACTTTCCGTTTACCCAAGTATGTTCAATCCGCTCCAAACGGATGTTGCCCTGCGGATTGTCGAATGTCTCACAAACGGAATACTTGCCATTGGCTGTTCTGGAGCAATACACCGATCGACAAGACAGCAGGGCGGTCAGTTCCGTGAGGGCAAGGCCGTACAGTTGATTCTTAAAAATGTGATTCATTCGCTTTTGGCAGTCAGGGATCTGACTCTCCAGTCCTTTGTCGAGACGTTTGGCGATCTCACGCAGAAATACGCCTGATTTGCATCCGGGATCGAGGAACGTGGCTTTTCTATTACTCCAGAGTTCTGTCGGAAGCAGGTCAAGAATCCGGTTTGCCAATTGCGGCGGAGTGAATACCTCGTCGCTGCTCAGGTTCGCAATACAGGTGAGTATGTCAGGGTTGTAGTTCATCCTTTTATCTGCGTTAATCTGTATCATCTGTAGATTATTCTGCATTTGCAATCTCCATGAAGTGGGACGGGGGATACTCTTTCTCTGGCGTGGGAATGAACACATCTTTGCCAAAGTCTGAAAAAAGGGGCAATTCCTTATATGCCTCGTGTTCCAACAATCCGTGAAAAGTGAAATCACGTCGTTTGAGCATACTGCCGTTGACCGGCGACCATTCCGAAAAAACGATATATCCTTGTTTGCTGTCAATGGTCTTCATTGTTAAGGCGTTGCCCCAGATGATGTTACGCTCAAGAATGAAACGGACTGCCTCACGGCACTTGTTTTTGGTTCGGTTCTTGTAAAGCCGTGAGTAATATTCACAGTCGAACACACCGTAAAGCCGATGCCTGCACTGCTGAACATTGTCTTCTATAATATCAATACCGTAGATCGAGGACACGGCAAGGATAGTGTAACGCTCGAAATCTAATTGCGACTTGCTATATCGCTTTTCGACGACGGCAAGTTTTCGTTCCAGAATCACGGTCAGGAAGTTCCCGTTGCCGCAAGCTGGTTCGAGAAAACGGGATTCGATTCGCTCCGTTTCCTGTTTCACAAGATCGAGCATGTCGTTGACCTCGCGTTTACCAGTCAATACCTCGCCATAATCTGCAACGCGCCTTTTCGATATGACTTGCGATTCCATCTGATACCCTTTTTATTTTATTTGAGTTAATGATTGAGCTTACCTGCTATAAGGAAAATTGCCACCAATATTTGTAAGCAGGATAAAAGATTGATAAACCACAATATCATTCCTTAATATAGTACCCCGTTTCATTTATTTTTGTAGGTTAACCTAACAGGCAACCACAAGGAGGAAGCTCCTCTGGCAGGTTGCAGCTACATTATTTATTGTAGCTGCAGGGTGCCAGAGAGGCTATCTCCTTGTCCCTGCCTATAATCATATTGATCACAAAAATAAATGAAATGGGGTAATAGTATCAATATCTGCATTTATACTTTATACCTCTATGTTCTGATCCTATCAAGGAGTTGATCTAACCCGCTCTGTGGCAGTATGTTAGATAATTGACTCGTCCCATCTTTTTGTTAAGTTTAGCATATATGGTACCAGATGTCAAGAGAAAAAAGCACCCGCAGCAATGCGTCAGTGAATTGGTAGAATTTCTATAGGAAAGATAACACACCCCCTACCCCCTCTCAAGAAGGGATTCTTTGTATTCTACCCCCTCTCAAGAGGGGATTTCTGTATTCCCCTCTAATAAGAGTGGTTAGGGGTGTGTGAAGTTTACTCCACTAAACAATTTCTCCCCATTTCACTGACCCATTACTGCACCTGCAAAAAAATACTTGCAAATCACCGCTATTTATGCTATAGTTAAAACCATGATGAAAATCAGGGATTTGATTGAAACACCACAGGTT
>CAYHPW010000084.1:0-7826 GCA_964358645.1 uncultured Bacteriovoracaceae bacterium | reverse complement strand
ACAAAAAGATCGAACCACTCAACTTAAATTTCAACTAGCTTTGGGACTTGCCCAAGCTTTAGTCTTTCCTCTGCCACGGCAGGCCTGGCAATATAACGGCAAAGTTTTTCAAGTTTTCCACGCTCCCATGGGGCGCAATATACTCTGGCGTGAAGCGAGAACCCCGAGAGCTGGGCACAGAGCGGGCCGCTAAGCTCTGGATGCAGGTCATCGAAATGCAGGCATCCAAGCCTTCGCACTCCTTTGCCTTTTCTCTCCCCCATGGCGACTTGTGAACGCACGGAAGCCGCCATAAGCTCTGGCAGGAGCTCTCCCTGGGTTTCTTCTTCATTTTGGAAATAGCCGCGTGACTCAAGTCTTAGAATCCATCAAACGCATGTACCGGCACGAAGGTCTGGGCCCAACCGCCATTGCCCGCATTCTCGACACCATGAAAGTTCCCACCAAAAGACAGGGCAAAAAGTGGGATCACTCTGTTGTCGCCGATATTTTAGAGCGAGAAGGCATTTACAAACAGTCGCGGAAATCTCCGCGAAAGGAAGGACAATAAAATGGAAAAGATCATCGATACTCTACTTATGGTTGTTTATATAACCCTGGTTGCGGCTGGCGGGCGCTATACACTCAAGCAAGCGGTCGATTGGAGCCAGAAGCTTGCCATGGAAAAGGCAGCTCATGGACTAGGCCGTCTCGAACCAGCTACTCGAAAGATGACGGGCGGAAAACTGGATTTTTAGTTTCCGCCAATCAATTCGCCTTCTGCCCCAAAGACTGAATATATTTCAAAAGAGTCACATCGCTCGTAATAATGAACATGATAACTTGGGTCAGTGATTGCATTTTCACGGAAGCATTTTTTATCAGAATGCTCACAAAGTACTTGATCCGCCAGCGACCATGACCCGTCGGTCAGGAGTCTTTCGATAAAAATTTTTCCGCTGTTATCAATTCGAAGAACATCTCCGTTGTAGTCCCACTCACCATTTCTATTAAGAGTAAACGTTTCAGGAAGCCAGTCAGGCATGTCAGGTTTCTTGCGATAAAGCAGTATTTCATCCCTATCAAATACAAATCTGGTTGCTGCGACTGTTGTTGCGTCACTGTAAAGCATATTGCGAACCCTGCAATTTGATAAGATCGTGACTGATGTATCGTCGGAAGGTCCAGGCGGCTTTGCTTTGCTAAATCCCTCTCTCAATTCAATGATTTCTTTTCGAGGCGTTTTGCCCATCGCATAGACCGGACAACACAAAATAAAAGCATTTACCGACAGAAGAACTGAAACGAGTGAACGAACTATCATAAGTAACCCCCTCTTTAAGGATACTTATAGGGTTTGAATTCCCTGCGCTCAAATTAAAAGGAGAATGGGTCAGAAATATCGTACTCTATGGAGTACGGCATCTTGCCGTAAGACTTCAAAACTACACAAGACCCAATCCTAAGCGAACCACGGTGTCCCCATTTGAATCCTCGCTGTTTTCAACAAACGAAAGAATCTGGCTTTGAAGTTCCTCTTTGAGTCGAGAAAGTTGGGATTTTGAGACAGAAAAAACGGAATTGAAAAAAAGCCTATCGTCACCATAAAATCGTTCTTGCGCTCTTACCTGGAGTTCCGACATAAGCTTTAGAAAATACTCTTTCATGTAACGCTCGCCCCCCAGGCCAACATAGATTCGATTGACCCCGAGTGGATAATATCTGCCCTTACTCTCATTATTCTTACAAACATCAGCTGCACACATTTCGCGAAGTATCTGAGCGCATTTAGCCTTGGGCAATCCGCTTCGCTTAGCAATTTCGGACAGATTAGCGCCTTTTGCCTCAGTCCCTAGAGATGCATAGATTTCAAGCCAGGATTCACGACCAAAAAAGGAGCTAGATTCCTTTTGTTTGATCAAGATTGGAGCCGACCGTTGCCCAATCCTAAATTTCAAGCGAAAGAGCTTTTCACGAATTCTATTTTCATCCAAGTTTTCGGAGTTCAGTTCTTTTTCTTCCAATGCTGCAAACAGCTTGAGGTAGTTCCTCAAGTCCTGACTCAACCTGAATGCGATGACCAGTTTAGAAAATGAATTAAGAGTCAGTCGTTTCTTTCCAATAACTATGTCCCTAAAATAGCTTTTGGATGAAAATCCTGCATCACGAGCAAGCGAAGCTAGGCTCCGTCCTGGCTTTGCTACTTTCCATTGCCGAAAAAGTTCATTGAGGAACGCTCGATAATTTTTAGACCGAAAAAGCACTTCGATATTCCAATACGCAGTCATTGGAACAATTTAGTTTCCACCACTTACACTGGGCCTAGGATCGCTAACACACTGTACGCTAGTCGCGCCCTTGCGCTTGGAAAGTTTTGTGACATCAGTCTCGATCATCTTTTTGATCGCACTTCGTTCCATCCCATTCATTCTGGAATGTGGCTTTACGAAAATCACAATGCGATTGGGATAGACCTCGGGATATTTGTAAGGAAAGGGAACTAGCCACTGACCTACATCCACAAGGAGGGCAACAAGCTCATCTTTGCTGTAGTTGCTGATGTCGTAGGAAATTCGATAATGTCCGTCCAAAATGCCAGTAGGATCGTGTTCTTCATATCCAGGAACACTTTTCCAATCTGCGTCTTGCCAGCATGGCGGAACAAGTAAATCAGCGGCTTGGCTGTGACTGGCAAAACCACATATCAAACTGACTGCGATAAAGACCTGGGTTATTCGATTCCTCTTCATAAGACCTCCAATTTAGTTAGCCGGTCTTTAGCACGTAGCGCCAAGCACAGGAATAGTTTTTAATGGTTTTCCCAGAAAATCGTACTCTAAAGAGTACGATCGGTGAAATAATTCAAATTTTCTTACCGTCTTCTATGATCAATAGCCTCATCGAGCATCCCGCCGCTTGACAAAACTGAGTTTCAAATCCTCGCCTGACCCCTCTAACTTAAATATATCGCCTGTATGTAACCATGTGCCGCGGATCACTCTTTTGGTGCTCTGTCTTTGGATTTCATCATCACTGGCTTCGGTTCTCCCGGAGTATCTAAGCATGACTGTCGGCCCACTCACCGCCAACTGGCCTTGTCGCAAACCATTGCCTTCTATTGTATCGCCATTCTCATCAAGTACCTTATATTGCAGACCAGTGAGACCACGGGCCGATACCACATCACCCATGCAAATCGTCCATAAATTTTCAACCTGGCCATAGCAGCTTGAGACGCTGATATTCATCAAACTATATATTTCATGCGAGGCCGGCTGAAGCGTACCAAGACCAACAGTGATTGAATGTACAACACCTGGTCGTCTATCTGCATTTTTACAGACCAGAGCTAATTCACTTAGGAACGTAGAAGTATCGATTAGCCTGCTGACCTTAGCTGCACTTAGAAAATCATGGAACTCAGAGACACCAACGCCATGATAAACAACACATGTCGCCCCTGAAAGAATCGGGAAGAGCATCCCATGCGACAAAGCAAAAGGATGAGCCCAGTTCATGGTGGTCATAAAACTATCTGAACCTTTTACCTGGTAAAACCTCTTGAGCGCCATAACAGCGCCATGAACCTGAACATGGCTGAATAGGGCATATTTCGGAATTCCCTGGGTGTCCGGGGTCTGAGCAGCGCGCAATATTAGTATCGGGTCGGTTTCTGCTGGAGGGTTGTCGGCAGGCGGTACATATGATGTAGCATATTCACCACCGTGCTTTCTTTCAAAATCAATTACCGCAAGAGCAAGACCGCGGCGTCGTATTATGTCAGTCACACGAGTAAGCTGATCAGTTGTTGCCATCACGTGGGTGGCGTTAGTATTGTAGATCCAATCATGGATCTCGTCATCTGATACGGCGGGATCTACCGGTATCGTAATGGATCGATTATTTGAAAGGGCGAGAAACGCAGCAACAGTCGCTGGGCTGTTGCTGCCAACAATAGCAATGCGTTTTCTGGTCCCTATTTCCTTCTGGAACAGATAACTTAAACGCGCCACTGTCTTGACTAGTTCGCGATAGCTGATGTCTTTTCCAAGGAAGCGGATCGCGCACTTACCACCGTTTCTAGAAAGCTGCCCTAAAAGCATCTGCGAAATTATCATTAAAATTACCGCCTGCTATTTAGCTGTATATATTCAATACAAACCAATACCCCGGCAGTTAATTTTTTTCTACATATAGAATTGGCGATCTATACGAACTTGCCATCTCGGTAAATCAGTCTTCCATCAGCGTGGATCTCTCCGCCTTTACGCATATCCTTAAGCATATCCCAGTGTATGGCTGAGATGTTCTTGCTTCCGGTCGTTGGAATGCCGTTCCCAACCGCCAAGTGTATGGTCCCGCCCATTTTCTCATCAAAAAGCATGTTCTTTGTGAAACGCTTTATATTCTCATTCGTACCGATCGCGACCTCGCCGATGTAGCTCGAGCCTTGATCTGTTTCCAGTAACTTATGGAGCAGATCCTGGCCCTTAGCGGCCCTGGCCTCGATCACTTTTCCTTTTTCGAATCGCAAAAAAATGTCCTCGATCTCCTGGCCATAAAAAATCCCAGGGTATGTAAAACGTATAGTCCCCTCGACTGAGTCCTCGATGGGGCCGGTAAAAACTTCTCCATCCGGAAAATTAACGTGCCCATCGCAGTTCATCCATGTGCGACCTTTGCAACTGAACTTAAGATCCGTATCAAGGCCAACATAGCGGATAGTCTGGCACTCGTTTAAACGATTGCAGATTTTTTGCTGTTCAGCTGAATACTGCTTCCAGTAAGAAACCGGGTCAAGGTCATTGAGATTTCCGCAGTCAAATACAAACTCAGAGAATTCATCAAAAGACATGTGGGCTTCCTGAGCCAGGGCCTGCGTTGGGCAGGTAGTCCCAACCCACCTAAGCTTACCGTCGCCCCAGCGTTTAGTGAATGTCTCTGCAATTCGCTTGTTGGCTCGAAAGACTCGCTGTTTTTTCGTGGCATCAATACTAGTTAAGACGTGCGGATTGGCATCAGGGAAAACACAGATATAGACATCGAAGTTTTCTGCATCATAAAGCGCAAACTGATTCTCATGATCAAGCTGGGCATCGCTGGCATTTGAGTAAAAAACAAAGTCCTGATCCGCAAACTGCATTCTTACGACTGGGTATCCTCCAGCTCGGACCACCTCGCGATAAACCTCGCGTAAGAGCGGTTTCGAGTAGGTGCTTCCACTGATCTGAACCAGCTCTCCTGGCTTCACCTCAGTTGAGTAATGAACAAGCAATTGCGCCAATTTACTGAGCCTTGGATCTGTCATCATATTTTTTGTGGATACACCAAGTGGTGGCCAAAAACTAGATTTAGATTCACCGTTAAATTGACAGCTCACTGCTGACTTGATTTCAAACCAAAGCCACTTTGTGAGACTTCGGCGTATGTAAGTACATTCTTAGATATGCGCTTACAGGCTCGTCCGTGCTGTACAACTGCTGAGTTCGGTGAGTTTATGTATCTATCGATAGTTCCTGCATTACGTTAACTGAAGTCGTCGGCATGGCAAGATGTATTTGTGAAACCAGGCCTAAAAGGGGGCAACCCAAAAGTCATTCTCTTACCTTCCTTGGCGTATCTCTCGATCTCGCATGCGTCCCTGTAAATCTTCTAATATCAGCGACTACTGTGATGGATTCATGGTCACCGATTGGCACGCACTCTGTAAAGTCCGCCGTAATGCGAAATACCGCTTCCAGAACCCAGCCAAGTCTTCCAGACCTGTCCGGCACCTACCGGCCGCGAAGATCAGAGGAGACGGTTCTCTACCAGGCCGTAGCCAACAACATCAGAACCTTCGAAGCACTGGCAGAACTGGATGGCAAGCATATTCCAAAGCACGTATCTGACGAATTAGAAGCCTTCCTGATCAAACCGCCAGATATAGCGCCGCCAATGCTACCGCGGCAAATGAGTTTCTGTTGAGAAAGGTTTAAGGTTTTGAGAGGAGGAAGAGCTGGTAATAAACCAGTTCGTCAACCCAACAGAAAATGCATTACAACAAGGACCGCTCCTTAGACCATTAGCTCGCCATTCAGTCACACATAAACCCGCAACAAAACTTCCAAATTAATCCGCTAACTCCGATGACTAGAGTTTTACACCACACAAATATCGTTTATTCCGCCTATCCTTGGTTCACTGCAAACTTCGCGTCCAGACATGACACTAGCGTCGTTATACCAACCTGTCTTGGCCCTAGCAAAAATATACTTTCCCCCAACTGGGGCTGGGCTTTCAGGATAGGCAATAGAGCTCTTCGAATTTCGCGACCAATACTAGGATTTTTTTCAAAAGATGTTGGTACACCCAGAGATGGGCGTCGCCTTTATCGTGAAGTGTTTTTTACTGATTCGGAAATCGCAAAAGCCCTAGCGGGATTTATATCTCCTTTGGCTATCTCCTTTCGCAATGGTGCCATTGAGTTCCAAACGTCAGCAATCTTTGATGCCTCTATTGGGGACGCCATGCGTGTTTCAATTTCTGATCCTTATTTGATGATGCCTGTTAGGCTTTCAAGAGATTTTTATATAGCTGGAACAATAGATCTTTATCCGCTCGAGGTGGCTTATCAACTTGCTGATGAAATAGCGGCAGTGTTTCCCAGTAAATTCGACCTAATCGAACAAAGCACAACAGGCTCTTCATCAGTTCCCTAATTCTAAAATGCATATTAAAGGTATCAATATATCTAATACTTCATATGAGATTCGAAACGAGATCAATCGCCAGAATGATTATTTTGATATTCCACTTTGGGCTAAGCCATTTGTAGAATGAGAACTAACACGTCTCAAATCTGTAAAATTTCGTGAAATTCTTTGGCTATCCACTTCCACCATATTTATTATTACCCAGTTGTCTAAAGTTTTCTTGCTGACAACCTTGAATTGACTGAAAGGAATAAATAACACTTCTGCTTCTACCCCGGCTGTGATGATCTTGCCTGTTTGTGATTGAATAATAAAAAGTACCCTGCGTTTGCCTTCTGTTGGCTTTTTGTAAGCAAACTGTTCAGCAATATTTTTTTCAATGCTTGTGCTTGTAAATGCATGTTCTGTTACGTTATGCCCCTCTGTATAAGTTGATATCAATTCTTCAGATAAATAAGCGCCACGATAGACTGTTTTGTCTTTGTAATGCCTAGCACCTTTCATGCGGTTTAAGCCTGATGTAATCAGTTTTGCAGCGGAAATTATAGCGGTTGTGCTTCGAGTGAAGTCAGTTCTGCCTCTTAAGAATGAATTTATTTCCCTGTATCCGAGTTCTTTTTTGTAGTAGTCGATGGCGGCTCTTTCCTCAGGAAAATATTCTTCCCCTTCTGGTGTAATCCCTCGTTCTAATCTGGAACGCCATGTATCAAACAACTCATTAATTACAGTGGTTTCGAATTCAGAGCAAAAAATTTGGAAATTAGAACTTACTTCCTCCTTATTCAAGATGGTTTTCCCCCAGTTAATTGATGCTGGATCTTCTTTTTCTGTCTGTGCCGGATTTCTGTGGTGATGTGTATCCCATGTAGGTGTAGTGCATCCGATAGTTTCGGCCAAGATTATCAAAAGTACGCAAGCGATCATAAAGTGGCGTTTAAACATATTTAGGATGATATTATCTTAGAATTCTAACCGTCAAAATAACTTTCTGGCCGCCTATTCAATGGTGGCCGCCGGAGCTGCACTGTGAGTTTTTTAGCTAATGAGTATTTTATACCTTGATTTAAAATCACTAACAAGTGCTATTATCCACAAACCTGTGACTTAGACGCCTAAAAAAAAGCAGACGGGTGCCTGCCAGTATTTGGGTTG
>CAYHPW010000083.1:0-8303 GCA_964358645.1 uncultured Bacteriovoracaceae bacterium | reverse complement strand
ATCAATACTGCTCACTGATAAAAACACATTTCGGTCACGGGATGGAAAAAACAAAAATAATACTCGAACCAGGGCGATTATTAGTTGGAAACGCCGGGGTTCTCCTTACAACAGTGTTATACAAAAAAACGAGAGACAATAAAAATTTCATTATAATAGATGCAGGCATGAATGATTTAATTAGACCCGCACTTTACGGCAGTTATCATGAAATCATACCAATTAAACGGGTGGCGGGAAGATGTTTAAAAGCTGATATTGTCGGCCCAGTTTGTGAAAGTGCAGATTTTATGGCTGTACAAAGAAAAATAAGCGCAAGAATAAAGGAAGGAAGTGTGCTTGCTATTCTTTCTGCCGGAGCCTACGGATTCTCTATGACAAGCAATTACAACAGTAGACCCAGGCCCATAGAGGTGTTAATCGATTTCGACAGGTTTGAGATTATAAGAAGACGTGAAACTTTTGACGACTTAATAAGTCATGAGCATTAATATAAGAAAGGTGGAAAAATATGCGTGGTGTTTGGACTGCGCTGATAACCCCATTTGATGAATATGGATGCATAGACCAGAAGGCATTCTGTAAAATTTTGCAAGAACAAGTCAACGCAGGAGTTGCTGGAGTTGTTCCTTGCGGCACAACGGGCGAATCACCAACTTTGACAGCCGAAGAACGTAAAATGCTGATAACAACAACTATTCGAGAGCTAAAAGGCTCAAACTTAAAAATCATTGCCGGTACCGGAACTAATAATACCGCAGAGACGATTGAACTTTCAAAGTGGGCTTCAGACCAAGGTGTTCATGGGGTTCTGATCGTAACACCTTATTACAACAAGCCGTCACAGGCAGGTCTTGAAAGCCATTTTTCCTCTGTAGCCGACGCAGTAAGTTGCGAAGTAGTTCTTTATAACGTTCCAAGTAGGACAGGGATTAGCCTTAACACCCGTGCCATTTGTGCCCTTGCCGCTAACCCAAAGATCACAGCAATTAAAGAAGCCACCGGGAATGTGGCTTTCTCAAGCGAGATAATCGATGCCCTTGCAGACAACCAAAGCCAAATGGATCTACTCTCAGGCGACGATGCTACTTTTCTACCCCTCTTGTCGATCGGCGCAGTTGGTATTATTTCAGTAGCAAGCAACCTTTTCCCACGCACAATGGTTGCACTTCAAAAATCTTGTGAAGTGAGCGCTATTAAAGAAGCCATGCAAATTCACCAACGGTTTTATCCACTCTTTAGGGATTTGTTTATAGAATCAAATCCAGTTCCTATAAAATACGTAATGTCTAAGATGGGCTGGTGTTACAGCAATGTACGCCCCCCTTTAGTTGGACTCTCTGATGAAAATAAAATAAAATTAGATTCTTGCCTTAAAAAATGCGGTGTTCTTAAAGGAAAACCATTATGACCGTACATATTGGTCTCCTCGGAGACAAAGGCCGAATGGGCCAAATAATTACCAGACTTCTCAATGAAAAAAAATATCCTGAAGCTACGCTATCGGCTGCTGCAGACTATGGAGATTCATTAGAACCACTTCTGGCCGTAGACACTATGATCGACTTTTCTTCCTCCACTGCTATGGCATCACTCGCTGAAATAGCGATAAAACGCGGGAGACCACTTCCCGTATTTTTAGTAGGAAGCACTGGCTGGAACGAAAAACAAAAAAATACTTTAGACACACTTGCAGAACTCACTCCTGTTCTTGTTTCATCAAATTTTTCCACCGGCGCGGAATTGCTTACACGTATTTTAAAAGAAAACGCTTCACTTTTTCTGAAGCTAGGCTACACACCGGTGATTACCGAAACCCATCATCAACACAAAAAAGACACTCCAAGTGGCACCGCCAAAACTTTGAGTAGCGCCATATCACCCTCTACTCCGGAAGTAGTACAAACACATAGCATCCGCGCCGGAGAGGTCATCGGCGATCATGTAGTCTCTTTTTACTCTGCTAATGATAAGGTTTTTATTGGCCATTGCGTACAGGAACGCTCTATTTTTGCCCATGGCGCACTTAAAGCTGCGATCTGGCTTGCTCAGAAGCATCGTGCTGAACCTGGTTTGCGCGGTATGATTAGTTTCAGTGATTATTTCGAATACTTGCAAAAAGGATGTTGCTATCCAAATGAAAGAAAATAACAACCGGTTATTTGAGCCAAGCACCCGCTTAAAATCTGTTCCACCATATTTATTCGCAAAAATAGACCTGATAAAACAGGAAGAGCTTGCAAAGAACCGCAAACTAATTTCACTTAGCATCGGTGACCCAGATTTACCCACTCCTGACTTCGTTCTTGATAAATTAGTAGAAGCTGCGCGCCGTCCGGAAAATCACAGATACCCCTCATACTGGGGTATGCCCTCCTTTAGGAAGGCTATATCGCAATGGTACAAGTCACGCTTTGACGTGTCTTTGAACCCGGACAGGGAGGTTCTACCTCTTATTGGTTCAAAAGAGGGCATAGCACATATTCCACTTGCGTTTGTCAACCCAGGAGAGGGGGTTCTTGTACCGGATCCTGGATATCCGGTCTATTGCACAGCCACTATATTCGCTGGTGGGATCCCACTTATATTCAAATTAACAAACGAAAATAATTTTTTACCGAATTTTTCTGAAATGGAGGCACTGCTTAAAAAAAATATAAAAACAAAACTGCTCTTTCTAAACTATCCAAACAACCCGACTTCAGCTGTTGCCAATGAGCAGTTTTTTAAAGAAGTGGTATCATTTGCAAAAAAACACTCACTTATAGTTTGTCATGATAACGCCTATTCAGAAATTTATTACGATCAGAAAATACAACCAAGTTTTCTAAGCACACCTGATGCAAAACAAGTCGGGTGTGAATTCCATAGTTTATCAAAAACGTTCAATATGACGGGGTGGAGAGTCGGCTTTTTGGTTGGTAACGAGGAAATAATAACTAGATTAGCTGACCTAAAAACCAACATTGATTCTGGCATCCCTAATGCCATCCAGGAAGCCGGCATCGCTGCGCTTAACGGATATAGCGATTTTTCCGATAAACTCAGGTCCATCTATCAAGAACGGCGGGATATTTTGGTACCCGCACTAAGGTCCGCGGGACTAAATTGTCACGTGCCTAATGCCACCTTTTATGTATGGGCAAGAACACCGAACGACGAGGACTCTGAAATATATGTATCTGACCTTATTCGCACCAAAGGGGTTGTAGCAACACCAGGTACAGGGTTTGGCGATGGCGGGCGAGGATATGTAAGGTTCACTCTATGTTCCGATATTTCCACGTTAAAACAAGTTGCAGAATTATTATAAAAGCCGGTATAACTTATGAATCATGAACATTTATGTCTGTATTAAACAGGTCCCGGATACTGAAACCAAAATTAAATTAACAAGTGACAATAGCTGGATAGATACCACTGGAATAAAGTGGATAATTTCCTCTTATGATGAATTCGCCATAGAGGAAGCGTTACGGCTGAGGGAAAAAAACTCAGGAAGCATAGTAACCGTCTTATCAGCAGGGCCAGCGAGGGTAACCGAAGCAATTCGAACAGCTTTGGCGATGGGAGCGGACAACGGAATTCATGTTGAACTCCCTGAAAATGCCGATAACAACATGATTGCCAAAGCTATGGCTAGCGCGATCCAAAAACAAGGTAACTTTGATATCGTTTATACAGGAAAAGAGGCCTTTGACGATGGTGCTGCCCAGGTCAGCCAGCTTCTTGCTGAATATTTATCTATTCCGTGTGTAAGTGTTGTCTTAAATATAGAATACAGCCCTGGTTCCGTTAAATGTAAGAGAGAGATCGAGGGAGGAGCGTTTGAGCAAATCGAAGTGTCTATGCCGGCTGTGATTGCAGCTCAAAAAGGTCTAAATGAGCCACGTTATGCCAGCCTTCCAAACATAATGAAGGCAAAGAAAAAAGAAATAAAGACTCTTAAAATGGCGGACACAGGCACTTCAGAAAATGACAGAAGAATTAGGTATAAAAATTTCCAACTCCCGCCCCCTAAACAAGCAGGTAAGAAAATTAGTGGAGAACCGGCAATACAAGCAAAAGAACTAGCACGTCTTCTTAATGAAGAGGCAAAGGTGGTATGACAAATGGCTAAAGTACTGGTTGTTGCAGAACATCGCGATGGTCGCTTAAAAAAATCAACCTTTGAACTACTGTACGCTTCTAAAACAGCAGGCAATGAAACGCATGCCGCCATATTAGGGGAAAACATCGGCGACCTTACAAAAGAGCTGGCTTATTATGGAGCACAAAAAATCCACATCGCTCAACACGCAGCCCTTAAGTTTTACAATGCTGAAGCTTATAGCGCGATTATTACCGGCATTGCCAATAAGTTAAAGCCCGATATTATTCTTGCCTCGCATACGCCCACCGGCAGGGATCTTATGCCACATATGGCGGCAAAGCTTGATATAGGTATGGCCAGCGATTGCACCTCTCTTGAATTCACGGCTTCTGGTATCCGTGTTAGACGACCGGTTTATGCTGGAAAAGCTATTGCTGAAGTTGAGTTCACAGGAAAAGGCCCACAAATGGCCACCGTAAGACCAAATGCCCTTGGAGTTCCAAAACCAGACACAAGCCTTACTGCAGAAGTTCTGACTGAGTCTGCTGATTTGGGAGCTCTAAAAACAAAAGTTATCGAGATCATGAAAGGTAATAGTGCCAGGCCTGACGTAACAGAGGCATCAACTGTGGTATCCGGCGGCCGCGCCATTAAAAGCGCCGATAATTTCAAAATATTGGAAGAACTCGCAGATGTACTAGGGGCAGCAGTAGGCGCGTCTCGCGCCGCGGTTGATGCGGGCTATAGGCCTCATAGAGACCAGGTGGGACAAACAGGAAAGGTGGTTTCCCCGTCTCTTTATATAGCATGCGGGATAAGCGGAGCAATTCAGCACCTTGCCGGCATGAGAACTTCAAAAGTTATCGTAGCAATCAACACTGATCAAGAAGCGCCTATTTTTCAATTAGCTGATTATGGCTTGGTCGGTGATTTATTCACGATCGTTCCGTTACTTACCCAAGAACTCAAGAAGATTAAGGAACACTAAAAAGTTTTTGTCCGGCTCGGTTTAAGCTATTCTATGTATAATAACTACTCTGGGAGGGATTTGCTATGGGCTGGCAGGGTATCGTGTTTATTATCGTGGCTTCTGTCGCATTTTCTTATTCCGGGTACCGCATTTGGGTGCTCTTTCAAATACTAAAATCCCATAATGGCACCTTGGCATCAAGATTTGGTAACCTCTATAAGCGCATACTGACAACTATTGAAAATGTCTGTTTCCAAAGAGCGGTCTTACGCAAACGCGGTCCAGGCATTATGCATGCTGTGATCTTCTGGGGCTTTTTAATAATCAGCCTTGGCACATTCGAACAGTTCTGCACAACTATCCATCCTGCTGCAAACTTTGAGTTCATAGGGCATTTGCAGTATTTAACTTTAATTTTACTTCAGGACTTATTTACCATAGGTGTATTACTGGCTGTTGGATACGCGGCTTATAGGCGATACATCGTGCGTCCTGAGGCATTAGGTAAATCAAAAGACGCAAACATCATCTTATTTTTCATCGCACTTTTGATGGTTTCAATCTTCCTAATGAATGGATTTAGCCTCCTAGGAAACACCCCGTGGTACAGCGAAGCAATGCCGATTTCATCCTTCGTTGCTAAAATTCTCGCAAAGCTTGAACTATCCATGGATAGTAATATGGCGCTTGGTTCCGTATTCAAATGGATACACATGCTAATTGTGCTTGGTTTTGCCGTCTATATTCCAGGATCAAAACACCTTCATCTTATTGCCGCAGCACCAAATACTTTTTTGAAAACCCTATCCAGGGAAAAACCGATGCTCCCGATCAATTTCGAAGACGAGTCAGTACAACAATATGGAGCTGCCAAAATAACCGATCTTAGCTGGAAAGACGCACTTGATTATTACTCTTGTACCGAATGCGGACGTTGCCAGGATCTTTGCCCGGCTTATAACACACAAAAACCGTTATCGCCTAAGATGCTGATCATTGATTTAAAGAACAATCTCTATCGAAACAAGGCTTCAATACTTGCTAATAAGCGTGATGAAATAAATCCAATCATCGACGAACATATAACCGAAGAAGTCATCTGGGCATGCACGTCTTGCAGAGCCTGCGAAATAGCATGTCCTGTGTTTATTGAACACACGGATAAGATTTTCAATATAAGGCGAAATCTCGTCATGATGGAATCACGCTTTCCTGCAGAGGTACAGACCGTGTTCAAAAACATGGAGACCAACGCGACTCCGTGGGCTTTTAGTTCCGCTGATCGCGCCCAGTGGGCGGATGGCCTTGGTATAAAGACAATGGCCGAAAACAAAGATGTAGACTTCCTACTATGGGTGGGTTGTGCTGGCGCTTATGACGAAAGAAATAAAAAGGTCATGCGTGCCTTCGTCAATATTCTTAAAAAAGCTGGGATTAAATTCGCAATCCTTGGAACCGAAGAACAATGCACCGGTGACTCTGCTAGAAGGATAGGGAACGAATACCTTTTTCAGACCTTAGCCAAGGCCAATATCGACACGCTTAACCGTTATGGCGTTAAGCGGATTATTACCGCATGTCCTCATTGTTTTAATACTCTCGGAAATGAATACAAGGCTTTCGGTGGGAATTATGAAGTTATCCACCACTCACAATTTATCTCCAATCTTATTGCCGAAGGTAAGATCAAACCAAATAAAAGCCTTGATGAGATCGTCGTATTTCATGATAGCTGCTACCTCGGCCGCTGGAATAATGTTTATGATGAGCCTAGACAGGCCCTGCGGTCCATCCCTTCTGTTCGCGTAGTGGAAATGTCCGCTCACCATGACCAAGGAATGTGCTGCGGTGCCGGCGGTGGACGCATGTGGATGGAGGAAAATATAGGAAAGAGGGTCAACATCGCCCGCACAGAACAAGCTATAGCCACTAATGCAGGTGTGGTCGCATCAGCCTGCCCGTATTGCATGACAATGTTATGCGACGGCATGAAATCTAAGGACATGCAAGATAAGGTACGCGTTCTAGATATTGCAGAACTAATTGATTCTGCGACGACATAAAATTTAGATAATTCGTATATTTTTAATCTCTGTGTAAAAACTCTTTACAGATCTTGTTTGGTAACCCGGGTCCTGCATCAGTGTTTTGTATCAACTTATTGTTATTTTTAGAGTCTTTTCGATCCAGCTCATACACTTGGTGGCATATTACTTGGATTGTTCCTGCCGCTGTAATTGAGGTGTGTTTTATGTTTTACAGATCAAGAACTAACTTAATACATTTTATTTTACTAACCACGTGTATGTCTCTCGTGATCGTACTGGGGCGCTGTAGTCCAATTTCACCCAGCACCTACAAGAGCACATTAAACAAGGGGGAAACAGAGGCTCAACCACCTCAACAAATAATTTCTCAACCATCACCAACTCCATCCGCCGACAGCAAAAACCATGAACAAACACAAAAACCTATTTATGTATTCATTCACAAGACAAAAGTCATCGACAGTCCGTCGACGCGCACCGGAGCGTACACCAAAAAAATCACTCTATCACAATCTCAAAAAACCATCTTCCTTTCTGCTAAGGAATTACCAGTGGAATTTGATGAATTCAGAAAGACAGGAAAAACCACAATAGATCTCACCTCAACCTTGGACGGTCTATTGCCAGAAGAAGGAAGTAGCCTTTTTGAGATTTCAACAACAGAGGATGATCTTGAATCACATGATATAGATTCTTTTGATACAGTATTTAAACCATCACCATTAGATGACGGTAAATGGACATTGACGGTTTCATCAAAAACAGATCAGGATATCTCTCGCTGGATCATGAAAAATCTTATAAGCGTTACATTGAATCTGACGGTTGTAATACCAGCCACAACTCCATCACCGTCACCGCTGCAAAGCGAAGAAATTTCACCCCGCTGACAGAGAGTTTTTATTGTATAGGGAAAAAATCCTTGTGTTGAGCTATAAAGCGCTTTAATGCCGTATTAGCCATCTCTGACTTGGTGTGTTTAGTCTGCTTTTCCATTGCCGCTAGCTTTTCAACCACATCTTTCTCTAATTCAAATTCTACTTTGGCCCTTGGTCCCTTTATCTGGTAGTCATCTTTCATTATAAAATACCTTTCCTAGTTAATGTGAATGTCCCCGTAACAGACTCTTTACAACTCCATACATTATCTCAGGCAAGGATTCCAGTTGTTCTACTTGATAAAGCCTCCCTTT
>CAYHPW010000082.1:0-8554 GCA_964358645.1 uncultured Bacteriovoracaceae bacterium | reverse complement strand
CATGAAAAGCAAAAGCCCCGGGACAAGGCCCAGGGCTTTGCAAATTGAGCTTTAAAGAAGCCTATTTCTTCTTCTTTTTTGAAGTCTTCTTTTTTGAAGTTTTCTTCTTGGCTTTTTTCTTTGTTGCCATTTTTTTCCTCCATTATAAGGTTTGGTGTCAGATCATTTTTATAAGCGCTTGGCGTTCAAGCATCGTCTCACATCCAATACCTAATTTTGATGTTACTCTGAATGCGCGCGAGATCAAGAAAAGATGACATAAAAAAAATTTTTTTTGAAATTATCTGGGATTTTGCATTTAAAACTGTAGCGAGAACTCTGAGATGCAAGTTAGAAGTGCGCGTGTAGAAGTTTTTAAGCGAGGCATATCGGAGTTCGCAGTAGGTTTTAAATGCAAAATCCAGGATTATGGCCGAGGAAGTTTTCTTGATCATCCTCTTGCATGGTGAGTGACACTACGGCAATAAGAATAACAGGGAGTGATTGGCTTGCAAAATGGCTGCTGTTGAGTCATTGGCTGAATTAAAGGAACATCGTAAGCGGAAACGCGAATGGATCGCCATCGGTTTTCTCGCATTTGTGTTTATTGCCCTGACTGTTGCCGAGTTCAGGCTCACAAAGGTTTCAAGCAGCCTGCCGTTTGTTAACTCGATTTTCTTTTTCGGCCTTCTAAACATAAACATAGTGATTCTCATAAGCCTTGTGTGGCTTGTGTTCAGGAATATAGGCAAACTTTTCATAGACCGTCGCAGGAAGGTCCTGGGCTCAAACCTTAAAACAAAGCTTGTCATCATTTTTTTGTCTTTCTCGATCATACCGACGCTGGTTCTTTTCGTGATTTCAGCGATGTATATCAACTCAAGCTTTGATAAGTGGTTTTCGATTAAAATTCAAAATACGCTCCAAGCTTCGCTCGAAATCACCAGGACCTATTACAAGAATACCGATCAGACTGCCATGCATTTTGCCGAACACCTTGCGGCTGGTATCGGGCGCAGGTTATCGGTGGAATCAGCATCTTCACGGCCTCCCTCATGGTTGGAGGGCTTTCTGAACAACCAACGTGAACTTCTCGCGCTCGATGCCGTTGAATATTACTTTGATCCCATCGATGACAGGATTATTTCCTACCGGTCGAGCGAAAACGGATTAATGGAAATGTATCCAAGGATTTCACTTGATCTTCTTGAGAAGGCCTTTGCCGGCGAGCATGTATCTAAATTTCAACATATAGGTAACGGTGACTTAATCAGATGTATCGTGCCGGTCAGGAAGGGCGGAGAAATTTCGGGTGCCGTCATGGGTGTGACGGTCGTGAACGCCTACATTCCAGTCAGTCTCGTAAACAAAGTGGATGAAATCGCAAGCGTCTTTTATGATTACAAGGATACCAATCCCCTGAAATATCCAATGAAGACCGCGTACCTTGTCATCCTTATAATGATGACACTTGTGATTATTTTTGTGGCTATATGGATCGGACTTTATATGGCACGTGAACTGACCGGACCCGTGGAACGTTTGGTCGAAGGGGCTAAGGCTGTCGGCAGTGGCAATCTTGATGTTGTTATATCGGCGTTCGGTCACGATGAAATCGCGGTACTGGTGGAGTCTTTCAACAAAATGACCAGGGATCTTAAGGAAAAGCGCGAGCAGCTGACTCAAGCTGGCGCTGACCTTGAAAGAAGGCGCCTACAGCTTGAAGCCGTCCTTGCCAATATCAGAACAGGTGTGATTGCCATCGATAGTGTCGGTACAATAACAACATTTAACCCTGCTGCTGCCAAATTGCTGTTTATTGATTCGGAAAAGGTCACCGGCCGTAATTATATGGATGTTTTAAAAAACAAGTCCGAGGCTCTTGCTGAAAGGATAAATCAAGCCTTCGTGTTGACTTCAGGTGGAGTACAGTATTTTCCAGAGATGTTGCAATGGCATATGAAAACCGGCGAGGTCACGCGCGTTCTTTCAGCTGTTGTAACGTTTTTACGTCAAAGCGATACTCATTGGGGTGTCGTGGTCGTTATTGACGATATGACACATCTGATTAAAGGACAGCGTGAAAAGGCATGGCGTGAAGTCGCACGCCGTATCGCGCACGAAATTAAAAATCCCCTGACGCCGATAAAATTGTCAGCGCAGCGTTTACAGAGACAACTAAGAGCCACTAGATCAGCTCATGAGGCGGCGCTATTGAAGGAATGTACCGACACGATTGTTAAACATACTGATGAGCTAAAGGAGATGGTGAATGAGTTTTCAAATTTTGCCAGATTTCCGGAGGCGTCACCAGCGCCACATGATCTAAATGCCGCATTAGAAGAGGTGCTAAAGCTTTACCAGCAGGCTCATCCTGGAATTCTTTTTAACATTTCATTGGAAAACAAATTACCTGTATTCGAGTTTGACAGGGAACAACTCAAGAGAGTTGCCATTAATCTCCTGGATAATGCCGTAGCCGCTCTTGCCGCGGTTCATGGGGAGGGAAAAGGCCGGATAAACTTTTCAACCAGCTACAATGACCAACTTCGAATAGCTATCATTGAAGTGGCTGACAATGGTCCTGGTATGACCGATGAGGTAAAAGAACGTGTTTTTGAGCCGTATTTTTCCACAAAAACAGAGGGCACAGGGTTAGGTCTTGCCATTGCGAAGAGAATAGTTAATGACCATGATGGTTTTATCAGGGTGTATTCTGCCCCTAACGCGGGAACACGGTTTTTGATTGAGTTGCCGACGACACTTCGTAGTAAGATGGAACGCCGCCTGTTAAGGCCGGAGATATGATGTATGGCTCGTTTAGTTCTTATAGTTGATGATGAAGAACCAATACGAAAATCACTTACCGGTGCTCTTAAGGATGAAGGGTATCGCGTTGCTGTTTCAGGTTCAGGTAAGGAAGCAGTTGAACTAATCAAGGCTGAACGTCCGGATATAGTTTTACTTGATATCTGGATGCCTGAAATGGACGGGATCGAAGTGCTAAGGCAGATAAAGACTGAATGGCCAGAGCAACTTGTAATCATGATGTCCGGGCATGGCAATATAGAAACCGCCGTGAAAGCAACCAAGCTTGGCGCATTTGATTTTATCGAAAAACCGCTTTCATTGGAAAAGTTGCTTGTACTTCTTCAAAACGCGTCCAGTGTGCAGGATCTTACCAGGGAAAATCAGGCTTTGAGAAGGCGAGTGGACAAGAACCGTTATCTTGTTGGTGAAAGCTCTGCCATGAAGCAGATCAAGGAATTAATCCGCCGTGTGGCACCTACTACCGGGTCTGTCCTGATAATCGGAGAAAATGGCACTGGGAAAGAGTTGGTTGCCCAGAGTATTCATGCCCTTTCTCCGCGTTTCAACAAACCTTTTGTGGAGGTGAACTGTGCCGCTATCCCGGAGGAGCTTATCGAAAGCGAGCTCTTCGGTCATGAGAAGGGATCTTTCACAGGTGCGACGCAGCTCAGACGTGGCAAGTTTGATATCGCGAACGGCGGGACTCTTTTTCTTGATGAAATAGGTGATATGTCCCTAAAGACCCAGGCAAAGATTCTCAGAATTCTACAAGAACAGAAATTTGAGCGTGTTGGCGGGTCGCAAACCATAGTGGTGGATGTGCGAGTGGTCGCGGCTACTAATAAGGATCTTAAACTCGAGATCCAGAGAGGTAATTTTAGGGAGGATTTGTTTTACAGGCTGAAGGTGATCCCTTTCGTTATCCCGCCTTTAAGGGAAAGGAAAGAAGATATCCAACTTTTAGCTAGTCATTTTTTAAAGGAGTTCATGTCTGTTTATGGTAGGGCGGATCGTAAGCTTAACCAAGAGGCGCTACAAGTTTTAACCTCATATCAGTGGCCAGGCAATGTCCGTGAGTTAAGAAATCTTATGGAGAGAGTCGTTATTTTGACATCTGATGCAGAAGAGGGACAACCAATTTCCGCTGCCTCATTACTCAGCCACTTGAAGGATGAGGTTCTTGGCCTAGGCATTTTTGATGAGCAAGCTTCCATGGATGGGGAGGCTGCTTCCTCGTCGTCACGGAATTTACGGGATGCCAGGCAGGAATTTGAAAAGGAATTTATTATAAAGACACTTAAAGAAAACGATTGGAATATTTCTCGTACCGCGCAGGTACTCGGCGTGGAACGCAGCCACCTTCATCGTAAGATGAAGTCATATTCCATAGAGAACTGAACGAGCACTTGCAGCCGCACCAGATGCGGAATATTGTTTCAATATGGCTGAAAAAATAACTCCAAGGGATAAGGATTTTTCTCAGTGGTACCACGATATAGTTATAAACGCCCGTTTGGCCGATTACAGCCCCGTCAAGGGCTGCATGGTTATCAGGCCTAATGGCTATGCGATATGGGAGCGTATTCAGCAAGACCTCGATCGCCGGATCAAGGGCACCGGCGCTAGGAATGCTTACTTCCCGCTTTTTATCCCCGAAAGTTTCATGAAAAAAGAAGCCGAGCATGTTGAAGGTTTTTCCCCCCAGTGCGCGGTTGTCACTTATGCCGGCGCCAAAGAGCTTGAGGAAAAACTTATAGTAAGGCCCACGTCTGAGACGATCATAAACAGCATGTTTGCAAAATGGGTCCAGTCGTACCGTGATCTCCCGCTCATGATAAACCAGTGGGCGAATGTTGTAAGATGGGAGATGCGGACCAGGCTGTTTCTGAGAACCACAGAATTTCTTTGGCAGGAGGGCCACACCTGTCATGCTTCGGCGGAAGAAGCCGAGGATGAAACCAGGAAGATGTTAAAAGTTTATGCCGAGTTCGCTGAAGAAGTTCTTGCCATGCCGGTGATTCAAGGATTGAAAAGCGAAAGCGAAAGATTTGCCGGAGCGCTGCGGACATATTCTATAGAGGCAATGATGCAGGACAAGAAGGCACTGCAGGCTGGCACGTCCCATAATCTTTCAACAAATTTTGCAAAAGCATTCAATACACAGTTTTTGGATAGGGATGGTAAACTTAAGACGGTTTACCAAACAAGTTGGGGTGTTTCCACACGTCTAATTGGCGGCGTGATAATGACACACTCTGACGATAAAGGCCTTGTTCTACCGCCGAGGCTCGCATCAACACATGTGGTAATAGTGCCAATTTTAGCGGATACGTCGGCCAAACCACGAGTTCTTGAAGCGGCCGATAAGGTGGCGAATGTCATAAGAGAATATTGCCGTAATTCACGTCTACTGCCATATGACGTCGTTGTTGATATTGATGCTGATGAGTCAAAGCAACCTGGTTGGAAGTATCATGAGTATGAACTTATCGGCGTGCCGGTGCGCATTGAAATAGGGCCGCGTGACCTTGAAAAAAACCAAGTAGTTGTCACGAGGCGGGATAGCGGAAAAAAAGAAGCGGTGTCGCATGAGCATGTCGGCAAGAATGTGGAGTCTTGTTTAGCTGCCATGCAAAGTGATCTGCTTGATAAGGCGAGAGCTTCTCGCGAAAAAAACACGCATGAGGCTAAAACATATTCTGATTTTGTCAGGGAAATAGACGAAGTTGGAGGTTTTTTCACCACCTCATGGTGTCAATCAAAAGAATGCGAAGCCAAAATAAAAGAAGAAACCAAGGCAACAATACGCTGCTTGCTTCTTGATGATAAGTATTTGCCAATCAAGACCAATACGGGCTGTATAGTTTGTGGAAATAAGACAAACGGCAGCATAGATGCTCTACGCGTAATTCTTGCTAGAAGTTATTAGAATAATGAAAACCCCAACTGAATTGATAGTTGCTCTAGATATGCCGAGGCCTGACAAAGCCATGCGGTTTGTGGATGTTTTAGATGATTTACCGGTCATCTTTAAGGTCGGGTTCGAACTTTTTTTAGGTGGCGGGCATGAGGTGGTAAGGGAACTTGTTCATCGTAAGAAGCGTGTTTTTCTGGATTTAAAATTTCACGATATACCAAACACGGTAGCCAGGGCGTCAAAACTTGCCACATTGATGCATGTTGAAATGTTTTCCGTACATCTTGCCGGCGGAAGCATGATGGTAAAAGCCATTCGTGATGTTTTAAGTGAAACGTCGTCAATTTCACCAAAGCTACTTGGCGTTACGGTTCTTACGTCTTTTGATGACGTAAGGTGGGCTGAGGTTACAAAGGCCATGACCGGTCATGCCGTTGAAACTAGCGATTCAGTGCTCGGCTTGGCTGAACATGCGGTTTCGTGGGGCGTTGACGGGTTGATATGCTCGGCGCTTGAGTTGCCGCTTATCAGAAAGCGTTTGCCGAAAGTTTTCGTTGTTGTTCCAGGAATAAGGCTAGTTGCTTCTGGTACGGATGACCAGGCAAGAGTGATGACGCCGGAAATGGCTAGAAAAGGCGGGGCCGATGCTATCGTGGTGGGGCGGCCGATTATTGAGTCTAATGACCCAAGGTTGAGCACTGAAAGTATTTTGAAGCAACTGGCGGATTGAACTTTATGACCATTTCTTTAACTAATCCACATAGTATTCTCGCCGTGCTGGAGTCGAGACCGCAAGATATTCTTCAAGCTACATTTTCTAAAACTACCGGCAAGAATAGCCTGCATGGAATTTGGGACCGCGTTTTTACGCGCGCTAAGGAGAACGGTATTCAGATTAAAGAAGGGCCCGGAACAGGATCATTTCTTGTTCGCGAACGAAAACCAATTAGTATGGAGGACTTTTTTTCGAAAGTAAAAGAAACCGGCAAGGATCGGGGTTTGTGGCTGGCTTTGGATAGCATTCAAGATCCCCATAATATTGGCGCTATATTCAGGACGGCTGCTTTTTTCGGCGTTAATGGGATTCTGCTTAGCGAGGCCCGTTCAGCGCCTGTTTCAGCCGTGGTTTATGATGTTTCATGTGGCGGCGTTGAGTATGTTCCGTTTTCTATCGCTACAAACCTTGCTCGCGCACTGGAGCTAGCAAAGGAAGCGGGTCTTTGGGTTTTAGGGACGTCAGAGCATGCTAAGTTGAGCATCGAAGAAGTTAAAGCGGACCGTCCCTGGCTTCTTGTATTGGGTGGCGAGGGAAAGGGCATGAGGCGCTTGGTTGGTGATATGTGTGATATGACTTGTTCCGTACCAGCGCGTGGACAGGTGGGTTCACTAAATGTCTCAGTTGCCGCTGGAGTGCTTATTTCAAGGCTTGTGTGAGATCTTTACTGATTAATTTTAGCCCGGTCACGTCATCGAGCCTTATTGGCCAAAGACTGTTTTTTTCATCCTGAAAAACCAGGAACTTAAATGAAGATAAGATAAAAGAGCCGGTTATTTTGCCTGTGAGCCCGACCCCAAGGCCTCCAGAGCCATGAAATGTCAATAAGACGTCGGCATTTCCGGTTTGTGCTTCTTCTGCGATTTGTACAATCGCTGGATCCAATCTTGTGGATGGTTTATCCCTGAAGAGTGCACCAATCGCCGCTGTTATCCGTAGGCTTGATTGTTCTCCAGTGGACGTATAGTAACGCTGTGTAATCTGATCTTGAACTGATCTTTCATTATTTGCTTTGATGGCCCTTCTTATTTCATCGTCTGTTTCTTGGGCTGATAGCCATTGATAGACTAGTTGAGCATCTGCTTCCGGATGGAATTGAAATGCATATGCTGCTTCACCAATCCTAAATGCTTGTCGCTCACAAGCTTCTGAGCGCGCAAGCAACTCGCCGTCTGGTGGAAGCAAAAAGGTATCGTTGTGCCAGTGATATACAAGTGGATCATTACCTGCAGCGCTAAGGATAGGATCCATCAATCCTATTTTTGTAAGAAATATCCTGTGCCAGCCAAGTTCCGCTGTGTGGTTTTTCTCCACGCTTCCGCCAAGCGCTTTCGCTATAAGTTGTCCCCCAAGGCAAATTCCAGTGACGGGTAGACCTGCTCTGATGCTGTTTTTCAGAAGGATACATTCAGGTTTGATCCAGTCATGTGAGGTTTCGTCGTTGGCGCTCATTGGACCGCCTAATGAGATGAGACCAGAAATATTAGCGACATCAGGATATTTTTCGCCATTATAAGGACATATCCATAAATACTGAGTCCCTTGGCTTTCAAGCATTCGTATTAAGATACCGGGAGGTTCGTGGGGTGCGTGTTGTATTATTAGAATTGGTTTGGACACTTATTTTTCTTGCTCTAACACAGCGACTTAAGTCAAGTTGTTCGTTGACTTTTTGTGGAAAGAATGAAATTTTTGCAAGGCTAGGCTTGGCTTGTCTTATACTAAAAAGTAACAATTTGGGCTGGAGTAGCTCAGTTGGTAGAGCAGCGGTTTTGTAAACCGCAGGTCGTGGGTTCGAGTCCCCTCTCCAGCTCCAGTAAAGTACACGCCAGTCCAAATTATTAGCATTATTATTGGAGAGATACCCAAGCGGCCAAAGGGACCAGACTGTAAATCTGGCGGCGTACGCCTTCGAAGGTTCGAATCCTTCTCTCTCCATTTTGTTTATCACTGTTTCACATGGATATAGTTCTTGTGAAATAGCTATAGACGGTGACAATGGAAGCTTATGTGCGGGAGTAGCTCAGTTGGCTAGAGCATCAGCCTTCCAAGCTGAGGGTCGCGGGTTCGAG
>CAYHPW010000081.1:0-8881 GCA_964358645.1 uncultured Bacteriovoracaceae bacterium | reverse complement strand
GGAAGATGAGTTTCGCCGGTGTTGTAATAGCCGGCACCGCGGGTAGCTATTTCGTCTCGGCAATAAATTATTTAGTTTCAAAGTGGATAGGCTTTCCGATTCTCGAACGCTACGGGAAATATTTTTTCCTGCCACCGGCCAAGTTGCAGTTGGCAAAGCAATGGGTAACAAGGTTCGGGACCGCCGGAATTTTTTGGGCAAGATTGCTGCCGGTGGTGAGGCATCTAATCTCAATACCGGCTGGCGCGTTTTGCATGCCATTTTGGCGTTTCAGTGCGGCTACCACCATTGGAGCAGGTTTATGGTGCGCTATCCTCGCGTGGTTCGGCCAGGAAGTTATAGGTAACAGGCCGGAGCTTCTTCAATCCCCGGAAGCAATGATTTCCGTAATGAAGGAAAAACTGCATTGGTTTGTTGGAGCCGTGCTTATACTTGGCGCTCTTTATGTCTTAGTGATGTGGTTTAAGAACCACTCGTCACGTCACACCGATACAGGGACTATCTGAAATCTGTCGACATCCACCAAGCCTTTGTCTGTAAGCTTGAGCGAAGGGATCACTGGCAAGCTTAAAAAAGCAAGTTGCAGAAACGGCTCACCGAGCGGGCAACCTATGGACTGGCTGGCTTCCCTGAGGCGCTGCAATTCCGAGCGTACGCGCGCTTGGGCTTGGTCTGACATGAGTCCGCCGAATGGCAGGGCTAGTTTTGCAAGGACATAGCCGTTTTGCACAACTGCGAAGCCGCCGCCCATCTCAGCGATAGCGGCAAGCGCAACACGCATATCAGTGGTTTTATCGCCAACCACGATGAGGTTATGGCTGTCATGCCCCACGCTCGATGAGATAGCTCCATGCAAGCTGTCGCCGAAGCCTGAAACATACGCATTGGCGGGTGGGTGCCCGTTGCCGTACCGCTCAAGAACCGAGAGTTTTGCGACTCCGCATGAATCATGATTTAAGACAAGCTTTTGGGTGATGATTTTATTTTCCACGGCACCTATGACATTGACTCTTCCCTTCGGGCCTTCAAGCTCGTGTGCTTCTGGTATCCTTACCCGTACAGTGTTTCTTAGGCCGGATACGGATTCCTGGAGCAAGTCAGAGCGGGAACGATCCAGTTCCGATATCCAAACACCACGTTTTAACACGCTTGAAATGGCGCAGGTCTGGGCATTATCCAGGATCACGAGATCAGCGCTGTAACCAGGCGCGATTGCTCCAACGCGGTTAAAGCCGCGATCCAAGCCATAATGTCTAGCCGGAGTCCATGAGGCGCATCGATAGGCGATTTCCATAGGTACACCAAATCGGATGGCACTTCTAACTATGTGGTCAATGTGTCCTTCCCGTGCGATATCCACCGGGTTGCGGTCGTCCGTGCAAAAACCTATATTAGTTGAAGTTGCAAGCGTCAGTATCGGTGCCAGTGACTGCAGATCTTTTGCAACGCTTCCTTCCCTGATCCAGATTGAAATTCCTTTTTGCAATTTTTCTTTGGCTTCGTCTGCGGTGGATGACTCGTGACAAGTTGAAATACCGCTTGATGCATATGCGGACAGCGCACTTCCCCTAACTAGCGGTGAATGCCCGTCTATTGGCATTTGCTGGAATGCCGCTAGCTTTTCTGTGACATCTTCCTGTGCGGAAAGTACGCCTGGATAATTCATCATTTCGGCAAGACCGAGCTGTCTTGGATGGGTGATAAACGGCAGCAGATCAGCCGCTTTAATAATACCACCACCGTTGGTTTCCATATCAGTGGCCGGAACGCACGAACTTAACATAACCCATAAATCCATTGTCAGCTTGTCCGCAGAATTCAAGAAATAACTTATCCCCTTGATGCCAGCGACATTGGCCAGCTCATGCGGGTCACAGACGGCGGATGTCGTGCCGTGGGGGAGGATGGCTTCCTCAAAATGCCGCGGCGTCATTAGTGAACTTTCAACATGTACATGGGCGTCGATAAAACCTGGAACGATCGTCTTGCCTTTGGCGTCGAAGTACCTGCGCCCATGAAGGCCCGGCTCAAGCGCTACTATCGCACCGTCGGCTATCGCGATTTCACCGTTTGACCATTCGCATGTGAAGATATTTAGATATTCCGCATTTCTTATCACCAGATCGCAGGCAATACGGCCTTCTGCCGCGTCAATACGGTTCTTGAGGTGTTTTGCCATGACAGCGATATCAGTACCCTTGTTTTTAAAAAACAGCATGCGTGCTTTCAGGATACCAGCGCTGGGATGTAACGGCAACCAGCCGTTATGCGGGCCGGTATGTCAGGCACGTGACTTGATTTTCAGTATATCCTATGTCTATTTTTTCGGCGGAGCATTCAAGGTCGCTGTTGAATTTGCAGCTTGTCACTTTGCACGCACCTACTCCGGCGATACGTCGCACTTCCCTGTTGTGCAGATTTGAACTGAAGAACGTATCGCAACACGGGTTTTTGTCGTCTCCCACCGTAATCGCTTTCGCATGACAACTATTGCTCACGTTATATGCGCATTGGCTGATCACGCATTTTGAAATGACCGGCATATCAAGTGTTATCTTCACGGCGTTACTCCGTTTTCTTTTGTTCGCGCTCATAAGAAAAGCAGGTATGGTGCCAGGTAGTCAGCGATTGTCGGCTGTTTTTCTCACGGCGCAGGCCGGGTCAACTGTAAAATTTATGCGGCTTGAGTCTGATGTTTCCTGAAAGTATCCGTTGAGCTTGTCGGTCTTGAATCCACGAGCCATGATCCCGCCGCGGCAGTATGACTCGAACTGTGATTTACATTCATCTTTGCTATCAGCATCGAATTTAAGCCTGATGGTATTGCTAACCGATTCGAAGCCTTTTTCTTTGACTTTCGCATCGCGCGGTCTTGCCGTCCCCCACAAGAAGCATATTGGGAAGGGTTTAGCTTCATTAGGATTTTCTTTTTCCATCAATGCCGTTGGAATATGTGGGAGCGTCTTGTTGTCATCAGCATAAGCCTGCATCAGCGTGGCGAGAAATATTGCACTGAGTGTGACATACCGGTCAGTCATTAAAATATATTCTACAGCTAAAGCTTAAAAAACCAAAGAGGGTTTACGTCAATGCTATCCCATCCTGTTGATAGCGCTTTTTGATGGCTCGCAGAAGCCCATTACGTACGGCTGAAACATGCGTAAAATGCTTTACGCCGAAAAAAAGCGTTACGGAAGCCTGCCATCTTGCGGTGGTGGCGTTGGTGGTGAGCGAATCAAGGCTGATTTTTGGCTCGAATGAGGGGTCGGCTTCGGGTGCATCTTCGAGAGCTTTTTTGGCCGCGCTCAGCGTGGATTGTTCCACTATGTCCAGATCCTTATCCGTTCCGATCGTAAGATGGAGTGAGGCGACGGCGTTTTTACCTGGCAGGTCGCAGTTGATTAAATAATTTGATGAAAGCTTGGAATTCGGGATAACAGCCATATTGCCTGAAGGGAGCTGGATATGAGTGCTTCTCCAGCCGATCTTTCTGACGTAGCCTTCAATATTTGCATCAACTTTGACGTAATCCCCGGTTCTAAGGGGTTTGTCGATGAGCAGATAAATACCGCTGAAAAAGTTACTTAACGTGTCTTGGAGCGCCAATGCTATGGCCAGGGAGCCGATCCCCAGCGATGCCAATATCGGCACTATGGAGATGCCGAGCAAATCCAATATGACGAGCAGGGCGATTGAAAAAAACATCAGCCTTGAGATCGTCATCAAAAGTGTGCGTGAAGTGACTGTCACCGTTTCTGATAGACCGCCGCAGAAGAAATAAGCCGCAAGAATCCTGTCAATCAGCCACACCGTTAAAACAACAAGTGCTGTTTTTGAAATAAAAACCGCGGTCGGGGATATAACGGCTGTTTTGAAAGAGAAGTGAACCGCGGCCATGAATGCCGCGAGTAAAATCAGGCCCCCAAGTGGCGCATTGATCCGGCTAATGAGAGCGGACCCCCATTGTTTTTGCCAGGTGGCGGAGATTTTTGTGAGCCGGTTTATGGTGAGCTTCCTCAGTTGTAACAGGGAGAAAAAAACTAGAACGAAAACTATTATCGCTTTTCCAGATTCATATGCTTGCATACATCGCCTTTACTCCACTTTAAGCATTAGAACACCCTTAAACCGGTAAATATAAAAAACGCTGGGGTACTTGACGTATTGCGCTACTGCATATAAGTTGGTCGGCGACTGAGTTTTTGTCCCAAAATGTGGGGAGGGATAATGGAAATAAAATTCAGCTTATTATCAGCATATTTATTAATAATCATCGTAACGGTAACGGGTTGCGCTCGTTTTGTCACTCCTGGGGCTAGTGATAAGTCTCCTATTGTCCCGCAGGTCAGTGGGCCGGTCATTGATGCCGGTAAAATCCCGGGCAACAGCGAAAAGATCGTCATGCTAAGCAACGGCGCTGAAATAATTCTCGAAAAACATGGCGGCAATCTTTTTTACACCGTTGAAGGCACATTTGATTCCCAGTCATTTACATCGGTACTTTCTTCGAATGCTTTCAAACCGGATAATGAACGTAGGGCGATCGTACAAAAAGAAATCAACGGTGCTTTTGAAAAATTACGCGGAGTAGGTGCGATCCCGCTCAAAAGCGTGCCTGAGGTTGGTTACTTCAAGTTCCTGCTCCCGTACCAGCCAATGCTGATGGAAGCTGTGAAGCCCGTGAGATTTGGGCATTCATTTATTTTCAACCCGGTTACTCATGACCGGCGCTCGCTCGAACGTATAAAGTTTCTAAGCTCTCCAGAGCAACGCGCGGAACTCGGAGTCGACGGCCGTGCTGATACGAATGCCTTCAGCGGGCTTGAACGCATAAATGAACGAGAGTTCGTAAAGCAGGCTAAGGCTGATATAGGCGGCGATGAACAAGTCGATGGTTCGATGTCCAACATAGGGATCACGGACACCGGGATCACGTTTAATCATCCTACATTTTCTTCAGCATTTTCTTCGGCATTTCCTACACAAGACAAGTTGAAAAATAGGATCAAATACATGCGCGATTACACGCGCGAAGGCAGGGTGTATTTTCACCCGGCAGCTGAATTCAAGGCATCCGCTGTTTTATTGGCAAGTGGCAATGAGAGTAATGAGGATTTGATAATTGACGCTCAAGTTATAATCACCCCACGCTTGCCTAAGCTCCCGTCACCAGATGTTTTTATTAACGTACAAAACCTCCAAATAAAGGTGTCGAAGGAACTGAAGGCAATATTGCTTCAGCCCGGTAGCGGCACCAAACTAGGTATCCTTCTTGAGGAGACCCTGCAGAGTAATACAGAAAATGTCGATTTTAATAATAATAGCAAATTTGATGACAAGATTTACATGATCTATGTCCCGTCACAGGAAGTCGGTGGCGATAAGGTATTTGTTGATTGGAGCGGTAGCGGTGATTTTAGGCAGGCAAAGGGCGTTCACGACTGGAACATGACTAGGGAATCAATGGATGTTTTTGCGGAAAAAATAGGTTTTGACTTCCGCGATGATGAGCTCCCGACTTCTGATGGAAATGGAACTATTCAGGTCAAAAGTTTATCACTGGTTGGTTTTGATCCTGGCAGCCATGGTTCTCACGTTGCTGGCATTGCAGCAGGTTCGAAGACTATAGCCAATGCTAGCAATAATACACTGGCACGAGGCGTGGCTCCTGAAGCTGGTATTTTGATGAGCCGAGTGTGCGCGAATGCCAGAGGGTGTAACGCGACCGAGGCATTCATCGATCTTGCGATGGACATGAACGTTGATGTGATCAATATGTCGATCGGCGGCTTAAGCCCCTTCAACGACGGTTACGGGGTACAGGAGACCATGATAAACCGCATTTCATCTATGAAAGACGTTTTATTCATTATATCCGCCGGGAACGACGGGCCTGGCAGGCAGACGGTCGGCAGCCCATCAACAGCAAGACTTGCACTGAGCGTTGGGGCGAGCGCGTCTAAGAAAATAGTGGGGCGCCAATACCAATGGCCGTCGCCTTTTGCTGGGGGCGGAAGCAGCGATGACGAAGACTTCGTGCTCTTCTTCAGCGGCAGAGGGCCTACGGCGGCCGGTGGGTTCAAGCCTAATCTAGTGGCTCCTGGCACTGAGTTGAGCTCGGTCCAGCTTAATACGGCGCCCGGGGTTCGTGGCGGACTTGATGTTTATTGGGGGACTTCAATGTCAGCCCCAACAGTAACCGGTGCCTATGCGCTTTTGTTGGATGCGATAAGAAAATATAACAGGCAGCATCCAGATAAGCCTCTTATGTCAAGCGCGCAGGTTTTGAAGGATGTTTTGATTTCAACTGCAAGACCGTTTGATGTTTCGATGTTTGACACTCAAACTGGTGAGAAACGCTCTGGCCAATACACTTGGGTTGATGAGGGCACTGGCATGCTTGACCTGCTTGCAGCTTGGAAGAAAATGCTCGAGCTTCGCGATAACAATCTGCCAAGCGCTGTCATGCTGGAAGATGAATCTATGGATCTGGATTACCAAGTACTGGTATCCATGGTCTCACCGACTGGTGTTCCGTATAACGGCTCGCGCCGGTCATCGGCAAAAGAGCTAAAGTTTGGATCTGGCTTATATCTTGATGCTAGCGGTGTTGATAGCCTAAGGCAGGTACATATCGCGCGCAGATTGCCTGAGGACATGGCATCCGGTCCTTTTGCGGGAGAACTTACACGTCAGCTGCTTACAACGGCTGATGAATTTGTCCTTAAAACTGTTTTCTACGGATCAGACAAGCAATGGTTAAGGGCTGGTGTATTAGATGAGCTTGGCTGCGCTGATTCGCCGCAGGCGGCGAGACTGCTGGTAATTGGGCGCGGAGCTGAGATAGTAACCAAGAATGACGGCACTGCCGTAATAGGCCAGATAAGAGCGAGCACGTTGAATATCTGTCTTGATAGGCAGATGATGCTTAATGAACTCACGGCTGGTGAGCATGGTGCTTTGATTTATGCTTATCGTGCTATTGGGGACAAGGTGGCGGTGCTGCCGTCTTTCATAGTGCCTGTTTATCTTACGGTGCCGCACAAGGTGTTGGCTGATTCAACAGGTTACGAAGTTAAAACGACGTTGCCCGCTTTCGGTATCAACAAAAACTTTATAAACGTACCAAAGAGCACGAGCATTGTTCGCGTTGAGTTTGAAGTCCCGACTCTCAAGAAAGATAAGAATGGTCTTCCTGTTGCCGGTGAGAGTTGTTCGGGAGTCGAGCTTAATGTTTTGGATGGCAGCAATGTTTCAAGCCCATTTGATCTAGAACAGCCACCCAGGGTTCGAAACTGTAATGAGCTTGGGGTGCCGAAGGATGATGGAGCTAGCAGGTCTTTTATTTTTGTAATTAATGATCCTAAGCCAGGAGTTTGGGACATGCATCTGCTTGGGCTTTTTAGGTTTGTGCGCTCTGATGTCAGGTTGCGAGTTGATTATGTCACCGGAACAACGAATCCATCCAATATCGAAGGTGATTTGTCAGCGCTAGCCGGCGGCGAGGTTCTGTGGACGCTTAGCGGAGCTTCGCTGGATGTTAAACCAGATGCCGGTATGAGTTCGTTTGCTATTCATGGGCTGCGAGCGGCTTCAATGGGTTCAGTGTTTAAAGAAAAGAGGGTCGTTGTTGAAAGTCCTCTTGGTCTCATGAGGAAGTACCCTGACGGGACTAAAAACGTAACTATTACAACCGGGGATTCCAAGGGCAATGACATTGATCTTGAGGTGCTTGAATGCTCCGCTGATGCGGCTGATTCAGATGATGCAAGCTGCAAGGAGGTTGGAGCGAGTGGTGGCTCATCGGATGTGGAATCGGTGACATTTAAGCCGGTCAAAGACAAGAGCTACGCTGCTATAGTTCATGGTTATGATGTCGTTGGTGAAGGGAAATTCACTTCAGTAGAGACTATTAACATGGAACAGGAAAAGGGAGATATTGCTGTCTCTGGCGTGGGGCCTGCGTTCAGTCTGCGATACGGCATGTCTAAAGAGAAAATCGAATCAAGCGCTATTCTCAAGAGTGAATTGTTCGTGTCAGGCAAGTATACGGTGACTGGCTCGATCAGTATAAAGACAAACGACGACATGGCGCTTGGTGTTGTCCAGATATCTATCAGGAATAAATGATTGCTGATGGTTTTCTTTATTGAAAACGGAGTAGGTTACTAGTAACTTTTTAAGTTCATTTTCAGTAGCACGTCCCCATCGTCTAGGGGCCTAGGACACCGCCTTTTCAAGGCGGTAACCGGGGTTCGATTCCCCGTGGGGACGCCAATCAACTTTTTTCGTCATTTCCTCTAGGGTGACGAACGGTTTTTTCAAATCATATCGCACTGTTGATCCTTCCAAGACTGGGTTCGAACAGAGCTTCTTCAGCAACTCGAGCTTCTGTTCCACTGTTCCCTGATTCCAGAGCGATTTCGCATTCATGGCGAGTTCGAATACTCGCTGGGCTGTTACCCTCCAAGCATCACTGATGGAGAGCTGCGATTCTTCGAGCAGCATTGTAAAACGGCGGCGCTCATCTTGGATCCGTTGCGACTGTCGGTCGTATTCCGGCTTGTCGATCGTGTTTTGGATTAGCAGATCCACCAATTTATCCTTCTTCTCATCAAGCTTGTCCAAGGCGGTCTGGTAGTTTTGGATGTCCCGCCTCACCGCCGCCTTGGCCTTCTCGTTAAGATCGTTCAGAGCCTCAGATACGCGGTTAGCAAGCGACTCCTGAAGGTGGACCCGATCAACTACGTGGGAGAATTGATTGATGATGACAGCCTCCGCTACATACTTGAGTTTGGAATGGAGTTTACGGGAGTTGGCACAGCGAGGGGCAAGTCCCAAAGCTAGTTGAAATTTAAGTTGAGTGGTTCGATCTTTTTGT
>CAYHPW010000080.1:0-10106 GCA_964358645.1 uncultured Bacteriovoracaceae bacterium | reverse complement strand
GAAAAGAACCGTTTGCAGCGTGAAATCGCAAAGAGCGAGGAGAAACATTCTGAACAGCTTGAGATCCTGGCTCATTTGATAAGTCTCCCGACACAGATAGCGACTCAGTTCGTGACGGATATGAAAAGGCTCATAGCCGAGGTAAAAGACCAGTTTACAAAACTAGCGGACGCACCCGGGAGTATAGAGGATTTAAAAAACCTGATGCGATCCATGCACACTATCAAAGGGCTTGCCAGGCAGTGCAAGTTTCGCACGGCGCAGGGACAGGCCCATACGATCGAAACTGGTGTAACGAAACATCTTGAAGGCAAGGGTGTTCAAACTCCACCGCTTCTTGAAATGCGTGGCATGTTCGAGGAGCTTGAAAAAAATGTCATGACTGCACTTGAGTTTGTCGGCAAGGTGTTCGGTGGTGCCGCATCTTCTGACACTGAAAGTATTGATGTGTTACGTGTTCCGCTTAAAAAAATCGAGCGGCTTTTGGATGTAATCCCTAGAAGGCAATCAGTAATCACTCCACAGCAGCTGAGATTTGCCGTTAAAAGCCTTTACAGGCTCCCCGCAAAGACATTGTTTGATAGGCTTGAGAACTTGGCTACGGAACTCGCCAAGGAGCGCGGCAGGGAAATAATCATCAGCCGCTACGGAGACGATTTAGGGGTAGATTACAGGATTTTGACGAATCTTTACGAAGCGCTTTTACATTCGATTAGAAACAGCATTGACCACGGGGGCGAGCCTGTGGATGGCGGCAGGCTTGAGCTTAAGCTTTCGGTGTCGGCACCGAATGATGATTTTTTGGCGTTCGAGATAGTCGATAACGGCAAGGGCATAGATGTTGAGAAGGTCCGCAAGAAAGTGATTGAAAAGGGACTTGTCTCGGCTGAGGAAGCCGGCCAAGCTGACCACGACACACTTGTTAATTATGTATTCCTGCCTGGCTTCAGCACCAGGGATGTGGTGACTGAGCTTTCCGGCCGTGGTTTCGGGATGGATATAGTAAAACAAAAAGTTGAACATACGCTTGGTGGGCGTGCGGTCCTTCGCTCTGAAGTCAATAAGGGGACCAGGCTCATGGCTCTTGTTCCTGCGGAGGTATGCCTGCCTGATTCAGCGTTTGTGGCTTCGGTTTCTGAAGAGCGGGTGATTGCAGATATTGAACATACGATCGAGAGCAAATTAAAACGCGATGCCGTGGCAAGCGATTCGATCGTGATTTGCGACAAGAAGCGTCTGGGGGCTGTAAAGGAAGCCGGCGCTTCCATGGATAGGATTATCTGCCTTGATGCGCTCAAACCTGCTGGTCTTGTAACGGAGCTGATAGGCCAGTTTGGTGTGCGCCATTTCATTGACCGCGTGTATGGTTCGTTTAACAGCTATGGCTATGGACATCTAAGGGCTACGCTTAACAAGATCCGTGGCAAGGAGATTTGGGGGCTCAAGCCCTATCTTATGGCCGGGTCACCAATGTTCAAACGGACGATAATGGATTTTTCCGAGAAAAACACAGTGATAGATGAGGTTCTTTCAAGTGTTTCTGGAGTAAAGGCTTTTGCCGGATTTCGTGATCTGGTAGCAACCATTGCCGATGAATTCATAATGAATGGGATGTTTGATGCACCAAGGGGCTCTGATGGTAAGGAAAAATACAATCACTTGCCAAGGACGCACCGTCTTGTTTTGGAGGAAAACGAATCCGTCATTCTGAGCTATGGTCATGACAGCATGACGCTCGGGCTTTCTATTGAAGATAAGTTCGGAGCTTTGACGTATGAGACCATTGCTAAATATCTAAAGAAGATTTACTCAAGCGGCGGGATCAGTATAGAGCAAAAACTCGGAGGCGCCGGTCTCGGCTTATCGATGATATTCAACGGCGCGCAGTTTTTTGTCGTTAACGTGCAGCCTGGGAAAAGGACCGAGATGATTGCGCTTGTCCCGCTAGTGACATCTTACAAAGAATATCAGGAATGCGGTAAGTCCTTTAGCTTTTATCAAGCTGCCTGATCGTACTTGCAGATAAAGAGAGTTACGTCGTCAGCCAACTCTGCATCAGTGCGGAATTCTTTGGCGTTTGTAAGAATTTGTGAAACCGCCTGCTCTGGTTCTTTAGACTCAGAGACCGCGGTTAGCATTGATTTTATAAATTTTCTCTCACCCCATTGCTTGCCTGATTTATCAAGCATCTCGGGAAGGCCGTCTGTGTAGAAAACCACAGTATCACCTGTGGCAAGTTTCAGCGTGACGTCTTTATATTCGCTGTCGGCATTCTGGCCGAGCCGCGAGCCGGTGGCATCTACGAGCGCCACCATGTCGTCTTTCAAGAGAGCTTGGCCGGTGTGCCTTAGAAGATATGGCGGGTCGTGGCTGGCGTTAGAGTAGGTGAGTTCACCGGTTGTTTTATCTATTGAAGCCACGAAAAACGTCATAAGCATCTTGCCTTTTGAAGTCTCATAAATAGCCCTATTGAGATACGTCATAGCCATGGCGGGGGTTATGCCTTGAGAGGAAAATATGCGCTCTATCACGGAAGCAGCTGATTTCGCTGCGCTTGTGATGAGGGCTGCCGGTGCGCCATGGCCGGTGGCATCCCCGACCCATACAAATACTTTGTCGCCGATTTCGCAGTAATGCCACCAGTCTCCACCGCACTCACTTGCCGGCTCGAATGCACCAGCTATTTTAAGCGGGCCAAATGCGGATGTCGGGGCGGGGAATAGTGTCTCTTGTACGACCTTGGCGGTTTCGAGTTCTTTTTCCATGCGGGCTTTGGCGATGTTTTCTTCCATCAACCTTGATACTTCGCTAGCCATCTTGTTAAAGCCATCGGCAAGTGCTCCTACTTCATCCTTAGATTTTACTTTAACATTGATGTCGAACTTGCCTTCACTGATGGTTTTTGTAGCTTCATAAAGTGTCCTCAATGCTGACGTGAGAGTCCCTGATGCAAAAACGCTGACGATTGTCGTGCCGCAAATCAGCGCTATGAAAAATAGAATTGATTTTGAAAGGAGTATTTCAACCGCACGCAGTGCGGTCTTTGTTTCAACTAGCGAGATCACCATTAAATTGCCAAGCCCGACCCGCGAGAATGACATCAAAAGAGGTATGCCTTCAGGAGATAAGATTGCTTCGGTGCCTTCCGAGAGACTTTTGCGCATGAGATCGCCATAAAATTTCCACGATGAGAAGTTAGTTGGTAGAGCTCTTTTATGATCCACCGGGCCTGTTATGACATTGCCAGCAGGGTCGATCAAAAAAGCAGTGTAGACGCTGGCTTTTCTGAAGATTCGTAGAAAGTCGTTTAACTCCAGGACGGCGAAGATCACGACATGTGAAGGGTCATCTGCGTTGCCGTACCTGACGGCGAGCAGTACGGTGTTTTCCTTTCCTTTAAGAAAACCAAGTGACACCGTGTTTGAATGGGCTTTTTTCAAAAGCTCGAACGCTTCTTTATCATATTTTTTTGCTGCGTCTGGTTTCTTCGTTTTTGAAAGGAGTCCTGCTTGTTTGTAATCCAGCTTCTTGTCAGGTTTAAAAACTTCGATAAGTATGAAGGACTGTTCTTTGGAAAAGAGCTTTTCAGAAGTCCTGTCAAAACTTTTTGACGCTGGATCGTAACCTTCAGCTATTGGTTTAAGTGCACTCAGTGCTGACTCTATCTCCGCCTTGACTTGTGATGAGAGGCTGCGAGAGACCGCCGCACTTGAGTCAAAAACATAGGCTATCTTGTCCACCTTAAAAAGCCTTGTGGCTAGTATCAGGTAGAGTGTAAGCGCTATGACCGGAAGAGTCGTCAGCAGAATAAGAAGCTTATATTTTATCGATAAGCTGGATAATTTATTCATAAGTTCTGGATTGGCTTTCCGTTAGGGTGGCATTGCAGACTCTCCCGATATAAAATTGTTTAAAAATTACTTTGCTTCGTCACATGCTGTTTTCCCATTCGGTGTGATTTGGTTTTTCCTGAATATCTTTTCTTGAATATGATTTTTTGCGGCTTGTTTAAGCACTCATTAATATACCCTGCATATCTGACCTAAACACTAGGAGAATCAAAGAGATAACGCAAAATGCCGATCCGTAGACGGGGAGGATTGATGTCTCTTTTCCGTCTGCTGGACAAGATTGATCGCTTGGTTGTTGGCGTGGCAACGCTGGCATTCCTGGCTTCAATCATTCTCCTGCTTGATGAGAGATTTTTATTCCGCGTCGGCTCGGAGTCTGGTGAAAAACTTGAGTCGATCGCAAATGTTTCGCGTTCAGCAAAGGACGTGAGGCGAAGGCTTGAGAGTGATGTGATTTGGCTTCCGCTTCGCACACTTGATGATGTTTTTGAGTCTGATAGCGTATTCACCGGTGAAGGCTCTGAAGCGGAAATAAAACTTAAAGACGGCTCGCAGGTCTTTGTCGAGCAATCAAGCTTGGTCGTGATCCGTACGCAAAAGGGTGAGACCAGATTAGATATCCAGAAAGGCGCGGTGTCCGGAAGGCTTGGTTCACGGCGTAAACTCGTTATTTCAACTGGAGAAGGCAAGGTCAGTGAGCTAAGCGGTGCCGATGCGCAGGTGAAGATCGCGGTCAAGGAGGGCGGCGGCACGCAGCTCACAGTGCTTTCAGGTGAGGCGGAGCTAAAATCCGATACCGGTGCAAAGAGCGTGATCACGAAGAACCAACTTGCTGAAATCACTGTGGCAGGTGAAGTGGGCGAGGTCAAAAGTTTTAAGATTGAGCTTTTGAGTCCTGCGCCTGATTTGGTTATAAGGCACAAATCTGGCGATCCGCTCAAGTTTGAGTGGAAAGGTGATCCAAAAATCGAGCGTTATCAGATTGAACTCGCGCGTGACGAAAATTTCAAGGAAATCATCTTGAAGGAGAAGGCCAAGACATCTTCAATTTCTGTTTCAAAATTACCCGACAAGGGGCCTGTGTACTGGCGCATAGTGGCCTTAGTGGAAGCCGTATCAGGCCGGCGTGACGAGAGTCTTATCTACAAGTTCAGCTTGTTGCCGGATTCTCCACCAAAGCTTTCATTCCCGGTTGATGACAGCGCGGTAACGTTGGTCAGGACGGAAGATCTCGAAAAGGCGCTGCGATCACCGGCGTCGAGCCGCGGGCCGCCGCCAATCAAGCCTCCGCCAGGACTTGAGCAGACAGGCTACAGTGCGGCACTGCAGTGGCAGGATGACAGTGGTTCGGCACACTTTGAAGTGCAACTTGCGGCTGAAAAGGATTTCAAAGAAATTATTTTTTCAACCGAGGTTGACGGATTAAGCGCGCGTGCGCCGCCGCTTCTTAATGGAACGTTCTACTGGCGAGTGCGTGCGAAAGAGGCCACAAGGCCGGATGCGCCGTGGAGTAAGCCGTACAAGTTCATAGTCAAGTTGAGTGACAAAGGGCTTGATGGTCCCCCTGTCCTTGCTTCTCCGAGTGATCTTGAGCAGCTTGTGTTCCATGTGAAGTTCACCGTGCGGTTTGAGTGGAAGGAGCGCGCTGGTGCCAAGAACTATTCGATTGATATCGCGAACACGGCGGATTTTTCAGAAGGTTCAATATTGCTCTCAACGAAAGAGACGCGGACGAATTACGTCTGGGCGGTTCCTGGTCCAGGGACTTATTACTGGCGTGTTAGAGCGATAACCGACACGGGCGCGGTAACGGTTTTCAGCGAAACGCGCAAGCTTGACATCGTGACTGCTGCACCGGAGATTACGCGTCAGGAGATGGATTTTGAAATTCCGCTTGCAGCGAAAGGACGAGGAGAGAACTCACCACGACTTGTTTGGAATGTGTCTAAGATCCTGAGTGGGACTCCAGCATTCAGAGTAGAGCTTGCTGATAACCGTGAGATGAAGAACCTGCTTGTCCGTGAGGATGTGCGCGGGACTACATATGCTTGGGATCGAAGGCAGCCTGGCACGTTCTACTGGCGTGTGACACCGGTTGATGGCAGTGGTAATCTCGGCTCTGCAAGCGGTCTTGGAGTCATGCGCGTTACCGTCGCGCAGCCTGTTGTCACGGGTCAGGCAAAATTTATAGAGCATACCAGGAATGTGTTGGTCTTCGATGGTCCTCCGCCTGAGGCGGAGGTGTCATGGAGCGCGGTACCGTTTGCTGATGGTTATGAATTGCAATTGGCTGATAATCCAAACTTTAACGGGGCCCAGGTATTTAACACCGCTGCTAGATCACAGACGCTAAAATTACCAAAGGCCGGCAAGTACTATTGCCGTGTGAGGGCGCTTGCCGCGAGCAACGAGCCGCTTACTAATTTTTCAGCCGCGCATGCTTTTGAAGTCGGGCGCATTCTTGATCTTAATCACCCTGTCGCGGATTCCCCGCGTGCCAAGGAAACTTTGATTTACTATGGCGACATCCCCGCACAGCCGTATTTAAAGTGGAATAAGATTGATGAGGCCATGCAGTACCGTGTGGAGATTTCAAGGGATCAGAATTTCAGCTCACCAGTTGAAGTCAATACATTGAAAGAAAATGAGTACCAGCTCTTAAAGCCGCTGCCAGATGGCCTACTCTACTACTGGCGTGTGCGTTCTGAGCGCGGGGATGTTGTCTCAGAGTGGGGTGGTGATTACCAGTTCTATATAAAACGCGAGCCGATGCTCCCGCAGGTTAAGGGGCTAAGTTCCAGCCGCAAGGTTGTTTACACTGGCGATAGTGAAGTGAAGTTTGATTTTAAGTGGGAGCCTACGGTCGGTGCCAAGGCTTATGCAGTTGAAATATTTGGGAGCCTTGAAGGAGGCAAGGCGCAGGAGGCGCCATATCGAGTGCTGTTTACTGACAAGACGGCTGAGAGCACGATACTTGGAACTGGCAATGATTTTTACTGGCGTGTGAGTGCGGTGTCTGGCATACCAAGCCGGGCTCTGGCAGCGGCTGAGGAGGGGCGTGAAGCAGCTAAGAATCTTTCAAAGGCAAGCGTGCCAAGTGACTTGCTTAAGGTCTCGCTAAAGGAGGCTGAAATATTTGCTCTAAGTCTTGGTATCGGTTATGCGACAGCGACGACTACTCAAGCATTGCCTGTGTCTGGCGTTAACGTGCATTCTGGACAGGCTGTAGGGGTAAAGATAGGGGCATTATCTGTTGCAGCAGAGTGGTGGCCGCTTGGCGCACGTTCGTGGTGGGGAGTCGGAGCGGATGTTTCTACCGCATCGTATGCGATGAAGTTTACACCAGATGGCTCTGGCACCACTGGCGAATTCGAGTCAAGTGAACTACGCGGAGGTGTGTCGTTCAAGGCGCGGCACAAACTCCGTTCCAACTTAAGCCTTATTGGCAGTCTTGGTGTTAAGCAGCTACCAACATATTTTGTCGAAAAGCGTGACGGCCAACTGATAGCAACAGTCTTTGAGGATATGCACGCCACGCAGGCGCTGCAGATAAGATTTGATCCTGATTACGGCCGGTACTCGTTTAGATTATCTATTGAAGTTGCTGAAGGTTTTGCAGATGTGATGTCATTTGGTGTTGCAAGCATGACGCCCACTGCGGAAGCCTGGTATAGATTTGATAGCTTCTTGATGTTTGGTATGAAGTTCGTCTCATCAAGTCAGACGATGTTCTTTGAGGTTCAAGGCAAGGGGACGAACGATGTTTATGAAGGCTCGTCAAGTATGTCGCAAAGCACGGTATATTTCATTATCGGTCTTGGGATGTAGGGAGGGGGATGTATGATGTCACGCTTTTTTGAATACCTAATCTGGGTCGTAAGCCGATGCGGGTTTGGTGAAGTCGCTGGTCCATCTGACGACTTGGCTGATTCTCAGATCGTCGACGTAGCCGTCGAGGTAGCTTGTTGGCGTGCCGGGTACGCTGTCCCGCCCTATCTCTAGCGTTGCGGTATTGTTGAATAAAGGAGTGCTACCAGCGACTCCTATCGTGCCGCCACCTTTTTTGGTTCCTTCACGATAGAATTCAACAGTGCCTTTGTTGTATGTCACAGCAAGGTGGTACCAGGTATCGGCTGATATAGTTAAGCTGTTAGATTTAACTTCCGTGGCATAAGCAGTGCCGTCAGTGCTGGCGTTGAAGCTAAGATAGTATTTGTTGCTTTGTTTCTTTAATGCAAACTGCCAGCCTAAGTTTGGTGAGGCAGCGGATTTTTGGGCAATGACCATATAATAATTGTTACTGGGGCGGGTGTCGAATCTAACCCATGCTTCTACTGTCATTGTTGATGTGGTGGTTCTTTGGGCGTCATTGTTGGCAGCGCTCATATATGTGGATGATCCAGCCGTGAAGTTACGTGACTGGTTGAACTTGACTATGGAGCTTTCATTGGCTGTTGAATAATCTGTCAAAACACTGTTGTTCCCGCCTGTATAAGAGCTGCTATCAGCTGTGGGTGCGGCGCTGTCAAAATGATAAAGCACTATTGTGTTATATGCATTTTGTGTCCAGGTGTACGTTTCTGGTGTTCCTTCTGTATTTCCAAGCGCATCTTTTGCGCGGATGTCAAGTGTGTGTGATGTATTTGAAAGGCTGCTGTAAGTTTTTGGTGAACTGCATGATGTATATGCTGCACCGTCTAAGCTGCACTCAAATGTTGCGCCGCCGTCATTTGCGCTAAATGTGAATGTTGCATCAAGTGACACGTTTGTTGCTGGTGGATTTGAGTTGATTGTTGTCGAAGGTGCGGTGGTGTCAAGTGTCCATTGTTGAGTGTTTACGCCAGAATCAATGAGGCTGAGGCTCCGTTGTTTGATCCCTATATTGTATGTTCCATCTGATGTTTTTGAGATAGTAAAACTGAATGTCCCGCCGCCAGTGCAAGTCTGTGTCAGGCTGTTGGCCGGGTTGGTGACTTCGCCGGCGGTAACGCCACTATCAATAATGACTATATAATCAGCAGTACATCCGCCGGAGATTGTCAATGATGACGTGTTTGAACTGTATGGATTCTGCGCTGGTGAAGTGATAGTTGGCGTGGATGGCGTGCTAGAGTCTCTTACCCATTGTTGAGCAGTGGTGCTTGATTGGTTGCTAGCCTGATCTGTTTGCTTGACTGTGAAGTTGTACGTCGCGTCTGCCCCTTTCACTATGGTAAAGTTGTATGTCGATGATGAACATGCTGTAGACTGTGTGTCATCGCCAGCTAGACTTACTGTGGTACTGGTTTCGCAACCACCGCTAAGTGTTAGATTCCCGCTCGATGTATACGGGTTACTGGATGGGTTGGTGATGGTAGGTGCCGATGGTGTGGAAGTGTCTCGTATCCATGTTGGCGTGGCCTCGGCTGATAATACTTCGGTTACAACGTCCTGCTGGGAGATTGAGAAATTGTACGTGCCATCCGAGCTTTTATTTATAGTGTATGTAAATGCGGATGAGGCGCAGGTGTATGTCAGGCTGCCGCCCGTGACTTCTCCAGCGGTTACATCACCTCCAAGAATGACTGTGTTATCGGTTACACAGGTGCCATTTATTGTGAGTGATGATCCGTTGGAATAATACGGATCGCTGGCTGGGGATGTTATGGTTGGGGTTGGTGGTATCGTGGTATCCCTGGTCCACTGGAATGTGGTTGAGGTGGATGCGTTACTGGCCTGGTCGGTTTGTGTGACATCATAATTGTATGTTGCATCTGCTTCCTTGGTGAGGGAGAAGCTATATGATGATGCGGTACAGGTAGTCGAAGAAGTTTGTGCGCCGGTTAAATTGACGGTTGCACCGGTTTCGCAGCCGCCCGTCAGGTTGAATGTCGTGTCAGCTGATGTATATGGATTGACTGGCGAAGTGATTGTCGGTGCGCTTGGCGAAATGGTGTCCCGGTTCCAGCGCTGTGAAGCTGATGTTGAGACGTTGCTGGCTGAATCTGTTTGAGAAACCGTGAAGTCATATATCCCATCTGTGTTTTTTGTGATGGAGAATGAGTAAGCTGAGGCAGCGCATGTAGTGCTATCTGTAGCTGCGCCTGCTAAGTTCACTGTGTGACCTGTCACACATCCACCTGAGATTGTAAGGTTAGAGCCATTTGAGTAAGTGGGGGTTGCAGCAGGTGTGGTGATGGTTGGTGCGGATGGCGCTACGGTATCCCTGACCCATTGCTGTGCGGTTGACGCTGATGTGTTGCTAGCGAGGTCTGT
>CAYHPW010000079.1:0-10201 GCA_964358645.1 uncultured Bacteriovoracaceae bacterium | reverse complement strand
AACTTCTACTGTAGATTATCAATTGTGTCCCTAAAGACATGCGGCAAAGGGGACACTTAGCGCATTGGCACTAAAGGCTTTAAAAGCCGGATTAGCTCAGGTATATCAATATCAACCGTCAACTCGGCAATCTTCCAGCTCTTACAAAACTCTTTTATTTTTTCCTTCGGAACTTTTTTCAGACAATAATATTACATTTCTACATGTGACATTCAAATCTGAAATTGCACGCCAGCGGCGAGCACGTACTTCTGGCTTGATGAATTAAATCCTTTTGAACCTATTAGCGTGCCTAAGAGCGAAGGACTGAGCCGGTAATTAATGCCAAGCGATAGCTGCCGCGCGGGCGGGTAACCATCTAAAATACTGCCCGAACCCTGGTAATAAAGCAGAAAGGAGCAATCGCCATCACAGAGAAATCGTCCAGCGCCGAGCCCGTAAGTTATAGAATTATTAAAGTCCGCCGCATCAGTATCACCTATAAAGGCATACCCAAGATCAGCAAAACCAAGCCAGGGGCCGGCGGTCTTGCGAAAATTTAGGCCTGTAGCCAAGTCCCATTGCCCAGTACCAAGACCATCCTTCGCGGTCGGCGCCTTGAGTTGCGACGTGACCGAAATATCAGGCAGCCAAAAAAACTCTTCCACTAGATCATAAGAGCCAGAAAAAAACAGGTCCCCCAATCCGCCATCCATTTCAATTACCACGGGGAGACTTGCGGTAGCGCTCCACGACTCAGCCGTATAGCGAACGCCCAAATTTAACAACTTAAGCGAGGACTCCTCGTCGCCGAGATAAGCCCCCTTGATATATTGCGTAGACCCAGAAACTGACCAACCAGCAAAGCTCTCGGTCACCGCAGCAACCGAGAGCACGGCAATGGCGAGATAAAACTTCATTGGCCTTCCTGTCCAGTTTCTGTTCCATGAAGCTTATGCATAGATTCCATTTCTTTCACCATCTTATCTTGGCTCCCATTCATGGCATCCATCTGCTGTTGCATCTTTTCCATGCCCTTTTTCATCTCGGGGTTTTCCATCATCTTCTGGTTTGTCATCATGCTTTGCATCTGCTGCATCATATCCGACATCTTGCCGCTCATCATCTGCATCTTGTTCATCATGTTCTGCATCGAACCCATATTGTCATGCATCTTGGCCATATTCCCGGACATAGCTCCACCCATCTTATGACCAGAACCCTCCGCATAGGCCAAAGAAACACCAAACACACATACCAAAACTGCAATCATCATCGTTTTTTTCATCATTTTATTATCCTCCGTTTAAATAATTATTACTTAAAGGTTGTTGCGCCAGCTTCAACCTTTCCATCGTACGTCCATCTCTTAACTACAACACACCACTTGTTGTTTGGCGCCGTAAGCGTTGTGTAGTAAGACTCATCATGCCTGACGGTGACCAGCAGCGGCCTTAGCCCGTCTTTATGCACGGCTGAACCGCACACCTCCATCGCACCGTTCCCATAAACATTGACAAGCGAGTCAACTGTTACAGTGATGTCATCCGCCACGGCGGCACCAATACCACCAAACAGCATACATACAAAAACAGTTACAATGCTTATATTTTTAATTGATTTCATTTTTCCTCCAATAGTTAAATTCATTTCGTCAAAAGTTTTTCACCATCAGCCGTCCAATCCATGATTGTCTTTTTTTCTTCATCCGTAAGATTTGCTCCCTTGTGGAACATGCTGTACCGCAGCGGTGGCATCGATCCCTTTGTAACACTCTCGAGGACGGCGCGCAGGTCTTCAATGGGCGTACCATGCCCCACGAACGGAAAGTCATTTGAAATATCCAGGTGCTTCAGTGCCGATTTACGATCATAATCAATGAACTGACGCACGCCCGGGATTATATAATACCAAGGATAAGCAGGCAGCGGGCCATGACAGTCGCCGCATTTTTTAATCAGTACGGGTTTAACACGATCAAGATACGCCTTATTAATTACCTGTAGCGGCGCTTCGGCTATATCGGTTACGGGCTTCGTATCATGCGAGCTCGGGGCGCAAGAATTAGCTTGTGTATTATCACAGCCACCATGCCCACCTGAGCCATGCCCCAAGGCTTCGCCTTGTCCAGCAACAAGGAAAACAAAAAACATCATCAAGCCATACAGCATCAACACCTCACTAAGTTTCATAACCCTATCGCAACTAGCGCTATTATTCAGAGCATTAACTTAATATTGTACGATGCGAGAGGAGGGGAATGTGACAAGTAGCTAAATTAAATTTGATCGCCTCAAGGACCGCTATCACGCTTTGGCTCGCAGGCCGCACCCCGATGCAAATCCAGAGCTGGACCAGAAGCGAAAAGATCTTTGGTATGAGGGGCAAGCCGCCTACGACGCCAAGGATCTTGACCGCATGGAGACCCTTTCCGCAATGAGCGATATTTACGACGACAATCTTAAATCCATCGAAAGCGTCTGGTCGTTAAAGAATCTTTGTTTAGAACTGCAATCAGGGCTCAGCAATTACAAAAGCAAATCAGGCGCGACAAAAAGGACCCGGCGTGGGATTTTGAGAAAGTTAAAACCAACCCAAATAAGTTCAAACGATTACTCGATTCGATCAGGCATGACTAAAGCTGACATGGACGCGTTTACAGGGTTCGGGTGATCACTTCGCCGAAGATCCAGAGCCGTTTTAAATTAATCTAAAAAACTAAAGCCTCCTGCGCAATACAGCCTGACAGGGTTTGATCTTTGCTCTTTTGTTAATATCAAAAAAGACTCGCGAGCAATTATTTAATGCGTAGCATTATAAACAACCCCCAAGAGTGTTTGTTGCTTATATGGTTGGAAAAACAAACCAAGTTTAGCACAAAAGTGGTTGTAATATTAAACCACTTATTTTGCCCTTAAAATAGTGTCCTTGTTAAATGTCTTTCGCGATCTCCTCTCTGTTCGGGCTTTTCAAGAGGAGTGTTCCTTAAATTACTCATCGACATTTTTTAGCCTTTCTATTAACCCCTTAATTTAAACATGCCAGCAAAAATCTTACAGCCAACAGACAAAAACATTAACCTGATCGCCAAAGCGCTTTTACGGGGCGAAGTGGCCGCTATTCCAACCGAGACGGTCTATGGACTTGGCGGAGGGGTGTTTATTAAAGACGCAATCAGCAGGATTTTTGGAGCCAAGGAAAGGCCAACATTCGACCCGCTGATTGTCCATGTGTCTAGCGAGTTGTCTGATTTTACGGCGCTTGAAAAAATCGGTCTTATTGAATCATCACACATACCGGTGGCGGCGGCACGGGCCGCTGAAAAGCTGATGGACCACTTCTGGCCAGGACCGCTGACGATTGTTTTACCAAAAAGCCAAAAAGTGCCTGACCTGGTAACAAGCGGCCTGCCGACGGTCGCGATCCGTATGCCCAGTCACCCGGTCGCTCAAACTTTGCTTCATCGTGTGGTGATGCCTCTAGCAGCCCCTAGCGCTAATCGCTTTGGCCGCATAAGTCCCACCTGTGCTGCGGATGTTTTAAGCGAGCTTGGTGAAAAAATCGAATTCATACTTGATGGCGGAAAAAGTTCCATCGGGATTGAATCAACAATCGTGGCTTTTGATGTCGATGTGTCTTCTTCCAGTATCTGGCTATTAAGACCAGGCGGTGTATCAAAACAAGAGTTAGAAGAAGTGAGCGGGATGAGGGTTTATGAGTCGCATGCCAGCAAAGTTGGCTCTCCACCCATGGCCCCCGGCATGCTGCCAAGCCATTACGCTCCAACAAAGCCACTTTACCTTCTGCCATATCCGGTAGCTGATTTCGTTGTGAGGCGGATAAAAGAGGCAGGCATTGGTCCTGCGGCAAAAATAGGGCTGCTGATTTTTTCTGGTGACGTAGCTAGAGCGAAAGATATTTTTGAAAAATTGTCGAACCATCCCGTGATTTGCCAATGTCTTAGCCCGAGTGGCGATATCAGGGAAGCGGCACATAATCTTTTTTCAGCCATCCGCGGTCTTGATGAATCTAACGCCATGTTGATCTTCGCTGAGCAAAGCCCGGTAAACGAAGGTATAGGCCTTGCTATCCAGGACCGGCTAGCAAGGGCAGCGCATAGGGTATTTTTGTAAACGCGGTCTTTGTCATGCTACAGTGGATTCATGTGCGCCAAGAGGAAAACAAATCAGCCAGCTATGACACTTGATTTTGTTACAAGTGTTCTTGGCGTACCAGTAATCAGCGCGAATACGACGAAAAAGCGTGATCACATTTTTTCAAGCGTAATCACAGATTCGCGGGAAGTATCTAAACACAAAGGTTGCCTGTTCTTAGCTCTTAAAGGTGAGAAATTTGATGGCCATGACTTCATAGAAGCAGCCATAAAATCCGGTGCCACAGGAATAATTTATTCATCTGAAAAGCTGCTGCCTGAAAAATTATCTAAGCTAAGCAGTGTGTTTTTTTTCACCGTAAGAGACACGTTAGAAGCCTACCGATCGCTGGCCATGGCGTGGCGAAGGCAATTTAAAATTCCGATCGTTGCAATAGCCGGCAGCGTTGGCAAGACAACCACAAAGGAAATCCTGGCTGCTGTTTTATCCAGCAAATGGACTCGCATACTTAAAACGAAGGGCAGCCGGAACGGCTTCGTTGGAATTCCGATGACTCTACTGGAACTTAGCGCGGATCACGAAGCAGCAGTCATTGAGATCGGCATAGATGAGCCAGGCGCCATGGAGAAGCATCTCGAGTTGGTCGCCCCAACAATGAGTCTGGTTACGACGGTCGCGCCAGAGCATCTAGAAAAACTTGGCAGCATTGAAAACGTTGCAAAAGAAGAGGCGTTAGCGCTTTCTTATACAGCTAATAGCAACGGAGTGGCTGTTATTAATCTTAACGACGAATGGTTAAGTCCATATTTTTCGTCCATTGACGTTGACAGAATAGGGTTTTCACTTGCCGACGTAACATCTGCAGTACATTCATCGGATGATATACTGGTTGGAACGCTACAGAAATCTAGAAAACCAGAACTACGCTGCCAAGGCCTAGGGCTCACTGATTTTACAGTCCCGCTGCCGATGTCCGGAGCGCACAATGCGAGCAATCTTCTTGGCGCGCTGGCGGCGGCGTTAAAACTCAGTCTTACGCCCAAGGAAATAATTCGAGGTTTATCTAGCTTCGTGCCACCTGAGGGACGCTCAGAGATAATGCATCTTCCGACTGGGGTCACCGTCATTTGTGATTACTATAACGCTAACCCGGCCTCAGTTGCGGCAGGGTTAAAGCTTCTTGATGAACTTGCCGCAAACAATGGCGATGTTTTACGTTGGGCATGTCTCGGAGACATGCTGGAACTTGGATCCGATGAGGAGTACTTCCACCGGGCTATCGCCAAAAATATAAACAAGTCCAATATTCAAAACATACTACTTCTTGGAAAACGAATGCGGTGGCTTTTTGACGAACTTTCAGCCACACCAGCTGGCAGGCAAGTGTTCCATTTTAACTCACATGCCGATTTAAGTACCTATCTTCTTAAATACTTAAAGAGCAATGACTGTGTTTTAATCAAGGGTTCACGCGGGATGAAAATGGAAGAGGTATGGAAAGCAGTTAACACCCCCACATAATGCATCACTGCCAAATCAGGTTCATTCATTAATTTACCGATAATATTAGGGAAAGAAATGCTTTGTGCCATTTAACATATTTATACAAAAAATATTTATTCTAATCTCGCTATGGTTATGTTCGGTAACCGCCTACGCAGCGAAATCATGTATTCTTACTGCGCTTAATTCAATTATAGAGCCACAGCATGATTCAGCAGTCGAGCTTGAGTTGGGTACTGAGTTACCGTCCCACCCACCGACTTTTTTAAAACTACTGACCACAACAAATAATAAACTGGATGGATTGCTACAGAACGGAGAGACACTACCAGCATGGTTATTAAAATGGGCCAGCAATAAATTTCCACATATTACCAAGGCAACCGAACTTAATTGGGATGACCTCACACCAGAAATGCAGATAATGCTGCTTAGAGAAATCTCAAAACAACGTAAACAAAATTTTTTAATTGATCGACAAATCCACGGCATAGTAGCTCGTAAAAAAGTAAAATTAATCTTTACTAAACCTACTATATTTATGGGAAATGAATATAAACCTGGCGCTCATGAAGTGGATGTTTCCAAATTTCTTGGGAATGTGGAATACAGCGGCCTAAACGCGGTTGAGAATGTCATCGGTGTTGAACTGCACTTTAGAGCCAACAAACCAGCTGGTGAACTAAGCAATGATGCTTGGGTATTACTAAAAGGTCTTGGTATTCCGCGAAATCATCAACACATACATATCGTGGCGCCACTTCCAGTCGAATGGTTACGGGCTGAGCCGGAATTAAGAGCCGCCATAATTGCCGATTTTTTTCGTAGAGCAAACCTAGCTGCCGAAGCCATTACGATAGTTCAAGATGGTAACTCGATTAAAACCAGAGAAGGCCCTGATGGCATACGGTATTTTGGTTCACTAATGCCTTATATACTAAGCAATGTGACCAGATATTTTTTAAACATAGGCCGTGGAGTTATACTAAACAAACATGATGGTTATGTAAAAATTGCTTGGGTAGGAATGCGCGGCCATGATACGTATGATTCGCCAAATTTGTGGGGTACCGAATTCCGTTCGATTAGTAGAAGGTCCGATCCAGCGTTGGTTAAAAACGTACTAAATGCACTTCAATACGCAATGGTACGTAACGAATTTGGTGTTCCCAAAGAGCAAATGGAAGCATGGATAAAAAGCCGCAGTACAGGCTCAATAACCGATGTACCACGCTTACTCGGCGACGCGTGGTACAATAAAGACTGGGTGCAGTTATGGGATAAAACACCTAACCATCCTGAATTAGCCTTCAATAAGCTTAAGAAATCAGGTGAGAATCATACAGAACTAAAAATGCTTATTCACGACTGGTCGAAAGACCCGCTATTTTTTAATGATCCTGTGATTCAAAAAATGATAGCGATAGAACAAAACCGGGCTCTTACTCGGCTAAATGAAACGGATCCAAAAATCACCGATCTTGATACCCATATCAACACCATAATGAGAGATTTTCTGCTTGATTCAGGAATCTACGAAAAAGTTTTGCGCTCTCTTGGAGTAAAACTTGAAAAATAAATATACCTGACTCGCGTTGATTTCTAGCGGCACTGCCACGGATTAAGTTCTTGGAAGAAATCCGCGGTTTTTGGCAATTGACGCACCTTAAAGTTTCCGCCGTGTTTATCACCATACTGCCTGCCAGTGGCTTGCTCGATTCTTTTTACCAGGTCTGGGTTAATCACGAAATTACCACCTACTGATGTGTTGGCCCAGTATCGCGTACCATTTTCGGTTTCCACAAAAAATGCGCCTTCAAATTCATGCGGGAAGGTCCAAGTAGCGTCCGTTCTAAAATCTTTCAAAAAAAATTCAAAGTAATCGGTGGCTCCTTCAAACGGGAAAGACGTAAATTCCCGCCAGTCAATCATTACACCGCCCGTCTTTGCGTGCCTGGTTTGGGCATAGAAACCAACCTTCTTAACTTTGCCGTCAAGACGATCATTGATTGTTTTTACATAAAACTGCGCGGCAATTGCTTCGCCCCACTGCGGGTTAAAGGCATGATACACGCCTACCTTATCTATAAACACTTCACAGTTCGTCGCTCGGATATCCATTGAGTTCGCATTTTGTGCGCTGACTGTAGAAACAAAAACCAGAACCACTAGGCTAACTAGATAAAGTTTTTTCATAGTCGCACTTAATAGCTCGCAATGGCGCGTATGTCAGCAGATTATTTATATTAATTAAACGCGTAGCGTTAATTAGGAGGGATCATTTTCTCTTCAACGAAAGTCCAAGCTTAAAACGGGCGCATAGGTTCTCTGGCTGTTCAAGATCTTTAACACTGGCTTGTATATGAACATTGAGATACTGCCGATCCAAACTTTGTAGTGTGCGATCAACTAGATCGCGAATAGCTTGCCCATCATCGCACACGAAGTAGACATCGCTTTCCGGGCGCTTAATGAACTCTGCTTTAAAATCCTTAAAAACAAGCGAGATTGTCTTGCCTGATTTTTTCTCTTCATCGTGTATGAGTCGCATGGCCATGAATCCACCTGCGCAGTCAGCTCCAGCAGCTAAGGCTCCGAAATACATTGATCCAAGATGATTCTTGCTTCTCCATCGAAGTGGGATGCGGATCACGCACCGTTTGGCGGTTAGTTCCTCAACCACCGGCGAGAGATAAAAAAGCAAAGGGATCTTTAAAAACCCAAAGCTTCGCAGAAAAAATGTTTCGCGTAAAAGTGCCATTGAACAGATTGTACTTCTTACACTGGCAAGACACAATGCGTGCTTATATGCAGGCTATGGCAGCCAAGTTTAACATCAAATTCTTACAACTCATCAGCCCATAAGAGTTCCAGAAATACGGCCATCGGGAGAATCTCGATCTCATCATCGGTTTTTCTGGGTTCTTTTTCAAGTGATACAACTATTTTCCGTTTAAGCAGATTCTCCTCACTAAGTGCTCGCAGTCCAGTCAGACCACGGTCGGGCACGTTTTTTTTGGCTTTCACTGCGATCCCGACATTCCTCCCGCCTTGCTCTGACTTCTCCAATAAAACAGCTCACAACCTGGACTGCGATAGTCCAGGTAGGCCTGCAGTTCGAGCAAAATCAAGTGCTCTAAGGCCTTCCCATACTCCGGCGTCCCGGCTGTGAGCTCAAATCTCCCGGTCAGGCCATTAACAACACCTATATCAAAAAAATAAAACTTGGCCGTTGCGACAGGTTTCCTTTTTTTGCTTTTTTGGAAACAACCGACCAACTTACCGATAAGCGTATCTTGTAAAATAAGAAAATGGTCATGGATTGTTCGTGGTGGTATCCCGCAGTCACTGCCGATCTGGGTAAACAAGCGGGTCTAGTGAGTACACCAATGCCCTGCCAGCCAATAAGTTCCCCCGTCCACGTTTCAGTTTTCTGGCACTGCTTCCGGTCAATATAAACCGAATGTTCTTATTGCGATCTATAAGTGCTTGGACTTCATCCAAGTCTCAGCAAGCTTAACTTTTACGTCAGCAGGTGCAAAGGGTTTGACCAGATAATTGTTAACACCACATTTTATCGCCTCGATGATTTTACTCTGGTCATTTTCAGCAGTGACCATTAGGAATGGCAGGGTCTTGAACTCATCTCTTTCGCGAATGCTCTTCAACAAATCAAGTCCACTCATACCGGGCATGTGCCAGTCACAAAGCACGAGGCCGATTGGTGCGCCGGCTTTATACTGGCTGTTTAAGACCACGATTGCCTCCGAGCCGTTTTGTGCTTCAATAACATTTGTTAAACCGAAGTCTTTTATGATGTTGACTAAAGCTTTTCTCATTGATGCCATGTCATCTACTATTAAAACTACAGTCTCATCTGGGAACATATTAAAAATGTACAATATTTTTTTTTTTTTTTGCCTAGTTTTTTGTCACAGAATCTTGCCGATAAAAAATAGATTTGAGCTTACAGATTCGTTATAAATGGATTGCTGTCAGTTTCTAAGATGTTCTTTAGGCCAAAACCTAGATGGATTTTCCTCGTCCTTCAAATAGTCAACATCAGTTCCACCTTGAAAAACCTTCTTGATCTTCGTAACGTTAATTTTCTTTGAATCCGGATACTCGCACACCTCGAAGTCATCCATTGTCGAGAGAGCCAAGAACCTAAAGGGTTGATGGCTGTGATTATAAAATTGGTGCGCGCCATCGGAACTGTTTGTGAAAAAAATCAGATCGCCCTTCGAGACTTCACGGAAACGATTCGCCTGTCGAAGCATTGCCTTACCTTCCAAAACAAGGAAGAGTTCTTCCTCGGAATGATGGAAGTGATAAGGACAGGAAAACTGTCCAGGTGGAAGAATTTCTGCATGAAATCCATCTTCCTTTAGCAGATCCTCGGCCGCAAATCCCTGAAACGAATTCAAGAAGTCGTACCCGGCCTGAACAGCTTCAGAAAATGTCTTGAAGCCACCCCAGTACGCCCCCATTTGCGGACCAGATGGGACGGCCCTTGATACAGCAACAACATATGAGCAGACCGACTACATGGCGTTGTTGCGTAATTAGGCCTGACGAAACGTGGGTTTGAGCACCGAGAACTA
>CAYHPW010000078.1:0-10568 GCA_964358645.1 uncultured Bacteriovoracaceae bacterium | reverse complement strand
CCTTTCAATCGGTTGCCTAAGTTTGTCCAGGTCGATTTAATAAAGTCGCGCTAGCCACCACAAGCGATCCCTTGTTGAGACCCAAATGTTTCGATTCAAAACCATTCTCGGGGCCAGCCTATCGAGCCGGCTATTTGCCAACCAGACTGTAGAAGCAAGGATCAAAACTAAAATCCTGAACACCATGAGTCGAGTTGGAATGCCTCAGTCCCATCCGCTCAATTAGTTCTCGGTGCTCAAACCCACGTTTCGTCAGGCCTAATTACGCAACAACGCCTCTTCCGAAGTGAGAAGCTTCTTTACCAAACTGAAGTAAAACTCGATGATTTGTTTCATCTGGTCCTTGGTTTTCTCATCTCCGGTTTCAAGACCTTTCAGGAATTTATAAGCCTCTTCTAACCCTTCATTGATAGTGGAGTTTTCCAGCCAATATTTATATTTAAATGAAGCGCTGCCTGTTTTATCAGCAAGCGCAAGTTTAATTGATTTCAGCTCATTTGATTGGCCTATGTTGACGCCGTCGCGGCTGAACTCTATCACTTTCGGCATCTGGATGCTCAATGACACGAATTCATTGTTGCGACTTCTTTTGACGGTGATTTTAGTCGCCATGACGGCTTCAATAGTATTTGTAAGTTCCTTGATTTTTTCCTGGTCCCCGCTTTCCTTTGCTTCTTCTAATTTGCCATTTAGCTCTGATAGGGTGATTTGTAACGCTTTGGACACGAGGGGTATGACTTCTTCGATTTTTTCAATCAGGGCGAGTGCTTCCAAAAGTTCACGTACTTCTTTTAAATCTTCAGGTGGTGGCTGCTGTTCCAGTATTTTCTTGGCGCTATAGCGCACGAGGGCTGCCATGTCTGTTTGGATTCCAATCATGATTTGGCCGGAAATTTCTGATTTTGTTTTTCCATTTCGTGTTTTGGCGGCTGAAAGATTTAAATCGAGCTTTGTCTGCTCCGCGGTTGTCCCCACGGCTGTCCATGGCGTGTTTGCTACGGTAGCTTTAGTGTTAAGCTTGAACTTTGTTTTGGAAAAATCGGTGTATTGTGGGTCAAATTCCAATACAAGATCGAGGATGGTTTTGTCACCGACAATGACAGCGTCAACCAGTGTCTTAATGACTGAATTGATTTTAGCCAAGTCCAGTGGCTGGCGGTCTTCAGCGAATGCTGAGGTTGTTAAGGATATTGCAATCGCGAGTGTTGTCAGTGATTTTTTAAACATCGAACCCCCTTTTATTGAAAATAATTCTGTGCATTGTTTACCTATGTTGACACTGCAACGCAATATTAAAACAATGGAGGTTAAAGAATATAACAGTGGGATAATAGCTAGACGAATTGCTATAGATTGCCGGGGCGCGCAGTGCGGCCCCGGCAGGAATGGAAAGGATTAATCTACATCGTTTTGTGAAAGAAACATCTTCACTAGCCAGACATAGCCTTCAATGTTTTCCATCATGTCATCCTTGGCTTTCTCGTCTCCGCTTTCGAGACCCCTGAGATATTCGTTGGCCCATTTAACTCCGTTCTCTATCGAGGAGTTGTTAAGCCAGAACCTGAATTTCAATGAAACTCTGCAGGTCGTATCTGCCACTGTTAATTTTACTGATTCCACTGAATTTGAATATACATCGACAATAAAACTTTTTCGGTCAAACTCGATTGGTTTAGGCATCGTGATGTTAAGTGACACGAACTTGTCGCTGCTATCCCTTTTAACGGTTACTTTGGTAGCTAGGACGGCTTCGATGATTTTGGTGAGTTCTTCCACTTTGGCTTCATTGCCTTGTTTCTGCGCTTCTGCTAGTTGGGTGTTTAGCTCTGAAAGTGCTAATTGTATCGCCTTTGATACAACAGGTACAACCTCTTCTACTTTTTTAATGCGGGCAAGCTCTTCACATATATCACGTACTCCCTTGGAGTCCCCATCTCGGTATTCTTTTAAAGCCTTATTAGCAGCGAAACGTATTAGTGCCGCCATATCGGTTTTTAATTCAGCCTTGATGCTTCCTGAGAGTTCTGATTTTTCTGCTCCATTTTTTGTTTTGGCGGCTGAAAGATTGAAATTAAGATGCGTGGGCGCTGCTGATGTCCATGTCCATGGCGTCTTAGTCACGGTGGCGTTGGTATTGATCTTGAATCGTGGTTTTGAGAGATCGGTATAGCGTGGATCTATCTCAAAACCTAAACCACTAATGACGTCGTCACCAGCGATAACTGCATCAATAAGAACTTTTATAACCGCATTGACCTTAGCCAAATCCAATGATTGACTGTCTGCTGCGATTGCAGGTGCTGCTATTGTAAAGGCCATGGTCATTGCCGCCATAGCCAGCTTTTTCTTGAACAACATAAAAACTCCCTTCGAGATAAATTGGCGCAACGCAAATCGATGTGCACTATGCACGAACAACGCGATGCATAAAATATTGCGCCAAGTCATAACACAACAAGACAGCTCATCGCAATATAAAACAATGCGACTTGTTAAAAAGTAAAAATAAGTTTCATTCTCATTGCGGATTTTTTCAGTGTATCATTAATTTAGTTTAACAGTGGCATAATCTAGCTTATTAAGCAGTATATTCAATATCTTGAAAAAGGTGCCATCATGAACAAGGCTATACATTTGTGTCTGTTGATTTTAGTTCTTCTGATATCAACTTTTTTATCGGCCGATGATCATAATGATCGAGCGTTGTCATCCGCTCCAGTAAAAGTAGCCCTTTCATTGCAGGAAGAGAGCTGCTTTAAATGCCATGTAGACCTTGCGGATGCGAATCACAAAGATCCTGCGGTCTCAATTGCTCGCTCAGTGCATGCTGATGCGAAGGTCACGTGTTCTTCTTGTCACGGCGGTAATCCTACCGCTACATCGGCCAGAGTCGCTCATGGTGGTAATTTCTCTGGCAAACCGTCATCGTTATCAACGGTATATATTTGCGGGAGTTGCCACAAACAGCCAGCTGAAAACTATGCCAAAGGACCGCATAATTTTGTCGGTCCAAAAAAGACGCATCGGCGTCCTACCTGTGTGACCTGCCATGGCCACCATGATGTTTCACGTGCTTCCATAGATTTGATTTCAGAACCGCTTTGTTCAAGCTGCCATCCCATCCAGCAGGCAAGGAGGATATTCAAAGCGCTCCATACGGCGGAAGCCGAGCTTGGCGCAGTGGAACGAATGCTTGACGAGCTTGGCGGCGTAAGTACTGAACAAGAAAAAATCAAGACAGCGCGTTCTAGTCTACATGGTTTGAGTCATGCGATGAACTTGTTTTCCATTACAAGCGAGACTGCTCGTGCCCTGAGTATGGCCGATGAAATCCGTGAAAAGATTTCTCCAAGGATGGCCGGTATAAAATTCGGCAAGCTATTTAGATGGGTTGGTGTAGGTGCCGCTGTTTTGATTCTCATAGGTGCGCTGATCTTTTTGATAAGACTGATCTGGAGGCGCAAAAAAAATCTTGCGGTTTTTAATTTACGTTTTACACGTCCGATACTTATAGGCGGCACCGTTGTTGTTTTGATTGGGATAGTGGTCGCATGGCGTGGCTATAACTACATTGAGCATGATGCCAAGTTTTGTACTTCCTGCCATACTATGAAGTCCGCGTTTTCACTATGGGAGGAAAGTGCCCATAAAAATATCGAATGCCATGCTTGTCACGAAGCTGACATAATTTCAAATCTCCACCAGTTGTGGCTTTATACTACAAAAAAACCAGATGAAGTCGTTAAGCATGCGTTCGTGGATAGAAAGATTTGTGAGAAATGCCATACTGCTGGTTCTGCCAGCTCCAAATGGAACCATGTTGCCGAGACCCCCGGGCACCGTGTGCATTCTGGCAAGCAGCGTATTGAATGCATACAGTGTCATGCAATGTCGGTTCACCGCTTCCGTCCGCTGAAAGAGCTTTGCAAGGATTGCCATACCAAGATAACGCTAGCGGCTTCAGGTAAGATGGAGGAAATGCATTGTACAGAGTGCCATCCATTCACCGCAAAAGATTCAAAGCGTTCATTGAGCCCGGATCGCGCGGCGTGTCTTGAGTGTCATGAAACAATGCATGTTGCCGAGGAGGTATTCCCCAAGAATGCGCCAATGAAGTGGGCATGTGGTGAGTGTCATAAACCTCACAGCAAGATCAAGCTTGGTAAACAGGAATGCATAGATTGCCATGAGAGACCTAAAAAAGGCGTGCACAAGATACATTCTGCCGAGGCCTGTATTGCCTGTCACAAACCACATATATGGAAGATTTCTGACGGGGAGTCGTGCAGTAAAAATTGTCATTGAAATAAATTTAGCTGAGTTTAGACTGAGTTTGGCTTATTATAATAAGCTGAATTAACAATCAATAAAAGGAACCAGATCAATGAAAAAAATAATGTTATTACTTGGATTGTCACTTGTATTTAGCGGTGTTGCTTTTGCCAAACCTGCATTTAAAAAAGACCTTGGCATGGCTTCATGCACTGAATGCCATGTTCAAGGCAAGATGAAGGAGCCATCCGATAAGCCATTGTATATAGAAGCTAAGAAGATGGTTGATGGTATGGCGAAAGGCGAAAAGGTAGGCGATATAGACTATGCCGGTGCAACATCATGTAATGTTTGTCATCTAGGACAACAAAAAGCTAAGAAAAAATCAATTAAGGATAAGGAGTAGAACTCCTAAATCGGGCGGCGTTGAGGCAATTAGCTTCATGCCGCCTGATTTGAAGATTTTACAAATAATACAAGCAGCGACAATAGCGGTTTCCTTCCGTTTGTAGTTGGTGTATTTTTAATTACAAAAATAATCATAAAAGTTTGGAAGTGGGACATGCGAAAGTTCTTTTTCTATAGTTGTCTGTTAATAGTGTTTATATCTTATGTATTTTGTTCTGAACCATCACCTGTTAGTAAAGTAACCACGGAATGGTCCCCTGGGGATGTTGAAACTCCAGCGCCGCCGCTTTCGGAAGGCATATTTCCATGTTCAGGTTGCCACGAAGGAATGCCTGTGAACCCCAAACGGCGGCAGCTTAGAGATGAGCACACCGGGATAGTGTTTGAGCATGATTCCAAAAACAGGTGGTGCCTTGATTGCCACAATGCCGCTAACCGTGACAAGCTTAAGCTTGCTAGCGGCGCTCTAGTTGATTTTTCAAAATCATATCTTCTATGCGGGCAGTGCCATGGTCCGACGTTCAGGGACTGGAAAGCTGGCGTTCACGGCAAAAGAGCAGGTTTCTGGAACGGTAAGAAAACATACTTCCTCTGTGTGCATTGCCATAACCCGCATTCCCCGCGTGTGAAGCCTATAGTGCCGTTCCCGGCGCCTGAGCCGCCTAAAGGGGAGCCCTTGTTTTTTGGAGGGCAGAAAAAATGAAGGAGAAAACTGTAGTGGGCGATAACATCAGCAGGCGCGAATTTCTGGAAAAGAGCGCCTTAGTTGCGGCATCATTGTGCATCCCGACTTTCGTAGGTTGCACCAAGGAAGAGGCCGAGGCTCTTTTGCAAAAACATTTTCTTGAGCTGACCCCCACGCAAGTGGAACAAGTTCTGCGGCGGATGGAGAAGGAAAATTTAAAGAAATTTGCTAAATCCGTGAAGGTCGGCACTGAACCGGCTATGGATAAGGTCTTGTTCGGTTACGGACTTGATATCTCACGCTGCATAGGTTGCCGGCGTTGCGTGCATGCGTGTGTTAAGGAGAATAACCAGTCGCGTGACCCGGAGATTCACTGGATACGTGTGCTTGAGTTCAACAAGGAGCACGGGATAGATTTGCCGGAAGCTGATCCATACTATTGTTCACCAAATAGCATTCATGACGAGAACAGCAAGCGCGTGTCCCCGCATCAGCTTACGGAACTTACCGCGAAACAAAAAGCGATTTTAGAAAAACCAGAATCACAATACCCGCTTTATCATGTGAATAGCGACGAAGATAAAGCAGAAAAATCCGCTTGCAAGGTCCCACGCGAGGACCATTTTTACATTCCCATCAGCTGCCAGCAGTGCGAGAATCCGCCGTGCGTGAAGGTGTGTCCTGTCAAGGCTACATGGAAGGAACCGGATGGAATCGTGGTTATTGATTATAACTGGTGCATCGGTTGTCGTTACTGTATGGCCGCGTGTCCTTATGGTGCCAGACACTTTAACTGGGCGGAGCCGAAAATCCAGGCCGAGGACATAAATCAGGACATGCATTATCTTGGTAACAGGCCGCGCCCACGCGGAGTGGTGGAGAAATGCACGTTTTGTATCCAACGCACAAGGAAGGGTAGGTATCCCGCCTGTGTTGAAGTTTGTCCGGTGGGTGCCAGGAAGTTTGGTAACCTTATAGATCCGAACAGTGAGATTAGTTACATCATCAAGAACAAAAGGGTCTTTATTCTAAAGAACGAGCTTAAGACCAGGCCTAAGTTCTTTTACTTCTACGGGCTATAAAGGGGACTGGGAAATATGCAGCACTTTTTTGACTTCCTGAAAACAAGCGTGAAATCATGGTTCCGCGGCAACGCATATTACTGGATCTGGATGTGCTTTCTAGGCATTCTTATAACGTCAGGCGCTGTTGCGTATTGGGAGCAGCTTACTAAAGGATTGATCGTCACTAATATGCGTGACCAGGTTTCCTGGGGGTTCTATATCGGCCAGTTCACTTTTTTGGTGGGCGTTGCTGCCGCGGCTGTGATGCTTGTTATTCCTGCATATATTTATAACTGGAAGCCTATAAAAGAAGTCGTGCTACTTGGTGAAATGCTCGCAATTAGCGCGATTGTAATGTGTTTTCTTTTTGTCACCGTGGATATCGGCCGGCCTGATAGGGTACTGCATCTGTTGCCTTTCGTGGGCAGCCCAAATTTTCCATATTCTTTGCTGGCTTGGGACGTTCTTGTTTTAAACCTCTACTTCGTGCTCAACGTCGTTATAGTCGTGTACTTGCTTTACTGCGCCTACAGAGGAAAGCATTATAATAAAAAAATTCTAGCCCCATTGGTACTAGCATCGATTCCGGCTGCCCTTGCGATTCATACAGTCACTGCTTTTTTATATAATGGCGTTTCAGCGCGGCCGTTCTGGAATGCCTCAATACTCGCGCCGCGGTTCATCGCCTCTGCATTTTGTTCCGGCCCCGCCGTGCTGCTGATATTGTTCCAGGTTTTAAGGAAGACAAACAAGCTTAAAATCCAGGACGCCGCTTTAACCAAGGTGGCAGAACTTATGGCGTACACAATGTTCCTTAATTTATTCCTGCTTGGCGCTGAGGTTTTTAAAGAGTTTTATTCAAACACTGAGCATCTTATACATACAAAAGTTTTATTTTCGTCACTGTTCGCCAAGACGGGAGTGCACTATTTCATGTGGCCTGCCATAGTGGCAGATTTTGTGGCGTTCCTGATTTTCTTGGTTCCTAAAACCAGGAACAATCTTGCCATGATGAACATAGGCTGTTTGCTCATTTTCTTTGGTGTTTATACCGAAAAAGGCATGGGGCTCGTGATACCTGGATTTACCCCTGATACGCTTGGTGAGATTTATCTCTATGCCCCGAGTTTGGCTGAATACAGGATTTCTTCTGGGGTGTTTTCCGTAGGCTTTTTAGTGTTCACACTTTTGGTCAAGACTGCGATACCGCTTTTAAACCAGCCTGGCACGGAGGCTGAGCATTAAGTTCATTTCAAGCTTCTTAAGTATTCCACCAACGCTTTAAGTTCACGCTCACGCAGTTGGGATGGGATCATCCCGCCAGCGATCATTTTTTCGTCTGGATGTTTAAGAAGTGTCATTAGTTGTTCCGTTGAATATTTCGACCCGATTCCTGTAAGCTTGCTGGCGCCAGGTCCGCCGGATCCGCCATGGCCGTGGCAAGCATCGCAGGCCTGTAGCTCATAGGTTTGCCGCCCTTTAATGGTAACCGCAGGCGGAGTTGTTGCAACAATAACTCCGGATACTTCCGGCTCGAACGGACGGCTCATGATTTCCTCCACCTCAAGCTCCTGCTTTGTCATCTGATTGAGAACCGCTGGAGTATCGCTATCGTCAAGATAGCTTTGTCGGCCCAGCAAAACTAACAATGCCAAAACAAATGCATAAGTCGAAAGCACGATGGGTCGTTTTGAGGGATGTCGCTCGGTATGTCTGTCTAAGAAAGGCAAGGCTGCAAAGATTACGGCCACCACAAGAGGAATTACAAGTATGCCGATCGCCGTGTATGGTGGTTTCCAGTACTTAAGCCATTGGAAAACGGGGCGGTAATACCATTCCGGGCGTCCTAAATAATGCGTATCAGCCGGATTGGCTTGGGGGCCTAGCTCATAAGGATGGAAATGGGCTAGCATTGAAAGCATTGCTATAAGAAGAAGAGCAAGACCAAGATCCATTAAAAGTTGTTTCGGATAAAAGGGCTCTGAGTTTTGTTGGTGATGTAACGTTGGAGTGTGTGTGAATGGGCCTGCTGCCCCGGCTTTACGAAACAAATAAACATGAATGGAAACCATGGCGCCAATTGCAGCAGGGATGAAAAGCACATGCGCTGAAAAAAATCTCGAAAGCGTAAGAGTCCCCAGATCGTTCCCGCCGCGCATGAAACGCTTAATCAGGTCGCCAACTAATGGGACCTCGGTCGCTATGTTAGTTCCGACTGCTGTTGCAAAATATGCTTTTTGGTCCCAGGGCAGCAAATAACCGGTAAAAGCCATTCCAAGTATCAGGACGGATAAAAAACAACCTGATAGCCAAAGGAGTTCGCGTTGTCTCTTGTATGCGCCGTAAATAATGGTTTGTGTGACATGTAATATAAGGATGATTACCATCGCGCTTGATCCGTACGCGTGCAGGCTTCTAAGAAAGGAACCTGAGGTCACTTCTTTAGTGATGTAAGATACGGTGGAATATGCATGATCGGCTGACGGAACATAATAGAGAGTCAGAAAAACCCCGGTAATTGCTTGCAGAATGAATATAAAGATTAGTCCGGAACCAAAAATGTAAGCCAGGCGCGCGCCACCTGGGATGGGTTCCCCCAGGGCTTTTTTAAGAAGAGCATTTAGGCCTGTTCTTTGATCCACCCACATTAAAAATCTATGTAGTGGCCCGGTGTTCAAGCCATCACCTCTTTGGTTGGCACAAGTGAACGGAAGTACTGATATTGCACCAGTAGTTTCTTCCCTTCTATTTTGATATTAAGCTCATCCATCTCGCGTGGCGGCGGTCCCGCAACTTTTGCTCCGTCAGGTGCAAATATGCCAACGTGACATGGGCAGAGGAATTGTTTTTTCTCCTCACTCCATGCGATTGGACATCCAAGATGCGGGCAAATGGGTGAAAGAACCACAAGCCTGCTATCGGCTTTTTTTATGACATAAACCGCTTTATCGGAGACGTTTTTTCGCCAGCCATCACGTTGCTCGACGCTTATGATTCTTTTAACCGGGCCTGTGATGGATATAAATTCATCAATCGAACCAACCGTAGACCAACCTGTTTCTGTGGTCTTGGCCAGTAGCGGGTGAAAGGCAAAACGCAAAAGCGGGATCGAAAGCATTGCTCCGATAGCCACTGTGCCAAAAGCGATGATTATGGTTAAAAACGAACGTCTTTCTAGAAAGTCTGGGATTACTGGTTTGTCTTCCATAAGAGCCCGACGCATAGCGATGCATAATTGGGCGCAAACTGTTTTGCAACACTTCGGCCAGTATCGAAATTTTAATCTTTTTATTTTTTCCGGTATTTGCTTGTGCTAAGTAAATTAAATAACTCTAACAATATTAATCAGCTCAAGATGTCGCATCATAAACTCAGGGTTAGGTGGAGGGCTTTTTTTTGAAGACTGGCAAAGTTCCACAACAAGTAGTCGTCTTGGGTGTTATTTTTGTTATTATAATAGTTGGCTTTGTAGCAATGCGGTGGTTTTTTGTTCCGGCTACATTTGGCAAATACGGCCACTATCGCGCTGCCGCGCTTGATGAGGTACGTCAGCAGGAAGTCGTTTTTGCGGGAGCAAAAGCATGCGCAGATTGCCACGATGATATTTACAAGAACAAGTCACGTGGCTTCCATCGCAATGTTTCGTGCGAAGTTTGTCACGGCCCTGCTGCAGCACATGCGGAAGATCCTTCCTCGCATCGTCCTGAAGCGCCTCGCCAGCGTGGCTTATGCCCTCTTTGCCATAATTACAGCCCATCTAGGCCAACGGGGTTCCCGCAGATAATCACTGTTCAGCATAATCCAGGCAAGGCATGTATGTCGTGTCATAATCCACATAATCCGGTCACGCCGCAGCCTCCAAAAGAATGCAGCGCATGTCACCGCAGTATAGCGAACCAAAAAATGGTTTCACATCATGCTTCGCTTGAGTGCACCACTTGTCATGAAGCTGGCAAGGATCACATAAATAACCCACGGTTTTCGCGCGTAAGCAAGCCTACCACGAATGAGTTTTGCGGAAAGTGCCATGCCAGCGGTGATGCTGTAAAAACCGTCAAAGGCATGAAGGTGATGCAGGCAGTTCCGCAAATCGATATTGAAGCGCATGCGGGCCGCTACTTGTGCTGGGATTGTCATTA
>CAYHPW010000077.1:0-10683 GCA_964358645.1 uncultured Bacteriovoracaceae bacterium | reverse complement strand
GCGCGTCGGAAGTTTGGCTACAAAACCGGAAAGAATTAAGTGGGAGAGGCACTAGATTCTATTTTATGTGGAGTAAGCAGTAAAATAGTGATTCAAGCAAACGCTTAATAACTCGGCGATTTATTTAATTAGCTGGCGAAAGAAATGAGCACATGTTTTAGAACGTCTTATTATCCAGGCAGACTTTTCAGCCACTTTACCGAGTGGTCCAAGCAACTTGTTTTTCCTCTGAAGCCAGATCCGCTTGATTGGAGTATCAAACTGATTGTAAAGAATTATTGCAAACTCCTTTTCAGGGATGAAATCTCGATATTATAAAAGTATGTATTGGATCTTGTTCTTCTTAATCTTTGTTGGGTGCTCCTCGAGTTCCCTAATTATTAGACAGGATGACTTGCGATTTGATTTTGATACAACATTACACTCTTATTCGTCGATTTCTTCCATGTGTTTTGCGAAAGACGGATTTTGTTAGATGCCAATAAACAATATCTTAAGCATACCGGATCTCGGTGTTCAGGTTCGGCATGAGGCCGACATATGGGTGATGCAGTAATCAAGGCCGTCCTGGCTTGTGCATCATATGAAATCAAGCGGGCGAGGTACTAGAGTTAGGTGAGATCGCTTTCATGATGGTAGCTTTTATTATTTCGTTTTTTTGGAGGTGAAAGAAAGCTTTCCGAATGCTTTTTGAACCTTGATTTGCTCGCGATGGGCGCGAGCCTGTCGACGGACTTCCTTTGGAAAAGATTCTAGTGCTTTCTTGATTTCCAGAATTCTTGCCTTGCTTTCATTCTTGGTCACGGAGTTTTTCCCTTTAAAAATGTCGCAGCAAAAGCCATCTGTTTATCTAAGGAAAGCTTTTCAAAGGCGATCTTGTCCTGCAGAAGCTTTGGTTTCTTTCCAGAATTGTCGAACACGTACCAGTCCGTACAGATGTCTCGATAAAGGTTCCAGAAGTTATCAAAGCAACGTGGATGACGTCGATGGACAGCCTCCGGTGGAATAGGATGGCCACCGAGCCGGACGCGTTTGTTGATGCGTTGGAGGTTCTTGTTGATTGAATCGAGATAGAGGAAGTAAACAGTGATTTGATACCCATGGCTTGTCGTTCCCTTGAGTAAGGTAAACCATGTCCTTCCGGAGAGAGTCGATTCGAAGGCGAAGCTCTGCTTTTGCGAGATCATGACCTTGATTTGCTCAATTAGCACTCGACCAGCGTGAATAGAGGCCCTTTCGAAATCTAGAGGAGCAATGCCTGAGGCAATAAGATCCGGGTTAAAGTAGACGGCACGACGTTTCTTACCAATAAGATAAACATTGGCAAAAGTAGTCTTACCGCTACCATTAGGGCCAGCGATGATTTCGATTGTCTTGGATTTTAAGCCGTCTGTTTTGGACATATTGTGCTTCATTGTGTGGTAACACTAAATAAGCTACTACTTTTGTACTGGCAACTCAAGGGATGCTCCATCTCTATTATGTTATGTTTGCATTTCGGGTAGTAACTCAGGGAAAAGAGGCTGCTCCCTAAAATACCATTAGACAACCTGCCCAGCCGCCCAGCCAGAAGCCCAAGCCCACTGAAAGTTATACCCACCAAGCCACCCTGTAACATCGACAACCTCGCCGACGAAATAAAGCCCGTGGACCTTTCTGGCTTCCATAGTTTTTGATGAAAGCTCGTCAGTATCAACGCCGCCACGAGTGACTTCAGCTTTGCTGTAACCGACCGTAGCAGTGGGCGCAACGCTCCAAGCGTGAAGTTTTTCACAAAATTTCTCTATCGTTTTGTCGGAGACCTGCACAAGTGGAAGCTGGGAAGGAAAATGTAGGCCACAAAACCACGTAGCGAATCTGCCGGGCAGAAGTTCTGATAAAAGATTTTTTACAAGGGAGCACTTGCCTTCACGCTTCTTAGCAAAAAACCACTCCGCGGCAGAAATATCAGGCAATAGGTCTATAGAAATCTTATCACCGGGATGCCAGTATAGCGAAGCCTGGAGGGCGGCAGGTCCACTAAGTCCATTATGGGTAAAGAGTATATTCTCCCTAAATGAAGTTCCGTTAATAAAAATCAAGCAGTCAATAGAAACACCTGCAAGAGCGCAGAAGGCCTTGGTATCATCCGCAAAGATAAAACCATCCAAAGCCGCTGCTGTTTCAACTATCTTAAGCCCAAACTGCTCAGCAATCCTATAACCCAAGCCCGTAGCGCCAAGCTTTGGAAGCGAAAGGCCTCCGGTCGCGATCACAAGTGACTCGCAACTAAAAATGCCGCCTGTAGTTTGAACCACAAAATGTTTATTAGCAGCTTCAGCGCGCGAAACACTGCCAACTCGATAACCCAGCCCGAACTGTACGCCAGCCTTGTCACATTCCGTTTTAAGAAGAGTGACGATGGCCATAGCTGGGCCATCACAAAAAAGTTGCCCGAGCTTCTTTTCATGAAATAGAATTCTGTGATCCCGCAACATTTGAATAAATTTTTCAGGCGTGTAGCGTAAAAGAGCTGACTTACAAAAATGAGGATTTTCTGAAACGTAGTTAGACGGCCCCGCACCAAGGTTAGTAAAGTTACATCGCCCACCGCCAGAGATCAGGATCTTGCTACCTATTTTGCTTACATGGTCAAGTACCAGTACGCGACGCCCTCGCTTGCCCGCATGGATCGCGCACATCATCCCGGCAGCTCCGGCTCCGATAATTATAACGTCGTACTGTGCATTCACAGCCAAAGCTTAACTGCGAATAAAGCACAAGATCAATTGCTGTTTTGTGGTAATCGGTCAGCATTTATGGGCGCGGGGGTCTGGGGCTGTGTATGTTTCCTGTGGTTTGTATACGCGGTGGTAGTTTTTTTTAAAAAATAATTACAGACGATTTACGCGCGTTTTATAGGGTGCAAAAATCGGTGATATAAGGCCTTCATGAAAAACCAAAACTCACTTTGCCTGGCTATACAAATACAGAAACTTCAAAACTTTTTTCATATTTAACCCAGTGCTTGGGATTTTCTGAAGGTTCGGCTTATAGACGGATACAGGCAGCAAGACTTTCATTTAAATACCCAGTTATTTTAGAAAGGCTTGACCATGGTAAGCTTACGCTTTCTACCGCCATGGCGTAGGGCCCCGGCCTTTAGGCCGTTGGGTGCTTCACTGATGGTTGGAGATACGCCTGCATTTCAAACTCGCGCGACTTGGAACACAACTCCCTATGCCTCCTCTCAGCGAGCATTCACCCTGAATGTCGGGATCAGAAATTATCAAGATCCTTGCTCGAAGTGGCAAAATGGCTGGCAAAGAGCAATGGATTGCCACTCGTTGTGGCGCCTGTCCGTCCTACTCGCAAACAAGAGTTCCTCGACACACCGATGGACGCTTATTTAAAGATGACAGACGAGCGAGGACGAATATTTGATCCTTGGATTAGGACTCATCTTGAATTGGGCGCTGAGCTTCTCAATATATGCCAAAATTCGGTAGTGATCACGGCTTCATTTAAAAGATGGAAACTATGGCTAGGTGTGGATCTTGATAAAACGGAGGAATTCACCCCTCCTCTCGGCTTGGCGAAGTTAGAAGTTGATCCAGCGAATCGCAGGGCAACCTACCGCGAACCAAATGTTTGGATGCGATATAGGGTCAGTTGAATATTATCTCGACACAACGCAGATGAGAAAAAGGCGTGGGATAAATTTAAATTTGATTCCTCGCTGAAATTTTAGAAAAATGCATTTGTAGTAACGCCAAAAGTTCTTTTATTTTTTAGCGCTGCGCCTCTACAACAGCATGCATAAACTATTTCACGAATTGATTTTTAATTCACGGCAAGTGCTGAGATGATGGATGAGATTAAACCGGTGTGTGACATACTTAGTTATCGTTTTCCTAAAGCACGACTTGAAGACATCTTTGAAGATGGGCTCGATGCATTTCTTGAAAAGTATTCGCCCGAGCGCCGTATCGATCGGCACGCTAAGCGCGACTACATTTAAAACAGCCCTGAGTAAAATTCTAAGCACGCCGCTGAACGCAGACATACCAAGGAATGTAGAAGCACCAAAAAATGTGAAACATCTGGCAACAACACCAAAGCTGTCAGTGTGTCTGGAATGGGCTAATGCTTGCCTTAGTGCCGTTGCATGAGGCTTTGGCCGTGGGCTAATGATTTTATATATATGTGAAAAAGTAGTACTAAATATTCACATGTATGTTAAAATTTAGGAATGTTAGCGAAATCTCGTTATATAGTGCCAGATATCAAGCAAGCACTGTCGAAGAAGATGGTCTTGATTAGTGGTCCTCGGCAGGTAGGCAAGACAACGCTCGCAAAGTCGCTTATGCGGCCAAGCGATTATTATCTGAATTATGATTTCCCGAAAGACAAGAGAGCTTTGCTTAAACAGGAGCTGCCGAGTTTGACCGGTCTCGTTGTGCTCGACGAGATCCATAAAATGAAGGGTTGGCGAAATCTTATTAAGGGCTACTTCGATAAGTTCAATCCTAGATTGAAGATAATTGTCACCGGCAGTGCGAGATTAGAGCATTATAGAAAAGCGGGGGACTCGCTTCAGGGCAGATACCGGCACTTTAGGCTTAATCCGCTTTCCGTGAAGGAGCTCGCGCTAACTTCAGAAAGCGACTTTCTTAAGTTGCTGACTCTTGGTGGCTTCCCTGAGCCATATTTCTCGAGTTCAGAAAAGAGCGCACGAATTTGGCGGGGAGATTATCATTCGCGTCTCATTAGGGATGAAATCGGTCCACTTGAGAATTTTCGTGATCTTAGCCAGCTTGAATTATTGGCCGAACGACTGCCAGAACTGGTTGCAAGCCCGTTATCCATCAACTCCTTAAGAGAGGATCTCGATGTGGCGCATTTGACCGTCAAACGCTGGCTTCAGGCATTTGAGAACACTTATACCATTTTCAGGGTATATCCTTTCGGGGCAGCCAATATCAAAGCGGTTAAGAAGGAGTCAAAGCACTATCATTACGACTGGGCGCTCGTAGAGGATGAAGGCGCTCGGTTTGAGAATTTAGTCGCGTTGCACCTTTTGAAGTGGGTCCAATTCCAGCAGGATGTCGAAGGCCTGGTCTATGAGCTTCGGTTCATGAGGGATCTTGAGGAACGGGAAGTAGATTTAGTGGTTACTCACAAGACTGAGCCGATTTTAGCGGTTGAATGCAAGGTAAAGAGTAAAGATATCAGCAAGCCGTTGATCTATTTCAAGAGAAAGTTTCCACGGTGCCGTTGCGTGCAGGTCGATTACAGGTCCGGCAAGCAGTTCGTCAGTCGAGATGGGATCGAGGCTTTGCCCGCACTGGTTTTTCTGAACGAGTTTGTATGAGATTGTGTTGATACAAGCACATGTTCTTGATCAAGTTGAAACATTTGTTCTTGTTTTAGAGTCTGCTAAAAAAAACCGGCCAGAATTTATCTCCAGCCAGGCTTTATTGCTTTTTCAATATTCTTTACTATGAAGAAATCAATATTTAGTTTTGATAATTATCGCATTTACCTTAACCAGGCTTTGGACGAGCTCTCTCCGCCTCGCGGGGCGCGAAGTAGGCTTGCTCATCATCTAGGCTGTCAAACGGCATTTGTTTCACAGGTTCTCGCCGGAAAAGTGGATTTTAGTTTGGAGCATGCGGTAAAAATTGGTCCATTTTTGAACCTGACAGGACCTGAAAGCCACTTCCTTATGCTCCTGATTCACTATGGCCGCGCGGGGAGCAAGGCCCTGAAGGATTACTACCGAGCGCAGATTGCCGAAATTCAAGAACGGCGCAGCAGAGTGGAAGAGCGGATAGAGGTCCGCAGTGAACTCAGCTTTGAGGACCAGGCCATTTACTACGATGGCTGGCACTATGCTGCAATACATGTTGCGTTGTCGCTGCAAAAAACTCAGACTGCTGCAGCCTTATCTTCACGCTTAGGCATTCCGCTTAAGTCCGTCCAGGATGTTCTAGAGTTTCTAGTCAAATCAGGCCTGGCTAAGCGACATGGGACGGAATATGGCATCGGAGAGCGGCGCATTCATTTGAATAAGGATTCACCGTTTGTCAGAAAGCATCATATTAATTGGAGGGTGAAATCCATCACATCTCTTGATTTTCCACTTAAATCTGATCTTCATTATTCCGGTGTATTTACTCTTTCAGAGAGCGACTTTGTAAAAATACGTGAAACCTTTCTAGAAACCCTTGAGAAAATGGAACCGCTGCTGAAAGCCTCCAAAGAAGAAACGGTTGCTGCCTTCTGTTTGGATTGGTTTAAAGCGAATTAAGTAATTTTAATCCCAGTGTAAAATTCTTGCAATTAGCCGCTAAATGCGCGAGTTCAAGCTCTGCAAGCTTGCTTCAGCGTTTCTTGAGCAACAAATGAAGAAAGGCCACAGGCTACAGGTTTGGTACTCATCTTTAATAGGTAATAGGCCGAAAAGTAGATATGAACTTAATTTATCTATATTTTATTGCGTCCATTATAGCTTGGCCGTCGGTTGCTGGCTCTAATCAAGCAACAGACCGCGTGGTTAAACCATTGGAGTTCCGCCTGATCACCAAGTCAAACAGACGTGACGCGTCCAAAGACTCTGGTACTTCAAACCCATGTATGTCAGACAGGCCTGGTGCAATGAGCGGCGGCTGGGGTCCGCACCTGCGCGGGATTATGCGCGCCCAGGATAACAATTTGTGGTTTGCGATAGATCGTGGCGATGAGGTCTATCATAACAAGGCCATCAGCTATTATAAACTGCATGGCAATACATGGAAGCTCAGTGGCAGCAACAAACTGCCCAGTTGTGTCCAGCAAAATGTTGCAACTGTCATGGTGGGTAACACTGTTTTTTCCTATGGCATTAATGTTTCTAAAAACCGCCTTGAAGAATGCTATTGGTACACCCAAAAAAACAAAGGGACCTGCCGACCGGTTATGATCAGCGGCAGAGTCTATAATACGCCAAACAACTCTAATTATATTGGTGCAGCAGTATCACGTTCTAAAATGAAAACCGTTTGGTGGACCAAAGTCGGTGACGATGGCGCAGCCGGGGATTTTTATTACATCTATAACTACGGTTCAGGCTGGAACGGCCCTGTGGTGACGTCACTTGCTCCTTATAATTATATTTCATATATCCATTCGGCCTTCGCGGATAATGATCATCTCGAGATACTTGGGCACATGATCACAGGCAAATACCAGTCAGCATCACGCCCTGGCAGTGATCAGGAAAGACATAAAGACTATGTTTTGGCTGCCAAACTTAAAATAGGTAGTAAATTGCCAATAAACGATATCCTAAGCACGCCAGATCTTGGCATTCAGGTTTGGCATGAGGCAGACATATGGGTTGACCCAACCAGCAAGGATGTCCATGCCTTGGCCATGACTAACGAAGGCGGTTCAGCATATTTTTTTCGCCCGGCCGCTGATAGCTGGAGTGGGCACACGGCTTCTATAGCTTTATTTGAAAACGGTTACAGGGCGCGATTCATATATACAAACTCAGGAAGGTTTTTTGTCGTTAAAGGAGCATATCGCAAAACCGGCGGTGATTTTCACAACGGTGGTGTAAAGCTTCTAGAATTAAAACGTCCGCAGCCAGGAACAACGATCAACTGGGAACAGGCTCGCGATATTCCATTAAGCCCTCCGTCTATCGATATGGGCATACCCTCCGCGATCTGGGTAGAAGCCCCGATATATCAAACCAATCAATTTATTAGCGGGGACTTCGCAGTTTCAGGCACTAAATATATTGATGACAACCAAATTTGGCAAACAGAGATAAATGAGTGACGGTTTATTAAAATGCAAGCAGCCTGCCCAATGCATTAAGCGGCGCATGTAACCTGTTGTGCAAACACCAGCCGTGCGATAAAAGCCCTGAATATGCACACAGATTCGAGAAAGTTAAGAGGCGCGGTTATTGGGTATGGTTTTATTTCAGGCAAAGGCCATGTGCCTGCTTATTTGGAAAGGGCAAAAGCCTGCGGAGATGTCGAGATAGTCGCCATTGCTGATGTCTGTGAAGCACGCAGGGCCCTGGCCCAGGAAGTTTTACCGAAGGCAAGGATTTACTCTGATTATCGCGCACTGCTGAGTGTGGAAGGAGAGGGACTGGATTTCGTCGATGTTTCAACTCCTCCCTGCGATCATGCGGCGATTACGCATGCGGCGCTGTATCGCGGGCTGCACGTACTTTGCGAGAAGCCACTTGCGACCACGCTTGATGAAGCCACCTCCATGCTTAGCCACGCAAAAAGCACAAAGCGTGTCTTGTTCCCCTGCCACAACTACAAGCATGCACCGGTTGTCAGGGCTATTACGGATATTATCGAAAGCGGCCGGATCGGCAGAGTGCGCTCCGTAACGTTGAATACTTTCAGGAACACGCATGCAAAGGGCGTTACGGAATGGAAAACACATTGGCGGCGAGAGCGCAAGTATGGCGGCGGAGGAATCGCTATGGATCACGGGAGTCATACTTTTTACCTGACATTTGAATGGATGAAGTCATACCCGACGCTGGTCACCGCTAAGATGTCGAACCTCGAGCCAGCAAAATACGACACGGAAGATAATTTCTCGACCGTTCTCACATTTCCAAACGGACATGCCCATTGCCATCTCACCTGGACAGCCGGCGTGCGCAAGGTGATTTATACCATTCAAGGCGAGCATGGCGCTATTACTGTGGATGATGATGATATGCAGATAGCGGTTATGCGTGGGACCGCTGGGCCGGATGTAGCACAGGGAGCGGTTAAGTGGGATGTTGAAAAAAAATCCATCGCGTCACACTGGATGGATGCAAGCCACGTAAGCTGGTTTAATTCATTGTTTGACCAGTTTAAGACCGCGATTGACGCTGGTGACTTTGTAGGCAAGGAGACGCGGGAGTCCTGGCTGTGTATCCAGCTTATTTCCAAGGCATATCTATCAGCCGGGGAGGGTTGTCGTGAGCTGGCTCTGGAGACCAGCACGCCGGTTTGATGGCTTTTTTATCACATATGTGTTTTGACTATCTCTGTCGATTTCAATAGGTATCGATGTTTTTGACATTCTATTGCAAAATCAATGGGTATGCCACATTTACGCAAAAGACATTCTTCGCCGACCATAGAAAAACTAATCTCATTTTCACCGCTGGTTGGAATCCTTGGTTATCTCGGTTTTAGCCTACAGCCATCATCACTATGGCGCTTGCTTAATTAAACTTGCTGGACTAAAACGGCCATCTGCTTACAAAGCCAGAAAAGGAGCTGTTCCATATGACAACAATTAACAAGAGTGTATCTGATATTAAGCCAGCAAGTGGCAAACTTGCCGTTCTTACGCCAGGCATGGGCGCTGTGGCGACTACTTTTTATGCAGGTGTTGAAGCCGTTAAGCGCGGGATTGCGAAGCCGATCGGATCTTACACGCAGATGGGAAAGCTAAGATTAGGCAAGAGAACTGAAAGGCGTATTAAGAAAGTAAATGAGCTTGTTCCGCTGGCTTCGTTGGATGACATCGTGTTTGGTGGCTGGGATATTTTCCCTGAGAACGCATATGAAGCAGCGACGCACGCCCAAGTACTTGAGAAAAATCTAGTTGAAAGTCTGAAAGAGCCGCTTTCTAGGATCACACCGATGTCGGCTGTGTTTAATCGTGATTTTGTAAAGCGCCTTGATGGCCCGAATGTGAAAAAGGGCAAAAACAAAATGGACCTGGCTGAGCAGCTCAGGCAAGATATCCGTAATTTCATAAAAGCTAACGGATGTTCCAGGGCGGTGATGGTTTGGTGCGCTTCAACTGAAGTTTATACTCCGCCCACCGAAGTCCATAAGTCGCTAAAGATATTTGAAGAAGGCCTTAAGAACAACGATCCAGCAATTGCTCCGTCACAGATATACACTTACGCGGCACTTCGTGAACGGATCCCTTACGCCAACGGCTCACCAAATGTTTCAGTGGAAATGCCATGTCTTCAGGAGCTCGCGCAGGAAATGGCAACACCGATTTGCGGTTCGGATTTTAAAACCGGCCAGACGCTTTTAAAGACCGTGATTGCGCCAGGCTTGCGAAACAGGCAGCTTGGTGTCGCTGGGTGGTACAGCACTAATATTCTTGGTAACCGCGACGGTGAAGTTTTAGATGATCCGGGTTCGTTTAAATCAAAAGAAGTTTCAAAAACCGGGGTGCTGACTGATATTTTATCAGCCGAGCTTTATCCTGAGCTTTACAAAGACATATGTCATGTGGTGCGTATAAATTATTATCCCCCGCGTGGAGATAACAAAGAGGGTTGGGATAACATTGATATCGTCGGATGGCTTGGGTATCCGATGCAGATAAAGGTGAACTTCCTTTGCCGCGACTCAATATTAGCTGCACCGATTGTTCTTGATCTGGCGCTTTTCATGGATCTAGCAGGCCGTGCAGGGATGCGTGGTATTCAGGAATGGCTGTCATTTTATTTCAAGGCCCCTGTTGTGAAGCAAGGTCTTTCGCCGGAGCATGATTTATCGGTCCAGTTACTTAAGCTTGAAAACACGCTAAGGTTCTTCACCAATGAAGAGCTTATCAATCATCTTGGCTTGACTTATTACGGCGTGGACGAAGGCGAAAGCAGCTAACAGGCCCCGGAAAAACTCAGTTTAGCGGGTTTTTTAAAAGAATTTTCTTTAG
>CAYHPW010000076.1:0-11072 GCA_964358645.1 uncultured Bacteriovoracaceae bacterium | reverse complement strand
CATTGGCGATTTCAGATTCTTCGGCAACAACCACGGGCCTACCACGGTCTTGCGGATTGGGGCCAAGCCCAAGGGGGTATGAACCGCCATTAAATAGACCTTGCTCGGCGCGGGCGCGAAGATTGGCAAGCATTCTTTCTGCAATCAATTTACGTTCAAATTCAGCCAAAATAACAATCAGCTTTGCGAAGGTTTCACCAAAAGCGGAACCAAAGTCGATTTCGGGATTGAGACAAACGAGGTTGACGTCCAAAGAAACAAGTTTTTCTTGGATATGGAGAAAATCACGGATGCTGCGGCTCAATCTCGCAAGATCGGGAATCACAAGCGTGTCAGCAAGGCCAGCCTCCAGGTCCGCCAAGCATCTTTTCAATTCAGGGCGATTCAGGTCTTTGCCGCTCTTGGCATCTTCATAATGTCGAACATGAATTCCCCAATTTGGGTTGATCTAATTTTTCAATTCAATCAATTTTTTCATTCGATATTCCTGAGATTCGAGAGTTCCACCAGGGACGTTTGCGTTTTCTTCAAGGCTGGTCCGCGCATAGGTCATTATTCGTCGCGGACTATTTTGCTCCCTCCTGATTTTTATTTGGTTCACCATTTTTTATTTCCTCACTGTCTTTTTTCTCTGAGCTTGGATTCAATATCAAGCTCGCCAATAATTTCGCCAAAGCACGTTTTTTATCTGCTTTTGTTCTGAAGGGCAATCACCCCAATTTTCTGTAGTAATTTTATATTTACCCAACCATAAGCGACCCCTTTCTTGTCAGATTCCTAATTGGCATGATTGCCCCTGGCCGACCCTTCATTTGCTTCTCCGAAGAGAAGCCCTTGCCTTTCCTGCTCACTCAAAAAAAACGGCGTGAGGTTTAAATTCCGAGGAATAAAAATTAATTGCGATCTTGTGCAACGTCTCCCATTGCTCAAGACTTTCCATGAACTCTTGGATTGTGGCGTTTTGAAGACGGGCTTCAAGCCAAATCTGATTTAGTTCGTCGTCGAGAATATTAATTTCCTGATAAAGTTTTGAATTTTTTGTGGCGATAAAATCCATCATATTGCCATCGCTGTGTTTGATTTTTTCGTTGTAATAGCGGCACAGCTCTTGGAGAGATTCGTTAAATTCAAAACTAAACTGGATGTCGATTTTGAGGTGATGGATCAAGCCATCTCGATTTTCTGAAATAATCTTACAAACCAAAGGGGTGAGCTGCCCTCTTGAGCCTTTGCATCTGATTCGGCCATCATTTTCGCTGTTCGGGAACAAACCTGTCTGAACTAACTGCTGATTTTCAGATCTCTTTTTAAAGTTGTTCACGTCGTTCCCGTTGTTCCCGGCGGTTTTTAGAGAGCGGCAAGCCTCTTCAAAGTCGGTACACCATTTTTGAAGAGCCTCCTTCATTGAAACGCCTCCTCTGAAAGAATGTTGGACTTGAATTGATAAGCGTCGGTGGGGTTATTTCTGTTGTCAGGAAATCTATGCTTGGTGGTGTATCTGTCGGCGTTCTCGTAGGTGTGGATTAGGCCACGCTCAGCCAGTAGTTTTGCAACGAGCTTGGAATCAAAACCCTTGCAGAGTTCTGACCGAAACACTTCCGGTAAAACAAAATATTCGATTCCATCGGGGCCTTCTTTTTTGTATCCCGCTCGATTGATTGTTGGTTTTTCACCATTCGTAAGTTCACCATTTTCTTTAGGATGAAGGGGTGAAAAACGACTCTCACCATGTAATTCAAAAAAGTGTTTGATTTGTCGAAGCATAGCTTGTTTCTCCGAAGTTCCTTTGCCGCCTCTTTGACCAAGCCACGCTTGAAAACAGATGGCGGCCCCGTGAATTGCCGTGCCCTTGGGCCAAGGTAGAATTTCGTATGAGATTGCAAGCTCACCTGCCACGGCAACCAATGCAAACCGATTGGCTACACGCAAGACCTGTCCATCGCAGTTCTTCGGACAGAATGAATCCACGTATGTTCTTGCATTATTTTTTATCAGTTGAGCAAGGTCTGCTCTCTCTTCAGAGGTTATTTTTTCAAGAAATGCTCGCAGTGGCGTGCCGTAGTAGGTTTTGGCGACTTTCTGAAGATATGTGGCAAATTTCTCCGCGTCCGGAAATCCATGCAAGTTTTCAAATAAACCAAGTCCACGGTCAGCCTCCGCAGGAATATCGGCGATTCGCACTTGCTGGCCCGCTGTAGCTTTGCTTTTCCCATCATCGGCAATTCGTTCAAAAATTCCTTTTTCTCCACTGGAAAGAAAGATGAGCTGCCATTGTTTACTTTTTCTGCTTAGGCCATTGCGATCAGCGCGATTCTTACCGAAGCCATTTGCCAACAAATAAGCAGCTTCCCCTAATTCTTGAGGTGAAATCTGGTTGATCTCATCTAAGCAAAGTAAATTGTCATGATGGGCAAAGGCTGTCCCTTCAAGACCATTTGCAGTGGTACGCCATGATTTTAGATAAGCCTTATCAGTTCCACCCCCGCAAACGCTTCCGCTGACATAAGCAGTGGTTGTTTTTCCTTTGCTGGAGTAGCCATGCAGGTGAAATCCGCCGCCTTCACTGCTGGAAATTTCTAAAAGTGGGCCAGCAAACGCACATGATACGGCAAATTCAATTCGAGAATTACCTATAGCAAATCTGCCAATGTGCTCTTGCCATTCTTTAAGGCTTCCTTTGACTTGAAATAGGTTTTCTGAAAAGCCTTCGCCCTGAAGTAAAATCTGTTCCCCACCAAAGGTTTGATCGGGCAAGACAAATACTGGACCTTCTTTTCCCTGATGCCAGCCGATGCGATTAACACAGAGAACACTTTCATTAGGCTGAGCGATGGTGATGTATTGGTGTAAGTAGCGGCGTGCATTTGACCCATAATCTAGGAGTAATCCAAGCTCCAACAATCTCTCACGATAAACTGTGCCATCGCCTGCGAGCATTCGCATGGGCATGGCCCACAAGTGAGATTTTCCATCTTTGTCTATGATTTTGAGTAGCCGTCCCCAGTCTTCACCATCCTTGTTGCGTGTGAACGCCGTGATGTGGAGGGGAGAACACAAGAAATTCCATTCGCTATTCCCCTCAGAGTCTATCGTTTCATATTCCACTCCATTTTTTGTCAGTCGAAAGGGGCGGGGCAAAGTGATTGATGACTTACTATGCGGTTCTTTTGATTCTGAACCCATGTCGAAAACTATTTTTGCTTGCTTGAGTAACTGTTGAAGGTCAGAAAGCTGCAATCCGTCTGGTATAGGGTCAGCAAGGTCCCAAGCTTCTGCAAAGCTCTGCGGAATTTCGACAACGGAAATCTTTTGGACCAACTTCTTACAGAGTCGGACAATTGCTTGGGCATAGGTGTGACCGGCTCCATCATTGTCGGGCCAGATCAAGATGTCTCGCCCCATCAAAGGGCCAAAATCGGTTTTGTGAGGCGCTAAGGCACCGCCCATAGTTGTCGTTGCAATCATGTCTGGAAAAAGTTTCCCCGCAGCTTCAGCCGCCTTCTCACCTTCGACAACGATAATAGGCTTATTAGGCTGATTTGCGATGCTGAGCAGATTATAAAGAGGACGACCGTCTGGAGATCCCTTCCAGCGCCAAGATTTTTTCCCGTTGTACTCACCATAGGTAAGGGGACAAAATTGCTTTTTACCTTCTTTATCCGTAAACCGGTTGATGTGGCACCACGTATTTCCGGTAGCATCTTTGTATGTCCAAGTAAGAACTGGTTTTCCATAGCGAGGATGGTGGAAATTTGGTGGCCCGGCATCGAATGGAGCGGGGACGGTTGGCCTCCAATCCTTCCCATTAGCTTCAGAATTCAGCATGACTAACTCCAAGGTGTTGAGCCAAGCGTTTTGCCGCTTCACCCTGTCGAACTTGAAACAGATAGGCGTAAAGGCTCACGGGATCACCACCGCGATCACCTGAAGCGAAGTCAGCCCATCGCCCCGTATTCAAATTAATTTTAAAAGAACCTAATCTGTGGTCATTTCGATGTGGATTTAATGCAACCCATTCGTGCCCCTCTCGCCGCCCTTGCGGAAGCCAATCGACTACCAAATCAGGCAACCGATAGAGAGCGGCCAGGTTGACGCCATTGAAATCAATTTTGCGAAGACCCTTGGTCTTTGATTTATTTTGAGGATTCATGGCGAGAACCTTTCCTTGAGGCCAGTGCAATGATGAGCCGACGTAAATCATTTAGGTTGTCGAGAAGGCATTTCCGAAATAGAGGCCGATCCTTGTCCTCGTCTTGAAGCTTCACAAAATCCGACGCATTCATGATGGATTTCATTTTTACCTGTGCGTAAGAAATTGGATCAGTATTCATGGTTTGAAACTCTTCATGTTGAAAATCAGTTGTGCGGTGTTCGCGCTGCATACTTCCCCCTTTCTGGAATTCATTTTTGTGCTTGACCGTTTTGGAAAATGTCAGCGACATCACACTTGAGAATTTTCGCAATCTGCTTTTGTTTCTCCGGCGGAACATCTTTGGTTCCGTTGATCCATTGAGAAATAATGGTCTCCGTCACGTCTAGGTGTCGGGCAAGCTGATGCTGTTTGATGTCCCTCTCAAAAAGCTTAAGTTTAAGTTTCGGCTGCTTCATGTGTGTCCCTTTCTGTTTAAATAACCACTACTGGTTATTTATGGTTAAAAAAATAGCTAATACAAAGTGCTTACAACTTCCTCTACATTAAAGATAAGGGCACTTGTTGCCGTTCCCCACGCGTCTTGCTGGCTCTTATTTTTAAATCTCCCCACATGGCCCTTTAGAATTTCCATTACCCTTTCAAAGCTGTTGGCAGTTTGAAGGTGCTTTCTATTCTTGATAACCAAGATCATTTTTCCAACACGCTTTTTCATTTCATCTAAGGACTCGGCCTTGTGATACTGAGTATCCTCACGCAATGCCTTGATAATATTTTTTGAGGGAAGACGCTCCACTTTATAGATTTTTAGATGACACAAAAGAGCGAACTCAAACAGGTGACAATCGTTATACACCTTTTGAAGCCCACGCCCCCCGACGGGAGGGTTGTAAAGATATGCAGGGTCGGCGGCGCACTCATTTAAAAAAGTTGTTGATGCTTTAATGTCTGCAACGGAGCTGTTGATTGTCTTAACTAAATCCAGTGCCGTGTATTTTTCTTCTAACATGGGCTAAATAACTACCACTGGTTATTTGTCTTAATCAATATCTTTTTAAAGAAAAATACATTTGCAATACGGGCAAACAGAGTTGAACCAAATAACCCGTGTTCCGTTGGTGTGTGGTCAACTCTCTGCATCAAGACGCAAGTGATTGTTTGCTCAAGTTTATTTTCAAATAAGTGGTGTGCCGCTAGTGTATGATTATCTGGTGTGGCGAGAACCAAAAATGTTTGAAGAGCTTTAGCCTTTACGTGGGGGAATCTTCCCTTTCCCGTTAATGGCGTTGCTCTTTGATCCGAGGAGGACCATGCTATCTGGAAGATTGGCCCTTGTTACTGGGTCCATAAACTGCGCCACCTCTGGCCTGATATGGATTTTTCTTGTGGCTAACTCCACAATACTTTGCTTTATGCGGGTGACTTCGGCTTTCACCTCTTCGTTTGTCATGGAAGAAAATGAAATATCATTGGTGATTTTCACTTCCTTGGCGTTTTTGGGAAGAAAGCCAAGCTCCTGACCAAACTTGATAACGGAATCTGCGATTTCTTTTTTACGCCAAATGCCGCTGACCATGGCTTGAAGCTGGTTCCCTTCGCGGCACGCGCCTATTGCCTCATCGAGTTCCTTCACAAGCACATTCATTTTCATAGCATATTCTGAAAACACCTTTTCAGGGGTAAGTGTGTGAAGGGCCATTCGGTAGCGATCAAAGATCATCTGCTTATATTTTTGAAGTTGCTCAGGGGAAAGGCCGAGCTTTTCTTCAATTTCAAAATCGTCAAAATTTTCGCCGATCAGTTCTTCAACCTTAGCTAAGGTCCTTTGGCGTTTACTTTGTTTGCTACGTTTGATTTTTACGTCTTCATCTAACAAGCTCATGTGTCCGCCTTTTGCTACGTTATAGTAAGCCGATATGGAAAAATGGTGGCCGCATTTCCAAGGGGGTTGCCACCGTTAAAAACAAAAAAAGTCCTCATTAAATTCGATACCCCAGGGGGTGGGAGCGTTGATTGCTTGGCCTACTTGGCGCTTTTGGGAAAGCAGACTCGCAAAATAGCGTTGTTTCTCACTTGCTCCCCTTTGATGCCTCAATAAAACTGAGCATAAACTCCTCAAGAACTCGCCCTTGCCCGACATCTTGCTTTTCACACGCTCGCCGAAACTCCTCGACCACTGTCTTTGTCAGACTGTAGGTGACATTGCCTTTTGTTTTCTCAAGATCCTTGGCTTTTATGCGCCTGATAATGGCCCTGGGGTCTACAGTCTTTGCCATATTCGTTATTCTCCCTAATCAACCTTGAAAGCCATTGTATCACCTTATAAATACAAATGTGAAACACATTTGGTATATCCATTTGATTTATTCATTGCCATGCGTTAATATGATTTTAAGCTGGCCCTAAGCGGGAGAACGCTAATCTGAAGGGCGTACAGACAATTTCGCAGAATGGTAGAGAGAGCGAAGTAATTGGGAGTATTGCGATGAAAGATGGCCGTCCAGAGGTTGTAAAGCTGGATGATTTCGTTACCCAAAAGTCAAATGCGAAATCTCCAGTTCAAGCCCTAATCAAATACATCAGCCGCGAAGTGAACCGCCACAAACTCAGCTATGACCAACTCAAATACATTTTTAAAAGCGTGAGGAGCGCTTGTGGTGTTGAGGTCCCTACCCGTGGCCGAAAACTCTATGAACTTCCGCCCAGTGAAGAAATGGCGCGGTTCTATGGCGTCATCGACAATCCCATTCATCGGCTCATCTTTGAAACTCTTGAAGGAACGGGCTTACGCATCGCGGAGCTTTGTAACCTTCAAGTGAGCCGCATTGATTTCAAAACCAACCTTGCGTTTGTTTCGGAAGGAAAGGGCAAGAAAGATCGGGTTATCATTTTCGGCCATCGACTCTTGGAGAAACTTGCGATCTATCTTCAAGGCCGAAAAAACAAATATCTGTTTGAATCCAATCGCAACACGAGATTTTCCCCACGCCGGATCGAGCAACTTTGTAAGCTCTATAAAGAAAAGGCAGAGATAGTGAAGGATTTAACTCCTCACACATTCCGGCATCAGTGGAACACGGCTCTTGCCATCGCCGGAGTTTCAAAAGAGAAGCGAATGCTTTTGGCCGGTCACGAGTCCGAAGCAACCCAAAAGATTTACACCCACTTGGGCGTTGGTGGAGCAAAGGATGAAATCCTAGCCATCCTCGATAAAATTCAATCATAACTTGGGCCAATTCCCACCACACCAACGACAGTCAAGACAGCTTAAGAAGCTTATTTCCAAATCGCGCATCAGTCTTCCTAAGCCTAGACAAATCTTAGTTTCTGCTATTAGGGGTGTGGGGGGCGTCCGAATCAGGCACGGGGTTACGCAAACTAAGATTTTCGAGACCGTTCTTGCAATCGTGAGCGTTGCATCAAGTAATTGAAACTAATAAAGGTCGGAAGACTTTTACAGTTTTCTAAGACTAAACCCATGTTTAAGGTTTGCTAAGACTTTTCACCCTTCAAAATTGAACAATTTAACACCAAAATCGTGCAAATTAAGACCAATTTCACTCATTTTCGGGGTCTTCCGAAGTTTGCGTGTCGGTTATGGCTTTTGTTCAAATAAGTGGTTCAGGCCACAGGCCTTAACTTCAATTTTCTGGAGACTCTGGTGGAGTTCGGCTGGTACAGAACTCAATTTTCTTAAATAGACAAAGGGTCGATTACGACCTGTGATTTCCTTTGGCACATAAAATTCTACCTCAACCTTGGTGTTTCGACGCGCCATTTTTTCAGAAAAACTGCCGCCTAATAAAATGATCTCAAATGGCGAATAACTTCCTTCGTTGAGTGTCAAAACAAAATGACTCGTGGAATTTATGGTTAATTGGCCAATGACTCGATATTGGCCGCAGGCAAAAGAAGGAAACACCCCCTCTTTTCCAAAGGCTGAATTGGAAAGGAATAAAGCAATGCTAATTAATAGCAGATTCTTCACATTTTTTAATTGTGTCATACAGTTCTCTTATCTCTCTATTCTTGGTACCGCTAACTACCGGCCCGGCTATGACAAAGCAATTTTGTTGCCGACGAGCTTCAGCTATCTTTCTTGCACTTTGAATTTCGTCTTTGGTTGCATTTACCAACCAATCAATTTGCCTAGCCGACCGTTCCTTCACAAAGTCTGGGATTTTCAGCCCACTGCCCCTGCGGTAATCACCAACAACAGTCTGCAATACCGCTGGCAGGTTCCATGCCATTTGTTTAAAATTAGTTCTATCTTTTGGCTGTGAAAAATAGAACCTCGAAAAAATTGGGTACTTGCTAGAATTTCTTTTGACCCACCCCTCATCCAGGGTGTCAAAGTAGGTCTCAAAATCAGCTCTATAGTCAATCGACAACATATCTAAGAGCATTTTATCTCTGTACTCTCTAGCGACTTGTTCCAGTCTAGCGTAAGTACCTACTGCGTTAGTTCGTTTATTTTCAGTTATGGATTTTTGAAGGTCCCTTTCAAGCTGCTCGTATCTCGATCTCAATTCTGTATATCTTTTCGGATATTTTTCCTTTAAAAAATTTATTTGATATTCCTGCCTGATAGCCTGGAGGTCATCGTATACTCTTTCCGTATAAGCATACTGCAAATCTAGTTTTTCAACTTCGGTGGACCCGCACTTCTGGCAGAGATTGTTTTTCAGTTGGTCACTCAACTCGAAAACGACACTCAAAGAGGGTTGAGTTTTTTGGCAATTGCAACTGGGGTCAAAAATTTGTGTTGTCGAGGATTTGACCGCAGTTTTGCAAATCACCGCTACGACATCTTGAATAAGGTAATCTGAAGTAAGATAGGGACTTGGCATAAAGTTTTTGTCATTTTGAACGGCAGTCTTAATTGTCCTTAGAGTTGGATTTTTAGATGTTGAAAACATCTTATTCCAAGCATTCTCTTTTAGATCGTCGGACCAAGTGTAATACTGGCCAAGCTCTTTTTCAGAGGACAAAGTAAGAGCACATTTGTTCGGAAGGTAATTCCTCCTTAGAAACTCTGGCAGCTTGTCCATATTTTCAGGAAGTGTTCTGTCAGGATTGACTACAGCCGCGCCACCGTAGCAGTGAAGGTGTATTGAGCGAATCTGAGTTTGGGGAAACCTTGAATAGATTGAGCGAATATCCTCAGCACTCAATGATTCTTCATCCCATAGTGAAATACCTGACCGCGTGCCATGGTCCCCATAAACGACGGTCATTTGGCTCGGAGGTGTTTTCATGAGAGCATCAAAAGTTTGAAAGACACCGCTTTTGGTAGCGGGCCGCGAACCTGCAAGTGAAGTTTTGCGCGGAGTAACCCAACCCCAGAAATCTCTTTGAAAATTTCCTTCTACATCGACGGGAATAACAACAGAGTCAGGTCCTTTGGCATTCAGTATTATCCCTCTGCCACCAAAGAGACGGTTATTAAATGCTTGGATATCGACTTCGTGAATAGAATAATTGGAGTCGTCCGATGCACCACCATTGATAAGAATAGCTTTCTTATTCTCGCCATTCGAGAAAGCCGTTGATACCAGAGCGAATGTTAAAAATAAGGAAGCTATTGATCTCACTACTAAATTTTACAGTATTGAGCCGGTTTTCTCAATTGAATGTCCAAGAGGAGGACATATTAATCCTTTTGGACATTACCAACGTCCAATACAATTCTATGGGTACATGGTGGTGGTCTCTTAAACCTTTGGTTTGGCGTGAATACAATCAAGGTCCATTGGCAATGCGATAATCCTATATGGCGTTGGCGAAGACGTAAATTAAGTAGCGCAGATACAGATATCCACTTGACAATATATGTTAAATTAACCTATATTCATAGATAAGATATGGGCGACGCGAAGCTTGTTTGGGACCAGTCATTTCAACTTACAGAGAACTTTCGAGTCGAGGTCAAAGTTTATGAAGTTGAGCCAACTGAAAAATACCCAGAGGGCATTAAAGCCCGATTTGTGCTGATAGATATGGAAAGAAACCTGGCGCGACTTCTTGTTGATAATCATGCACCCTTTGGATTCCATATTCACACGGGACTACCTGAAGACAAAACAACCCGTGTCGCCCTGAATGCAAAAGATTTTTATGAAGCCTTTGAGGAATTTATTAGCGAGGCTGAAAGGATAGTGAAAAATGAAAAGTAAAACTTTAAAAATAACATTTGAAGCCTGGGAAGACTTCAAAGACCGCACCCGAAATGAACTTAAAGAAGTTATCAAGAGCAAAAAGAGGTTCATTCAACCCTCTGATGTTTTGGTTTTTGCCTCAGTAGCCGTCTATCAGAAGCTTATGAGTGAGCAGAAATATATGATTCTAGCGGCCATTCACAACTTGAAGCCCACATCGGTTTATCAACTGGCAAAGCTTGTAGACCGGGACTTTGCAAACGTAAAAAAGGATTGTGACAGCTTGGCGGGTGCGGGCTTTATTGTTTTAGAAGACACAGGCGATAACCGCAGTACGAAGATTCCAAAGCTGAAATTCAACTATGACACCATAGAGATTCATCTTCCGAGCATGGTTTATAGCCACAGCCTTGGTGAAGTAGCCGCCTAACGTTGTTCCCGATGCGCAGCCAGGATTTTCATCACTGTTGTTGGGTGCCACTTGGATGAGCGGTTTTTAGTTGGTATTCCTTTTTTCTTAAGATCAAAGACAATTTGTCGTAAGGACGCTCCGTGAGATTTTTGTATTCTCATCCACGCGATAATTTTCTGTTCGCCCTTATGAAGGACAAGTTTACCACCAACCATCTTGTACCCGAAGGGTTCTTGGCCTTTGAGCATTTGGCGCGATTGATTCCTGCTTTCTCGGCGTGGAATTTTGTGTCGCATGAGAGCACTGGCCACGGCTTGATGAGAACAGCCGACAAGATAGGCAATATAGTTGG
>CAYHPW010000075.1:0-11328 GCA_964358645.1 uncultured Bacteriovoracaceae bacterium | reverse complement strand
GAATCCCTCTTGGAATCAGAACTCTTTGGCCACGAAAAAGGCTCCTTCACAGGAGCTGTGAGCCAGAAAACAGGTCTTTGTGAAACTGCCGACGATGGTACATTGTTTCTCGACGAAATAGGCGAGATGTCTCTCAGTATTCAGGCAAAACTGCTGCGTTTTCTTCAAGAAGGTGAGTTTTATAGAATAGGCGGGAAAAGGCCTATACGCGTAAATGTTCGAATCATCAGCGCCACCAATCGCGAGCTGGAGCGGGAAATGAAAGAAGGGCGTTTCAGGGAAGATTTGTTTTACCGCCTTAACACTATTGCGCTTCGAATGCCGCCGCTCAGGAAAAGAAAAGAAGATATTTCATTATTAGTGGATCACTTCCTAAAAAGTTCCAGATTCGCTAAGTTTGGCGGATCTGCACAAAAAATAAAACGAGTTGATAACCGCGTTTTTGAAGTCTTGTCTAATTATGATTGGCCTGGCAACATCCGTGAACTTCAAAATACAATAGAGCGGTTAAAAATCCTCGCTGAAAACCACGAAATTAAACTGGATGATATTCCGTTCAATATAAGAAAGCCAACAGACAAGACGGAGCCGAATGATTTTTGCGCTAACATGCCTCTTGATGAGCTGGAAAAACACCATATTCTACGCACATTATCTTATAATCGTGGCAATAAAACCAAGACAGCTCAAAATCTTGGTATTACCATAAAGACTCTATACAACAAATTATACAAATATGGTTTCTTGCAAGGTGAAGAGCAAGGAGATAACCAGGAAACCTATGCATAGGTTTCAATAAAAAGGAGAAGGTAATGTCATCAAAACAGAAAAAAGAAATACAAAAGGCAGCCAAAATCGAAAAAAAGCATACCAAAGCAAAAAGCGAGGAAGTAGTTTCGATAGAGACCCCAGAAATACAGCATGTCGACATGGAAGAACTTGAAGACCAACAAGCAGAAGCTGCGGCCGCCTCCAACCAGAACAGCAATGCTGCAGCTATAGCTGCAGCAAGCGGAAACACTGAAGTATCGGCTTCCTTCAAGAATTTTCGTCATCATCCCGATATGGAGAATTTTTATCGGTTTATACATGAAAATGACCTTCGTCATGAGGCCTTGGCGATAATTGACGAAATAATGGTCCAAAAAAGCAAAAACAAACAAGTCAGGAGTGCCAAGGTCCATGCCCACTGAATGCTAACTGTTAGCTAGGCTTGACAAAAGCATCCAATAAAGGTGATTCAAGAAGTATGAAGAAAACATACCTCTTGACCCCGGGGCCGACACCGATTCCAGATTCAGTCTTGTCAGCCCTTGGCAAACAGGTAGTACATCACCGTACACCGGCATTTCAGTCCATTTTTGAAGAAGTCAAAAACGGCCTTAAATACATTTATCAGACAAGGCAAGATGTTCTCGTTCTTTCTTGTAGCGGAACTGGCGCGATGGAAGCCGCCGTTTCAAACATACTTCAACAAAACGATAAGATTATAACTATTAATGCAGGCAAATTCGGCGAACGTTGGACTAAGATCACCAAGGCATACAAACTTAATCCAGTGGAAATAAAAGTTGAACTCGGTGAAGCGCCATCAGTGAACAAGCTTGAAGAAATCATAAAATCGAACACCGATGCCAAGGCCATCCTGTTCCAGGCATCAGAGACTTCTACGGGTGTACGCCTACCAACGAAGGAAATATGCAAAGCAGCCAAAGCAGCAGGCATGCTTTCAATATGTGATGCAATTACTGCATGTGGAGTTTTTGATTTACCAATGGATGAATGGGATATTGATGTCCTAATCTCAGGATCGCAAAAAGCACTCATGATCCCGCCTGGACTTGCCAGCATATCACTGAGCGAAAAAGCATGGGTGGCAAGCGAGCACTGCGATATACCACATTTTTATTTCGATCTCCCAAAAGAACGAAAACTCCAGGCGAAAAATCAAACCGCCTGGACCCCGGCTATTTCGCTGCTAATCGGCTTACAGGAAAGCCTGCGCATAATCAAAGAAGAGGGGCTTCATAGCGTCTTCAAAAGGCATGAGCTTTTGGCTAGAGCAACCAGAAATGCCGTTCAGTCTATCGGGCTTGAACTTTTCGCTCAGGAATCACCTTCACCAGCAGTAACGGCGGTAAAAGTGCCGTCATCAATCAAGGAAGGTAAAAAATTACCTACCCTTATGCGTGATAAATACGGCGTAACAATCGCTGGAGGCCAAGATGAACTCGAAGGCAAAATAATACGTCTTTCCCACATCGGCTATTGTGATAAATTCGACATCACAACAGCTATTGCGAGTCTAGAGCTTGCGCTTAACGAACTGGGCCACAAAACCGAATATGGTAAAGGGGTTGGCGCGGCACTCCAGACCTTCGCGGAAGGATGAGGATGAGCTAATGAATATCGCAATTATAGGTGCCCAATGGGGCGATGAAGGCAAGGGCAAAGTCGTTGACCTTTATAGCAAGTACGCCACATACATAGTTCGCTATCAAGGCGGCAACAATGCTGGTCATACACTGGTTGTAAATGGCAAAAAAACCATTCTTCATCTTATACCAAGTGGAATTTTGCATTCAGGGAAAACCTGTCTAATAGCGAACGGCGTTGTTTTTGATCCACAGGTTTTTTTCATGGAAATTGAATCATTAAAAACCATTAACGCACTTCCTGGGAACCCAGCTGAATCCGTCAAGGTCAGCGAACGTGCTCATGTTATACTTCCGTACCATAATCTTATAGACCGCCTGCGAGAGGAGCATGCGGCAAAAGGTAATGGAAAAATAGGTACCACAGTAAGAGGAATAGGGCCGGCATATGAAGATAAAGTTGCACGTCGTGGCATAATGGTTGTCGACTTGCTGAGGCCAGATCTTCTTTTCCGAAAACTAAAACATGCGCTTGAGGAAAAAAATGTCCTTTTAAAAAATTTATATGATGTACCGGAAGTGGATTTTAATCCACTTTACCAGGACTGCCTGAAACTTGGTGAGAGGCTTAGACCCTATATAGCTGATGTACGCAACATATTGCTTCAAGCCATCAGGCAAAAGGAACAAATTCTTTTCGAGGGCGCCCAGGGAACATTACTTGATATAGATCACGGTACTTATCCTTATGTCACTTCATCAAATACTGTGGCAGCTGCAGCATTGACTGGGTCAGGCCTCGGACTTGATGTTAAGTGTAAGGCAATTGGTATCACCAAAGCCTACACAACACGTGTGGGCACAGGCCCATTCCCAACAGAAATAGAGAAAACAGAACCGGAAACAGCAGAAAAAATAAGGCAAGTCGGTGCCGAATTTGGTTCCACAACGGGCAGGCCGAGGCGAATTGGATGGCTTGATCTTGTCGCATTAAAATACGCTGTTGAGATAAATGGATTCTCAGGTCTAGCGTTAATGAAATCCGATGTCTTGCAAGGATTAAAGGAGATAAGGGTCTGTACCGCCTACCGTCTTGAGTCGTCAAATATACGCAGTATACCGTCCAGCATTGATGATTTAGAAAAAATAGAGCCGATATACGAAACGATGCCCGGGTGGGGCAGTTATGACCCAAGAACCACGACATTAATTGAAAATCTGCCACTCGAACTTCGAAATTTTATTGATAAGATCGAACGATTTCTCGGTGTGCCTATTATTCTTGTAAGCACAGGTCCTGGCCGGGAAGAAACACTTGTAGTTTCAAACCCGTTTCAGGCTAAATAAGAAATACGCCGCTTGCACTTGAGGCAACTCTTTGATAACCGGTTTGACTCTCTGGTAAAGTGAGCCATTAGCTCAGTCGGTAGAGCATCACACTTTTAATGTGAGGGTCGATGGTTCGAATCCATCATGGCTCACCAGTGAAATCAAGGTCCATTCCGGACACATAGGTTACAGATTATACCGGATCTTCACCATTAACAGGGGCTAGAGCCCGTGAATACCAGCAAACCCAACGCATAACGCTTCAACGAGGGAGCAATCTTAACGGGGTCGCACTTGCTATCTTTTTAAAGACGGCGTCTTCTGTCAGCAGATACCCATTTAGGTCTATCGTGCACTGTGCGATTTGAGAATCCGGGGTGGAAACGTTAATGCCTTTTTTTGATAACCTTGCTCGTAGTTCACCAACCTTTTTCCAGTGTTCGAAATGTACTTCACAAAGCGGTAACTCTTTCAGAAAATCTGCAAGTTCGACACGATCCGAAGATGCCAGTTGCGCGCTAAGAAGTTCTGCCACCACAATAGGGGATAAATAAACTCGGCCCTCTTTTAATCCCAAGTCAATATCGTCATTTGGAATGCCCTTGAAATAAGAAATCCAGGAAGAGGTATCAACGATGATTACGTTCACGACTTTTATCCAAATCTATATGTAAATCTAGTTTTCCCTTAAGTGCCTGCGCCTTTTCAAATGCAGCAGTCCTCCTCACAAGTTTCAGCCCTTCAATCAGTGTTTCAGTTATGCCACGTTTAGTAACCTGTATTGCATCTCTTATCAGTTCATCTGGCAAGTTCGCGGTAACCCGCTTTAACTTAGACATACGAATATATTGACGCATATACATATTTACGTCAATACACATATTTTATTAGAGCAACCACAGAACTAAACTTTTAGAGTCATCTGCGGCACCGAGCTTACGCCCACGGCCTGCTATTGCAGAGCGGGATTTGAAAGATGACAGCGTTAATGAAATAATACATTCGATGTGGCTCTTAAGCCCGCCCAAATAACATGGAAAAACAGCATCTCAACAACTCGCTATAGATGCTCGCAATTCGTCTTTTAGAGTAATTCAATCAGGGCAGGCTTATTTTATGAGAATACAAATATGCTTCAGACTGCATAAGCCTGACGCCGTTTATTATTACAGCAAGGCATATATACCACTTCGGCATGATAGAGTCGGGCTTTTTGATTTAGCAAGGGAGTGCGAGTCCCAGCTTGAAGAGGCGAGAGGCATATTCTTGGCGTTGGAGGATAATGTTGTTATAGCCAGTTGTCTACCGTATGGCACAGACATCGACGTATCATCACTTTCTGCTCTAGAGGTTTTACACGTGGGTTGGCGAATTTACAGCTTAAAGAGGGTAAATACGGGTTCTGGGGGCAGCATCAAAAATTTATGGACTGGAGCCTTGGGGTGGGTACTTATGAGAACCCCGATGCTGCGTTTGTTTCAAATCGATCAGAAAAACCAAATAGCCCCAGGATCGCACCAACCAACAGGACAGAACATCCTTCGGCAAACGTTACAGCCTCTCCAATAAAATAAATTAGTTGCGGCTGAGTACGTTTCTCAAGTGTATATTCTTGCAATTTGCGGCCATATTGGCATGATTGATTACCAAAATGAAAAGCACCGAGAAAGTTCCGCTGACTGACAAAGCTGCTGACATCCGCAAGATGTTCAATGCGATAGCACCAAGATATGATTTTTTAAATCACTTCCTCTCGCTTGGTGCGGATAGGCTTTGGCGTAGGTTTGCGGTAAGCAAAGTTAAGTACGCTGATGCCAATCGAGAAACCGCGTTGATACTAGATGTTGCCACTGGAACAGGGGACCTCGCTTTTGAAATAGCATCGCAAACTCCGGAGACAGTAAAAATAATCGGCATTGATTTCTCGGAAGATATGATTGAACTTGCCGTTAAAAAATTAAAAAAAACCAGGCATTCCGGACGCATCAAATTTGAGGCTGGAGAGTGTGAAGCCATTCAGTATCCAGAAGACACATTTGACACGGTGACAATAGCCTTCGGCATACGCAACTTAGTGGACCGTGCGAGAGGGCTTAGCGAAATAAAACGCGTGTTAAAACCTGGCGGCAAGGTACTTATACTTGAACTCTCAAACCCAAAACCAGCAATCTTCAAGTCGCTCTATTATTTTTACTTCCGCAGAATTTTACCACGCGTTGGTAGTATGTTTTCGGCAGGAAGCGCTTACAGATATCTCCCAGCTTCCGTCATTGAATTTCCTTCCGCACAGGACTTCAGCCGTCTTATGAGCAGCGTAGGGTTTAAGTCGGTAACATATCATGAACTGAGTTTCGGAATCGCCACATTGTTCATCGGCCACAAATGATTACATCTTTCAGGCTCCACTAGCCGGACTCATTCTCCGTAAAGTTTTGATCAACTTGAATCCGGCGCCACAAATACAGGCATAATAATTGGAACGAGCCACATCAGTGCTTAACCCAAACGCCTGTGAGCTCAACATACTTGATTGCCTAGAAACGCTCGTAGGCAAAACCGCCATAAAAGAGATCCTGGCTAGCATCGGGCCAGGCCTGGGAAATGCCGATCAGGAACGGGCTCTGTTTGTTTCCATCGAAACAGGTATCATACAAACGATGATAAACATGCGCCTTAGCAAGTCAGCCAAGAAAAAAATAATCGCTGGACTTGAGTTTGGGCGCAGATACGCGATCTACAGGCATCGCCAAACCATAACGGAGGCACCAAGATCTGTCTCATCTGATTTTGCAAGACATGCACTTAAAAAGATCAGCCCAATAATGCGTAATCATACAAAAGAATGGCTCGGGTTTGTGACATTCTTCCGCAATGGCTCCCTAAGCGAATTTTGCCTTGCTGAACAAGGCGTACGTACGCATGTCAATATAGAACCAGCCGAATTATTCGCCAGAATTCTGATGTTAAGACCGGCGGGTTTCTTCCTGTTTCACAACCATCCTTCCGGCGATATAACACCATCAGCACAGGATATTGATATGACCATGCGAATAGCGGATGTTTCTGAGCAGCTTGGTGTAAAATTTCCAGGTCATTGGATAATCTCGCCTGAACACGAATTCTTTATCCCGCAGCTTTAGCGTTTTGGATTTTTTTGCGCTTTCTGCAGCATCTCCATCGCGGACCTAAGCTGGACATCCATGTTCTTTCCAGCAAATGGTCCCCCGCCAGATCCAAAACCTTGCATCATCTTCTGCATGCTTGCTAATGCCTCATTCATATTCTTTGCGCCTGGGAACATCATTTTCATCATCTGATCACTGGCATTTTTAAGTTTGAGAAAAATAAAAATATTAATGGCCGTAAAAATCGCCACAAAAATCCAGCTAATGATAACCAATGTGGACATAGCGTAAAATCCTTTCCAAAAAATTTTTAATCTATTTGCCGGCTGGCCAGTACTTCAACTGCCTTTTGTGACTATTGACCATATTCTGCTCGCCAAGGCAAGTACTGCAAATACCGTCCGGCACTATGCGTGAATCGATAAATAGCTTTTCACCCCTCCAAAACGGGGTTAGGGCCCATGATGTCAGGAGCAGAATTGTATCATCATCATTCAAAGGAGGCTTCACAAGCGGAAAACGAACCTTGATCCCTATTTTATTTACTGGCATCTTGATCCAAAAAATTTCATTAGCCTCGACGTCCATGCGGGCGCTGTAACAGTTAATCATCCCCTCATCGCCGCTTTCAAACATGATTTCGCGCGGGATCGGGATCTTATTGAGACTCTCCCTGAGACATGCGGGTGAGTTTTCAGGATCATCCAAAAGAAGATATGGCGATATTTCTCTTTTCAATCTGTACAATACGGCTACCTCTTCTTTAATGGATGAAAGACATCCACGTAATTTTTTAAATTCCATCCCATCAAAAATATTTTTTATTGGTGCGCAATCAAACTTTTTATCTGGCAAAGGCGTTCTAGCATAATCCTGCTCGCCTGCCTCGGCGGAATCCCTGGCCCCTGATACGGTAACTTTCCTGAAATGTATGCTGTAAGGAACTATATTGCTTATTTGTTTTCGCGCATTTTCGCGCTCACGTTTTTCTGCCGTTGAACAACCATGTGCGATAATACAACACATAAAAAAAAGCATAAATTTAATCATCGGCCAATAATAGCCCGAAGAAGCCGATGCCACAATATGTCGATAACATGATGAACGTATTATAATGAGGCATACGATAAGGCGGCACGCTCGTTGCACATCATGCCAACGCCGCGCGGGCGCTTCAGCAAAAGGCGCTGAATAAATAAAGCTCAGATACGGCAAAAACTTTACAAAAAGGGGGAATATCATGCGAAGGACTCTATTAATTGCAACAGCTCTTGCGCTTCTGGCAAGTTTCACAGCATGTAGTAAACAATCTACTAAACCAACGGAACCAACAATCGAACCGCCACCAGCAAAACAAACCGAAGCACAAGACACTTTGATTTGGAAGCTGACGTTGCGCTCAACATGTAAGGAGGCCACACCTGAAAACTGCGTGGGATATTATGGTTTTTCTGTTGATGCAAACAGCCGCTTTAAAATGGGGCCCGGCCCCGAAGGGCAATCATCTAGTGGTATAATAGCCGGGGATGAATTTAAGAATCTGGATGCTATATTATCGCAATTCCTGTCCACACCGGCAAGTCATGCAGAAATATGCGAATCACGTAGCATGGAAGAAGGGATTTTTTCGAGTGACGCCGAGGATAACGTAGTTCTAACAAGGCTGACCGGTGAAGAAACGGTTATACGTGTTAAAGAAAATGATTATTGCTTTCAAGCGGCAACAGCGGATGCGGCAAAAACTTTGCACAAAGCAATCCGTGCATTGTCTGAAAAATATTATTCAATTCCGTTTCCGGATGCATGCTCCGACCTTGTTACGGCCCTGGAGGCTCTCTACCCGGAATACCAAAGCTGCACAACGGACACTGACTGCGTATATGCAACAACAACATATGATGCAATCATCCCGGGCAGCATTCAGTTTGTAGCCACAGACAACTGCAGCAAAATAAAACCAATGGTGACAGGAAATATTGGCGCTTTATTCAATGGCCAGGAAAAGCTGCTTACAGCCCTTGATCGCGCACGGGAGGCATGCGGTGAACGCATCATAAGAATGGACTGCACGGATGTGACCGGCTTCCAATCCAACGACGCGCCACCGGTGTGCGGACAAGGGTTCTGCCGTGTGAACCCATCAATTAACATGCTTTTCTGAGCATCAAAACAAGACAGCGCCAATAACACCGGGCATATCGCTTAATACGATATGCCCGGTTTTTGCATTATTTGATAATACATGCGGTTCACTACAATCAAGATGTTGGCCAGCACCGTAATTATAATGGCGGCAGGATGCAATAAAGCAGTGACATCGACACCAGGACCAGCACCGATGCCGTCATCAACATCGCCACCAGCTGACACAAACCCGGCTACGCAACCGACACAAGTTCTCTATGCCTCTGGCTGGCAGGAAATAACCATCCTCGCGAATTGGGCCATGACTAAAGTCGATGCGGCGGCGCATTTCAGCACAAGCAGAAACGGCTGTGGCAAGGAAGAATATGGCGCCATAGACCTTGCGCTTTGGAATAAGATCGCTGATGGGGCAAATAACTTAAGTAAAACAGAACCACTCCCACAGAGTGACGAATATTGTATCCCAATATTTGATGGCAACAAGATGGACGGTACAGTGGAACTTATTCTTACACCAGCATTGAAAAAACCACTCTTTGAAGCCAGATATGACAAGATCTGCACCACAATAGCCAACAAAGAGCTGGCGGAAAATTTCTTACATATAATCAATGAAATAGTGATAATGGCGGATAAGGAAGGCTGCCCCAACGGTTGGGGTTCCGGTTAAAGATGCGCGAGCATTGATCTACGGACTTCTTCGGCCAGCAGATTTATATCATCAGCAGTGTATTTAGATGTATCAATCGGTGGCAATACCTTGAACCTGATCAATCCTGGCTGAAGACGCCTCTCCTCCCAACTCCATACATGGTTCAATGAAGTCGATATTATAGGGACAATTGGGACCTTGGCCATCACAGCCATGTGGAAAGCCCCTTTTTTAAATGGCAGCAATCCACTGCCAGCCTTGTTACGTGTTCCTTCCGGAAAAATAAGCACCGATACTCCACGAGACTTGATGTCCTCAATGGCGCGCTTTAGCCCGGCAATGGCACTTATTTTTTTCTCCCTTTTTATCATGATATTCCCGGCTCCAGCGAAGAAAAGCCCGAAAAAAGGGATCCACAAGACTTCACGCTTAGCAATAGCCACCGTACGATGCGGAAGAATATGGCCGTATGTAACAACATCCAGCATGCTCTGGTGGTTACCCACATATATGCACGGCTGGTGGGCTTCGATTTCATCCAGTCCTTCGACCTCGATCCTTATCCCGCAAATTTTAAGAATAAGGGACGAAAAAATTATCCCCATATATCGGTTCCAGTTTGGATTGCCGAAACTCAGGAGAACCATTATCGTTCCGAAAGAAAAACAGATGACAAGCCAAATAACCACAACAGCAAGACGCAAATAAAACATGTGATCAAAATAGCACGCTGTATGGGTTAAAATCCAGCCATTGAAACGAGGTCACTGACCACTGAGTTTTCGACTTCGATATTACGACTCTTATGAACTATTTTTTCTCCCATTACGGTCACAAAATCTGGGTGAAAATCAACCGACGGTCCCATCCATACACCATGTGTTATGTTAAAAATCCCATCGCCTTGGTATATCCCATACAGGTCATATACGTATTCAAATGAAAGCGGCAATGTTCCGACATAATCGATGTCATCAATGAACGGGCTGGCGCCGGTCAACCAGGTCCGCACATGCAAGATGCGTCCGTCTGCGGAATCACGCTCTATTTTGGTATGCGCCTTCCAAATGGGGATATTCCAAACCGACATGCCAGGCTCTTTGTCAATTATGAATGACCTGTGCTGCTCAAAAAGTACTGCCTGTATAATTTTATGAAACTGATCCGGGTAAATATCGTCATATACACTTGCGCTGTCACCGTCATAACGTTGCCCGAAGTACTCGAGACCTTCCGCGCTTTCATACGTTTTTATAAGCAGCGCTTTTAAATCGCCCACGCTAAGTATCAAGTCGCCAAGTGTAAGCGGCTTCCTCGGTTCCCGCTCAAGAACCGCTGCGGTAGCCCATGCATTACAAAGCCCTTCCCAAGGAGCTGCATCTGGATCGTAGAAATGCTCACGTTCAAAGCCGGCCGCATTTGATGTACCGACGTTAAGCATTCTTTTGTTCCTGTATTTATCGTATTTTTCTAGAGGGGCAAATTCACCGTTCTCACCTTTAAAAAGATAAGATGACCTCACCGGAAGCCACCATGCTGACCAAGGTCGAACATCCGCCTCGGAATCAAATTCACCCTCGGCAACGAGCAAAGGCCCATAAACATTTGTCGCCTCAAGTAAAGCGCTGTTTCTATTCGGCACAACTTGGGAATCAGCGCGTGGTTGATCATTGGCATGTTGTATTTGATTGTCTTGTGATGA
>CAYHPW010000074.1:0-11497 GCA_964358645.1 uncultured Bacteriovoracaceae bacterium | reverse complement strand
TTATCGCAGGTGTTATGACTTTTTTGAGTTGTGCTTGGCAACTCTATACTCAAAAGCTTAAAAAGGGTACCATCTGCAAAGTGTTTTCTTCTCCCGGCGATAACACCTGAGCTTTGGCGTCTTACAACAGCAGGTGTTGATTCCATGGCCGGCAATCTCTTTAGCGTTCTGCCAGCTCGCACTCGTCTGCACCTGTAATCACATAGGCTCTTGTCGATTGGCTTCAAACACCATTGCGATGTTTAGTTGCATTTGCCCCTTCTTGGTTGACTGCGGTTTTATTAAAAAAAATAGTTTTTAAAAAAACACTACAGACCAAAAGGTAGCGCAGGAGCCCGGATGGAAAACGACGGACCCCGGGGGAATTCGGTAAATGACATGGATGGAACGTACAACAACTGGCACTTGAGAAACGAAACCCAGACTTCGAAGGTAGGAGTCCGAGAAGCCGGCAGCACTGAATGTGCTGTACCGGAGCAGGATGCGGAGGCAAGGTCAAGCGAGGCGCCGGCGAGGACAATTTGGCAACGTCCCTAAGTGTGGAGATAGGCGAAAGTTTAACCCCCTTATAGCATTTGGCTCTGCGGGGCATAGCCTCTGTCTTCGTGAATACTGAAATCGTTACGGATCGAACCCAACCTTGTTGAGTGATGGAAATACCTTTTCGGCCGAATCAACGGACATAACACCCCAGCGCTTAAAATTGTGATCTATCGGGATGCACATGAAGGATTTCGCAAACCCACTGTTGAGGCTCTTCATGTAGGCTGGCTTGATTATCCATCTTGTAAATAGTGTATATTTGACAGGTCGATGTCACTGGATAAGCTCCCGAACACCCGCGTCGTCTGGAACATACGTCCATTAGCCGATCCAACTGCTGAGACCGCAAGCACATCATTTTCGGACAGTCGAGCAACAATCGAAGAAAAGTCGACGGCCATAATCTTAGTTGGCGGGGAGTCAACAAAGACATAATACATCTTCATATGGCCACCGTACTTGTTGACATGCTGTTTTTGTTTCTCTTTCAATACTTGGGCAATTTTTTTGTTCAAGTCCGCATTATGTCCACCAACTGAAAAGCCACCGGCTTGGAAGACGAAATACATAGCAGCTTCTCCGTACTGTTCTTGGAATTCACACGGCGCAGGCACTTTATGGAAAAGACCGATCCTTCCAAACGGAACCGACTCGAACCTGTCCATTAGGGGTTGGTCTCTTATCCGGGTTAGGATGGCAGTTGCTTCTTCTGCGCTCGGCGGCTTTAGGAAATCATGGACAATTACAACAAGGACAGCGGGCGCGAAACCGGCTCCCGCCTTACGAAACAGGCTGATGCAGATATTCTCACATTTCTGTTTCTCTTGATTTCGATCGAACTGGTATCCAACAAATGCAGCCTCGACTAATGCTTCTTGCCCACGAAGCAGAAAAAAACCCTCGGGCTCATTCTCCTCGCTGCTCGTGATTTTTTGCAGTGGGTGTCCACTCTTATTGATCTCGAACAGAGCATGAATTTCGGCTTTCCAGGACTTATCCTGGTTTATCCGTTTCCTAAGCCACTTGGCATAGGCAGGAAACCCGTTGACCGAGCTCAACGATTGGAGCATTTCTCCGTACGGGGTAGGAATCGTATTACCTAAATATAACATTGTGTTCTATTCCGTTCTTTACGCATTTCGGATGCGGCGTACACTTAATGCGGATCACACCAGACAGTGCCCTATCGCGATTCGACTTGAACTGAGTTTAAGTCGCAAATTTGTCGGACTAAGTCAAGCCTCCTGAGAAGGTATTCCCTTCCTTGATGCTGCCTTAGTAACTGCTGCAAATTCATCTGGCTAAGACATGGCACCTATACCCACTGCTATAGCCGCAGAGCATAAAGTGGCAAAGTTTGTTGAAGTGCGAGATTGGGTGCGTTTTTGCCCGTGTCTCCAGTTTCATTGCAGAATCTCAAGTTAAACCCAAATAAATCCGATAGTTAAATATTGCATCAATCCTGCTACGAGGCCTGTCTTATGAGCAATAGAAAGCTGCTGGCAGAAGTTTTTAGGCATGGTTATGACTCCTGGTCACGAATCTTCGAAAAACTTTCCAAGATCAACCAAACATCTCCCAAGGAAGTCGGAACGCTATTCGAAATTTTTTGTAAACACTTTTTTTTGGCTAATCCTCGCTTCAAAAGGGACTACAAGAACGTTTGGTTGGGTAGCGAGGTTCCATCCCCAGTCAAAAAACGGCTAAATCTGACCCCCAGCGACTACGGCTATGATCTTGTTCTAGAAACCGTGGAAGGAAAGTATGCGGTTGTTCAGTGCAAGTTCACGTCCCACCAGGAACAAAAAACCCTCAACTGGACCGGCACTAATCTCAGCAGTTGGCTTGCGATCTCCTCAAAGGCAGATATTAGGATCATTTTTACAAATGCTTCTGGCATTGATTTGGCAACTAGAAAAAAGGCAAGAGAGAAGGAATTCTTCGAGTTCAATCTCTCAAGCCTCCTAGAGCTAAACAAGGACGATTTAAGGGGTATCAGTAAAAGCATTCAAGGAAAGAAGCCGACCCAAAGGAGGTTCAAACCCCGTCCTCACCAATTACAAGCGATCAAAGCCGTATTGAGCGGATTCAAGAAGTCTAATCGAGGAAAACTGATTCTGCCCTGTGGCGCTGGAAAAACGCTCACTGCCCTTTGGGTAAAAGATTCAATTAAGCCGGCCAAGACATTAGTATTGGTCCCCTCTCTTGCCTTGCTCCGCCAATTCAGAAATGACTGGCGTGCTCAGGAAAAACAGATCACGAATTATCTCTGCGTCTGTTCAGAGAGAGACATAGCAAGCGACCAAGACACGATAGAATCGACATCCTCCGAGCTAGGATCACCAGTAACTACAGATCCCAAGGTGATCAGGCGGTATCTTAAGAGTTCTTCGCCACTTGTGGTTTACTCAACCTATCAAAGTAGCCCACAGCTGGCCGCAGCAATGCAGGGAACTCGTCTGAAGTTCGATTTTGTAGTATGTGACGAGGCCCATCGTACTACTGGAGACAGGAGAGGCTCCCGCTTTGCAACTATCTTGGATGACAAAAACATTAGGGCATCTAAACGACTTTTTATGACAGCAACTCCTAGGATTGTTGCCGAAAAAGTAAAGAACCGCCTAGGGGAAGAGCAGTTACGCTACATAGCTGACATGAGTGATCCCGGAACTTACGGCCCTGAGTTCTTCAGGATGAGTTTCGCCGAGGCTATTAGGAAGAAGATCTTGGTGGACTACAAGATTATTGCGATTGGGGTAACCGATAAGGAGCTAAGAAAAGCGATTAGAAGGCGGGCTTTTGCCTCAAATACTACAATCGATGAAATTGCTAATAACTTCGCACTTGAGAAAGTGATGAAGAGGTACGGCTGCAATCATGCCGTAACGTTTCATTCAAGCGTGAGAAGGGCTGAGCAGTTTAAGGAGCGTCACATCGATTTTTGTAAGAACAGTCAAGTTTTTCACGTTAACGGGAGTCAGCCAACCAGTGAGCGCGACTGCATTATCAAGCAGGAGTTTCAACCGGCAAAACGGGCCGTAATTACTAATGCGAGGTGCCTCACGGAAGGCGTGGACGTACCTGCGATTGACTGCGTTTACTTCTGCGATCCAAAGTACTCCAAGATCGATATTGTGCAGGCTTCTGGCAGGGCGCTCCGAATCAACAGGGATAAGGAAAAGACTTTCGGCTATGTCGTCGTACCGGTTTTCCATGCGAAGGGAGAAGGAGTCGAGAAGAGCATTGAGAACGGTTCCTTCAAAAACCTCATTTCTGTGGTTCGAGCAATGGCTGATCAGGATCAGCGCATTGAAGAAGAAATTCGAGAAATTGCCTATGGTCATGGAGAGGGGACGGCGAAGCGGTTGCGAGTTAGTTTGCCAGATAAAGGCAAAACAGTTCAGCTATTTCAACTGGTAGATTTTTACGGAAAGCTTGGAGACTCTATCTTTACTCAAGTCATAAGGAAGGCGGTTGTTCCTTGGCGGACGTTTGATCAGGCCAAGGCCTTCGTTCAGGGGCTAAATCTAAAGAGCGTTAATCAATGGCAAAGATATTGCGTTGACGGGATTCCAGGGATACCCAGACGGCCCGCCGACATTCCGAGCAATCCAGAAAGAGTTTTTGAGAAAGAATGGAAGACATGGGGCGATTGGTTGGGCACATGTCGAATTGCTGACCAACTTAGGAGCTTCAGATCGTTTGAGGCGGCCAGGTCTTTTGTTAGACGTTTGAAACTGAAAACACAGTCGGAATGGAGGAAGTACTGTAATGGGCAACTAAAGCGCCTTCCCCCGCTCCCTAGTGACATTCCAAAGGCCCCTGACAAGAAGTATGTAGCAGAATGGCAGGGAATGCCGGACTGGTTGGGTAACGGACGGGTGTCGCCGGGGTCTGTTCAATATCGGTCCTTTGAGAAGGCCCGCGACTTTGTGAGACATCTGAAGTTACGTAATAACGGTGAATGGCGAGCTTACTGTAGAGGGACACTAAAAGGAAAGCCTAGGAAGCCCATTGATATACCCTTCAAACCAGAGCGGACCTATTCGACGAATTGGTTGGGGTATGGTGACTGGATTGGTTCGAGTAGACGCAGGGGGAATTTTTGGAGCTTTAAAGTCGCACGAGATTTTGTGAGGAAGCTGAATATCAGATCATCCGAGGAGTGGTTTCTATACTGTAGAAATAAGTTAAAGAGATATCCCAACGCTAAACCAGATGAACTACCAACTAATCCGCGCCACGTTTACAAAAAGACGTTTGTTAGCATGGCCGATTGGCTGGGAACACGAAACCACAAAGGGCATTGGCGGAGTTTTGCGGAGGCAAGACGGTTTGTTCAATCTTTGCGGCTCAAGGGCGAAAAGGAGTGGCGAGCATACACGAAGGGCCTATTGAGAGATTACCCGATGCGTCCCGATGATATCCCGGCTAATCCTAACAGTGTCTACAAGAGGGACTGGAGAGGGATGGGGGACTGGCTGGGAACTGGCACTATAGCCTACCAAAACCGACAATGGCAGCCCTTCAGAAGGGCTAGGGAGTTTGCTCAATCGCTCGGTTTGAAGTCCGCTGAGGAATGGCGTCTCTATTGTAGGGGCCAGCTGAAGGGAAGGCGACCAAAACCGGATAATATTCCATCTACACCAGAAGGTGTTTACAAGAACAAAGGATGGAAGGGGTTGCCTGATTGGCTGGGCTTCAAGGCTGAATCTCGCACTCGGACAGATTGGCGCCCATTTGTCCATGCCAAGGATTTTGTTGTGAAGCTCAAGTTACAGTCTGCCGAGGAATGGCGCCAATACAGTCGGGGGGCTATCAGACATTTGCCAAGACGGCCTTCAGATATCCCAACTAATCCACATACTGCTTACAAAGCCGAATGGAGAAGCTGGCGCGATTGGTTGGGAACAGACAAGATCACAGAGGAGCCACGTACACCTTTGAGGCGGAGAGAATGAGTAGCGCATTTTCAATTATTGTTTATCTGCCGCGTGGGTTAGCAGTGGCCGGCATCAGGGAAACATTTCCGCAGGGGAAATTGGTGCCCATATTGTGCTGGAAATAGGAAACAGGAGAATGTTTTGGAAGCGGACCTCGAAAAGGTGATTCGAAAGCTAGCCGCCGCCCATCGTAAAGGGGATTTGCAACACCACCATTATGTGGATGGCTCAGCCCCACAACCCTTGAACTTATTCATCGATGAACTGGTTGAAAAACTTCAAAGAACACTGAGTGACAGCGACCAAATAGAGTTCGGACCCTACCGGTCCATATTTCGGGCTGATTCTAAAACTCCAATCCCCGATCAAATACTGTTAGCTAAAACAAAAGCTGGCATTCTTGTCGAGCAGATGGCGGACCGCATGGATTGCGAAGACCTCCTTTTCTTCAGCTATAAGGGCTCGCCCCTTCTCAAAAAGTTTCCGGAGCTTGCTAAGTTGATGGATCAGGACCTGCTGATTCCTGCGGCACATTTTAAGAGAACGACTGGAGATACCCTTGACGTCGAGTATAAAGGTCACGTTATTGAGTTATCACGAATAATACCGCGTTCTCTTAACAGTCGCTTTGTTGCCCAGATAAAGTCGGGCAACCAAGGGAACCTGAAATTTCGACTCTCTCCGAATAACATCATTCTCATTTCGAAGTACCAGCAGCCGCTGTTAGAGGCCGTTGAATTTGGCCCCCCATTTAGAGCGGATGATGTATTTAAGCGGCTAAAAGATGGCAGTAAGCTGACTATGCTTACACGTAATAACTATTCTGAGCTTCAGAAAATGATGGTGACCGGGTTTTTCAATAATATTGAAAGAGTAGAGATTTATCGCAGCCAAATGCAGGATGGATATATTGCATATTCGGTCGAGGAGCTTCCCTCCATTACAAAGAGAGATGAAAACGTTGGCTTTGTAAAAACGCGCCTATTCCATTCGGACATCGAACTCAATGAGAGCCAAGCAAAATTTAAACACGCAGATAGCAGCCTTCTTGTCTACAAATTGGAAACTTATAGGGATAGGTTAGCGGCCAATCTTCCGGCAAAGGTCAAAGCCCAGGGTCACATCAAATTGTATCGTGTAGAGGACTGCACTCTGGACACATGGATGGATCTTTTTAATTTGTCGTTTCCAAGAAATGAACTCATTTATGAGTATTTTAATAGCGAAAAGGTCCCGGTGCTACAGAGGGCAGCGGAACGAGACCAGATAAGCGCGACTGGCGCAGGCGGAAGAGAAGACGGGACCTAAAGCAGAACCAGAAAACTTTTCCTTAAGGGCCAGAACATCGAGTGCCTGGTTCGCCACTATACGTTTCAGCTTGGCGTTCTCTGCCTCAAGTTCTCTCATCTTGCGGATCTCTTTTATGTCGAGACCAGCATACTGCCTACACCACTTGTAGTACGTGTAAGTGCTGATTCCGTGCTTACGGCAGACGTCTGGAACCAGGGTGCCGGACTCGGCCTCCTTGAGTACACCGACGATCTGTTCGTCAGTAAATTTCGATTTCTTCATCCTCAAAATCTGGCGTTATAATGCATGACGAAAGAAAGGATTTTGAGGTTAAAATGGAATTCCTGTGATCAGAATTCCTTGGGACGGGAAAATGGATTTCTCAGAGTACGCAAAATTCGAGCAACAGAATAGGGAATTCCAGCAGTATCGAAAACAGAAACAGCCGGCCACTGCTAACCCACGTGGATTGTAAACAAATATTTGCTGGCTAAAGATTTTCCAATATCGCACTGGAAATACTATCGCTTATAATTTCTTACAAAAAAAATGCACCAATACCAAAAGCAAACATTGCCCCCTCTTCCACTAGTATATCCTTGTACACATAATATGCCTTGGTGAAGTGGTCACACCGATAGCAAAAAAACTATATTCAGCCGCTCCCGCCAAACAATAATTCTTCCAACGACAACCCAAGTGTCTTGGATACCTCTACAGCTGTATGCAAATCCCGATGCTGCGATTTATTAACCCATTGATTAAGCGTGCTGACAGGAACGCCGGTCATTTTAGAAAGTTGCCTGTAACACCAACCGCGCTTAAATAGCTCGCGCTGAACCACCTGACGGATCTTCAATTCTGATTGATTAACCGTGCTTTTCATCCCGCCGCCATAAACACAGTTTTCCTAGTTTACCTACCCAGTAAGTTAGCTCCAGCGTAACCAGCATTGTAAGCCACACGAGATAATACGCCGATTGGCCCAGTTCTATCAGCAAGCCCATGGCAACCTACGCCGCTTCTGTACTACGCGCAATGAATAACAAATCCACGCTAATCCGCCGTTTACAAGAATGAGCAAGACGCAAATAGCGGTGTACACAATCAACACGGACCCCAAAACCAACCCAAATAAAAATTTAGGCCAAAAGAAAAACGGCATCATCACATAACCTCCTGCCGTTCATAGGTCGTAAACCTTGACCACCAGCTGCTGATTGCAAAAGCACGCGAGGCTTGGCCCTTTAGTGGGAAATGCTTGCTGCGGCAAATTTCACGGATTATTTCATTTTGCCGCTCTTCATCTGGATACGTCTTATTGAATGCACGTTCCTTGGCTACCCATTCCTGCTGCTCCCGAGCTTTTGTTTCTGCATCTAACCGCTGTTCCTCCTTCTGGCGAGCAGCGTTTTCAGCGCGAGCATTTTCCAAAGCTTCTTCAGTTTTGACGATTGCCAATATATCAGTCATGGCGGTTGCCATATACGCCATCGGGGAATGACACGGATTGCCCCCTGGGAGTCCCTTACGCTTTAGATAATCCAAGCACTTGGCAACATCCTCATGCGTGAAGTCGCGCCTGATTTCTTCAAATGCCATCTCTTCGCTCTCTCGTTTCCTTTGCGGCTTAAGATCGGCAAAATACGTGCGGAGTTTTTCAGGCAACGATGAGAGAGAGCTTTTTATATTATTTATTTCTTCTTTTTTTATGTAGGGGTCCATTCTGAACCCTGTTACCAGGTCCGTTTCGGACCCCCTCTGGGTTTCATTTGAACCGGGTCTGTTTTCGACCGGGTCGTTTTTAGACCCTGTAGACACACTGGGAGCCGCCAGCGTAGCTACATCTTGCTGCTTTTCGCGGTAAACATACGTTTGCTCAGATGTCAGGCCCATCTCCCATGGCGTAAACACCTGCCATTTGCGCGGAACCTGCCCAGCTTCATAATCCTGCACCTTCTTGATCCAACCCTGTGCAATCAGCCGCCCCAAAGATCGACGGATTGCATTTTTACCAAGACGGGTGAAGGAGAGCAGTTCCGCCATTCCCATATCACAAGTATTTTTTCCGAATCCAAACGCCAGTGAAAACATCCTAAGATAAATCATGAAGTCGTTGGGATCATCAAACATACTGGGATCCCTGAGTAAGCTGTTTGGAATCGCCGAAAAGTGACCAACTGGTTTAAGAACGCCGTTATGCAGGATCAGCGGCAACTGATTCCTGACCGGTGTGACAGGGTCATTTTTGGACCCGGTCTGTTTTCGACCGGGTACGTTTTGGACAGAGTTTATTTCAGACACTGTTGGTTTCTGACAGGGTTCATTTTGAACCGTGTCCGTTTTGAAACCTGTCTCCTCTAAGATCGGTGATCTTGATGTCATCAGAGCAGAAGCAGGTTCGGTGCTGCCAATACTTCCTGGCAGGTTTTCTGTACCTCCTACGAAGGACTCCTCTGGTGCCTTAAATTTTAGCGTGCCTTGCAAAAGCCGCATTGGTTTTTTAATTTCTAGCGCGTCAATCGCACGCTTGAGTTCGAGCTTACTCATGGCAAATCTCCCGAACAAGCGTCAGCGCGGCATGCCCGGTCTGAACTGGGAGGGTTTGCTCTGCTGTGGTCACCATCTTCAACCGATCCATCACCTCTGTGGCAAGACTCCAGTAATCTTGTGCTCCTGCACTGTCCGGAGCGTGATGAAAAATTGTTTTCCCTGAAGCTGGAGCCTCGCGCAGTTTTACGGAACGGCGAATGCGTGTTTCAAACACCTGTGAGCCAAAGTTAGCCATCAGGTTGTTTCGTGTCTCATTTGAAATATTGGTCGGGTCCACCATCGTCATGAGAAAACCCAGAATACTAAGGGCTGGATTGGTGTGCTCGCGGATGATTTCTATTTCTGGCAGCAGCTCTTTAATTCCTATGAGCGCAAAAAATGCGCTATCCACCGGCACGATAAGATGCCCCGCTATATTAAGCGCTGTATTCATAAGCGGGCCAAAAGTAGGAGGGGTATCGATAATGATTGCAGAATACCTGTCGCGGATCGCATCGAGCTTTCGTTTTAGCCGTAACTCACTGTTGGTCATACCAACCATCTCACGTTCCACCCGCGCAAGAAGCGGAGTGGCTGGTATTAAATCCAAGCCCTCTCCCTGATAGATGGCCTTTTCTGCTGGCATATCTCGATCACGGATGAGATCCGCGACTGATGCCCTTATGGTTTCTAGTTTGATGCCAACGCCACAGGTTGCATTCCCTTGTGGGTCGAGATCAACAAGAAGAATCTTTAAATCTTGAAGTGCCAAAGCCTGCGCGAGATTGATCGCTGTAGTGGTCTTGCCAACCCCGCCTTTTTGATTCGCAACTGCGATGATCGGGCTTGTCCGTAATTCCATAAATTTTCCTCCATGTGTTGACAGTGGCCGCGCACCTCCGTAACAATGAAGATGCACACGCCAGGAACCGTTAAAAAGTTCCGGTTAATAAACTAACGTCGTCAGCGCCGCTGGCAAGCAAGAGCTGATGACAAACAAGTTTCGCAAAGCCCGACGGATCTCCGCCGGGCTTTTTAAATTATGAGGGAGGCATCTTGCGCCTCCTTTTCTTGTTTTTGGATTGTCTGCTTTTTATGAAATGATTTTTCCTGGAATCTGCTTCAGGTTGCTGTGTAGCATAGGCGTTACACGCGTTCTCAGGCGATGGTGGAATTACTACGGAAAAGTCCGAAGAACTCCGAAGATCTTCGGTTGATTTCTGACAACTATTTTTAGAGGATTCCTTTTGAAGTTCATGGGTTACTAAATTCTTGCACTCCTGCATGGGGTGCAAGGGGTCGTGGGTTCGAATCCCGCCACCCCGACCATTTTTGATAACATCCGAACCACCGACCTCTTTGGCCCCAAAATCGGGCCCAAGTGGTGAAGCCAGACCAGGGCGGTGGTCAAAGAGATTTAAAATCGAGGCCTCGGGAATTGCTCCCGAGGCCTTTTTAGTTTCTGCTGCTGGCGCTTCATCAAGCGCTTCATTGCCAGTCCAGTATCTCAGCGCAATCCGATTGGGCTCCATCACAATGCCAGCGACAACCTTCCGATGGTATTTCAGGATGGAGCTGTTGCAGAGTCCATGTTTGTTCTTCAGATCAAGGTAGAATGAATATAGTCTTTCTCGCGTTAGCTCAGAAAAACGGAGCTGTCCGAGGGCTTCCATTAGTTCCGCCACAGTCTCGGAGGCGGATTCGGTCAGCCAGGCTGCGGGGTATACTCCCCGCAAAAGTTCGCCGGATAACCGTGCTTCTGCCATAAGAGCCTCGTCTTTATTCTTCCCGCCCTTAAGCGCCCGCCACTTATAGGTTCTAGTATTAGGTAAGATGTCGTTTGAACCGGAATCCAATCACCAAGTTTACGTGAGTTCCAATCGAATTTCTGAAACGTTGATGGCTTGTTTTCGCTCAAAGGTAAAAGAATTTGCTGCAATAGCCTTTCGTACCAATCTAAAGGGTTATCCCACTGTCCTTTTCATTGGTCAAAGTTATGAATCGGGCATGTAACTTCCTGAGCAGGCGGTTCAGGCGATTGAACTCTTTTTGCGGCGAGGTCTTTTTAATATGCGATGAATTCATAATTATCCACTTCTGAATGCATTGGACCATCGGATCGTTTGCTGAAATGGACGATGGGACCTATCGGTGTCGTGTATGCACTGCCGCCATTGAGTGTCGCCATT
>CAYHPW010000073.1:0-11705 GCA_964358645.1 uncultured Bacteriovoracaceae bacterium | reverse complement strand
AGATTTCAGGCTTTTCTTGTTTTTATGCTAAGCACCGAACCGGACAGCAGTGAAAATATAACATAAAATATTGTGTGTAAGTAAACCGTTTTTTTACTGAATTTTAAGGAAAGGAATAAGTAATGCGATTCTCAATATTGTTTGTACTTGCGATAGCTGGCACTCTATTGAGTGCACCAATAGCCTTCAGTGACACTTGCGCTCAGGGTTGTGACAACGCTGGAAAAGCATGTGCCGAAAAATGCATGACGGTAAAACCATTACGTCCATGTAAGCCCAATCAGAACTGCACAGATCCCATCTCTGAATGCACCAAAAAATGTCAGATAAAACATGTTGACTGTGTAAATACGTGTAAAAATAAATGTGATAAATTAAAATTAGAATTCGAAAAATCTTGCGGCGGACCCATTCATACACTGTAAATCAGCACCGGAAGGTTAACCTCACCGGTTTGACTTATGAACACATAGTTCTTTTTATTTAGTAGAACTATGTGTTCATTTATAATGGTTTCTACCCGGATTTGAGTGTGTAGAGGTCAAGTCGTTTGCAATGAAAAAGTATTGTGATTCGTAACTGGTTTTTTTTACGGGTGTGAGGCAAAACTTAAGCTTAAGCCGGGATTTTGCATTTACGCGGCGTAAAATGGCGGACCAATCCACTCGAAGCAGAAGTTCGATTTGATGTTTAACGACCTTGAGCGGATGCCCCCGGCGGGGTGGACGGTTATATAATCAAATGCAATTATAGATTTTGTGAAGCCACAGTAGCATCCAGTAACAAAAGAAGTCTAATGATCGACAACACTCTCGCAAACGTATCGTGAGGATTTTGGCTGGGCAAACTCGACGAGTTTAGAACATGGTGCACGCGAATCGTTAGCGGCATGAACGGGGGGCAAATGACTGAAACGCCCAAAAGACCGCGGGACGAAATTAGGGGATTTCACTGATTTCTTGACTTGTACTCCTATTGGGTTTACAAATAGGGATGATCTTCAAGGTCATCATAAGTAAGCAAGCAGGGAAAGAACTTGAGAAGGTACAGCGATACGTCGCCGATCTATTCTTTGCGTGGGTCTTGGACGTGGAGCGGCGGGGCCTGGAAGAAGTTAAGAAAGTATCCAGCTTTCATGACGAGCCTTGCAAGGGCAAGCTCAAGGGCCTCCGCTCAATCCGACTGACACGAGGTTATCGTGCCTACTATCGGATCGAGAAGGATCAAGTTGAATTTGTGTTCGTCGAAAGGGTGGATAAGCATGAGTACTAAAAAGAAACCAAAGAGCGACGCGGTAAAGACTTTGGAGCGCATCACGGGAGGGCCACTGACTTTGGCTCGACTCCTTCAATCCATTCGACTCGGCGAAGAAGTGACCCTGGCCGTATTTGCCAAGAAGCTTGGCGTTTCGAGACAACATCTTTGCGATATTGAGAAGGGACGAAAGGTTGTCAGCCCCGAACGTGCAGCTCGGTTTGCCCTTGTTCTTGGCTACTCCAAAGAACAATTCGTATCGTTGGCGCTTCAAGCCCTCGTTGACGATGCCGATCTTGATCTCAAGGTGGAAGTGAAGGCGGCTTAACTGGGGTTTGAGCTACTGGTTGATCAAGTGAGTCGAACTCATTCGGTGCCCCGAAATAGGTCACCCTCCGTCGCTGGGAAGAGGAACCTCTTCTTGCCATTTCTGAGGATGAGATCCTTTCATTTCCCCCAGCCCAACAGATCGAGTGGCTCCGAAAAGCTTATCGGAGGCTACGTGTCGCCTAAGGTTATTACGGTACTCTTGAGTGTTTTAGTGCTCGGGAGTAACCATAAATGGACGTGAAGTTTTCTGGAATTAAAGAGCAGTTGGAAGAAAGCTCTTTGCCAATCGAAGTGGATATTGTTTTAAATGAGATTTTGTGGATTCTTGCTAGCGGTGCCTGATCTGAAGTATTCTACTGGTAATGGCTAAAAAGATTCTAAAGAAAGTCACGACAGTCCGCGAGCACCCCCTGCATGTTACCGTTAGCAAAAAAAATCCTACTGGAATCACGATAAGAGATCGCCACCTGCGGCGTTTGAAAGGCACGTATTTAGATGTGCCAGAAATCGAATCCATCTTTAAGAATTACGATCGCAAAGGGATTATCTACCCAACTAGATGGAAATTAAAAGCCTATAAAGATTCCGATAAGTATGACGAAGTAATCGCAGTGTGGACGGATTACTTCAATAAGAAATTTAATGCCGATCCTCTACTTGATCCAGATGTAGTGAAGGCGCTCATTGCAAGTGAATCAGGTTTTTGCGTTGACCCCCGCGAAAACAGAAAAGCCATTGGTATCACTCAAATCACACCAAGCACTTTGAAAGTCGTGCAGGACCCCAAAGGAGAAGCAAAGGATTTTATTTTTAATAAAATCCGCCAAAAAGATCTGCTAAAGGATCCGAACATCGCAATTCCAATAGGTGTGCGCTGGCTGTTTAGAAAGAGAGTAACGGCTACGAATCAATTGAAGCGAGCCCCAAATCAAGAAGAGTTGATATTGGAATATAAGGGAATACTCAAAAGCAAGACTGATCTTAAAAACAAAGCCCTTACCAATTTTAAAGAAAGCTATGATTTACTTAAAAATAAGTAACTCTATTCATATTCTGCTGTTCTTTCTTCTGTCCGGCTGTGCGACTTCTTCTTTTATGGTTCTTATGCAAGAAGAAAATGCAGCAGAATTCAAAGTAACACCTGATCGTGTCGTACTTGAGTGCGAGCATCAACACGACAGTGACTCTAAGGACCCTAATGACGCTTATGGTTTCTTGATGCGTATCCTTGATGGAGAAAATACAGTTCTTACGGTTGCTCAAACCAATGTCCTCGACAAAGAAAGCTGCTCTAGACGCATTCATAAAATTGGGAAAATTCTTAAAACAGGAAAAATGGTTTATATTGGTGGGATTGGTTATCTTAACAAGCCGAAGATCAAAGGAGAGCAAAAATACACCTTCCACAATATTGGGACTTTTTATGACAACGGGCAGAGTCTTCAGTTTGTAGTTATCGCTAACGAACGGGGGTTTTGTTATGACGCATACTCTGGTGATGAAAGTCCCTGTCCACGCGAGCCATTTTTATTGAAAAATTTAAAATGATTTATGTATCAGAATAATCGTCAGTCACTACTTAAAATATTCAATTTCCTGTCTTAATTGTGTTGTCGGGAAAGATCCACCGTAGTGAAAATCATTCTAATGGAATGGCTAATGGAATGGCTAATGGAATGGCTAATGGAATGGACAGTTTTCTTAGAAAGCAATCTGCACGAGCTCTCACACACAACGTTTCCGGCCGGGGCGGCAAAATGTTACGCAACAACACTATATTGATGTTATAAGTATTAATATGCTTAGTAGTTCACCAAGATCAAATTTCAAACTGCGGATGAAAGAACGCAAGGCTTTGGAAGCACTGGCAAGCAAGCTAGGTTTAACTTTTATCCGTGAGATTGCTACCGAGTCAGTAGCGTTATATGAAGCTCCACAAAACGGCTTGATTGATTATATCAATAAAATAGAACGGCTTCTTGTGAGACGGTAGTGAGCTCACCAAAAATTTTAATACGGATCAAGAAAAAATACACTGATCTCGGGTCGGCAATAGAATCTAAACTCGGCTATTGAGTTTCCCACACCGCGACTAACATACATGCGGCTCGATCCTTTGTTATACCAACCCGCTAAGTAATCGCCAGACCCGTCTGGCAAAAAGAAAGGGCGAAAAAAAGGAAGTCGCACCTGTCCGCCGTGCGTATGGCCCGAAAGACCAAGATCAATATGCTGCTTAATAGAATCAAAATATGCTGGGGAATGAAACAAAACGATTTTGAACACATCATTTGGGATGTGCGGAACCTGCAAAAATGCCTGTTGCAAATCAGGGCTACCAGCAAATGGATCATCGATTCCGACAATCCAAACCTTTCGGGAGATTTGGCGAGAGTCATTATTTAGGAAAGTGATCCCAGCATCACGGTACATCTGTAATTCTGCAGAGTCAGGATTCCAGTGCTCCCAATTCCCACGAATCAAAAATACGCCAAGCGGGGCTCGCAAACGTTCAAGAAAAGCCCTGGCTCCGCTCCAATTTCCACCATCAGGCGCTGTATCCCCTGAAATAACAATTGCGTCCGGTTTCTGCTGTTTGATAATACGTAGCACTTTTAATTCCCGGGTGGCCAAACCATTTGTATGGACATCAGAAAGCTGTAGTATTTTCAATGGGCGGTCAACCTTTGCCGGTATTCGATGTTCCGTTACCTCAATCCAATTTGGTTCAATCCATCGCGCGTAAATGAATAAAAAAGCCGGCACAAGAACAATGATTAATCGCGGTCGCCACAGGGTCATTGTTTCTCCTGGTGACTCACTGGGTAAGTTGTGTTTTTTCCTTGTGATCGAATAATCTTTAGTCTGTCATGCGCGATCGCATCAAGAGCCTCTTTTTCTAAATGCGCCAAGGATAGCTTGTTTTTTTCTGCCAGGCTTTTTGCAGTTCGCAGTCCTTCCTGGTTGTTGTATTTATCCATCTCTGAGGCTTGCTTATCTGAAGTAGTTTTATTTTTAGCAAGTTCTTCATGAGCAGATAGATATTCACGCGCACGAGCCTCTCCTAATTGCTGCAGAAGAAGTCCTGCCCAAATAAAGTGACGAAATGCATCGCTTTCATCGCCTTCAGTGTTTCTGCCAAAGTGTTTCCATGTAGAAATAATGGCCCTTCGCGATTGTGCGTATGCATTAAGCGCTTCGATGGGATGCGATTTGATAAACGTAGCTTCTGACTGCGTTACCTGACCATGGTACCAATATGCAGAATTACGTATAATCGCATCCTTGATTAGCATTTCAATGTAGGATGCAAACTTACGCCATAAATCTGCATCAGCATAAATACCAATCCGTTGCGTGCCATGGTCGAAGGGTCGCAGGTGGTATTCTGAAACATTGACATACGCAGCAGATCCATTTGGATTATAGAAAATAACTTCCTGCTTGTTGAAGCCGTTGCTTTGTGTTGAAGCATACAATGTAATCTTGTCTTGAAGTGCTACAATTTCTGGTTTCTTAGAGGACTGTACTTGCGCTTTCGTTCTGAGGCGTGAAGAAATCTCTTTATAGGTATAATATCTCTCTTGAAGTAGCGAAAACGTGTCCTCAGTAACCCCTATCTCTGGAATATGATCACGAATTACTTTCTCAGCTTCACCACTAACAGCATCACCTATGCGAGAAGGCAAAATAAACTTAACATTAGGATCGATTCGTTCCAGTATTTTTTGTAAGTGCGGAGGATAATTTTCAAATCTAGTCTTATTTCTTAGGTTCCAAATCAGTTCTTGGATATCCTCTTGCGGGTAACTTGTTTCATTCGATATTAGTCCAATAACCTTGGCATAGTAAGGAATTTCAGTGTCTTCCTTGGTCCAATCGAACGTTTCATTGGTTGAAGGAATGGCTTTATTTGGATCCAAACAAAAAGACGGCAGCTTAATTTTAATTTTAGAATAAGCAGGAATTCTCAATTTTTGTGAATTAGCTAGCTCAAAACCAGCTTGGTAAAGACTGTAAAATTGCTCAATATTAAAAAGATCATTCTCATCAATTTCTTTTTCTTTCTTTTTGACTATTTTATTGATTTTTTCGGCTAGAACATGCAGTTCACTGTCCGATTGCGTGAGATCTAATTCGATTTGAACTTTATTAAGGAAGGCTTCCGGTTGTTGTGGCGACATTCTAATTTCGCCATGAGTACATGCAAGAATACCAACTAAAAAAGCACTAAACGCACTAGCAATCTGACATGAACTTATTCGCATGATCAATGGGCTCTGCTTATTAAAGATTACCATACTTTATGTGGCTTTTTTCAGGGTATATCGAATTCTTCCCAACAGCTAGCAGTGACGTGTTTATTGTGCTTGGCCAAAAAAAACTTGTTTCGAAAAGAATCTCAACTTTTATTGCACTACCGTGGAATTCGGCCGAATACAATGGTACTCTTGAGTAAATCACAGTGATCATAAAAACACCCGAGTAACTGCCGGGTGCAGGCATTATGTCTGAAAATTTAATTTACGTAAAACGTCGCAATGAAAGCCGGTGGTATCGGAATGAAATTGAGCAGCTGATTTGGCTCGGATTCACGGGCAAGTTCTCAGCTTCTGAGCTCAGCGTGGCCAATAATGTTTCACTGGATCAGTATATCTTTGGCGCGAGAAATACACAGCAGGAGGAAGAGAGCGAATTACTGGGGACGCATATCGACGTAAGCATGATCTTCATGCTCGAATAGATTTGAGCATTATCGATGCGCGCGCGGAGTGTTTGTTAAACTTTAAAAAATCCAGGCAAAATGAATGGAGCTCTTCTTCCTTTGAGTCTCTAATTCTTAAGAGCACGCTTAAAAGTATAGTAGATGATATGTAGGGTTTTACGCCATCTTCAGTTCATCAAAAAAATTTCTGGCAGATACATCTTGTCTGGCGATTCGAGCTACCCATTGTTTTGTCTGAGCAATGACAAAATAGAATTATAACCCCACCAACACAGTTGCCGTTGATATAGTTTATGATTTATAGTAAACTATAAATAAACTATGAAAACAGACACCAAAATCAGGCTGATTCAAATCATAGAGACAAATGGCCCCGCTCGGCCAGTTGACCTTACGCGCTTGCTCGGTATATCTTCACAGGCCGTACATCGCCAACTCAGGGCACTGGTATCCGATGGAGTTTTGGAGTCCAGAGGAAGTCCTCCCGCCACATTTTACGCTTTAGCGGGAATGCCTGATTTTTCGAAAGCATTTGAATGGCTATCTGCGGCTCGTCTATCCAAAAATCCGGCGAGTCATGTGTGCGAAACACGCGACGTCTTTACGGCTCGTTTGAGTTCACTCCGAACTTTGGTGAAGCAAGGGCTGCCCACCGAGGATCTTCCTCTTCTGATTTCTGTGGTGGGAGAAATCGGCAATAACTCTTTTGATCATAATCTGGGCCAGTGGCGAGATGTTCCGGGATGTTGGTATGAAATCCAAGTCACTAGAAATCTCCTTTGGGTCATCATAGCCGATCGTGGACAAGGTATTTTTAATTCGTTAGCCAAGATGAACGCCGGAATTTCGAATGGCCAGGCGGCGATTGAAATCGCCTTTGAGAAGTTTGTCTCGGGACGAGCCCCAGAACAAAGGGGGAACGGCCTAAAATATGTTAAAAAGGCGATCGTGATTGAGAATGGCCGCGGTCTGGCTTGTGTTTCTGGTGCAGGACGTATTTGCTTTGGTGACCAAGGAGGGAGTTGCGACAAAATTCTAAAAAAAGACCTAGGCAAACTCAAAGGCACTGCAACGCTCTTGGTATGGGGGCTGAAATGAAAATTAGATTGGAAAAATTTGGTGAAATCCTAACGTCACGCCAGGCCGGCCGAGAGGCGGCATTGGTGATAAGAGCCTATCAACGCCCCAAAAAAGGTGAGAAAATTAAACTCGACTTCGAAGGTGTTCTTTCTGTCGGACCATCATGGCTTGGTGAAGTCCTGGCAGTATTGGAGGAAGAGTATGGTCATTCACGAGTGATTTGTCTCCCCAGCAAAAATGTATCGGTGATCGAATCTCTAAAAATTCTTTCAAAATGAAGGATTGTTATAGCTTCCACCCCTTCGTTAGGGCCCCCTGTTGCCGCGCTAAAATCAGGCAATCGGGGGTATTTGAAAAAGCAGTAGAGTTGGCTGGCTTTCATTGAGCTTTCGGCAAACTCAGTCAAACTCTCCTCGTGAAAGTGCCAATAGGAAATTTTCCACGTGCATGCACTCAACCCATCGGTCCCATCGGGTGGTTTTCTGGTCGAATGACACCATTAAATAGCGTTTAAATACCTTCTCTTCTTTCAATGCCATTAACCCATGGAAGTGGCGCTCGGTGAGTCGGCTTGTGCTCTTCACTTCAATTGCCACGCGGTCGCCAAGGCAGAAATCAACTTCATGGTGCGCCGTGGAACGCCAAAATGTGATAGGCCAGTGTGTCCGCCTGTAACTTCGATAAGATCTCAACTCATGCAGGATCCAATGCTCAAGCGCGATTCCGAATTCAGAACTGTTTCTATCTAGCGTTTTCCTGTCAATTATCGCTGCTTGAACACCTGGGTCAAAAAGGAAAAATTTAACCGTTTGAATGGCTTTGCGTTTTTTGGACTCGCGCCATGGTTCGAGTGCGGTTCCGATCAACGTGTCACTTAAGATTTCGAAGTAAGAGCGAACCGTTGTTTCTGATACTCCGGAGTCACTGGAGACTGCGGCGTAATTCAAAAGCTGACCAGATTGTAAAGCCGCCACCCTTAAGAATCGCAAGAACTGGCCTAAATTTCGGACGGCCGCTTCTTCTTCGATTTCCTCTTTTAGGTAAGTATCCGTATAAGCCTTCAGGTCTTCCCAAGGATCTTTGCTTAATATAACGGCTGGCAGTGATCCGAACTGGAGTTTCCGCTCTAGTGGGATCTTCTGTGATTCGGCATGTGTGATTCCAAACATTTCTAGCACTCTAGCGCGCCCGCCTAGTAGGTTAGCAGAATGTCGTTTTAGCTTTCTCGCACTGCTGCCAGTCAGCAAGAATTTAATTTTCTCTTCTTCGATCAAATCCTGTATTTCATCGAGCAAGCCCGGAATTTTTTGAATTTCGTCGATCACCACGCTTTTTTGACCAGGGATAAGCATTTTCCTAAGGTAAGATGGATCTTCCAAAAGACGCATACGCTCCTGTGACCTCAAAAGTGAAATAAACTGACACTTATTCAAAAGGGTCTCGCGAATCAGCGTCGTTTTTCCAACACCACGTGGCCCAAACAAAAAATGTGACTTATCCCTTAAGGCCGCTTGCAAGTTAAGATGTCGTTGAAATGACATGAAACCAGGATAACCTAAATTCCTCCGTAGTCCAGTTGATTATCATGATAATCAACCACATCGGGGTGGATAATTTATTAAGAAACAGGGCCTGGAAACGTAGGAAAAATATGATGACCAACACTTCAGGACGTTCCTGGTAGTTGCAGAGATAGGAAGGTAAACATCTCCCTAAGGTACATCATCATACCGCCCTATGTTTTCATTTGGGAAAGTGCTGTTCACCAATTACCATGACGCCCTTCCGTCCTATTGCCGAATTTCCACCATTGTGTACCACCTAATTTCCTCGACTGATTGTGACACCGGTCATAATTTTCTCATACCCTCATAGGGTATGAAGCGAGCGCTGACTGTCCAAGTAGTTGAGGACCTCAAAGAGAAAATGGTATTTCTAGCTGGACCGAGGCAGGTCGGAAAGACCACACTAGTGAAATCCCTCGATCCCCATGCCGATTACATGAACTGGGATATTGACTCGGATCGCACACGAATTTTGGATCGAAACTATAAGCGTTGCTCTCTTTGGATATTCGACGAGATTCATAAATTCCGCGGATGGCGGAATTATCTGAAGGGATTATACGACCAGTTTGGCAACAGCCAGAAAATACTGGTGACCGGGAGCGCCCGGCTAGACATTCTTCGAAAGGGGGGCGACAGCCTTCAAGGCCGGTATCATTTTCTAAGGCTGATGCCGCTTTCTTTTCGCGAACTCGGAATGAAAACTCAGGTCGACGCTCTTCATCTCTTTGAGTTATCTGGATTTCCTGAGCCCTTCTTGGCTCAGTCAAAGGCCAAATGTAACCGATGGTCACGCTCCTATCGCGAACGCATCATTCGCCAGGAGGTGGCGACCAACGAACAAATCGTTGATCTCGGGACCATGGAGATCTTGTTCAACCGTCTGCCTGAAACGGTTGGAGGGACGCTATCGATCAATGCGCTCCATGAAGATTTGCAGATCGCTCACAAGACTCTTTCGCGTTGGATCGATGCGCTTGAACGACTCTACGCGGTTTTCAGAGTGCTTCCTTTTGGTCCACCAAGAATCAAGGCCATTAAGAAGGAGCGGAAGGTTTTCTTCTACGACTGGAACGCCGTACATGAAGTTGGGCCGAGATTTGAAAATTTTGTAGCGGGTCACCTGATTAAATGGATTTATCAAGAGCAGGATATCAAAGGCAGAAATCTTGAATTACGCTTTTTTCGCGATAAATATGGCCGCGAGGTCGACTTCGTCGTGCTAGAAAACGGCAAGCCGACACTTCTCTTAGAAGCAAAACACGCAGATGCCGAGATTTCAAAAGGGCTAGTCTATCTTAAGAGCCGGTTTCCTTCGGCCAGGGCCGTACAAGTCCATCTCTCTGGAAAGAAAGAGTACATTTCAGCCAATGGTGTTGAGGTGTTTCATGTTATCGAATTACTGAAGACCTTATAAAGGATGGACGGCAATAAGCGCAAAAATTATAGAGAGCACAATGTAGTGAAGCCGCAGTACCGCCCGCCACTGGCCACCTTACCGAAGTGGATTCCCATTTCCGAAAAAGCCTTCATGACAAGGAATGCAACCGCGACCAGTAGGTTCAACGTCAGGTAAGTGGATAGGACTTGGGCGGGACTCATTTCTTGTCTCTCGTTCTAGAAATGAGGCTTTTGAGTTCCTTAATCTCTTCTTTGCCAAGATCAACTGAGTCGAGTAACTGGCGAACCAGGGCGACGGGAGTGCCAGCGAAAATCTTTTCGACGATGTGCTTGACTGCTTTCGCCTCATAATCCGACTTCTTGAGCGCCGGGACATAAATATGCCCCCGACCTTCTATGCGAGCCTTCAAAACGCCTTTTTGCTCAAGGATTCGTAGAATGGTAGATACTGACGTGTAGGCAAGACTTCGTGCAGCGGGGAGCTGTTCCAAAATATCAGAAACCGAGCCTTCGCCCAAGTGCCAGAGGATGTTCATGAGTTCTAATTCCACATCTGTGAGCATTTTTTTAGAAACAGCTTTGGTCCTTTTCACAACATTTCTCCCTGTTGTGACCATAATAACTAAGAAGTTAGTTATACTCAACTAAAATATTAGTTCAATTTTGTAGAGAGTGGGGTGATAGTGGAAATCAGTTTAATGAGTGCTCGGAACCGTGGGAACTAGAAACAAGCACCGATGACGAATCAATTGACATACATATTGTTATACGTAATATAATACACATGGGCGTAACCGCCATATTTGGTAAGTTCGAGTGGGATCAAGAGAAGGAAAGTGAGAATATTCGCAAACATGGAATTGACTTCCGTATGGCTGCGCTGGTTTTCGCGGACCCATGGCGCCTGATCGCCATAGACGCAGCCCATAGCGATAGGGAGTCACGGTATTTTTTGCATCGGAGCCATCAAAGGGAAGATTCTGACGGTGCGATTTACCATGCGCTGGAAGCGAGTGCGGCTGATTGGCGCCGGATACTGGAGAAAAGGAAAGGTCTTTTATGTCAAAGAGAACGGATAAAGACATGCCTGTTGGTAACCTAAAGCGGGTGGTTGACTTTCTGCCCCCTCCTGAGGAGCTTTTGCCGAAATCCGAGATGGAAAGGGTCACGATTGAACTAGAAAAAGAAACTGTCGAGTTTTTCAAAGCCAAGGCCAAGCTGGTTCCTGGCGGCAAGTATCAGCGGATGATGCGCGAGGTGCTGAAGGGGTACGCAAGGAAGTATGCTTAGGACGGGCGAAAAAATAAGTTGAACAATTATGGTCATGAAAAAATCGTGTAATTCCAATC
>CAYHPW010000072.1:0-11860 GCA_964358645.1 uncultured Bacteriovoracaceae bacterium | reverse complement strand
TTCACTGACTAATTTCCTCAAATCTTCCGGCCAGATCTCCTGCTCCTAAAACACTGTCATAAAACCGTCGCTCAAGCCAGTGCGGCCATAAGCCGATTCAATTAAGAGGTATTATGTTTCAACTGGATGAGCTAGTGCTCGAGGATAAGAAGGTCCCTGTTCTGGCCGACAAGGCGAGCGCTTCTCTTAAGGCAGCAGGCGAGGTGCGCTCTGAGACTTCAAAACTGCAATTCATCGAATTTCAGAACATTGAAGCCGTAGCCTATGTAGCTCAACGCTTAAAGCACTGTATTTTGGCAATAGCTGTGACCAAAGAAGTTGATGTCACTAGTATTGCTTCGTCGATGCAGAATTTAAAAAAGAGGATCGCTAAGGGTCATATACGTGTTGTCGTGATGTGTTCTATACAGAGCACCGGTGTGATCGCCAAGTTAAAGGCCGTGGGCTGTAACGAGATCATAACGGAGCCGATAGAAACGAACGTGCTTATATCGAAATTGGAGCGCCACGCATTTTTGTTGGCGGAAAGCGCCGAGTCTGATGAAACGTCTTTAGCTTCATGGCGGAAAGCAGAGAAAAAAATAAAGGCTTCAAATAGGAAACAAAATATCGTCAATGCTGATGTGAAAAAGGGCCGTGGTGGCGTTGAATTTATAGAGCCACTTAATACAGGGTTTGACTGCTGGTCATTTGCTGCTGGCTCGCGCGCGCGGAAAATGGGTGGACGCTGGGTGGTCCAGCTAAAGGGCCCGCCTCCGGCTCTCGGCCAGTGGTCAGAGCTTGAGATAGAAGACAGAGCGTCGGAGGATGATATTTCATGGAAGTGGCAGCCGTTTGAGGGAGCCACAGGATTGTTTGGCGAGAGACCAGGTTTCTGGGCTTTTATAGGCAATAAGCCTTATTACCGCGATGGGATGTGGACGTTCATTGGTAAACAGCCTGAACTTGCTTATTACGATTCTGATGACCAAGATGAATTCAAGCTTGTGGCCAGGAAAATCGTCGTTGATTTCAGCGGGACTCTATGTGTCGCACGGAATTCTGATTCAACTCGCGACATGTTGAACAAGATAAGCAAGTTCATGCAAAACATGACCAATAGGGCAAAACAATTTGACGGCGGTGAAGGGGATCGTGGTATGGGGTCCGATCAGCGCCAGTGGCGTTATCAGCAACAGATTGCTTCTGACGTCATCTATGCCGATCCTCTCGTGATCGAAAGTGATTGCTGGTTTCTTGAGGACCGCAAGCCGGTCATGGTGATGAATAAATGGGCGGTAAGATTAGCCGGGCCAGGCCCTAGCGATGGCCAGTGGGTTAGGGTGGAAGGTGTGGCGATAAATGAGCTCATGTGGCGATGGGAGCCAGATATTGGCAACGGTAGCCTTTACATTAAAGAAGAGGGCTGCTGGATGTTTAGCGGGCTGTTGCCACGCTTCGAGGATGGGTTATGGCTTTTTATAGGTGAAAAACCAAAGCTTTCTTTCATATACGAAGAACATGATTACGGTTCAAAGATTTCTTGTGATGAATCCGGCGTCCTGAGATTGGCGGTTGACTCCGATGGCGCAAAGAAAATTCTCGCCGCGATCAATGCTTCAAGGAATAAAGTCATTCGGAGGGATTCATCAACATATGATGTTGATAATTCCACAGTACTAGAAGCAGGTGACAGGGTAATTATTACTAACAATACTGATGAACAGCATGTCCTTGAAAATGCTGCTACGGTCTTTAGCCCCATGGCGGCGGCATTCATATTGTCAGAACTAGCCAGGCAGAAGGAGTTGACACTGGAAGAAGCCGGCAGGCGGTTCTGTAACCACGTATCGATATCATGTCATGGGTGTCTTACTGAACTTTGGATCAAGACTTCTGATGGCTGGTCTTTCGCCAGCGGTTCCGGTGAACCTGATGGTAAGTGGCAGCAAGCCCAGGGAAAAGACTGGATTTCTGTCAATATTTACCAGGATGGTGAGGTGATGGGCGCGCTTTGTGTTGAGGATTCACATAAAAGCACTGATAAGAAAGCAGCATATGTTGACGCGGTAGCAGGTATTGTTAAAGGTCTTCTTATAAGTTTAGTAGCGGATGAGGCAGCAGCGGCTTAGGCGCTTTGTTTTTCTTTTACTATTGATTTAGCTTGTTCCTGAACGATCTCGCTGGCTGGCTCAGCTGCTTTTTTTATCTCTTTGGCATCAGGGTTTTTTGCCCAGGCCAACACGGCGTCAAACACCTCGGGATTGAAGTATTCCGGGAATGTGCTGATTTTTTCGAATTTCACGATAGTCGAAAGTGTTTGCTGGAGTGTCCTGGTTTTGCCATCCCAGTAGCCACTGCTTACTGAATCTATCAAATTCGCGATTGACAGTACTTGAGCGAGGTCCAGGACTTTGAACCCATCCAGTCCCTGTGGATAGCCGGTTCCGTCGAATTTCTCATGATGTTGCATGATGATTGTTTTCACGCGTGCTGGAGTAAGCGTGTTGAACATTTCTATCAGCCGTATGCTCTCATCAACATGTGATGAGAATGTCCGGAGCTGTATGGGGGTGAGGGATCTTGTTGGGGTTCTTACTACGTCAAATGGTATCTGTGATACCCCGATGTCGTGTAGCAACCCTGCTAGCGCTATGTCGCATATAACCGGATATTCAACACGTCCGAAAGCAAGGGCTAGGATGACAGCATAAGTGGCAACATTGGTACCGTGGCGTAGTTCTTTGTCGGTTGCAGTCATTTCCCAAAGTTCATTGACCATTGTTTTTGCCGTATTGCCCGCGACATTATCAAGTATGTCAAACACTACGGCCTTGGCATGGTCTGTTGCGGTGTTTTGTGTTGCGACGTCGACTGCCGCCGTGACCTGGCCGAAGAGTTCGCGTGATTTTTCAACGGCGACGCTTGCGCTGCGCTGATATTGTATGTCATTTTTGGCGTTATTTGCCTCGTCAAGCACTGATATTAGGTCCGCGCTGCGCGCTAACTTGGCGTTGCCTTGCACGTATTCTATTTTTTCCTCGACTATCAAAGGCTTTAATTTGTCAGGCTCTGGTTTTTCCATTTTTTGACGATTGATTTTTATGTTTTCATATTCACCTGTTATGTATTTATCCCAGGCTTCCCTGTCGTCGTTGTTGATCCAGATATCGAGATCGCGTTTAACATATTTGCCTATGAATGTTTCTGACAAAACATCGTTCGCGTGCCTTAAAAGCACTAGATGGTCGTTTTGGGCGAAGTATAGATGGATATCAACCGGTACAGTCATGCCTGGCTTGAGGTTCCTTATGTTAGCTCTGAAGTATTTGCTTATGTCTTTTGGCCTTTGAACTGGCATAAATTCCCGTTTTCCTCGTTAAGTTTGTGGCATGCTCCATGACATGCTTCACGATATGCCCCAATAACGCGTTCAAGTTTATCTATCCATACCTGTTCTTTTTTCGTCTGGTTGGTGATTTTTACGTGAAGTGATTCAATTTCATTTTTTGCCGCACCATTGGCTTCAAGTGAGGTGAGTTCCTGCTCGAATTGTTTTATCTTTAATATTGATTCAACCAAATGCTCCCGCAGCGCTTCAACAAGATTTTCAGGCCCAGGAGGCGGTGGGAGTTTTGCTGTGCTTATGCCGCCGCTCCGCATTTCCATGATCTTGTTTTCCCGGTCGTTAAGAAGATTTTTTAAGGCACGGACTTTTTCTGCGGCCTCCTGTATCAGCTGGTATTTTTCCTCGTCATTCTCAGAATGCTTTGCAAGCCTTGAATCTCCAGCTGCTTGAGGTATTGCGTTTTCTTGTGCAGTGTTTGTTATTAATGGTTTCATTGCTGGATCTTTTAGGGGATTTGAAAACGGGAGCTCCCTTACGATCCTGGCTGATATTGGTTCAACCCATAGGGTGTGAATGTGACCTGGTTTTTTTTCAGACATCCCTGACCTAAAGAGCGCGGCGGTGATCTCGACATCCCCGGCTTCAACTATCGTGTGCACGCGCAGAAAGTCGGAATATCTCGCAAGGAGCTGGGAAGGAGCGGCGGGCCTGCCGCCATCCGGCCAAAACTCTTGAAGCGCAGCCTTTGGTGACCAGGACGGCATGTAGTAGCATATTCTCATAATCAGGCAGTTTGTGTCAGCGGCTATCTGAAAATCAGCTCTGGGAATGCCGCTGTTTTCACGCTCGGTCTTACCTGGCCCTTCCTCATATACAAGGCTCCACAGTGCGCAGATACATATTCTTAAAGCAGTGCTCCTGCGGGTCCAGTGGTAATTGGTGATTTCAGGGATCCTCATGACTGAGTCGAGTTTGTTCCCGAGTGATTGCGGGCCAGCCCAAGTGTCTTGATATATTGTTGTACTGTGTGACAGCAATGATTTTATCCCGGACCTGCTAATGTCATTAATGAGTGATCTCACCGTTAGAACGGTTTCGCTTGTTGAAGGCGCCGAAAAATCAAGGAGGATTGTCCGCAAATATGGGGGTTGTTCATTAAGAGAGATGAGTTCGCAATGATAGCCGGCAAAAGTCGGCCCGCTTGTGCGGTTCAGTCCATATAGAGCTTCAAGCCGGCTCCATGTAAGATACTTATGCCAGGGTGCTAAAATCAGGTGGAACTGATTCTCCGTGAAGATGTTTATCAAGTCGCTTTCCGTTTTTTCACATTTAAACAACTGTACTTCGCCTAATTGGCGGATTGCATTTACGTGTGACATGAGAACGGCTGATTTTTGCTTAGGAAGTCTGTCGTCTAGTATAAATGCTATTTTGTATGCTGGCCGTCTGGGATCCACAAATCCCCCCCTCCGTCTATTATTTATCGGCTTGCTAGAAGCTATCCTTGAGGATAGTTTTTTACGGCAATGTATAAGAGCTGTGCCATCTCTATGTATGGAGGCGCTTTATGAAGGTAGACTACATAACAACAGCGATTGTTTATCCTAATTCCAGGATTCATGTGGGGTGGGCGTGGGAATGCCTTGGTGCGGATTGGCTAGTAAGAGGGCTTAGAGCGCTTGGTCATGATACTTTTTTTGTTACCGGAATGGATGAGCATTCAATTAAGGTACAGAGGGCTGCGGAGGCGATGGACCTTTCGCCAGCCGCCTACTGTGACCGAATGTCTGAGGATATCCAACGCGTTTTAAGGCAGATGGGCATCAGTTTTGACAGATTTATACGTACTTCAGACAAGGATCATGAATGGGTTGTCCAGAAGCTCGTGCAAAAGGCTTTTGACAACGGAGATATTTATAAAGACAGGTATGAAGGGCATTATTGCGAAGGATGTGAAGCTTTTTACACCGAGAAGGATTTAAAGGATGGTTTGTGTCCGGCGCACGGCAAGGCGCCGAAGTGGATTTCAGAAGAAAATTATTTTTTCAGGCTTTCGAAGTATCAAGGTCAGCTTCTTAAATTGTTCAAAGACAGACCTGATTTCATCCAGCCTGAGTACAGACGCGCGGAGATTGTTAATTTCATAGAACTCGGGCTCAAGGATTTTTCGGTATCGAGGTCCACGTTCACCTGGGGGATCCCACTACCGTTTGACAACAAGCATGTTGTTTATGTCTGGTTTGATGCCCTTATTAATTACCTGACTGCCGCCGGCATGGAGTTTAAACTGAAGGATCCATCAAGTGCGAATGCTTCGGCCTTTGATGCCAGGTGGCCTGCGAAGGTTCATATAATTGGTAAGGACATCTCGCGATTTCACTGTGTTTATTGGCCTGCCATGCTCATGGCGCTTGACCTACCGCTACCAGAGCGTGTTTTCGCGCATGGCTTTATTACATTACATGGAGACAGACTTTCAAAAAGTGCCGGGAATATCGTGACGCCTGACGAGGTGATGGCTGTTACAGGCGCGGATGCTTTCCGTTATTACATGCTGGCTGAGAATCAGTTTTCACAAGACGGCAATTTTGCGTTCGATGCTTTGTTCAATAAGTACAATGCGGATTTGGCAAACGATTTTGGCAATCTGGTGAACCGCTCTATTAGTATGGCTGGCCGGTATTTCCCAGACCAGGATATTTCCGCGCCAGCAGATTTGAGTCATAGCACAGAAGTGAGGCGATCGTTTGAGGAATTACCCAAGGCTCTGAAGCAGGCATTGGATGACATTGACCCGTCTGCTTATGTTTCTGCATGTATGGCAAGATCAAGATTGCTTAATTTATACATAGATAAGACCAAACCATGGAATCTTGCCAAGCAATCGCAACAGCAGGGCTTAGGAGAGTTGCGCGAAGTGATATACACGCTTTTGGAAGGCCTTAGGTGGATAGCGACAGCGTTGAACCCGGTTCTTCCATTTGGAATGCCTGAGGTTTTCAGGCAGCTGAATGTCGAGATGGGCTCAATCAAGTCGCTCAGATGGGCGGAAACTGGGTACCGGCCCGCACAACCAAAGCCTGTTTATCCAAGACTTGAAACAAAGGTGTAAAAGTCCGTATAGTAGTACTTGGATGGATTTAAAACATTCTGAAAGCAGATCAGAACTTCGTTTTGGGCTTCGTTTTCGCGTACTGACTTTTGTTGGCTCGCTTGTTGTGCTTTCAATTTTGGGTTCCAGCATTAGCCTCTATCGCGTGCATGATATGATACGCATGCTTGACGGGGTAAACCGTCTTTCAATACCATTAAGTAGACTTTTTACTCAGATGCAATCCGATGTCGTGCTGTTTCGCCGTGAGGCTGAGCGCGGGCTTGGGCGGTCTCACTGGCCGGACCCGCGATGGAGGCCGCGACCCATGCAGCGCTGGATAGAAGGCGTGCTTGAGAATGAGATCGCGAAGGTTGGGGAGTTCATCAATGATGAATCATTCAAGGAATCATCCTCTGCCAGATGGTCGCAGTGGTCGAATTCAATAGTGCAGGTGTTTTCTGATTTAAAGGCTGACGGCGCTAAATTATACGAAGCTTTGGAGCGCGGGGATGAAGCTGCTGCTTCAGATTTATATCCCCGGTGGTCGTCCGGTTTGGATGAATTCTCCAGGCTTGCCCAGTGGGCTGGCGTAGAATACGAGCGAGTTCAAAGAAAGACGTTCGCGCAAGCCCAGTCGCGTATGTCGGAACTGATGACTGGTCTTGAAATTGTCCTGATCGTTGTTGTTGTTTTGTCGCTGTTCTTTCTGTGGTTCGGCGAGCGTGCATTGAGGCCGCTTGGAGAGCTGACCAAGCTAGCCGGGAATATCGCCAGACGTGGACTGCGCAAGGAAGATAAGGCCATGGTTCCTGAAATCCCTCTTGTACGGAAAGACGAGGTGAGTCAGCTTGCGCGGGAATTCCACAGAATGGCAACCGCCTTGCTTGAACGGGAGAAAATAGTTGATGCGCAGAAGGCAAGGCTGCAGGAACAAAACCGCCTTCTTCGCGAGATGGGCGCGCTTAATGAAAACGTACTCGACAGCATCGAATCAATCCTAATTGTTACAGATACAGAAGGAAACATCACGCAGTGTAACCCGGTAGCGGCGCGTTGGCTGGGCGCGGATGCCTCGCAAGTTATCGGATCGGATCTTTTTTCGTGGAGTGCGATGGAGTGCTTCAGACAGACATGGATTGAATTCAATAACGACAACAATAGCGCGCGGAAGGTGGAACAGCAGCTTGTGTCTGACAGGATTTATGGCGGACATATCATGCCGCTCAGGCAGGAGGGGAACCTGCCACGCGGGGCTATCATTGTTCTTGATGATCTTACTGATGATGTGAAGATGCAGGAAAGACTCAGGCATGCTGAAAATCTCGCCGCGGTTGGCAGAATGTCCGCTCAGGTCGCGCATGAAGTGAGGAACCCTCTTCATTCAATAGGCCTGGAAGCCGAGATGGCATCCGAGTTGGCCCAGGGAAGCGGAGACATGCAGCTCAAGCAATCCCTGCAATCTATACTTTGTGCTGTCGACAGGCTGGAGAATATCACTGGGAATTATCTGAAGCTTTCTCGCCTTTCTTCCGGGCAAAGGATTGTTTTGGATTTGGGTGACGTGATTGAATCGGTCCTGGCCACTTATGCTACGATTTGCCAGGCAGAAAAGATATGCGTAGATTGGAAGAGGGAAACCGGGTCAGTGCTTTCCATTCAAGCTGATCGTGATTTACTGGAGCAGGTCTTTGGCAATCTTTTTAAGAACGCTATCCAGGCCCTGACTGTTGAACACGATAGTGAACAAGCCGCCAGCGGCGGATCAAAAGGGTCCATTTTCTGGTCAATGGGCAATACTGATTCAGGAAAAGTGTGGGTGCGCATAGAGGATAATGGCCCCGGGGTTCCGGAGGGGATCCGTTCAAAACTTTTCACGCCGTTTATGACTACAAGAGCACAGGGAACGGGTCTTGGGCTTTCATTCATAAAAAAAGTCATCGAGGACCATGGCGGCACGATAGCATATATTGATAGGTCTGATAGACTTGATAAATCGGGGGCGTGTTTTGAGATCATGCTTCCGGCCTCGGCGGTTTTGAGCGCTGAATATGCGCACGCTGATGTCGATGACGGTGAGGTTATAAGAAATGGCTAAAGTACTTCTTGTGGATGACGACGCCCAGGCGCTTGAGTCCACGAAAAAAATACTGGAACTCTCCGGTCACGAAGTCATGACCGCCGTTGATGGTCATTATGCACTTGATCGTCTCAGGCCGGTCAGCAATCAACACGCGGCCAAGTTTGATGTCGTGGTGTCGGATGTGCGGATGCCAAGGCTTGGTGGGCTTGACTTCCTGAAAGCTCTTTCATTATGCAGTGACAAGACTCCGGTGGTTCTAATGACAGCTTATGGCCGTGTGGAAGACGCGGTTTGGGCTATGAAGCTCGGCGCCGTGGATTTTCTAACCAAGCCGTTTAAGAAGCATGCTCTTTTGTCTTCTATTGATGCTGCTCTTAAGCGCGTTAAAGCGGAGGAGCGTATAGGGAACATGCATGCCGCACTTGATGGCAGTCTTATCGGTCAGTCAAAGCCGATGCAGCAGCTTCGTGCTTTGATGCAGCAGGTGGCTCCCACTGTTGCAACGGTGCTTATAAGTGGTGAGAGCGGAACCGGAAAAGAGCTAGTCGCAAGATGCATCCATTCGGGTAGCGCGCGATTGGGTGAAAAATTCATAGCCTTGAATTGCGCGGCTGTGCCTGAAAATCTTATTGAGTCAGAACTCTTTGGTTTTGAAAAAGGTGCGTTTACCGGGGCAAGTGCTGTAAAGCCCGGGCTTTTTGAAGCCGCAAACGGTGGGACTCTTCTCCTTGACGAGATTGGCGATATGCCGCTTGTTCTTCAAGGTAAATTACTCCGAGTCCTTCAGGAAGGCGAGGTGAGGCGTCTCGGTGCTACGCGATCGCAGAAGGTCGATGTAAGGGTAATAGCGGCCACGAACCGTAATCTCAAGGAAAGCGTGAAGCTAGGGCAATTCAGGGCGGATCTTCTTTATAGGCTTGAAGTCATAGAAATAAAAGTTCCGCCACTCCGCGACAGGATGGATGATGTTCCGGAGCTGGCCAGATATTTCCTGCTTAAGAGCTGTGATCGTCATCAGAAGTCCATTGTCAGTATAAGTGAGGAGACCATGCGTATTCTGATGGCGCATTCCTGGCCCGGCAATGTGAGAGAGCTTTCCAATATAATCGAAAGAGCGGTGGTGTTTTGTAATAGTCAGGAGATTTGTATTTCTGACCTCCCATCACACCTGGTGGAGCTTGGTGGGGATGCTATGCCCGGTGCTTCGGCGCGTGGCGTGCGGGGGCAGGATTTTTCAACGATAGAAGTTCCAATCGGAGCGCCATTAAAGCAGGTTGAAGAGCTGCTCATCCGTAAAACACTTGAAGCCACGGAAGGTGATAAGAACATGACAGCAAGACTTCTTGGCATCAACTCACGCACCATTTACAGGAAACTCGACAAGCTAGTCGAAAAGGAAATAGATAGCGAGTGAGGTGTGTGGAGCGTACTGGTAAGAATGCTGGCGATTAATGCCCAGCGTTTTTAGTATAAAATAATATGGAATTTTGCTGTCTCTCAGGTATAGTATTTCACCTTTGAAGGAGCTTAATTATGAAAGGCAACGAACAAGTATTAGTCTCTCTTAATGATTTGCTAGCCGACGAACTTACGGCAATCAATCAATACGTCGTGCATGCTGAAATGTGCGCCAACTGGGGATATCAGAAACTCCACGGTGTCATAATGAAGCGTGCAATTGATGAAATGAAACATGCCGAAAGACTTATCGAGCGCATCCTTTTCCTCGATACTAAACCAACGGTTAGCAAGCTCAAGGAAATACAAATCGCGGATAAGGTTGAAAACCAGTTTCAAAACGATCTCAACGCTGAACTTATGGCTGTCAGAGTATACAACTTGGCAATCAAAACATGTATCGAAGTCGGCGACAACGGCTCACGCGAGATCCTGGATCTGATATTGAAGGATGAGGAAGCGCATATCGATTGGCTTGAAGCGCAGCTTGAGCAGATAAAACAGATCGGCATACAGACGTATCTAGCGATGCAGATCCCGCCAGCGCAAGGGGCGTAATACAAAATCTGCTTTAAAATTCAAAGGCGCAGGGCGCGTAGTTAGGCGCACAGCGGTTCGCAAAGTTAATGGCTGTTTAAACCGATTCTTTTGATTCCATCGATCCAATTAAGGCATTCAACTCTGCCGATCCTTCTCGCGATAGGATCTTGGCTCAGACAAAACCCCTCTGATCCTTTAAAAATATCTAAGAAATATTCCACGCCGGCCACGTGATCCCGGCGGATTTCCCGGGTGGACTTTATTTCTACCAATGCGAGCTTTTCACCAGGTCTTTTAATAATAAGGTCGATTTCCCTTTGCTCATTGAGCCGCAAAAAAGAGAACTGAAAATCCTTACGTAAATAATCGTTCAGGCGAAAAATCTCAAGGATGAGAAAATGCTCAAAAACTTTTCCATAACCGTAGCTACCCGGCTCCGTAATTTCATTCAGGACGTTTCTGAGCGCCCGCGTGACGCCGATATCAAAAAAATAAAATTTAGGCGCGTGTTTCTGCCGCTTTCTCACCGAAGGATGATAGGGCTCCAGGAAAAACCCCATCAATGTATCCTCCAATATCTGATAATAATTTTGAACCGTCTTGTAGTCAGAACCAACATCCCTGGCGACCTTCGAAAAATTCACCGGTTCTCCGTTCATTTGAGCAGCGACTTCCAGAAACTTGCGGAATGGGTTCAGGTTGCGAACAATTTGCTCTGCTTTTATCTCCTCGTTCAAATAAGTTAATGCGTAAGTACGCAGCATTTGTTTTCTTATATCGTTGTCGGTCGTATTGATAACTGCAGGCAACCCTCCCCAATGGATCGCGGTTGAAAGATCAAAATCTTCCCCCAGCTCGCGGTGGGTGAGCGGAAAGAGATGGTTTAATAGGGCACGGCCTGCAAGCAGGTTGGCCCCGCCTCGTTTAAGCTTGCGTGCACTGGACCCACTCAGGGCGAATTTGAGTTTCTTTCGCTCAATAAATCGATGCACCTCATCCAATAGATATGGGACTTTTTGAATTTCATCGATCAACACCCACTCCTTTGATCGCTCGTTGGCCAGCAAAGTCGAGCTAAACAGGGACGGATCGCGTTGAAGACGGTCCTCAAGATCGGCATCCAGGAGATCAAAAACGAGCGTATTTTCCAACGGCAGAATCTTCTGAAGCCATGTGGATTTACCGGTTCCGCGCGCCCCAAACAGAAAAAAACTCTTTAATAACGTTATATTAATAAGCCTTTGGTACATGCTCCTAAAATATATAACAAATTAGGAGTATTGTCTAATCATTGTAGTACTTGGTCTGTGACTTAGACGCCTAAAAAAAAGCAGACGGGTGCCTGCCAGTATTTGGGTTG
>CAYHPW010000071.1:0-12721 GCA_964358645.1 uncultured Bacteriovoracaceae bacterium | reverse complement strand
AAACAGCGAAGTCTGTATGCGCGTAGCCGTCATTAGTCATTTTGTGTTTTATTTCGGCTACCACCGCTGTGGCTTCCGCGCGCTCATCTGGAACGGAGATCCTTTTGATCGGCAGGCCATGGCTGTTCTCGGTCCAAAGCACCTTATCCTTGCGTAATTTATTATTGCTTATCAGGTTGCTGGCAGCGGTTATTATAGTTTTTGTGGAACGATAGTTTTGCTCTAGCTTGACAACCTTGGTGCCCGTGAAATCATGCTCAAAGTCCAGTATGTTTCTTAGATCAGCACCTCGCCACCCGTAAATTGACTGGTCCTCGTCACCAACCACGCATATGTTGCAATGGCCTCCGAAGCGTGGGCCAGCGAGCATGGATATGAAAAGATATTGGGCCTTGTTGGTGTCCTGATACTCATCGACATGAATAAAGCGGAAGCGGTCCTGGTACTTACTCCGCACATCCTCATGATCTCGCAACATGCGGTAAGTCATGCAGATGATCTCGCCGAAATCCAGGGCATTGTTTGACAAAAGGTCCTTCTGGTATTGCGTAAAAACCCTGACCACCTGCCTACCGAAAAAATCATATTTCTCGCAAGCGAGATCCTGCGGCTCCTTTGCATCACATTTCGCGCGATTTATCGCTACTTGTATCGCCTTGGGGCTGAATGCTTTGTCATCGATGACAAGCTTTTCCATCGCCTCTTTGACAAGGTTGAGCTGATCGGCATCATCATATATTACAAATGGCTTTGTAAATGGCGTCCTGTCAGCCTCGGCGCGCAGCATGCGGACGCATATGGAATGGAAAGTCCCTATCTCAGCCCTGCCACGGAAACCGCCAGGCGAAGCCGAAAGAGTGCGCTCCACGCGTTCACGCATTTCCCCAGCCGCTTTGTTTGTGAAAGTGACGGCAAGAATGTTCTCGGGCCGCACACCGCAGGTCTCGATCAGGTAGCAAATACGTGACGTCAGCATCTTTGTTTTACCGGAACCAGCCCCGGCAAGCACGATCAGCGGGCCTTCGGTTATAAGTACAGCTTGCTTTTGCCTGTCATTAAGCCCTTTAAGTGAAACAAGACCAAAATCAGCCATCGCCAAAACAAACCATTTCTAGCTGCGTTTATCAACCATCAGTTGAGCTATTATTCAGCGCTGTCGTCATCTTCATCATTATGGCGTCCGGTCCCAATGTTTTCAGGCACAAGCGACCGGCGTGCCACCTCCCTATCATAAGCAAGCCTCACGTTGTAGACGAAAAGCAAGCCAGCCACTTTTTCGTCATCGGTTAGCACCGTTATACATGGGATATCGCTGAACAGGCCGGAGGTCACCGAAAGGCAATCATTTATATGCACGGTTGGGACATGGAGACCTGCTCTGTAAAGCAGATCTTTCGCGTCCAATAACTTTTCCAGCGAAGAGCGAGAAGTGGGATCATTTTTTTGTGTCTGCGCAGCTTCCTCAACCATGTCCGTCGTCAGCAAGCCCTTGTAAACTCCCTGTGTGCTGACAACGGGAAAAAATGGGTAACGTGACTTTTCTATTTTTTCATAAAGTTCGGAAACAAGCTGGTACTCATGAGCAACTTCATGATCAGTGACCATGGCGTCTTTGACCGATATCGAGTTTAATATGGTTGTCGCCCTGCCATTCACCAGAGGCATCCCTCTTCTCTCCAGGTCCCTATCGATCAAGGCGTGGCCAAAAATCATTTTCACCGCTTTAGCGGCAATCAAGCTGGAAATCAGCGAAAGCACCAGGACATTGACATTGTGGCTGAGTTCAAAAACAAGAACTGATCCTGCTATCGGGGCACCCAGCACCGCCCCGAGAAAGGTAGCGCCGCCCACAAGCCCAGCAATCGCCGCAAAACCATGCGGGTCATTAAGAACAAATCCTGCGCTGCCAACTCCGATCAGGCCGCCAATCGCGAATATAGGGGAAAACAAGCCTATGGTGCCAAATCCCGCCATTACCATCGCTACCGAAAGGAGCATGGAAAAAACAAGTAACCAGATCTGTGGGGCCATATCCTGTAGGATGATCGCCTTTTGAAGTAAAAGTATTGGGGTGTTGTAACCTTCTTTATAAACCCAGCCTATTAGGAAAATAAAGCCACCACCTATGATCATTCTCTTTCCGTTGGTTCGGAAAAAACTGGCCATAGACGTCTCGGTATACCATGCAAAACGGATAAAAATTATTCCAAGCACGCTGCAGACAAATAAAATACACGCAATTACCAGAAGCACTTCCCATAATGTCTCATTCAACCTAAACGTGTTTCCCCAGCCTGGGGTGCCGCTCAGCATGCCTAATGACAAATATTTCGAGCAGGCAAAAGCCGTAAGCGCGCTCACGACAACTGAAATATGCCTCCCGCCAATGTCAAGTTCTACCGGGAGCAGCACTGCCGCAAACGGCGCGCCGAAAACAGCTGAAACACCAGCCGCCAAGGCGGATGCGGCATCAGTGCGCCTGATCTGCTCGAATCTGCGCGATGCGCGAGTTCTAAGTCTGATGGCCAAGGCCTGACAGACCTCGATTGCGGGGCCTTCAGCACCAACGCATGCGCCTCCGATGACAAACGCAAGTGAAATCGCACCACGCGTAACCCACCTGATCGCCGAATCAGGCGATGTAACGGAATGGATGTGTATGAAAAAATCAGCAAGCCCTGAGTAGTCGGAAAAATCCCGTCTCCTGTGCAATAAACCATATTGAAGAATCAACGCGAAAGCAGTAGCCGCAAGCGCCCACATCGGTGCATTAGCACCCAAAGGGCCGGCGATACCTAAGATACCAGAGATGAGCGCTGGGATCCCTGTGACACTTGCAGCTGCTAAACCGATAAGAACGGGTTTGAACATTTTTTGTCTATTCCACTGTCACGCTCTTTGCCAGGTTTCGCGGCTTATCTACGTCCGTCCCGCGCAGTACTGCGATTTCATAGCTAAGCAGCTGAATGGCCGGTGCCAGTAAAAATGGCAATAAGTTTTCACCCACAGGTGAGGGGACCTCAGGCAGTCTGATCCAATGATTGCACAGTGACCTAAGTTCGCTATCAGCGGCATCGCCGATCCCAAGCACAATCGCTCCCCTGGCCTTTACTTCTTGTAAATTAGATATGGTTTTTTCACGCCACCTATCTTTAGGCGCCAGCACCACCACGGCCATGTTCTTATCGATCATCGCGATCGGGCCGTGCTTGAGTTCGCCACCGGCGTATCCTTCAGCATACACGTAAGCAATCTCCTTGAGTTTCAATGCGCCCTCAAGCGCCATTGGAAAGGAGTAACCCCTGCCTATTAAGAAAAAACCTCTTAAGTTTACCAATGCCCGCGCGGCTTTCTTGACATCTTCGAGTAGGCTGTTTTCTTTCCCTGATTCACTTCCCAAGTAATCTGAAAGTATGTGTGGCAATCTTATCATCTCGTCAAACAAGAGCATCGCATTTGCCGATGAGCTGCGGTTATACAAATAACCAGCGAACAGAACCATGACCACTAACTGACTGGTGAAGGTCTTGGTCGCTGCAACTCCTATCTCCGGCCCAGCAGATGTGTAAAAAACCGCATCAGCCTCCCTTGACAGCGTACTTCCCCTGACATTTGTTATTGCTACAGTTGGAACACAAAGTTTCTTGCATTCCCGGACTACGGCAAGCGTATCGGCGGTTTCACCTGACTGCGAAATCCCTATGACCACGGTGCCGTCTGACAACACCGGGTTCCGATACCTGAATTCGCTTGCCAGGTCTACGCTGACGGGAATCTTGCTCAAGCTTTCAAGCCAGTACTTTCCTAAAAGCGCTGCATGCCAGGACGTCCCGCATGCGACTAAAATCAGTCGCTTGGCCTTATCAAGTAACTCAACACCCGGTTGTGGAACCATTGAGAAAGGCTCAGGCCTTGCCCTGTCTATAAGACCGTTCACTGTATCCACGAAAACCGCGGGCTGTTCGTAGATTTCTTTAAGCATGTAGTGAGGGAATCCTTGTTTGTTGAGCTTTTCCACTGACCAGTCCAGTTTTGTAGACTGCCTGGTCACGGTTTTTCCGCTATTCAGCTCTTGAAAAGAGATATCATTCTTCGTTGCAACGACAAGATCACCGTGTTCTAGGAAAACCACATCGCTGGTGATTTCAAGCAGTGGCTGGGCATCACTGGCAAGCATTGCTCCACCGCTTGGGTCAGCTGAAACCACAAGAGGGGAACCGTTTCTTACGCCAACCACCGTACCGGGCTCCCGCTCAGACATGACAACAACACTGCAGGCACCCTGAATGACTGAAAAACTCCGCCGCACAGCTTCGACAAGCGAACACCCATCGCTCATTTCGTCCAGTATCAGGAACCCGAGAAGCTCGCTGTCGGTCTCCGAGCGTGGGCGATGCCCGCGCGCAATCACACGTTTTTTTATCTCATGATAGTTCTCGATAATACCGTTATGCACCAGCACCACATGGCCGGTCCTGTGTGGATGCGCGTTTTGAGTCGTAGGCTTACCGTGTGTCGCCCAGCGGGTATGCCCGATCCCGCACGAGACCCCGCCTTGCAGCCTTGGGTCTTTGCCAATTCCTCCTGATTGGTCCAATAATTGTTCGACTTTTTCCAGCCGCCCTTTTGACTTCACTATATCTATTGTTTTGTCGTTGAAAAAAGCGATCCCGGCCGAGTCATACCCTCTGTACTCTAGGCGCTTTAATCCGCGGAGCAGAAGATCGATGATTGAGCGCGTACCTACGTATCCTACTATTCCGCACATTTCTAAATTTTGTCCTTTCCTTCACCATCGCGCAGTTTTTTCGCATAGCCTGGTTTTACTACCTGACGGCTGCGCGCGATAGCCAGAGCATCAGCTTCGACATCGCTGGTAATAGTGGAACCTGAAGCTATGTACGCCCCGCGCCCGATCCTAACCGGCGCCACCACCTGACAGTCACTACCCATAAATACGTTGTCCTCAATCACGGTCTTGTGCTTTCGCTCGCCGGCCACGGTTCTGCCGTCAAAGTTACAGGTGACAAAGCCGCAACCTATGTTGACATTCTTACCAATGTCCGCATCACCAAGGTAAGAAAGATGGGCGATACTGCTGTTTTCGCCGACTACGGCTTTTTTTAATTCCACGAAGTTGCCTATCTTTGCACCCGCACCCACGGAGGAGCCAGGCCTTAGGTGGGCATAAGGCCCGACCTGTGAGTGTTCGCCAATCGTGGATTGTTCAGCTACCGTACCTGCTTTGATATTTGCTTCTGCTGAAACCTGAACATCGCGCAACAAAACATTCGGCCCTATGATCACGCCGCGCCCGATCCCGCTCTTCCCTTTCAGGATGGCTCCAGGGTATACGGTGACGTCTTCATTAATCTTCACTGTTACATCTACCCATGTGCTGGTCGGGTCAACAAATCTGACTCCTGATATTGCTAACGCTCTTAGATACCGGTCATTCATTACCCTGTTGGCCTTGGTGAGTTCCCATAAATCATTGATGCCATGCAAATCCTCAGCACAACTCCACTTCAGCACATCGATTTTTCTTTTTGTCCTTACGGCCTGCGAAAGTATGTCGGTCAAATAGTATTCTTGCTGTGAATTATCGTCGCATAGGCGATCTAGGGCAAAGCGAAGGAACTGGGCCTGTATATAATAAATGGATACCGCTGTTTCGTTGATCAGCTTTTCCCTGCTGGTGGCATCCTTTTCCTCGACTATGCGGCAAACCGCGCCGCTTTTGCCGCGCCTGACGACTCTTCCGTAACCTGTGGGATCGGTGAATTCACATGTCAACAGCCTTAATACCTCTCCCCTTCTTAGTGGCGTTATCATTTCACGGATAAGTTTATTGCTTATGAGTGGAACATCACCTGGCAAAATCAAAACCGCGGACCTGGAGCTAAGAAGACTTTCGCCCCAAGCCGATTCAATCACGCGCTTTGTGGCGTGTCCCGTGCCTTTTTGCTCATTTTGGGTGATGAAAGTGATATCCATTCCGGCGCAGTATTCACTCCCGCGTACTGCGGCCTCCACCTTTTCACGCTCATGGCCCACCACGAGCGCCACAGAAGCGTTAGGAATGGTTTCTGAAACACACTTGAGAATATGCGTGATCATGGGTTGGCCTGAAATCTCGTGAAGCACCTTCGGTAGCGACGATTTCATGCGCTTACCTTTTCCGGCTGCCAGAATAATGACTCTTTGATGTTGCTTCATGTGATTATTGGTCCCATTACGGTAGTTATCATACCCGACATAATATTGACCTTATAAATTCTTATAAAATTTATTGCCATTATTAAGAATCTAATTAGAATATTCAATTCATAAGGTAGTCGTCAAAAAAATCGAGGGGGGCGACGCATGGATGCAAAGACTATTAGCAAATACAGGAAACTTCTTCTGGAAGAACGACAAAGGATTCTGAATAACTCAAAGAATGCCTTAAAAAATGAGCTCGCGCTTTCACCTGATGATTTACCTGATGAGACCGATCTTGCGGCAAGTGAAATAAACCAGAACCTTGTATTCAAGCTCAGGGACCGCGAAAGACAACTGCTGGTAAAAATCGGCGAAGCCTTAGCGCGCATGGATGAGGGAACTTTCGGCACATGTGAATCCTGCGAAGAGCCGATCGAACCCAAGCGGCTTGAGGCAAGGCCAATTTCAACACTATGCATAACCTGTAAAGAAAGACAGGAACACCGCGAAAAAATTTACGCCTGACTTTACGGCCTGCTAAAGTTTTTATGGGCTATTACGACTTGTATAATTGGAATAAGTTTTAATGAGCTTGTGTGTATTTTTGTAAAAGGGGGGGGAATGTCAAAAAAATTTTTTAAGGTTACAATGGCTAGTATTATTGCTCTGAGTCTAAGCATGACTGTGGTTTGGAAGAATGTGTATGGAGCAAACACTGCCGCCAATGCATTACAAGTTGTGATTGCAGCGCTTTCAATCGCCAAGGTATCGGATTTGGATTTTGGTGAAGCACCACAGGGATCACCTGGCAAAATAGTTACGCCCGGTACAATGGAAAATGTGGAAAACGCCAGCTTTGATGTGAATGGTGAGCCTGGACGTTCATTCGTTATCGGTTTACCTGCCAATGGTTCCATAAAAATGCTCATAAACGGCGGTGGCGCTCCCGAAAAAGAGATCGCTGTTAGTGACTTCCAATCTTTTCCGTCTAGCTCGGGCACGCTAGGCATAGATGGCAAGAAAAAACTATTTGTTGGAGCTGCGCGTGGGTCTATTTTGGGCAACCAAACAGCCGGGGCATATTCCGGCGCTTTCAGTATTACAGTAATATACTAGGACTCGCCCTAAGCAGCCCGTTGTTTTTTTTCACAAGGCCTTCCATAATTGTTTGCATGATTAGATCATGCGCTGTCGTGTTATTAGCTTTTTTTTTAGTTGAAACAAGTTGGGCAAATCTCCAGGTTTTCCCCACCAGGCTGGTGCTGACCGATCATAAGAAGACTGGCCATCTGTCGTTAAAACATGTCGGTGATAAGCAGGAGAGATACAAAATTACAGCGGTTTTCTACCGGATGAATTCCGATGGCGGCATGCAATTGGTTGAGCACGCGGCATATGGCGTGCCTGAGTCCGCCGTGAGATTGCTGAGATTCTCACCGCGTGAAGTGACTTTAAATCCGAATGTGGAGCAGATATTAAGAGTGATGTTTTTCAGCCGGGATAAGATTGAAGACGGTGAGTACAGGGCTCATCTTCATTTCGAGCCGGTGGTTGAACCTGTGGGTTCAGAAAATCAGTCAGCTGCAAAGAACCCGAAGGACGGTGGGCTTACGATGCAGCTGCAAGCTAAGATAGCAGTTGCAGTCCCGGTTATATATCGCAGAGGCAATCCCAAGGCTTTGGTCCGTTTATCTGACCCAAAGTTAGTCAAGTTTGAGGACGGTAAATCTGGTTTTTCGGTGTCGATTCATCGCGAGGGCAAGGCTTTTTTGTTTGGTGATTTTAACGTTTTTTTCCGGCCCTCTTCCGGGGGTGAGCAAACGTTGGTTGGGTTGATAAATGGTGTTTCGTCATACATAGATTTGCGGGTGGCGAAATACCCGTTGTCTCCTCCAGATGGATTTAAAATGGATAGCGGAAAGTTAGTTATCGAGTACCGTGAGCCGGTTTCAGATGGTGGAAAAGTTGAAGCTTCTGCCGAGTTGGCAATTCCTTAAAAAGTTTTGATGATTACTAATTTTACAGCAAATTTTGTCGTGAACAAAAAAACATGTTGTTGTCTATCAAGTTTGGCATGTCTGCTTTGGTCTGTGCAGCTTGTGGCGGGATATAGCGAACGTATTTTTGAAGTCGTATTGAATGACGGCACGGTTATCAGCGAAAATCTCATAGGCTATGAAATTACGGATGGATGGTTGCTGCCCTTGGGAGAGATGTCGGACCTGCTTGGTTTTGCGATTAAGGTTTCACCCGCTCTCCGGGAGGCTGAGGGGTTTATTCTTGATGAATCAAAGCGATTCAAACTGGTGGTAGAAAGCTGTAGTGTTGAAATTTTAAAACCTTTAAAAGTCTTGGAGCGGATTGAAAGCGGCGACCGTGGTTGCAAAGGTATATTAGTAACCGATGAAGATATATTCGTAAATGACCGTTTGTTCGCGCGTTGGTTCCCGGTGGATGTGGATGTTGATCCATTCCAGTCGCGCATAGTGATTAATCCCAGGGAAAAAATCCCGGTGCAGCTAAGGCAGGAAAGAGAGTGGCAGGCCGAGCGCGCCAAAGCTTTAAGAAAGGGTAGGGGGCAGGGATTTCCTTTACAGCCTGATGAACCCTCTTTCTTGGATGGGTTCTTTCTTGATCAGCAGGTATTGATTGCCAGGCAGAGATACGCTGGTGAAAATTTTAATAATATCGAAACTAACAGCACTTTGTCCGCGGAACTGCTTGGAATGGATGGCCAGGGATACGCATATTTCAAAAACAATGGCACCGGGCTTTTCAGGCTGACGCTTGCGGCCCGTGATCCTGATGCTGGTTTGTTCGGGATATTACATGCCACCGAACTTGAGTTGTTAGACATAAATGTTCCAAGACTCCCAATGGTAAGCAATGGGAGATTGGGTCGTGGGGTAGTGCTATCAAGTTACCCGTTACATATTCCGGAAGAATTTGGTGTACGTGATTTCCAAGGTAATGTACCACCGGGTTGGGAAGTGGAGATTTACCAGAATAATATTCTCATTGACCGGCAAGTGGCTGGTGATAACGGCCGATACTCCTTCAAACAGGTGCCGCTTTATTATGGGACAAACAATTTCAAGCTCGTATATTTCGGTCCGCAAGGTCAACGCAAAGAGGAGTACAGTTCGGTAAGAGTGGATCCCGAACTCATTGCCCCCGGTCCTGTAAGATACCGTGTGGTTTTGGACGCAAAGGGATCGAGCCCGAGTTACTTGTTACAGCTTGAAAAGAATTTGTTCAGAACGGTTTCCGTTACCGGTGCTTATTCACAGCTTTACCTGCCAGACAAGTTCGTATCTGGCAATTTACATGGCAATTTATTTGGCAAATACGGATACGCCGGTATGAGCGGTTTTGTGGACAATGTGCTATTGGGAGGTTCTCTGGTTGCATCGTCCGGCGGCGGTAAAGCGTTGCAGCTAAAGTCCCAATTCCCACTCGCAGGAGCATCAGCCGGTTTGCGCTATACAAGGCTATTTGGTTTCAGCAGTGAAATTTTCAACCTTCGCAACAATCAGCTACAACGCGATGAATTTTACGGTGACTTGGCATTTGTATTTCCGCTTGGCTTAAGCATAGGCACTACCTGGTCTGTTGCCAAAAAGGATTATGAGGATGGCAATTTTCAGAATGTGTATATGAATCGTCTTTCTACCAATACTGGCCGCATTTATTGGAGTAACGAGCTTTCATACATAACTGAAAGCGCGGTTCCTGGCGGTAACTATGCGGGTAAATTGGATATGAGCTGGTTTGGTGGTTTGGGTAGGTTCAGGCTCGGGACAGGCTATAATTTAAAAAGCATAGAAACCATTGAGGGCGAACATCAGATCAGGTTTTTTTCAAATTATTCCTCAAGCATTATGGTCAGCCATCAGTTGTCCAGCACCATCACGCAAGCTAGCGCTAATTTTTCCAGGCTTTTTCGCGGGTGTAATCTTGGAACTTTTTTTACTTTGGATAGCTCACGTGATTATACGGCTGGAGCGATGCTTAATTTCAGTCTCGCCCGCGATTCAAATTCAAGCCAATGGCATGCGCGCGCTGAGCCCCAAGCCGCATATGGCGCGGCCTCAGTAGAGGTATTTGTTGACATGGATAGGAGTGGTACCAGGGATCATGGCGAAAAGCCCATCAAGGGAGCACAGGTAGTTCTCAGCCAGAGTGACGAGCCGGTGACAAGCGATGAGAATGGATTTGCTTTTATCCCTAGGCTTCAAGGCTATGCGCCTGTCGATTTGTCGCTTGCTGTGCAGTCGGTGGATGATCCTATGCTTAGGCCAGCCAAAAAGGGTGTAAGATTTTTTCCAAGGCCTGGCAAAACCACGGCAGTGTTATTCCCGGTCGTGACGGTTGGTGAAATTGACGGTGTGGTGGAGGCGGTGGAAAGAGGCTCGGTCCGCGCGCAGAAAGGGGTTCCTGTGGAATTGGTCGATCTTGGCGGCGCGGTGATTGGCAGGACCAGAACCGACCGGGATGGGGTTTTCTATTTTGAAGAAGTTCCTCCAGGCCAGTATATTGTAAGGCCTGTAGCAGCTGAGCTTAAGGGATTCATACCAAAACCAGCTGGTCGGAAAGTTTCTATTGCAGCTGAAGGTGGTATAGAATCAGGTATGAATTTTTTGCTTGGGGGTTGATTTGTTCACTAGAGGGTTCCCAGCGCTTTTTTTAAAGTGTTTGATTGTTTTTTGTTTGCTCTCTTTTTTAAGGGATGGCTTTTGTGCGGAGATATCTTCGTTGAAAGTCAGCCTTGTTTCAAACCTTAATTTCGGGATGGCCCCGCAAGGGGATCCCAGCAAAACCGTGCAGCCTAGCACTTCTGAAACGCCAGACAACGCAAGTTTCGAAGTCGGTGGCGCGCCTAACAGCGCTTATACAATTTCGTTGCCCAAGAGCCATGTGGTTATGAGCACCCATTCAGCTTATGCAGGCAGCCGCACGATTCTTGTCACGGATTTTAGTTCATTCCCGCCTGAGGGCGCGAATGGGGTAACCGGTCCAGATGGATTGCAAATGTTGTTTGTCGGCGCCACCCGCGCGCCCCTGGCTTTCAATCAAGCACCCGGCAGTTACTCGGGTGTGTTTGTGGTCACTGTGATTTATTAGTAGGTGCTGACTGAACTAAAAGATCAGACTGAAGTTTTGAGTATACTTCAAGGTCCCTATACCTGCCATGCACCCAACGTTTATTGGCAACGCATGTGAAAGAACACTGCTTTTGAAGCAATATATGAGTGACATTGTCCTCAAGGATGTTGTTGCTAGGCACTCGATACGCGGTATCCGCAATCTTGAACAGCTTGTAAACTGGTATACGGCAAACATGAGCTGTCTGCACTCATACAATTCTATTCGCAAGGCGTTGGGTCTTTCCATTCAGGCCGCCTCAAGTTTGACGAGTTACCTTTCGCAGGCATATTTGGTTTTTGAAGTGAACCGTTATCACAGAAATCTTAAAATCCAGTCGCGGGATCCCCAAAAAGTCTATCTCATCGATAATGGGCTGAGAAATGTATCAATCAACAGCACGCGGGAGGATCTGGGCAGATTGGCTTAAAATGTTGTGTGTATTGCATTGCGCCGGCGTGGAAAGGCTGTCTCGTATTTCAAGGAAACTAGCCCTGACCTTTAATCTTGCCGACCGCGTTTCTAGTTCTGGCAAAATTATTCACTTTGTACCTCTCTGGCGCTGGTTGTTGAAGGGATAGGCTGTCAGAAAACTAAAGAAAATGTGGTTGGAGGTTCAAGTTGTGCCGATACTGGCTTAAAGAGGATTCTTGCCGAAGGCCTTAGGCAGCGTGGTGAAAGCGCTATCGAGGATTTTGGTTTCAGCATTTTTACTGGGAATAAGTAGCCTCTGCCTCAATATATTTTGAATTCTTACAGATGAATTCCAAGAGGCATTTCATCCCAAACGCGGCCATCCAGCGTACGGCCAGCGCGTTTTTTCCAGACACCGCCCCACTGTTTAAAGAAAAACGCCGTATCTGTCCGCTTGCACTGCTCACGTAAATCCCTCACCCAGGCTTCTTGCATAGGACGAGCCCCGGGCCTGACTCGCCGCCAACAATAACCCAATCAATGTTCTGCAGATTGAGCTTCGGAAGCGGCCCCAACAGCGGCTCCAGCGAAAGAAACTTAATCATAGCCCCCGTTGCGCGAAGGTGGTCAATACGCTCGACGTAATCTGAGTTTTCGACCGTAACGCCCATCCAAATGTTGCTGGTCCAGTTTAACTCTTTGTGGAGTTCCAACAAACGCTCAGAGGGCTTCGTAAGAACCTGAAACTGGAGTGCGCCCGATGGGAGTCAGCGTTTTAACCCTTCCAATTTCTGCAAGTGTGGCTCAATACAGAGTTGATTGCCAAAAAAATACATTAGCGGGGGAACGCTATCTTTTCCGGTGTGGAAGTAGTACCGCCGGCATTGACCGCCTTCACGATGAAGGGCGTTGTTGCGCAATTGGGCCTGACGAAACGTGGGTTTGGGTGGAAGCTGAT
>CAYHPW010000070.1:0-12774 GCA_964358645.1 uncultured Bacteriovoracaceae bacterium | reverse complement strand
AAATTTGCGGCTCGGCAGGCACCCGTCTGCTTTTTTTTAGGCGTCTGAGTTACAGTGTTTTTTGCGGAAACATACGAGATATGGCGTAACATGTGGAGAATTCCATCATTAACACGAGAAGACATGGCGCTTATCACCGAAGTAGCCGAGAAAATGGTAGGATCTGAAGATCTAGTTGCTGCTGCATGGGCGGAAAGTTACAAGGCCCATCTGCAAAGGCCTGAAGACAAAAGTATTCCGCAATCTGTTTTTATGGATCAGGTAAAGTTGTTTCTTACTTCACTTTCAGATGGCGATTTTGACTCTTATTTTAATCGTATTGCTGAAAAAGGCCTTGAATTAGCGCGCTCCAGGGCCCCGTATGAATACCTCATTCTTTCCTTCCACCTTTATGAAGATGCAGTTGCACCATATCTTCAAAAGCTGTTCCACGATAGCTTTGCAAAAGTGATCTCGGTTCTTGATCACTTATACCACAATGTAATCGGTATTATGGCTCGTGCTTATTTCGATGAGTTGGAGCGTGAGAGGGTTAAATTAGTAAGCATTATCGCACATGATCTTAGAGTTCCGCTTACGGCGATCATGTTGAATTCAGAAGGTATATGGAAAAATAAATTTCCACCCTCGCGCCAAGCCGAAATTTCAGAACAAATCTGGCGTGCCGGGAAATTAATGGCTGAATTAATTGAAAGCATGCTTGAGTATGGGAAGCTAAAATCCAGACTGACTGTTCTAGACTTAAAAGATACTGATATCGTTTCTCTCGCTCAAGAAGCAGTAGAGTTCATGATGGTGGAAGCAGCCGAAAAGCGTGTTAGTTTGATGATAAACGGTGTACCGCCAGAACATAGCGAAGCGCTTCCTCAAGTTTTAACCATGGCTGATCCAAAACTGATAAAAAGAGCCATCCTTAATTACTTATCCAATGCCATTAAGCACGCTCGTTCAAATGTTTCTCTTCGAATAAGCGATAGCTCCGATTATATAATTTTATCGGTTCAGGATGACGGACGTGGCATTTCAAAAGATCTATTGCAAGCAGTATTCGACGATTATTTCGTTGTCCCTGACAGGCATGCTGGTACCGGCCTTGGTCTACCCAGCGCGCGGATGATTGTTGAACTGCATAACGGGAAATGTGGTGTTGAATCCGAACTCGGTCGTGGTAGCAGATTTTATTTTAGCTTACCCAAAGTCGGGCGCGGGCTTAACCAGCCTTCTTAAATGGTGGAGGCTTCGGTACGGAGTCCATAGTGATAGTTGATGTTAGTTTGGTTTTCTCCTCGAGGACTGGCAATGCTATAACGACTTGAACATCGGGTGTGTCGGAAATATCTGAGCCAATTGGACCAAGAGGAAATGATGCTTCTGACAAGCCATCCAGAAACGCAGCACCGCTATTGTCATCATGAGCGATATTCGTGGTTAGTGTTGTCGGATCCATGAACTGGTGAAACACGTCGTCGCTAGTGGCAGCATTTTGCTTGCACACTTTCCCGCTTTTTTCTGATTCGTAAGTAGCATACGGGCTTTCAACCATGACGTTTTCACGGTTTTTACTTATATAGCCACGCACCTTATAAACCTCGACTGCAGCACTTTTCCCTTTCACCTTGGCGCTTTCGCAAGCTTCGCAGATGAAATCATTTGTGATGCGTTCGTATACATCGCGTGAAATCAGGAGATCAACGCCGAAATCCTTGGTCATGGATTCTATTCTAGACGCCAGGTTCACGGCATCGCCGATTACAGTATACTCCATTTTCTCATTTGACCCGATATTACCGGCAATGACAGGGCCAATGTTGAGGCCCATCCCTATTTTTAGTATTGGTTGCCCTCTTGAAAGCCTGATCTCGTTTAATTTCACTAACTCCGTCCTCATGGCAAGGCACGCCATCAGCGCATTGCGGGTGTCATCGTGCGAGGACAGAGGAACGCCCCATAACGCCATTATGGCGTCACCCACGTATTTATCCACCACACCTCCGCGTGAGCGGATGATGGCGACCATTCTTGTGAAATACTCATTCAGCATCTCGACGACTTGTTCGGGTTGCAAGGATTCGCTCAAGGCTGTGAATCCGCGGACATCGCTAAAAAAGATGGTGGCTTCTTTGCGTTCGCCGCCGAGCTTGATTTCACCTGAAAGAAGTTTCTCGGCGATCTCCTTGTTGTGAAATTTATTGAATGCTTCTTTCACCCTGTCGCGTTCTTCAAGACCTTTGGCCATTTCGTTAAACGCTACGGAGAGACTGGCCACTTCATCGCGGCCCTTTGGCTTAAGATTTATATTGAAGTCGCCCGCTGAGATTCTCCGTGCAGCAGCGACCAGGCGTTTTATAGGGCGAGATATGGTGCCGGAGTATAGGTATCCCGCCAGGAATGCAATGGACAAAACTATCAGCCCGACAAGAACGGATCTGTGCTCGACTTTGCGTGCAGCATCGAATGCCTTGGCCTCTGGAACTTCAGCGATTACTCCAAGGCCAGCGAAGCCAACAAGCTTGAAGGCGCCGAGCTTTGCTTCTTGTGCCTGCGGATCTATGTATCTGGTTTGACCATTATTAAACCTTCCTTCCAGCATCTGTTTAACGATCCCTAGGTGGGATACATTTTCGCCGGCGGAGACGCGCGTTGGGTCGGTGTGCGCCATGAGCCGTCCTTTTGGGTCAACCAGGTAACAAGTCAATAGGTCGCTTTCGGAGAATATTTTGGTAAATCTTGTATGTTTAACCAGCGCCACCAGACTGTGGCTGAAGGAGGCTTCTTGTGATTCTATGAATGGTATTCCTATGGCGATTGCTGTATCGGTGTCGCTTAGCCTGATGGTGGTTATCTGGACCGAACCTTTAAAAATCAGTTGTGGCGAGAAGTTCTTATCCGAGCTTAAAAGCGAGATGAAGTGTGCGGCGTCGTTTTCCGCCGTTTGTAATTCCGGTGAAAGCGCATGTGCTTTTGTCGTGATTTTTGCGGATGGCTCACGCTGCTCGAGATAAACGGCAATGAAGTCACTATCTTTAGAGAAGAACTCCTTGGTGAATTTTTGCCGCGATTCTTCTTTTATATCTTCATTAAGCAGTATGGTGCCGAGGATCCGCATTTTATCAGTCGTGGCTTCGAGGAGTCCTCGCACCTGTGTTGCAAGGTTTGTTGCCATGTCGGCATTCATCTGTTGAATGAGCGCCGTGTTGTCTTCTACGAAAAGGCGCGTAGATAGCCACACCAAGCTCACCACCGAACTAATCAACAGTAGCCCTATGAGGCTTATCAACTTGGCCCCGATGGTAAGCGTAAAACTGCGTTTTAGTTTTGACACGTTAATTTCTCTCTATTCTTTTTTTCGGTCGCGGAGGCCGGCTGCCTTAAGAATTATCTGGTTTTATACTTCTTTACCTGTGTCACCGCAGCCACAGCTGTTAAGACTTGGCTAACTAAAGCAGTTACCATTTGAAAATACGGCACTTTTTTTTTAAATATTTATTGAATAAAATAGTTAAATATTTTACTCTACTATCTGGACAATTTTTTATTGTGAAAGGGAGAAGGACGTATGTTGCTTAAAAAAAATTATGTGAAATATTGTTTGTCAATCATGGCGGTGACCGCTTTAGTGGTTGCGTCTGGTTGTGCTAAAGCTACGGACGCAGTTAGTGCAGCGACTGCGGGGGTGGATCTTTCAGACCTGCCTAACGCATCTGATATGGTAAAGACGAATACATCTTCGTCAAATGCGAGAGTTGATCTTAGTCAATTCCGTATTGGTGCATCTATTGGTGATATTTTTGCGGTCTCTGGAACTCCGCCGATTCTTTCACAGATAAATGACAACAATGCGGATACATACTTTTGGAACGGTCTGGTCGCGACATTTAACCAGCAGAATTATAATCCAACTCAGTCGGAGAAACAGCAGTTCTGGGGTGGAGCAGATGGTGGTCCCGGTGGTGGCGGCGCATGCTATATGTCTCAATCTGTCGCCCAATCTTTCGGGCGGATGCTAGAGGCAGGTACAAGTCTCTGCTATATGAGAAACATGCCCACGGCTACAAGCGGTGTTACATTGGATACAGCTATTGCCGCTGCGGAGTTGTTTTCACAACAAGCTGACGACAAGATTGTAAAAGTCGCTGCAAGCATGCCTGGAGAAGGCACAATGCACGTGTTTATCAAAGTGTTTGGCAGCAATACCGTGACTAGTGATGTTTACAAAGTACGCTTGTGGTTCTGTCAAAACGGTGTATCAGACGGCAGCGAGGAGGTATCAGTGAACACGGCTAGCGGTGTATACTCCGCTTCATCTGAGCATTCAGGTCAGTGGGGTACCGGCAAGTCAACAATCTCAGCATATTTGAAGCAAAATACCGCTGGAGCTTTTGTATTTGACTCATCGAAATCACGCACGGCTGATTCACATTTCCAAGGTGACTGGGGCACCTTTAAGGGTAATGTAACGATTACCTCTGACGACAAAATCTACGCAAAGATGCTCAATAAGAACAGCTACAACAATACCGAGTGGATAAATAAAAACTACACAGTGGCCTCGTTCAGTGGTTCAAACCTGGCTGACTTGCGCTTCCTTGCTGGCGGATTCAAAGGTGCTTCGTCTGGTACTGGATATTCTGAGAACAGTTATTCAGGTGGAACCGAGTTCCAGAATACCCACTATGTGGCTACTAATACGAGCACACTTAAGACTGAAGCAGAATTGCTTGATTTCACAACTGATAGCTACTATGCCAGCATCACAAGCCCGTCTATCGATGTCAGCAGCAATGATTGTTCTGCAACCCCCAATATAAACGTGACGATGGACTTTGCAGATGCGGCCGTGGCGGCAATCAGCGCGAAATGCGAAGGTGAAAAACTGCTAGAAAACATGAATTACTGCAATTCAGCAGCGGTCCAGGCTGCCCAGCAAAAGACATGGCAGTAAAAGCAGAGCAGTAAAGTAGTAAGACAGCTTATCTGATAAGATTTTGACGCCGCTTCATGAAGTTGCGGCGCCAAAATCTCCTAGTTTTTCCACAAAATTCCGAAAAGCCTAAAGAGATGGACCGTCTTAAGACCGTCATAGTCGCATTGGTTTGCGGGGCTTGTGCTTTAATCGGCGCATGTTTTCTATATTTGGACATGAATGAAGGTGGCGGGATAGGGCAGGGGGAGTCCATGGCCACCGTGTTACGTCGCGATGCCAAGGTAAGACGAAAGCCGGCTTCCAGTTATATCTGGAGGAACATCCTCGAGCGCGAAAACGTGTACAAGAGGGACTCCCTGCAGACTGGTGAAGCGAGCGCAGCCGTTGTGAAGCTGAATGACGGCTCGCTACTCGAGATCGGCGAAAACAGCCTTATCGTCGTTGATGATTTAGAAAAAGTGAACTTAAATTTCCTAAAAGGCTCTGTTGTCATCAAAGACTCGGGCGGTGATAAGAAAATCACGGTTGGAAGCGATGGCAAAGCCAAGGTCGAGGAACTTTCCGTGCGGCTGACAAAGCCTGAAGCCCTGGCGGTGTTTTATGTAAACGAGGGCCATAGAAAAACTATTCAACTTGCTTGGCAACTGAAAAAAGCGGCTGAGGTTGGGCCGATTTACTTTCAGCTTGGCCATGAGCGTGGTTTCTCAAAAACTAAGACACAAGTTAAGGAACTTAAAGCGGATGCACTCAGTGCAACAAGCATTGAGGTTCCCCCAGGTAGATATTTCTGGAGGATTGTCAGTAATTCCACGGGCAACTCTGTGCCGCTCAGCCAAGTAAGGCAGTTCAGCGTGGTGGAGGCCAGGGCTTTGAAGCCTCTCTGGCCCATAGGGCAAGAAAAGATCCGCATATGGGGCAATGAGAGCGCAATTCAATTTCGTTGGCAGGAGGCCTTATCTAGGAATGTCAGCCGCCATGCGGTCGAGATTTCTGATCGAGCTGATTTTGGCCATGTCATATCAAGTCGGCAGATCGATGCCTCAGCCGGATCGGCACTGATAGTGGTCAGCAACCCTCCGTCGAGTATGTTGTTTTGGCGCATTAATAGCGCGTTTGGGGACCTGGCTGTTGCAAGTGCGGTTGAACAGTTTGAAGTTGAAAAAAGTCATAAACCAAATATTGATTTGGTTTTTCCACATGATGATAAAGCTTTGATCGTTAAACCGGATCTCAGGTTTACGTGGCAATGTGATTCTCCTGGGCTTGATTTCAGATTAGAATTACAGACTCAGCAAGGTGCGCCGGTCGCGTCTTTTCGTGGCCCAGCTCAGGCTGCCTCATGGAATAAAGTTGCGACAGGGCTTTATAAGTGGCGTGTTTTGGCATTACATGATGGGAAAGCCATTGGTCAAACGGATTGGCGTAACTTTTCAGTAGCTAAACCTGTTATTACACCGGTCGTGGCACCGTCAGTTAAACCGCTGTCTTTTCCACCCCTGCCTGCGCCTTCGGATGTTAGGCCTGGGCTTGGCAAGGTTTTTAACCTGCGCGATGAGGAGGAAAATATTCCCGTCATCTCTTGGACTCCGGTCGATGGAGCGAAGGTTTATGAAGTCGTTCTTTATAGGCAAAATTTCAAAGCAAAGCCAGCGAGCACAGCCAGTAATGGGGATGAAGGTGAGCTCATATTCAAAAAAATAGTAGCAAACACGTCGCTTGCAATTCAGGTCCAAACTGAGATCCAGCGGGAAGGTGAATACTACGGCACTGTTCGCGCGGTGGATAAGATTGAAAGATCTGGTGCTCCAGCAAAGTTTGGTAGGTTTAAAGTAACGATGGGTGAGCCGCTTGCGCCGCCGCGCTCACTAAGCTCGGAGGTGCAGTAAATTGATGATAATGCTGCTCACTCTTTATTGCTCCCTGATTTACGCCTATGCCGGCGAGGCAGGGAAGATCGTAGCTATAGAGTGGGAAAAAATAAACAACTCAGTTGCATACGAACTAGCTATTGAAAGACCCGGTGAAAGATCTGGCAGGCCCGTCGTAAACAAAAGGATGGCTTCAACAATGTGGAAGGGTAGCTTGCCGTTTGGCGCATACAGGTACAAGCTACGCGCGGTCGACCGTTTTAAAAGGCCTGGGATTTGGAGTGAGTACCGTGCGCTTATAGTGATGCCGCAAGCTCCGGCGCCGCGTGAACCGCATGATGGCGCGTCGATTGTGAGGTATGACCCGGCACTATCTACCATATTAAGTTGGGAGTGCGTTGATGGTGTAAGCAGATACATTGTGGAAATAAAGAATGATGGCGGTGTTATTCACCGTATGACGGATGTCTGCCATATTGATATCGGTCCGATAAAATCAGGCAAATACTTTTGGAATGTCAAACCGGTTATCGAGATGGAATCTAGCGTGGCAAAAGGCACTATAAAGAAATGGCTTGGAGAAGCATTTGAAACTAGAGATTTCACCGTTGAGGCGCGTGATCTTTCAAGACCTGTGCCTGTTTTTCCGCGTGATGCCATTTCGTATCCGAAGGAGAGGAAAATCAATTTAAAATGGAAGCCAGTAGATGGCGCTGAGGCGTATGAGATCCGCGTCGCGCGCTTATCGCGTAATATTGAAAGCAGCAAATCAGCGTCAGACCAATTGGCATCTTCGAAGCGGTATATAGCTCGCACTAATTCGCTTTCCGTAGATACTCCTATTGACGGCAGCTACGCGTGGCAGGTGAGAGCACTTGCAGGTGTCGCAGACAATGGACGAGCCAATGTTTCAGGACCGGGAGCGGTTTCAGAATTTAAGCTTGATCGAAAACAAGTTTTAAGCGACGGAAGTGGCTATCTTGCTATCTCTGTAATGGGCGCCCCATATAATTATGAAGTGATCAGCCCGTCCGAGGAGTACAGGGGTCGTGTGGGGGCCACAGCCGGCACGCTTAGGTTTAGCGGTGAGTATTGGCTGTTTGGACAATGGGGTTTTGGCGGTGCATTTGAAGATACGGTTTTCACTGTCAGCGGTAAAGATTATCACCGGCCGACATTGGAGTTTGTGATTAAGAACAATATAAGAATGAACCGCAATAAATTTGGTCTATTTGTCGCGCCGAAAGTCGGCGTGGAAATGAGGCATTACGTTTATCTTATTGATGATAATTCGTTGCGTGTACCGGCGCTCGGGCCTTCGTTCGGTGTGGATATTCGTAAACAGTTGACGGAAAGCTGGAGTCTTGGTGCTAAAATTAATTATTTTCTTCCTCTTGTTCTGACCAACCTACCTGACGGGGCTATTATTTCAGGAGATGGATCTTACAGAAATTTAGGCCTGGGTTTGCAGCTCGTCTATTGGATTTTTAAAAGATGGGGGTTTAATGTAGGCTTGTACGTGGAATCCCGTTCACTAAGTTACAAGACTGACCCCGGTGCGACGTCATCCGAAAAAGTCACTATGGATGGGTCGTATTTCTTTGGCAGTATTTTATACACTTTTGGTAAATAATAAGTTCAGTAGCTTCGCTATTTCCTGCCTAACTGAAGAGAAATTGTAATACTTTCTGACTGTTTCAACGGCGCGAACGCCCACCTTCGCTCTAAGTGGTTTGTTTTCAAGAAGGCGTAGTATCGCTGAAGTAAATGCGTCTTCGTGGTTCGCTATCCATATGTCATAGCTTGGTGAGAGGACGAGGTTTTTGGCGCCATGCCCGGTGCTGACTACTGGCCGGCCGGCCGCCATTGCCTCAAGAATCTTCATTGGTGTGCCGCTGCCGGATCTGATCGGGATGAACACAATAGCTGCTTTTTCGAGGAATGGTAGAATTGATTTCGGAGCTGTGTGAAGCTTTATGTCTTCACGCTTAAGGCGGTTACCTATGAAATGAGGAATGTTCCTAAGCAATGTGGAGGTGGCAATCTCCACTTGTGGCAGATTCTCGCCTAAAGCAGCGCGCAAGCGTGGCAGTATCTCGTCAATGAACCATATCAATCCGTCGATATTCGCTGGCTTGTCCAGGCTTCCAGAAAAAAATAAATTCGTCCCAGCTTTGGTGTGGATGGCTTCATATTTCTTGCAATCCACTGCATCCGGTATCACACGAATTTTAATTTTGTGCTTAAACTTTGAGAGACTTGCGGCGTCTGCGTCGCTTTCCACTGTTATTATATCAGGCTGGTTTCCCACCAGCTTGAGCGGCTTTATGGTCGCGGAACCATGCGCATCAAGAACAACAGGACATCCTAGAACTCGTCCGAGAGGGATGTATCCTGACATCCCGGTTCCTGAAATCCAAAGAAGTGTGTTGTCCGTAGCGTGATTTTTTAGGGCTTTTGCCATGGCTATGGAATATCCCCCGCTTATTAGCCATCTAAGCGGTGCTCTCAATGCTCCTAGGTACCTGGATTTTTCTCGTTTTATTGTTGAAACCTTCACGCCGCTTGGTTGCCCGAAATTATGTGACTTATGATCAGAGCCGCCAGCATCAGGCGTAATTGGCTCAAAACAAAGCACATCAACCATCATATGTTCATGTAAGAAGCGGATAAGATTAGCTTCTCGTTGTTTTTCACATCCTATTTGTGGGTAGGGTGACTCAGCTGTTAAAAAAATAGCTTTTCTAAGATGCTTTTTCATGAGGCTCGTGACTTCTTAAGTAAGAGATTTTATTATATTTTTCCTAATAATGAAAGGAATATTAAATATATTTGACTAATAACATCCAGTATGGTTAATTACCTGCCGATGTTTGTGGAAAAAATAAGCTATGCAGTCGTGGCGGTAGTTGCGGGAACCATGAGTTTAACGGTTCTCCTGTCTTGTAGCGGTTCGGTTGCCAATACGGATTTTATCGGATCGAGCTGCAGCATAGCCTCTGATCAAAAAGGCAGTTTCCTTGGGAAAGTTGAGATGCTGCCTCTAGAAGTAGTTGTGGATTCCTCCTTTTCGGCGTCGCAAATAGAAGCGGTAAACACCGCGGCTCATAAGTGGAATGCAGCAGGTAAAAAATTCCTTGGGCATCCGTTGTTTAAGACACGCACAGACGTCGTGCCAAATAAGGTCAGGTCGGTCAATCCGCGTGATTGTTCCTCCGAGATTGGCTCTAGTAGCGAATATTACATCGTGATGGAAACCTCGCTCTCTCGTTGGAAGGCTCTCGGGTTTAACGATCATATTCCAGGCGCGACAGTCAGGTGCGAAAGGAAAAAAATACTTATTCACCAGGCGGTCTTCATTAATCCGGAGATAATTGAGGACGCCCAGTTCATGAGCGTGGCACTTCATGAACTTGGACACTCACTTGGTTTGGATCATAGCTGCGCCGATGGAGATGGAGGGCCTGATTACGTTTCATGCTCAAAAATATCCCGTGGACATCCTTATCGTGAGGCGATCATGTTCCCATCGCTCAAGATAAGGTCATTAAAACTAGAGACACAGACGCTTGTCGGTATCGGCGATGTTTCCGAGATAAAAGAGAACATCCGCCAAAACGATTATGACCGCGCTGAATGCCTCTATGGCAGCGACCCTGAACTAAGTCGCCTGGCGCAATGATTCTTCTCGCAGCTTCGGCAGCATTTGTTGGTTTCATTCACTCACTTGCCCCTGGGCACTGGCTACCGGTCATGTTGATGACTAAGTCCAGGAAATGGTCGGTGCGCGCTGCTGCTGTTGGCGCGTTGGTGGCGGCTTCCGGGCATATAGTGATTTCAAATTTGATAGGGTTGCTGTCGCTTTTTATTGAAAGCAGTTTTTTTTCAGAGGGCGCTGACCACGAATTGGAGCGCTACGCCTCTATTCTAATGATTGTGTTTGGCCTGGTTTATGGTGTCATCGCGTACAGGCGCCACGCCGGTTGCAGAGGTCACACTCACCACGGGCCCGTGTTTACTGGCAATGTCGCGCCATATCTGTTTCTTTTTTCGCTTGGGTTTTCGCCGTGTCTCGCTGTTCTCCCTGTATTTGCTGCCGCCGCGCTTAAAGGGGTAGTCGCGACCGTCATGGCAATGGTTTGTTTTTCACTCGGGGTTTTGGCGGCCCTGCTCGGCGCGACTATACTGACAGCTGTTGGATTGATTAAACTTGATCATCCGGTGCTGGAGCACTATGGTGATGTGATCACTGGTTTAGCCGTCGCTCTTTTGGGCGTGGTGATGTTTTTTGTCCCGTTGTGAGTTTAGTTGCTGCCAATTCGCACCACAGTTAATGAAGGCTTTGTAACACTTCTCTTTTAACAGAGCCTTTATCGAAAATAGATATCTATTGCTATTGACCGAGCGGCCCTGTCAATACGGTCAGTGACCCCCGATACTGGATATATTCAAGTAGATCGTGTCATTTTTCTTAAGCTTTACCCCACTGATAGAGCCGGCCTTAGCCATTGCAAACAGGCCCTTGGCCTTGCAGGTAAATTGCCTCTCTGCGCGCCTGACCTTCTGCACTGCTACGGCAAAAAGCGAATCGCAAAAGCATCCAGCTGCTGACGCTGTTGTCGCGGCACCGCAAGTAGCTGGATTGGTGTTGGCTTCGCTTTCCCAGCTATCGGACAACGTCTTGCAATTATTGCCACCTGAGTCTTCAAGACCAATGGCGCTACCGACATCTATCCAGCTGGCACCGGAAGGCAGAGTACAATCCCAGGTCTGATCAGTCGTGAGAGTCGCGTTGCTCGCGACAGTCGTATACGACATGTTCGCGCACATCGAGGTGTCTGCTGTGGTGGAATATGTTTTTGTCTTGGTTGTGGCGTCTACCGAGATCGCGAACGGAACCGTTGAGTCTTGCCCTTGATAGCCGGCACACCCAAGTGTTGCATTCCATTTACACGAGATCGCATGGCTGGATTTAGTACCTTGTAACGTATTTGTGCGTGTTGCTCCGTCGGCTGTTAAAACTATGCGCGATTCACTGTTGATCCTGAAATCAACATTGCCGGCAAAACCACTCTCCGTGATGCTCCCTGATTTGATGGAACTGATCAAGTCGACATTGTTATCGCCGTAATATCCGCCTGATTCACGATAAAGCACTGTTCCTGAATATGTGCCGCTGTCCACCGAGTATGAGGCAAAAGCCATCTGCGTTGTGTCCTTGCACTGATAAACTTTAAATGTCCCGCGCCCTGTCCCCTCAACATGCTGGATCTTGACCTTGAGGCTACTGTCTGAGCCCCCACCATATCCACCACCATGAGAACTAGATATCGAGACAGAATTAGATGTTTGGTCCTTTAGCGTCGCCATTAATGACGTACTAGCTAGGGAATAATCAAGTGAGACCGGATCAGCCGACGGAATGCTGGACATTGTTTCAGCGTTGCTTGTGCTGTCAGCGTCCTCATCTGTTGTACTCTTTGCACAGCTAAAAATAAACGCGGCTAATAATGAACTCACACCGATACAAATAACTATTTTCTTGGTCATAAATAGTTGTCCTTTCATTTGAAACAAATCATCTCTGCGACGGACAGCTATTTCAACAATAAATTAATTGTAACTAAAAATTAAGCGCCCAAATGTCTTGCAAGAGTTTTGCATCGACACCTTGGCAGTCAATGGCGGATCAGCATATTGGCTCACAAATTATATCGAACCAGGCCTGCGGCCAGATCTTTTCTGGGAGTGATGGTAAAAATCCTACCTTGCTACTCCGGCTTTTCCAGCTACATCTGGAGAATTACTATTAGAGCCACCCTTGCCGCCGTTAACCGGAGGTAAGTTTTTAGTTCTATTACTAGACATCAATGCATCATGTCCTGCTGCACTTGTTTTAGAGAGTTTTTGGCTTAGAGCAGACCTTAATCTAGTGCCTCTCCCACTTAATTCTTTCCGGTTTTGTTAGTGCGGGGGTTTGGG
>CAYHPW010000069.1:0-12918 GCA_964358645.1 uncultured Bacteriovoracaceae bacterium | reverse complement strand
TTCTTTCAATCGGTTGCCTAAGTTTGTCCATGTCGATTTAATAAAGTCGCGCTAGCCACCACAAGCGATCCCTTGTTGAGACCAAAATGTTTCGATTCAAAACCATTCTCGGGGCCAGCCTATCGAGCCGGCTATTTGCCAACCAGACTGTAGAAGCAAGGATCAAAACTAAAATCCTGAACACCATGAGTCGAGTTGGAATGCCTCAGTCCCATCCGCTCAATTAGTTCTCGGTGCTCAAACCCACGTTTCGTCAGGCCTAATTACGCAACAACGCCCAACTAAACAGTATTTATGGTACAATAAGTTAAGAAAACCAATAATGGACATGAAGCGAAAAAACTCACTATTACACCTAATCACAATTGGCATTATTGTGGCTGCTGTTGCTTATATTCCATTCAATGCTTTTGCTTGGACTGATGACCCGCTGAAGCCAGGGACTCCGATAAAAGCCATTCATATTCTGGAAATCAGGGATGCGATTTCAAAGAAAAGGATGCATTGCTACAACGACTATTTATCTCAACAAAGGAATTGGATCGAACGTCCGATTGTTTTTACTGACCAAAGCATATTACCTCTTGAGACACCCGTAAAAAAAGAACATATTGAAGAGCTAAGGCAGCAGCTTTTAGAGTTTACGTTCGCCACAGTCAATACCCCTATATTTACAGACCCTGACTTAATGACCAGTCAAACTCCTATCAAAGCAATACATATTACAGAACTTAGACATGCGGCGGTTACTGCACCACTTCGATGTAAGTGTTCTGTATTTCCGGAGCAAAAATTTTGCAAGTCATGTGATTGTACTCCCTATAAAAATGGGGCATGCATGGCCGGGGGGTGTGCAGCTGGAAAAAGACAACAAACCAGAACCTGTAAACCTTCAGGATGTAATACAGAATCTATATGTGTGAGCGACAAGGATTGTGAACCCCCGAGTTGTAAATTTCAAAGAGTCATCCCTGGAATACTCTGTGAACCTGATGCATGTGCTCCGTTGTATGGAGCTTGTGCGCCTGCCGGAGTCTTTATATGTCAGCCTGGCAATCGATCGGTTTGTGCTCTAGGCACGGCAAAGATGAAGAAACCAACAAAAGAACAATGCAATACGATCTGCAAATGATAAATTTTATACGCTGACGGAGGCAGATTAATGTGTGGTTAAATAAGTTTAATAATAAATCTGTTAAAGATGGATTTACTATTCTCGAAATAGTGATCGTTGCCGGTCTGACCAGCATTCTGGCTTTGGCCATATCCCAACTCATTGTTATGCAGCAAAGGTCGGCAAAGAGCATTCTATTGTCTTCTGATTTTAATGGGATAGTGTCGTCTATTCAGCTGATTATTAATAATGAATCCAGTTGCGCTTCCGTATTTTCGCAGTTTAGTTTTACTCCACCGACGTCTGGCCCTTTGCCAAGGGATATTTCTCCTGCGGTCAAAACCTCACCGCTTACCATTCAAGGTTCAACCATTGCTACCATAGGAAATTCAGCTAATGGTCTAAATGTAACAAAACTAGAAATTAACAAACTCATAAACGACACACTACCGGACATTGATGGCCAAAGGCAGTACATGGTTAATTTGCACTTGGAAGCCGCAAAATCGCATCCAAATATCGCGATAGGCAATAATGCCTATTCACGTGATTTCCAATTCACGATTTTAGTGAACACATCAAATCAAATCACGGGGTGTTTCGGCCAAATGAGCTCTGCGGATATTTGCGTTAGAATGGGTGGAATCCCACAACCAAGTGGAACCCCTCCTTGTAAACTAGTGCCTTATTATCAATAAAAAAATGGAGCTGAGCGGAGTCGAACCGCCGACCCCCAGCTTGCAAAGCTGGTGCTCTACCAATTGAGCTACAGCCCCTTATACACAGTTAATATTTCTATTACGAAACTCCTGAAAAAATAGCAACATTAACGCTCGCCATTATATTTATTATGGGCATTTATTAATGGCTGTGCTGGCATCATCCGCCCCGCCCATGCCGCCGCAGCTTGAACAAACCATGCGCGCGCAATTAAGATAGCGCGCCAGCGAATGGTACATCTGAAGACCTGAAAGATAAAAAAGCACAAGGAAAAGGACTAATCCAGCAAACTGATACAAATCATTCGACGTTGCTTCAACCCATCCCCACGGTGCCCTGACCCATGATACATGGTTTGGTTCGTCGCCAAGCGCGTCGATCCCCTGGAGGATAAGGAAAAAAACAGCGCCAGCAAGTGCCGTGAGATATGCCGTTCTTTGTCTCATGCGCTTAAGGTCTATTTCGAAATTTGAACAAACCCAAATCCACTCCTTGATCTTGATGCCGATGATACGCTTCATCTCTTCGCATACGCGCTCTCTCCATGCGGCCTCCTGCTTGAATTGGTTAAGCGTCGTAACGGCTCCCCCGCGCCGCAAAGCAAGCGGGATATGTACAAGCACTTCGGAACTGAAAAAATAACATCCGTACACGACCGGGAAAAGCAACAGCACCCAGTCCAGATATCCGCGCGCCATCTTGGGCAGGGCGCCGGTATTGATCAACACAAGAAGGCTGAAAGAAAAGAAAACCGGGAGAACAAAACACCAGATAAAAACCATGAACATGCGCTTGTTGACATTGCTGCGCTCGTGTTGAATATCCTTGCCGACAAAATCTATGAACGTGTCATAAGTTTCACGCTCGGACCTGTTATGCACCCTCAGCTACCACTTTCTTTGAGCTCGCCATCAACCAGGTTGACAAGCTTTATGCATCGCTCGACAAGCTTATGCTGGTATCCTTCGATCTTATGCCTGGCCATTACGTATTCTTCAGCAAGATCAAGGAGCGCAAGCAGCGCCACTTGGTGTGGTACGCCGCCTTTGCTTCTTAACTCAGCATTTTTTAAATGTGCTGAAACCAGCTTAACTATTTCATCAACTATGGCGGGATCGGCTTCGGAACTCTTGAAGGTTATCTTCTGCCCGCAAAAATTAATAATAGCTGCGCTGTTACGGTTTTTTTCGTCATCGTTTATTGAACTCATTTTATTAAATTCCCCATATCAAAGAGCTTCAACTATTATGGCGATGCCCTGGCCACCACCGATACATGCGGATCCGAGCCCCCACCTTTGCTTGCGGCGTTTTAGCTCGTAAAGAAGATGCATCAGAATCCTGCTCCCGCTCGCGGCAAGAGGATGCCCCACGGCTATCGCGCCGCCATTTACATTGAGTTTTTCCATTGGGATACCAAGTTCGCGCTGAACAGCAAGTGTTTGTGGGGCGAAGGCTTCATTGACTTCGATAAGGTCCATCTGTTCAATTTTCATGTTCACCCGCCGCAGCGCTTCCTTGGCGGCTGGTACCGGTCCTATGCCCATGATCTTTGGGTCACAGCCTGAAATGCCATATGAAATCATCCTACCAAGCGGAGAGAGGCCCCTCTTTTTAGCTTCATTTTCAGTGGCGACCACCAGCACGGAGGCGCCATCAACTATCCCGCTCGCGTTGCCTGCGGTAATTACGCCGTCTTTTTTGAAAACAGTTTTAAGGCGGGCCAAGCTGTCCGCGGAGGCATCTTGCTTTGGGTGCTCGTCATTCTTAAAATCGACGACATTGCCTCTTTTATCCTTGATAGGAATCGGTGTTATCTCAGCCTCGAAATACCCGCGTTTAAACGCGTCTTGATAAGCCTGCTGGCTCTTAAGCGCGAAATTGTCGCAATCTGTGCGGGAAATCCCATACTTCTCGGCAAGGGTCTCCGCTGTGATAGCCATAGGCAACTTGACGAATGAGTCTGTAAGAGCCTCAGTCAAGGTATCGGCGATGGTCACATGGCCCATCTTGTTCCCCCACCGCGCGGATTGGAGCACATAGGGGCTCATGCTCATGTTTTCAACGCCGCCGACGAGTGCTATCCGCGTGTCGCCAGCAAGCATCTGATGGTAAGCCTCGATCACGACCTGAAATCCTGTTCCACAAAGTCTGTTTACACTTAACGCCGGTACGTTTTCCGGGACCCCAAGCTTTAACCCTACGTGCCTAGCGGTATAGATGCTGTCAATGGCTGGATAAAGGACATGACCGATGATGACATGATCAATATCCTTTACATCCACGCGTGACTGCTCTAATGCCGCCCGCCCAGCGTTGACCGCGAGATCTGTGGGAGTGATCTCACGAAGCGAGCCACCATTTGCGCCAAAGGGCGTGCGCTTGCCGCTTATAAACACCAATGTCTCAGTCATATTCAAGCCTCCAAACATGAATAGACTAGAAAAATTTTGCCGCCTAAACAAGCAAGTTTTAAAAAAATTCATTTAGCAGTGCCGGGGCTGCCAGCCGACGGGAATTTTTTGCCCATATGGATAAGCGCCGGGCATTTGCTTTGTAAATCTGAAACAGGCATACTTATCTTTAAGAAGAGGGCAATGGAATGCCATCGGACATGCTTTCTCGTATTGCAATAGATGATTTTAAGATGAAGAATTACCGGCAACAGCTCCAACAAAAGCACGAGCTTGAGCTACGTGAAGTAAAATCAAACAATGATGATGAATTACAGCGTGTCATCGAAAGCAGCGCGCACCAGCTCGAGGAAATGAAGCGCAATTACGATGTCCAGATTTCCAAGGAAGCAGAAGCGCTGGAGGAAAAACTCCACAATGTTCGGTTAAGCGCCAAACAACAGCTAAGCGCCGAGCAGAAAGCCGCTGAAGAGGAATTGACGAAATTCAGGACCACGCATCATCAACGGATTTCGGAATATAAGAAAAATGCCGATTTACAAATGAACACGCTACGCAAGCAACTTCAGACCTCAGTTGAAACCGTACATGAACAAGCCAAGAGGGCATCCAGGAAAGAAAAGGAAGGGATATCAACGTGATCACGGAAAAAGAACACGTCACAAAAACCGAACAACGCACTGAAAATCACACAGGAAATCAAGGGCGGCCGACCGAGCCACCCGAAGAAAAAAGAATACCGATCAACGGCTTTCGTCAGGTTCTAGACATGCTGAGAATAGCGGATCCCACGTTCCGCGAATCTCTGCTAAGCCGTCTTGCGCTTAGAGACAAGGCTCTTGCCAGGGCTCTAAGACAAGAGCTTAATTTATAGGAGCGCGTTTAAGAACGCCATATCTCAGTCCGCGCGCGCTAACATTGCATTCGTAGAACTTAAGCATTTCCATCACGCGCCACAGGATCATCGCGCCGCAAAGAATTACATCGGCCCTGGCCGGCTCGATTCCTTGGAGCCGGCCGCGCTCGGTGATGGTCCTCCATTTAAGCTCCTCAACCATCCGGTGTATATCACCGCGGCTGAGCACGACTTTGCCGACTTTTGCGGCATCAAACTTTTCGAGACCAAGATACCACGCTGCAAGCGTGGTGGCGGTTCCGGCGACTGCTATGAACCTGACACTGGCAGGCAGGGAACTGCGCCACTCGATAAATCCGGCCTTGACGATTGCATCATCTATGGCCTGCTGGCAGGACCAGAATTCGTTATCCGTCACGGGATCTGACTTCAAGAAGCGCTCCGTGAATCTCACGGAACCAATATCCATGCTGATCCCGCCGGAATGAGAGATGATCTCGGTGCTTCCTCCGCCGATATCGATTACAGCCGAGTTTTCTGGATTCATGTCCCGTGACAAAGATCCGAGAAAGGTCAATCTGGCTTCGTCATCACCGGAAATTACTCTGAATTTAAAACCAGTCCCACGTTCAACCATCGCGAAAAAATCCGCGCTGTTTCCGGCATCGCGTGCCTGGCTTGTGGCAACGCATATCGCTTCGCCAACCGCGATACCGGCTGCCTTGACTCTGGCGGCATAATCTTTCAAACAAACAACAGTGCGGTCCATGGCCACATCGCTAAGCATGCGGTTCTTGTCGACCCCTTCACCAAGTCTTACGATGGTTGAAATATCAGTGAAAACATCACAGACCTCACCGAGAGCGTCACATTCCGCTATTAGAAGCAAACAGGTATTCGTCCCAAGATCTATCGAAGCACGCTTAAAAACCATATTACCGTCAAATTATTTGAAGAACTTTTTCTTTAGATCTTCAAGTTTTTTTTGCGTGGCGGGAGGCGCTTTCTGTATCAAAGATTCAGCGCGCTTCTTCAGTTCATCTTTTACACGCGCTTCCGCTGCGCCTTTAACGGCACCTGTAACGTTGCCGAGGGCCACTTTAGCCAGGTATTCAGGCACCTCCGTGTATGTGTAACATGGCGCAAGCAGCGTGCAGCCGACGTTGATTGGCAGCTTCACTGGTTGATTTCCTTCAGCAAGAATGTGATTGACCTTGATGCCGCTTTGCTCGACGGAGAGATCCCTGGCGCGGGTGATATTATAGGTGTCAACGATTTCCCATCTCGCCTTGATAGAGAAATCCTTCATGCCGACCTCCGTGTTTCCCTTGAAATCAATGCCCTCGTTAGGTGCGGCCTTGGCCACTAGGTTAGGCGAAGAAAACCTGCCTCCGGAGATGCTGAAGTCGGATGAAACGACTTCGTAACGCTGCTCACGGCCTGCTGGCACACCAAGATTCTTGCCCTTTGCCTGCGGAATTTTCTCGCCGACCTTTTCCATGGCTTTGTTCAAAGCTTCCGTTGCGGCCTTGCCAACATCAATCGTGGTGAAGGATGGCCTTTGCACCTTCATGCTACCCTTTGCCTTAAGATTGGAAATAACCGCATCGGGGTTGAAGCTTGAACCATCCCCGCTCATATCAAGAAACACCTTACCTTTGAGCGTGTTCTTGAAAAGCGTGAACTGCGAGGCGACTGCCTGTCCAGCATCAAGGCTGTCGACTTTGGCGTTGAATTTATAAACCGGCACTTTCGGCGCCAGTTGGGCCGAAGCGGTTGCCTTAACCGCGCCTCCCCAAAGCTTCATGTTAAATTGGTCAACCGAAGCCGTGAGATCACGCAGTGACACCTTTGAAATGATGTCGGTCATCTTTACGTTATAGGCCTTTAGCATTTTTATGTTGATGTTAACCAGCGCGGAAGCCGCTTGCGCAATCTTGTTTTCGCGAAGCGGGGCTAGCATGGCATCAAAATCTGCTTTAGCTGCAACTGGTGGCGTACCTTCGCTGCCAGCCGTCTTGCCGTCAGCGGATGTTTTCACAACGGCCTTGGCTCGCGGTGGTGGCCAGTCCACAAGCTGATCGAGATCCATGCCAGGCGAACTGACGTCAAACTCTACATATGGCTTGGTAAAGGAAACCACCTTGCCACTTATCTCAAGCTCGTTGCCAGGAGCCTTCACGGAGGCCTTAATACTGTCCACCTTATCGGTGATAATATTTACGAGCGCATCGATGCGGGGCTGCGATTTAAGCATAGGAGCCTTGGCTGTAAGCGCGTCAGCTTTAAGTTTTGCGGTGTAATCAAGTTTATCAGCGGGACCTTTGGCTGTAGCTTCCATATGAATTACGCCGCCAAGGTCAAAGCTTTTAAGCAGTGGGATCAGGTTCACCCATGGCTTTATGTCTATGTCATTCGAAGTCATGTTGAAATTAATCATTGGATTTGGTTTTACATCGTCGAAATTAGCTATGGTCGCCTTCGCGTTCAATTCCGCATTAAGAAACTTGGCGTTGAATTTGTCGATCTTTATTTCCAGCTTCGTGGCAGCCATGGCTAGTTCAGAATTAAACGGTATACCGGGCTTTTTAACGAACATGCCTCCTGCGGCTTCTATCATGATGGAATCAAGATCGGTTTTTAGCGAAAGGGTACCGCCTTCAATATGACCACCTGTTACTTTCGCCTCAGCCTTCCCGATGATATGCATTGGGCCTTTTACGGTAAAAATCTCTTTTCCTTTTTCACCCATTTTAGTGTCAAGGTTGGCACTGATCTCTATCTGAGTAGGCCTGCTAAGCGAGATGTCCTTAAGCACCACATTCAGATCATCCACGCGCGTCGAAAGGCCGCTCACCTCGTCTTTGTATCCCAGCACAGCGTTGCTAAGTTCGATGCCAAGACGTGAACGTGCAACGATGCCTGGTATGGCAAGTTCCGCAGGCTTAGGCTCGGCTCCTGTGGCGGATGGCGTGGCTTTTGGAGCAGGCGCGGCTGGTTTTATCAGTGCCATGACATTTAATTTACCTGATTTGTTCTTTATCACGCTAAGCGCCGGTTTCTTCATCTTGAAAGTAAGTACAGGAGATCCACTTAAAATGGATATAAACGGGATGTGAAAATAAGCATCGGTCACCGAAACGATTTTTGATCCGTCTGAATCCGACAGAAAAAGGCCGCCGACCTCAACACGCACTTGTCCCCAGAGCGAAAGCTTGAGCTTGCCTAGTTCCAGTTTGCCGTTGATTCTCTCGTTCACGGCATTAACGATTTCGGGCCTGTATTTATCCACGTCTATGACAAATGGAAGTACAACTAGCGCGATCAAAACCAGCGCAATCAGACTGCCGATAATTATTGTTATTTTCTTGAACATTTGTATTTCTCCTCAAGAAAGCTTCTTCTTGATTAACTCTTGTATCAATGCGGGGTTGGCCTTGCCACCGGTCTGCTTCATAATCTGACCGATAAAAAAACTAAGGACCTTCACCTTTCCAGCCTTGTATTCTGCCACCTGATCGGGGAATGCCGCAATAACCTTCTCAACAAAAGGCTCAAGCACGGCGCTGTCACTGACCTGTCTAAGTCCATCCCGTTCCACGATAGTGCCGATTGCGTGGCCACTTTTCCATGCCGCTGAAATCGCCGCTTTCGCGCCGGTGCTTGATACGGCCTTTTCTTCCAGCAGCTGGACCACATCGGCTATATGCTCCGGGACGAGTTTGCTTTCACCTATCACAATGTTTTCCTCGTTAAGCAGCCTGGTCACCTCGCCGATCAGGAGATTCGCCGTGGATTTGCCAGCCGCCTTGCCATCCAATCCTCTTGAAGAAAGAATCCCTGCGCTTTTTTCGAAAAATTCGGCAAGCGCCCTTGAACTCGATAAAACTGCCGCGTCATACCATGGCAAACTAAATTCCAAGACAAATCGCGCGCGCTTTTGCTCTGGAAGTTCCGGCAGGGTTAAGCGCAATTCATCAACCCTGGCTGGATCGATGACTAGAGGCAAGAGATCTGGTTCAGCGAAGTAACGGTAATCCTCGGCTTCTTCCTTTGATCTCATCGGCAATGTGATGTTTTTTGAGGCATCATAGGTTCTTGTTTCTTGAACGATCCTTCCGCCCGCCTTTATGACTTCTATTTGTCTTGACATCTCGTAGTCGATGGCTTTTTCCACGAACCTGAAGGAATTTAGATTTTTTATCTCGGTTCTTGTGCCTAACTCCTTAGCGCTTTTGATTTTCACGCTTACATTTGCATCGCATCTGAAGTTACCTTCCTGCATGTTTCCGTCGCAAATATCAAGATAAGTCACCACGGCATGAAGAGCCCTCATGTAAGAACCGGCCTCCTCAGCTGATCCCATATCAGGTTCGCTTACGATCTCGATTAACGGCACGCTGGCGCGGTTGAGATTGATCATGGAAAACCCAGCCATGTGCACATTCTTGCCGGCATCTTCTTCAAGATGTATCCTCTTGAGCCTGATTTTCTTCGGTCCAGCCTTGGTCTCGATATTAAGCCAGCCGTTTTCGCAAACTGGCTTGTCGTACTGGCTGATCTGATATCCTTTGGGCAAGTCCGGGTAGAAATAATTCTTGCGCGAAAACCAGTTTCTCAGGTTTATCTTGCAATTCGTTGCGAGCCCCGCCTTGAGCGCGTATTCAACGGCTTTGTGGTTCAATACCGGCAAAGATCCCGGGTGGCCGGCGCACACCGGGCAGGTATTGGCATTCACTTTTACTTCGGACACTGATCGGCCAGCCGGAGGTTTAGCGGGGCATGAACAAAAAATTTTTGATTCAGTGGATAGCTGCGCGTGGATCTCGAGGCCTATGACTGCTTCAAACCCGTGATCGCTCATGTTACCGCACCTCTTGTGGTACCCCGCCTTTCGAACGCATGAGCGGCTCTAAGGAGTTTTGCTTCGGTAAAACGATCCGACATGAGTTGCAACCCGATGGGGAGTCCCTCACTATCAGTACCGCACGGGATGCTTAAGGCGGGGATTCCAGCAAGATTTGCCGGAATGGTGAATGTATCGTTTAAATACATTTCAAGCGGACTGCCAGCCTTTTCACCAAGCTTAAAAGCCGTTGTGGGCGACACTGGAGAGGCTATCAGGTCAACTTGCTTAAAGGCATTATCAAAATCCTCTTTAACAAGCCTTCTAACCTGGCAGGCCCGTTTGTAATATGCCTCTGAGTATCCGCTGGAAAGTGCGAATGTACCTAGGATGATCCGGCGCTTAACTTCCGGCCCGAACTGTGATCTCACCTTCTTGTAAAATGAAATGATGTCTGCGGCGTGTGAGGCCTCCACAGGCCTTGCTCCGTATCTTACGCCATCATATCTCGCAAGATTGCTCGAAGCTTCACTCACTGCTACGACATAATATGCGGCAACGGCGTACTTAGTGTGGGGCAAGCTGATTGGAACAAGCGTGGCACCCCTGGACTCAAACCACTTAATGGCTTCATTGACGGTGTTTTCAACAGGTGCGGAAACACCTTCGACAAAATACTCACGCGGGATCCCTATCCTGAGACGGCTGAAATCACCAAGATCAAAAAAATCGCACGGTTCATGAAATTGTACATGAGTGGCTGAAGTTGAATCCATCGGGTCATGTCCTGACATCACATCAAGCAAGATCGCAGCATCCTCGACAGTGCTGCTCATCGGCCCGACCTGATCCAGCGAGGACGCGAAAGCGACAAGGCCGTAACGGCTGACACGCCCGTAAGTTGGCTTAAGTCCCACTATCCCGCAATAACTGGCGGGAAGGCGTATCGATCCGCCAGTGTCGCTACCCAGAGCCGCCACGCATAGACCCGCTCTGACAGCCGCAGCCGGGCCGCCGCTTGATCCGCCAGGAGTGTGATCTGCGTGTGTCGGGTGTTTGACCGCTCCAAATGCCGAGTTCTCATTTGAACTACCCATCGCGAACTCATCCATATTAAGCTTGGCGATCGTGATTGCGCCGGCCGCCTCTAGTCTAGCCACACAAGTCGCGGTATATGGTGGAACGTAATTTTCTAGAACACGGGAAGCACAGGTCGTTCTAACTCCTTCGATCACTAAGTTGTCCTTGATCCCAAGTGGTATTCCGAAAAGCGGCATTTTTTCACGCGGCACTTTCTTGCTTTTGGAAATAAGCTTATCAGCCTCCACGGCCTGGCTTAATGCCCGCTCCTCGCAGATAGTAAGGCAAACGTTGTGCGTGCTGGCCTTGCAAGACGCGATAAATCCCTTTACCAGTTCAACGACAGAAATTTCTTTCTTATCCAGGGAATCATGTATCGATCTGACAGTATGCTCACTCACACAAACCACCTGCTTTAAATAATTTGCGGGACCTTATATCCATCGCCATCCGTGATACCGCGTGTTTGCACTGATTTGTCCACGCTGCGGTCTGGCCTTAGAAAAGGCGTCTCGGTCTCCATTGGGTTTACAAGCGGTTCGATCGCGCTGCCATCGGGCCTGACAAGATCTACTTGTTGAAGCAGTTCTATATATTTTAAGACAACATCAAGCTGACCGGTAAAAGCCTTGACCTCGTTCTCAGAAAGTTCAAGCCTTGCTAGCTCGGCTACTTTTCTTGTCAATTCCTCATTGACTTCAATCACGCTCGTTCCCTTCTATAAAAGGTGCTACGTAACGCAGGAGAAATTTTCTCCTGTTACTACCACTGAACTCCACGACTATTTTTTCATCCGCTCCTGATCCTTCAACGGAAATCACTCTGCCCTGGCCGTATTCCGGATGATTTATACGTTTCTCTCCAACTGCCGCCGATGCTGTTGCTACGGGACGTCGCCATGGATATGCCTGTGGATACGCCGGTAAATACGAAGGAGCGAATGAAGACGCGATATTTCTTGCTTCAACATCGGGGATCTCGTCAAAAAAACGTGACGGCCTTTGGTAATTTGTTTCGCCGTGGATCCGTCTGGTGCGCGCGTCAAGCAGGTACAGCTCTTCCCTGGCGCGTGTCATGCCGACATAGCAGAGTCTGCGTTCTTCTTCTATATCGTCATCCGATTGCTCCTCCCACAGCCTAATTGAAGGGAAAAGCCCTTCTTCCATCCCAACCATAAATACGACCGGGAACTCCAGGCCTTTTGATGAATGCAGGGTCATCAGCTTCAATGACAACGCGCCAGCCTCGTTAGCGGTGTCAATGTCCGTGACAAGCGCGGCTTGTTCCAAAAAAAGCGGGAGCAAAGAATCTTTGGGAAGAGTATCTTTATATCCGCTTTCGAATTCATTTATCACGGTATCGAATTCTTCGAGGTTGTCGATTCTTGCGAGAGCTTCTTCCGTGCCGTCCTGTTTTAATTCACGTACATAACCGGTTTCATTCAATATGAGATGATAAAGTTCGGACAAGAGCATCGTTTTTTGCGCTGCCATGAACTTTTTAACCATCGTTACGAACTGGCTAAGCTTCCTTGAAGCGGTGGACTGGTCCGATGCCGCATGCTCAAGCACTTCCCAAAAACTTCGCTGCGGTGGCAAGGTTTGCATGGCTTCTAGCTTCTTCAACGTGGTGCCGCCGATGCCCCTTCTTGGCACATTAATAATCCGCTTGAAGCTCAATGAGTCTTCAGGGTTCACGATGACTTTAAAATAAGCGAGGATGTCCTTTATTTCCTTGCGGTCATAAAAACGAAGGCCACCTATGATCTGATACGGTATTTTGTCACGCCTTAAAATATCTTCAAATTGCCGGCTCTGCGCATTGGTTCTGTAAAAAACAGCGAAGTCTGTATGCGCGTAGCCGTCATTAGTCATTTTGTGTTTTATTTC
>CAYHPW010000068.1:0-12953 GCA_964358645.1 uncultured Bacteriovoracaceae bacterium | reverse complement strand
TACAGTGATGGCAGCAGCCCTGGTGGCCGCGCCAATCCTGACTGGTTGCTCGCTTAAATCAAAAGAACGTCATGTGATAAGGATCGAATTACCATCCGGCGCAAGCGTTAACCAAAGCAGTGTTTCGTCTTTAGAAAAAAATCTTTTGGAGATTAAGAATAAACGAACATCAAATCTTCGTGAAGGTGCCGTTGAGTTGCCAGAAAGTTTTGATGACTTCACATGCCTCGCAATCAACGTCACCGGGTCTGGGATTGCGGATGACCCGCGTGCAAGATGCTATAAAGAAGACCGCGTCGGCAGGATCGGCGGCTTTGTGTCTATGGATGGCGGGATCATAGAAGTTGACGTGCCATCGGGTCCGGGCAGAAGAATACAGCTCTTCGGCGTTAAGAGTTATATTGGTTGCCCCTCGGTTGATTCTATTTTGGATTCCATGGTCAATGCCAACACGAGGGAGTTTGAAGGTTTTGGTGAGCCGTTCCTGCTAGGTGAAGCATATGTCGATGTATTTTCTGATGTGTCAGTGCCGATTGAAGCGTCGTTTGATCCTCTTTATGCGGTGAGGTTGTTTGATGATTGCGGTGAGCAGGATAGGCCGATCGTACCCATGGCTGGGGCGTATAGAGGTTCATCTGTAAATTCAGAACTGTTTTCCGTGACGCCGAGTTATGAAGCCGGTGCCACCGAAATCCGCGGTGATCAGCTTACGTTTGAAGAGATGCAGGTTCTGTCAATATCCGACTGGATATATGGCGGCACCTCTACGTCAGGCACTGATACGGCAACAAGGCCTCTTGCCCTGGATGGTGGTGGTTACAACGTAGGGGCTTCTAATGTGGTTAGGCATGCTGCTTATGGTGATGGAGGCCAAAGGGCAGTGATGCAGCTCCAGTGGGATGTGAGTTATTTTGACCTGGCGAAATTTTCAATGATGCATCTTGTGGTTCCCATAGCAGGAGGAGCCAGTGGCGGATCATGCGTAAGCAATGCTGGAGATAGGGAAAGCGGCGCGATGTTTGCGGTTTATGACAAAAGCATGGAAACGTGGCTGCCATCGACGTTTTCGAATTCCGTGGAGAATCTGGCGGTAGGTGAATTTCATTATAATCCTGAAAGGCTGGTAGTAACCAAGTCAGACGGTCATAGGTACATAATCGCCAATATAGAATCAAATTATCTGTCATCGAGTGAGAATTGCCAAAGCGTGGTTGGAGTGGGCGGCGTCCGTTTGGAATTGGCTGAGCCAGTTGAAGTCGGCAATACCGTGACCGGTGAAGCGCTCAGGATCGAGCCAACAGAGCTCACGATGAGCGTAGGTGAGACGGTATATTTTTATGCAACCGGTGGAGTGCCTCCGTACAGGTTTTCTGTCATTGAGGGCGGTGGTACAATCGAGGGATACAACGGGACATATACTGCTCCAAGAGGGCCGACTGCCGCCGTGATCGCGGTTATTGATTCAGTAGAAACCAGGGCGATCGCTAATGTGACGGTGTCGGAGGGCGCTGTCTCTAGTATAGTGCTTGACGGCCTTGGTGGTACTGTCACAGCCGGCGCGCAAAACACCATTACTGTTACAATGAAGGATGCGGATGGTAACACTGTTGCCGGGTATACAGGGGAGATCAGTTTTGAATCAAATGATACGCAATTTGTCGTGACCGATGCCAATGGCTCGGTTAGGCAGGATGGTGCTTATTATAAATACACTTTTATTGTAGAAGATAGGGGCACAACATCATTTAACGTCACGTTCAAGACGGCAGGTACGAGAAATCTGTCGGTGAGTAATGGTATTACTAATAGAATAGTTTCTGATATTAATGTAGCTGTTGACGCGGCATCTCGTTTGGTATTTGTTGCGCAACCACCGGCTACGATTTCAGGTGGGGTGGGTTTTGGAGTTAGAGTGGGTGTTCAAGATCAGTGGGGGAACACGGTTACAACGTCGACTCCAAGTATAAGCATATCCATCAAGGATCAACCGATAGAAATTGTTGCCACGCTTTTTGGCGCGACAACTGTCTCTGCGGTTAATGGCGTAGCCATGTTCAGCGGTTTAAAGATTGAAAGAGGAGGTGATGGTTATACATTAGAGGCTACTGCTGATACTGCAAGCGGATTAGGCAGTGTGGTTAGTGACCAGTTTAGTGTTCAATCCCCAAAACTAGTATTTATCACAAGCCCGCAAACAGTGGCTGCAGGTAATTGCAGTGGAGTGGTCACGATACAATCTCAGGATGGGAATGGTGCTGCATTTAATGTGAGCGGCGCTGTTGATGTCGCGATTTCTGTTTCAGCATGGGCAGGGATTCAGTTTTTTAGCGATTTAAATTGTAGTGGGACTCCTGTTTTTGGAATTAGTATTCCTGCTAGTACGAGTAGTAATAATTTCTACTTCAAGCAAACCACTGTTGGAAGTGTGATTATAAATGCCACAGCGTCAGGATGGCAACAGGGGACGCAAACTAATATAATCAATGCAGGTGCGGCATCTAAGCTTGAAATCACTGGCCCTGTAAATGGTACTGCGGGACTATGCGCCGGGCCATTTACGGTAAGTCGTTTGGATAGTTTAGGTAATCCGTCCGCCCCAGCGACGAGTGTAAATGTTAATCGCACCGATGGCGGTAGCGGGGGGTTTTACGAAGGTACAGATAGTGAATGTGTGTTGAGCCAAACCGGTGGCACCATAACAATTAGTAACGGGCAAAGTTCAGCAAGTTTTTATTATAAGAGCACCACGGCCGGATCGTTTACTCTTCAGGCTGCTGATGCTGCTGGTGCTCTTACTGCAGATACGCATCCTTTTTCGGTGAGTCCAGGCGCTGTACATCATCTGGCGTTTGAAAGCACATCTCTATCAGCAATAGAGGGTGTGGCTATTTCCACAGCGATAGTGGTAAAAGCGATGGATCAGTATAACAATATCGCGACTACTGCTAGCGGAAGCGTTCAAATGTCGCTTTCTATGCCAACAGTAGGCGCGGCTCTTGGTGGTACGACGAATGTTCCACTGACTAACGGCATAGCAATATTTTCAAATTTAATGGTTAGCGGATATGTATATGCCGCCAGTTATCAATTACAAGCATCAATGAGTGGCATGACTGCAAATAAATGGATAGATGTTTTTCCACAAGCAACTAAGCTGTCTTTATCTTTAATTTATCCCATAACTCCGGTAATGAGTTCTTGCTTAAAAATTTATCTTAAAGGTGTAAATGAAAACTATCCTAATGCAATTGCAAAAGTTGCGGAATCGACAGATGTGTCTCTAACGACGACCGGTGGCTTTATATATCCTAATCCAGAATGTACAGACCAAATTATCAGTTCTGTAACCCTTACGCCTCAAGCATCTACATATATGTTTTATTTCAAACAAGATACTGAATCATCAGTCACTTTAACTGCTACCCCGTTTTCCACAATAACAAGTGGTGCTCTTAATATGGAAGTCTATCTTCCACGTATGTCAGCTGGTATCCACCATAGCTGTGCGACGGTGTTACAAAGCGGCGGCAGTGTTGTCGTAAAGTGCTGGGGTAGTAATACGTACGGTGAAGTTGGTAATGGAGTTGGTGTCGGTGCGAAGGCACTGAGCCCAGTGCCTGTTGGTAATTTTCCTACTGGTCGGATCAGAAGCTTATCGGCCGGGCGAGATCACACTTGTGCTGTTGTAGAAAATGCCACAACGCAAAAGGGCGAAGCGTGGTGCTGGGGTAATAATACATATGGCCAGCTTGGAAATGGTTTATACGCAGATATGAATACTCCTGTTAAAGTAACAGATACTGCAGGCAGTCCTTTTAATAGCGTAGACGTAAAATCCATTGCTGCGGGCGGGAATTTCACATGTGCAGTTGTCGATAGTGCTGGCTATGTATATTGCTGGGGCCAAAATGATGATTCGCAGTTAGGCATTAATCCAGGAACGCCTAATTCAAATAAGCCATTACAAATATTAGGATTATATGGTGTGAGCGCTATTTCCGCTGGTAAGGGCAGCAATGCTAACAGTGAAGAGCAATATGCGTGTGCCATTCAAAACAGTGGTGGAGTGACATGTTGGGGAAGTACACTTTTTGGCAGGCTAGGGATGGGTAGTAATTATAGTTATCCCTCATATGATATGCCTCAGACTGTTATTGATGGCAACGGTAACGGACTGACTGGTGTTACATCGATCAGTGTTGGTGTTAATCACGCATGTGCAGTCGCGAGTGGATCAGCAAAGTGCTGGGGTTATAATTTGAATGGTCAGCTTGGAAATGGTTCTAGTATTAACACAAACAGTGCAACTCCGCTATCCAGCCTGTACAATGTAAAATCAATATCCGCAGGTCAGTTGCATACTTGTGCCGTTGTTTTGGATACTACTAATGCAAAGGATCGTGTTATGTGCTGGGGGTCATATACGCTAGACAAGTTGGGTGTTTCTCCGACTGTTACTCTTGATCAACCAATTCCTGTTTTTGCAACCAGCCTTGATAACTTTGGTAACGCGCGGAGTGTTGAGGTCGGGCAGAATTTTTCATGTGGCTTTGTAGGGTCAGGTTTGTTTTGCTGGGGTGCAAAGTGGGGAACGGGTAGTGCTAATTATAATGGAGAGATTGGTAACGGTTGGACTGACGGAAGTGAAACACCGTTTGCTACCATTTCTTATTAGTCGCGGTCATGTTGTTGCCCAAGAATGGGTTATTCAAGAATCCTGAAATCATGAAACCGCACATTTGACTACGGGCTTGAGAAAATATTTCAACCCCGCGTACCCAACCGCTTACGAATTAAAAATTCGAACGCAGTTTTGAAAAACTCCTAACTTTGCGGTACACTTCACTAATGTGCGGATCATCCAATCAAGACGATGTGATTAGTTTTTTGCGCGCAGAGGCCGCAAAATAGCACGGGATCACAAAACTTATACTGTTTGGTTCACGAGCCCGGGAGAGCAACACCCCAAAATCTGACTATGATGTCGCCGTAGAAGCCCCCGGAATGTCAGACATAGAATGGAACGAATGGGCATTAAACGTCCGCGAAAATGTGCCAACCCTTTGCGGGTTGGATCTTGTAAAAGTTCATCCTGACTTGTTCCACTCAATCTTTCAAGCTATTCAATCCCAGGGGAAGGTGATTTATGAGCGCCAATGATATCGTGGTGAATTTAACAAAATGTAGCAGCTTTATTAACTTTAAGAAAGCGCACGAGAATCTATTACAAGCGGTAAGTACACCTGTGACCGAGCCCCGTGATTTATCTGGAATCATAAAAGATTTCGAAATGACGTACGAGCTTTCATGGAAGGTTCTTAAAAAAGTTCTTAGAGAGGGCGCTTTTATCTGCAGTTCTTTTCGGAGTTTCTCCGACATTCGCTAAATTGACGGTGGGCGAGATGTCGCCTGTCCTTTTAGCAGGACTGCTATATCTTGGCTCTGGTGTTGGGCTACAAATCGTAATCTGGACTAAACGCAAGAGCGCGATCACCGAACTCAGCGTTCTCACGCAGACGCAATTATTGAAGCTTTCGGGCGCTATCATTTTTGGTGGAATCCTTGCCCCGCTTTGTCTGGCTTATGGTGTAAAATATGGCACCGCCGTCCAAGTTTCACTTCTTTTGAATCTCGAAACGGTCGCTACTACGATTCTTGCTGCATTGGTTTTCCGCGAGCATGTCAGTAGTCGTGTCTGGTTCGGAAAAATGCTCTTACTATTTGGCGCAATCCTCATCACGACGCAATCTTTGGAGGGGTTTGCCCTTTCCATGCCAAGCTTATCTGTAATCGCCGCTTGTCTTTTTTGGGGCATTGACAACAATCTCACGCGAGATATTGAGCAACTTTCGCCTATAGTGCTAGCCTGTGTGAAAGGGTTTGCGGCCGGACTTTTCAACACGACTTTGGCTATTGTTCTCGGGTCAACATTGGGAACAGCATCACAAACAGGCGGAACGCTTGTGATCGGCGCAATTTCCTACGGTGTTAGTCTCATTCTCTTTATTAAGGCACTTCGTCTGATAGGTTCATCGAGAACGAGCACCTACTTTGCAAGCGGTCCATTTTTCGGAATGCTGCTGGCGGTTCCACTTCTTTGTGAAATACCTTCTTCAAGTCAGTGGCTCGCAGCTGTCATTATGGTAGTTGGACTTCTAGTGCTTTACAGGGAAGAACACGAACACGGGCACACTCATCAGGCAAACTCACATTGCCACAGCCATTCTCACGACGAACACCATCAACACGCACACGAGGGTACTGACACAACAGAGCCGCATGATCATTGGCATACTCACGAGCCGATCACACATTCACACTGGCACTTGCCCGACATTCATCATCGGCATAGCCACTAAATTTGTACGCTGTTGAAAAACAGTATGATTTCGCTGTTCATGATTCCGAACAGGAATTTTATGCTCTAATCACCAATACCATCCCGAGAAGTATCGAGTTTTCGCGTGTCTTATTACCGACTTTGACCGTGGCACATGCTGCACTCATTGCTAGATGTTGAGTGGCAAGATGTGCAATTGCTCATTACAGGGTAGTTGTTGTTGCTTGAGTTTGTACTTTTAAGAATCTGTGTATGGCATTGGGTGCATTTTTGTGCTGCTTGCATATGCTGTTTGTGGACGAACCCGTGTAGCCCCTGCCTTTTTATCAAATCACGCGTGCGCACGATTTTGTAATCTTTATCTGTATGGCATGTGTAGCACTGAGAAGAGCCAGCTGGAGCGGATACGCCCTCGTGGCATTCCTTGCATGTATCCATTCCGGGCATATCCGGAAGATCAGCTGCGCCATCAGGGTGGCAAGTTGCACAGCCCACCCCAACTTCATTGATATGCTTGGAGTGGTCGAAAGTGATCGTAGGCTTAGCTCCAAATCCACAAAGAAATATTACGTTAACTAACGCAATAGACAGGAATGAAATGTTTTTTAATGTTCTCATGTACCGGCTGGTACCAAAAATTTTTAAACAAATAAAGCATAAAGTGCACTATAAAACCGCCGCGGTTTTACTGTGTAACCCAAACCATGTTTCGCCACTCAGTGCTGATTGTAAAAATCAGAAGCGCACAGTAAGATCAGATGCATGATAGAAACTGTTTCTCCCACATATTGGCGGAAGTGTACTAGCTGCAAGAAACCAATCGCGTTTTCTAAAGTATATTGGGTTTGTAGCGTGTCGACATGTAATAGGCAACGGACTGGATTGATTTTTTGCAGCGTGGATTGTTTTGATGCTCATGTTCCTGTGTTAAATCATAGGGACGCGGGTGCGTTTGAAAGAAGATCTCCTACGCAAGTTGAATTCGAGGCTGCAAAGAAAAGCGCGGAAGCTAAGGAGGTAAGCTACAAATCAGCTTCGGTACAGGTCAAGCCCGCTCCGGCACCAGCCAAGCCGGTGGCACTCGTTGTTCCGGCGGTTGAGGAAGAAGTGCTGGTGGTGGTTTCAAAGATGAAAGATTATATCCGCCAACGTGCCGGCATGAACACCTCAGATGCCGTAAGTTACGCCATTTCACGATATATCCGCCGGTGGTGTGATCGTGCGATACAGAACGCGCAAGCAGCTGGCCGTCAGACCGTGATGGATCGGGATGTAAGGTAAGTCGATGTTTTAAAAAAGCATATTTCTTAAAAAGACCAGTGATAAACTTAATTTTAGGGCGTGTTTTGAATTTGGCTGAGCGCGTAGTTGTCATTTCCCCACCTTGACCCAGATCATAGAACAAGCTAGATAAACAATACCCCTGAAGTTGCGTGCCAGTTTTTCAAATCGAGTAGCGATACTGCGATAATGCTTGAGCCTGGCGAAGAGATTTTTCACAATGTGGCGCATTTTATAGGGGAAGGAGTCGAACTCTGGGTTGGTCTTTTTACTATTGGATTTCCTCGGAATAACGGGATTCATTCCCCGGCTTCGTGCTTGTTGGCGGATTTCTTCCGAGTTGTAGCCTTTGTCAGCGATGAAGTTATCAGCCATGTCGTCTTTTCGAATAACTTCGGGGGCTGCTTTAATATCGGAAGGAAGTTTATTTTTGTTCAAGGCTGATGAAGATGCAATTTGAAAAGCAATTCGTTGAGCGGGAACTGTTGAATTACGTCTCCCCTTACCAGGATCCTTTCATCTATCGCTCTGTAACCGAGGATGGCATCTCAAGATTAGGTCAACTGTTTGAGGCTATAATTGGAAGCTCGCTCTCCAGGGATGATCAGGATATTTCCCATGAAGAGCTGCTAAAAGAATTGATTGATTTGGCTGGCTCCGATTTTGATCCTAGTTGGTGGCTGATGGCTTATCTGGATGGACGTCCCAGTGGATTTATTCTTCCTCAGCGTCACCCAGTAAAATTGTACCTGGGAACAATATTCCATCTCGGTATACTTCCCGGCCTTCGCGGTAAAAAATATGGCCGGATATAGCGGGAGTTGGCGCTGCGAGAGTTGGTGTCAAAGGCGATTGGTGCTTCTGGCGTGGGTGGCGTTTTCTGCATAGAACTTTGCATTTTTATTGTTGCAAATAATGATGCGTCATTTTTTTCCAACGTTGGAAAAATCTGCGCTGTGGGGGTGAATGCTTGGGGCGAAGAAGGTTGAAGCGGTGCTGTGTTATGTATAACTACCGCATCGGGCACTGTTACATCATAATCCGGTTTCTGATCCTCTATGTGTGGCTTAGGCATACGGGGCTTAGGTCTTCGCTCGGACCTCATCCCAGGATTAAGCTTCTTTAACGCAATGTCAGCAAGGATTTCAAATAGCTTTGCGTAATTTCCATCAAAGCTCTTGTGCGCAAGAAGACCTCTTAGCTTTTCTAACTTTTCAATAAGAGTTTTATCTGCCGTAAATTGAATAAGAGTATTGTCATTTGCTAATACTCTGGTCTGGCGGCACCGCTGATTCAGGGAATCTTTCCGCAATCTTTCTTTCACATTCTCTTGTAGATTTCCCAATCATTGATTGAACCACGCCTTGTTTGTGGCTTAAGTCTAGTTTTACTCTTCCTTCCTCTTTGCGGCGGTTGTCCTTTTCCCGCAAGTATATCATACGTTTTTTTGTGAAGCTTTCTCGGGGATGGGTAGCATTATATTGCATGCTTAAGGGAGATTATAAATTTATACGAGTATAATACATAGGCTTCTTATTGCTAAAGATATTTTCCACATTTTATATTGAAATACTGTCAAGACAAAAATTACAGAAAAAACGCAGGAAAAAATAGCTTGTTACTATTTTTTCTATCTGAAATCCGGGCTACACAGAAAATCTCGCTCGATGAATTTGCGTCCTCTCCAAAACATATGCACATTCACTACACGCACATCTACCATCGCAGCGTACGCTCGCTACACAAAACCCTAGCGCTGGATCGGTTGCCGCATAGTAATTGCTGTCCGTCTGTGGTAGGTCTTGTGCTATGAACGCTAACAGAATTCTCAGATGTTTCCCACTCATAGCTGGGCTCCTTTTGGGTCTACTTTCTTCGTCTTCATTTGCCATTACTTGGGATCTGATCGGAATCGCGCCAAAACCGATTGCGACTGGAATAAAAGAGGTCGACCTTCATCAAACTGTGGCTGTGATCACCGTAGATCTGCTGAAGGAAATCACCGCTATTCATTTTAAAGCTGATGAAAAAGGAATTGCCGAACTCAATGGGTTAAAAAGCGAGACTTATTCTAACGTCGCCGAGGGCTGGATCAAAGTCACGGGATGGTGCTACTCGATCAACTCCTCTTTGGGCACGAATTACGCTAACGAAGCTTATTTTACATCTCAACAGGATCATTTGCGGTGGTTCTATGGCTACGCTTACTTCACTGACGGTAAGTGGGTAGGTTACTGCTTGCCCTGGGTAAATAAAAACTCAAGAAATTAGCCTCTACGGCTTCGCAATCACAAAGGTCAGCGCTAGCCTGCCTGTGCGGTCAGAACTTTGTGACGCCAATTATGGCGCTTAAGCCGCTTACGGACGGGCCGAAGTGGAGGCTATCGGTGGCGCTGCCATCAAGCGTGATCCCAGTTCCAAAGGTCGACGACCCGGTAACACCGAGTGTTTGGAGCTCAAAGCTTGAATCACCGATAGCTGTGCATGAGCCGCTTATAGCTGTGCTGCTTGAAAGCGTGCATACCGTGTCAGTGGTTGAGCAATTCCATGATGTTCCGTCGATATTCATACCGCCAGACGAGCCTTTGACGTAAAGATTGGTTCCCTCACTTTTAAGATGAGCCCCACAGTAGCCAAAGCCGGTGCCGGCTACCGTCATTTCGATCGCCTTGGTGGCCGAATTCGCCTTGAGGTGAATCACGCCATATGAGCATCCATACCACGTGGAGCTACAAGAGGGAGTATTCTCCTGACCAACACTTATCCATGATTCCACTGTGTAATCACCGGAACTGCCTGAAATCGGTGCTACCACTGCCAATCCACGTCCCTGCCCAACATTCGTGTATAAGTACCAGCTGTCCCCTTTTTTGCCGAACAGCATTCCGCCGCTGCCGTCGCCGAAAATGTCATAGCATTGGAAGTACACCGTTTGTGACTGGCCAAAAACAGTATAAGTCTGCTCCACCGGGGTCGTCGATAAGCAATCATGAGTGGATTCCTTGGATCTGGTGTTGATTTCGTCAACCCTGGAGTCGATGCTCTTCAAGAGATTCTTGATCTCAGTCGGGCCTGCAGAGAAGAAACGGCTCTTAACCTCGCTAATGTCAAGGCTCAGAATCCCGATTTTATCTTCTGATAAAAACTGAAGCAGTGCGGCCGACGAAACGAGTCCCGCTGGCGTAGCTTTGGTTACCGGAGGCTCGACGAGCGGTATCCCGGCGCCAGAGTTTGACGTATTTTTCCCGCACGATGCTGCCATGAAAACCGAATTTACTACTGAAACTGAAATAACACAAAAATCTGACCAGTGCTTCCTCATGTATATCCCCATTCCGGCGTTATTACGTTATGTTGATATTTAATCACCCAGGATTCAGACTGACAAGAGCGTATAGTTTTTCATCATAGAATTTCACCAAGGCATTATTGAACTATTTTTGTTCAAGAATTGATACTTTTTCGCCCCTAACCTGAATCTCTAACTCGCCGAAGGGGTGGCTGAAGGGGTAGAAGGAGGGGGCGATGCTGGTTGGCTTGGTGCTTGCCGTTCAGCCGCTTTCGCCCGCGCTCTTATGCAACGTTCTTCCTCCTGCCGTTTAATCTTCAGTATTTTGACCACCTGGGCGGGAAGCTTTGCTTCCGCCTCCAGCGCGGCACTGGTTTTTTGGACGATAACCTGGCTACATAGCGATGGGAACATGCTGTTTGTGAAATACGCTAGAAACTCTTCATCATTGCTATTAGCGCCATTAGCTATTTTCGTGATGGTGTTAAAGTACTCATCCACCGTGGCGGTGATAAGATCCTCCTGCCCCACGAGCTGAAAGGACCACATGGCTTCGCGTAGTTTTGCGATTGGGATTTCAGGATTGGCCTGAGTATAGTTCAGCATTTTCGTTAACCACTGTTTTTTTACCGAAGCATCAGGCATGGCTGCTTCGGCAGAAATGGCCGCGCGTTTGCCTATGTCAGTCGCGTCAGCAACGAGTTCTTTGGCTATCAACTCTTGCACGCCTGTGGTGCCATTTCGTGCCAGTGCGCTGATGATTTCCCACCGTCGTTCGCGTTCGACCTTGAAACCAGGAAGTTTTGCACGATCTGAAAGCAGGTTTTTAAGGAACTCAAGTGCACGCGTGCTGAAAGCGCTGTCCAGATAAGCCTTATACCATATCAATTGAAGATCACTCCCTGGGGGCGATGAGGAAAGGCCCTTCCAGACGAAGTTCTCGAGCTTTTCATGAAAACGCGGGCGCAAGTTGTCTGGCAGGAACTTAAGAACCGAAGCCTTATTGGCGGATTTGCTCGTAAGCGCAGTAAAAAGCTTTTGGAGTATTCGTGTATTTTTCTCCTTACTCACATGCGCAAAAACAGTGTCAGCGAAATCAAGGGCGCTCATCTTGCCATCCACGACCATCTGCCAGAGCGTGTGCCAGAGCATCTGTCGTACAAATGCGTCCTCAACTCCCGCCAGATTCTTTGATATGACGCCCAAGCTTGCGGGATCAAGTTCAACCTTCACATAGTCATGGTCATCATGGTTCGGGAAGACAAAAGCTGGGCACGGTTTGCCAATTAGTGCGGGCACTTCCGTTTCGGCTGAGGAATATGTGACGACGCCAGGGTCATTTTCCTGGCCGCGGGCTGGCTTATTGCGGTTTTTACCTTGCACTCTGGCAGGCTGTGGCGGTTTTATTGAGAGATTTTTTTTATTTGGTCCTGAGAAATAATAAAGTGCCACCTGTGTTTTATGGGTAAGCGTTTTGCCATCCGATGGCTGCGGGAGTTCGTGCAAAAGTTTGAAACTGTCAATTGAGTTAAGCCTCGCTTCATTTACCTGGCAGCTCCACTTTGCTTTAACCGTTGCCACGCCGCTTGTCTGCAGCCAAGCATGCTGCCACTTTGATAGGTCCTTTCCAGAAGCTTCCGAAAGCATTTTCATGAAGTCTGCTAGCGTGGTGTTCCTGAATGCGTATTTCTGGAAGTACCGCTGGATCCCCTCCCTGAAGTCATCCTGACCGAGGTAAAAACGAAGTTGTTTCAGGGCGGCCGCGCCTTTCCCGTAAGTTATTCCGTCAAAATTTGTGAGCGCGTGATCCGTGTCCGCAACTTGGCCTTCTACTGGGTGGGTTGTTACAAGCTGATCCTCCCAGTAAGCCCATTCCTTCATGCTGGAAAACGCCTGCCACGCTCCATGAAAGTTCGTAGCCTCATCAAGCGCCAGGGTCGCCATGAACGACGCGAAGCTTTCGTTAAGCCACAGCCCGTTCCACCAGCGCATTGTGACCAGATCACCGAACCACATATGCGATAGCTCGTGAAGTATCAGGTC
>CAYHPW010000067.1:0-12994 GCA_964358645.1 uncultured Bacteriovoracaceae bacterium | reverse complement strand
GGCTTACAACGGAATGAAGCATGGGCCCGCGCCAAACCACAGGCTGGTCGCCTTCGAGCAACACACCCATCGACATCACACTTACACCGTGTGCCGTGAGCGGAATAAACAGCTCGCCCTTTTCGGGATCCATCTCGATTTTTGGCCGTTCAATAATCCCCATCATTGTCGGCACATTAGGGCCATAGACGTCAGCATCCATGAGGCCCACCCGTGCCCCATCGAGAGCTAGAGACACAGCAAGATTCACAGCTACGGTGCTCTTCCCCACCCCGCCTTTTCCACTTGAAACAGCTATGACATGCTTTACGCCATCAATCGCGCACTTGCCTATATTTGGTTGTCCGGTTGATTTCATTTTTCCCACCTTTTTTACAAATTTTATTCTATATAGTGCAGCCGATGGATCACGGCAAGGGCGATGAGATAAGCCACCATATAAAAAAAATCTTAGAACTGCTTGGTGAAGACACCGGACGGGAAGGTCTTCTTAAAACCCCAAGCCGATATTCAAGGGCTATGAGGTTTCTGACGGCTGGTTATAAGGCAGATATCAAGAAAACGGTCGGTGACGCCATTTTCCATGAAAAAACTTCCGGTCTTGTCGTCGTGCGCGACCTAGATGTGTTCTCGCTTTGCGAACATCATCTGTTGCCGTTTTACGGCAAGGCGCACGTGGCGTATCTCCCAGATGGTAAAATAATAGGCCTGTCAAAAATACCAAGAATCACCGATATTTTCGCGCGCAGGCTTCAGGTACAAGAAAGGCTCACCTCTCAGGTAGCCGACACTCTGATGGAGTTATTAAATCCCCACGGTGTCGCGGTAATTATAGAGGCGTTTCATCTTTGCATGATCATGAGAGGTGTTGAAAAGCAAAGCAGCTACACCATGACAAGCTCCATGCTGGGCGCATTCAAGGAAGATCCGAAACTACGTGATGAATTCCTTAATCTCTTAAGAACCCCACCCCGCCATCAGCACGGACAGTCTTTTTTCAACAGCACCTCTCCAGTCTCTTGCGAACTCATCCCATAAGGTGGATCCATCCGACAGCAAATCAGATAACCTGACCATGGTTTCCGGTGAAAACCCGCATGGTGAAATCAGCGAAAACGGTTCCATATCATTGACACAGTTAATGGCAATCCCATGGTATGTGACCCATTTTTTTACCGCGATCCCGATGGAAGCGATTTTTCGCGTACCGACCCACACCCCGCTAGCCCCCTCCCGCGCCGCCTCGGCGTGGATCCCGAATCCGTCCACTAGAGAGATCACTATGCGCTCGAGCATACGGATGAAAGCGGTGACATCTCTATTAATAAGATTGCTGCCGCCAAGCTTGCATATTGGATAAACAACAAGCTGACCTGGCCCGTGATAAGTCAGGTCACCTCCCCTTTCGCTCTCGCTGAATCTAATATCTCGCGGCAAGCGTTCTGGAAGCGGCATATGCCTCACACGCGTAGATCCAGCAAGCTGTAACCCGCGCCCGCGAGTAATCACTGGTTTATGCTCAAGGAAAAGAACCGTATCCGGCACCAGATCGCGCGCTCTCAACTCAACTAGCCGGTGCTGAAGCAACCTCACTTCGTCATATTCCACATGACCACTTAGCGACAAAAACCGCAATCAGCCACCGTCCTTAAATGCCCTAGAGTGCTCCGAGCAATAGAAGCGTTGGGCTTTCAATGTATCTTATGAACAGCTTCATAAATTCCGCTCCAACCGCCCCATCCACCACTCTATGGTCTAGAGACAGCGAGAAATAAGTCCAGTCACGGATCACTATCTCCTCACTCCCAAAAACTCGCTTGACCACGGGCTTTCTTGAAATCTTATTGAATCCCAGGATTGCGACCTCAGGATAATTTATAATCGGCGTGGCCAGCAGGCCTCCTATCGATCCGGCATTGGTAAGCGTGATCGTGCCGCCGTGAAGATCTTCAAGCTTAAGCCTCTTGTGCCTTGCTCGGTCAACAAGGTCCTGGATCTCTCGCGCCAATTGCATAATAGATTTCTCTTCAACATTCTTTATATTGGGGGCAACCAGGCCTTCGTCGGTCTGTATGGATAGGCCGATGTTGAAATAATTCTTGTACACGATCTCATTTTTTTCCTCATCCAATATTGAATTCAAAGCAGGGAACTGCCTCAAGGCCTCGACCATCGCCTTCATTACAAATGGCAGATAAGTCATCTTTATACCCAATTTTTCAGCTACTTCTTTTGCTTGCGCACGGAGTTCCACAAGAGCTGTCGCGTCCGCCTCCTCGACATATGTGAAATGCGCAGCCTTGTCCTTGGATAGCCTCATCCTCTCGGCGATTATTTTTCTTAAACCATGAAGCGGAACTCTTTGTTCTTCTGGCTGCTCCTTTGGCCTGCCTACAGGCTCTTTACCGCCGACAGCTCCAGCAACTACTCTTTCAACATCCTCACGCATGATCCTGCCATGTGGCCCGGTCCCTTTAACCGCACCCAGATCCACTCCCTTTTCACGCGCAATACGCCTTGTAGATGGGGAAGCCATCATCCCTACGCCAGGCATGCTAGGCGAGGTTGGCGGGACTTCTTGCTTCTTATCTGCCTTGGTTCCGCTTTCAGCCTGTGAAAATTTTTGCGCAGTTTTCTGCGAACCTTCGAAGCTCATTATCAACTGTCCGATCTTCACCGCCTCGCCTTCCTTCGCGTGCAACTCAGCAACACGTCCCTCGAAAGGTGACGGGATTTCCACAGTAGCCTTATCCGTCATCACATCGCAAAGCGGTTGGTCATACTTTACGCTGTCGCCGGGCTTGACTCTCCATTTTACAAGTTCACCCTCGTGCACCCCTTCTCCAAGCTCAGGAAGCCTTAGCTGCATCTTAATCACTCCTTTTTTTGTGAAAGCATAAGAAATTCACCAGCACGATAACTTGAACGCACCATCGGGCCTGCGGCAACGAAAAGAAAACCCCTCGTCATCGCGCTGGTCTTGAGCCGCTCAAATTCCTCAGGAGAAAAATATCTTTCGACCGGCAGGTGCTTCAATGATGGCCTTAGATACTGACCAAGCGTAAGTATATCTACTCCTGAACTGCGCAAGTCATCAAATATTTCTTCGATCTCAGCTTCAGTCTCACCCAGACCGAGCATTATCGAGCTTTTTGTAAGAAGATCAAACCCGCACGAAGACGCCAGCGACTTGGCCATCCTTAACGTTGCCAATGATTGCAAATAGCCCGCACGCGGATCACGCACCCTGTTTTGCAGCCTGTAGACTGTTTCGATGTTATGGCCGTAGACATCAGGGCGCGCTTCAACGACTGTCTTCACGGCGGATGCGTTCCCACAGAAATCTGGGACCAAAGATTCCACCATAATTCTGGGCATAATTCTGGGCGTAATTTTGGGCACACGCCTTATTGCTTTAATCGTTGAAGCAAAATGAGAGGCCCCGCCATCGGCAAGATCATCACGGTCAACCGACGTCAGCACAACATATCGAAGCTTAAGTTCCGCAACACTCTTTGCGATTTTTTCAGGCTCTGCTGGGTCAAGCGGCGGCGGCTGGCGCGTGGTTTTTACGGCGCAAAACCGGCAGGCACGCGTACATGTGTCACCGGCCAGCATGAATGTCGCGGTCCCTCCGGCCCAGCATTCAGCCAGATTCGGGCAATGCGCTTCTTCACAAACCGTGTGAAGAAGACCCTTACGCAGCAATTCTTTTATCTTAAGAAAATTTTCGCCCGCAGGTGGCCTTGTCCTAAGCCAATCGGGTTTGCGGCTGCTTGGGATTTTTTGGGCTTCTGAGGGAGGTAAAGGCTTTGCGATAATATCTGTTGTAGTAGGTTCACGTAAGTTAGCCACATACGCTTTATATTTTGCCTGAGACCGTTTATCAAGCCATACAAGTTTATATATACAAAGAAGCCCTCCGACATTCCGCCGGAGGGCTTTGAGAGAGAGGAGTAGTATGAGCCGCTTCTTGCGGACCCAAAAGCCATTTGCATCCTGAGTGCCAAGTCAACATGACAAGATTGGCCATACTAGGCGCGTAAAAAAACTTCGCCTGTCTTGGTTCTTCAAAACAGGCGAAGGAGAGAGAGGAGTTGTTTGACAATCCGCCAGGTTCTGCCTGACGGAAACTTTTAAATAAAAAGTCCTGCAAACGGCGCCACTGGGATGCCGGATTCCGCAAAATTTAAATCCAAATATGGTGATAAACGGTTCCATGGAGCCGAAGGAGTGTTTATAGGCCCCGTGCTTTCACTCCAATATGAAGTTCTGAAGGAAGGATCAAAATCTTCTTTTTTCAGGCCGCCGGGGAGATCGCTTACACCATCCCAATTTATTTCAGAAGTCTTGAGCATGGACGCCTTTGGGAAATTAAGCGCTGAAGGATGATTAAGAATTGCGGCTACATTTTTTCCCAACAAAAAACCAGGATCATTCGTTGTTTGCGTATTTTTTATACGGCAGTTCGGACAATTAAAATTGCTCTGTAACCCCTGTTGTACCATCGGCATAGCGGCATGAGCCGAAGCAATGAGCGTTGCCATACCACCCACTGCTGTTGAAATTTTTAATATCTGCTCTAGTAACTTCATTGCTTTCTCTCCTGCCGCGCATGGCTATAGCAACACACATACCAATAAACTGCTTTAAAGATAGCAAGCTAACTATCAGCAATTTAAGCATTATTTTTAGATACCTTTAGGCCGCTATGACTAACCTTTGGACAGATAGACATAGTTTAGCTGCAATGTGAAAATAAGATATCAAGGGGAAGCACTTAATCGTGACCAAGGGGTACAAACATAAGCCCATTTGCATGAGTTCTCAAAAGGGCCAGGCATCAATCATGATTGGCCTTATGATGATGACCTTTCTTCTTTTCTTCGCATTCGTCATCAACACCGGGATGCTGGTTAACGCCAAAATAAACCTGCAAAATGCGGCCGACCTCGCCGCATACGCTGGAGCGGCGGAACAGGCGCGCCTTCTTAACAGTATTTCGTTTCTTAATTACGAAATGCGCAGGCAATATAAGAAATTTCTTTTCCGTTATTATGTCTTCGGCAACTTAGCCCAAAAACAATTCCCTCGTGGCGGCGGTGATGAAACCCCCATGCTCTGGAGTCCTGACGGCACTCTAATGTACAATGTTCCCGTTGTTTGTATAGTGTCCAACCAAAATGACAATTACTGTCAAATGTCAAAATTAACAAAAATCACCATCCCACCACAGACATTGCTGGACAATATCAATGAAACATTAAGGGGGCAGTTAACTGAAATTGAAAGAATAAGACAGGACCACTGCGGATCCATAAGTAGAACCAATACGAACTTGCTAATAAGATGGCTTTACAATACTGACCCGACACTGGAAGTACTACCTCAAAATATCGCATCAGATGAACAAAAAAGAATCTTCGCGCTAACCAAAGGGATCTCATACGGCCTGGGACTTATCCCGCAAGAGCTCCTGCTCCGCCTAAGGATAAAAACACTTGAAGACTATATTAACGCCCGCCAAGAAGAGAGCGTCACCCTTGAACGCGCTGAAAACCTCAAAAACTCTGTAGACCCAGCTAGCAAGGAGCGCACAATCAATGCTTTTTTCTCAGCCTATCAAACCTTGGGTGAACACACATTCATTGACGACTCTATAGTCATGGATGAGATTTTGCCAAATGCAGGCGACCAAGCCAACCTGATCAGGCTGTCAGATATACAGGCAAAATTCGACACCTATTCAATCGAGTTGGAATTAGGGCCAGGCCAAGCGCAATCCAATGCCAAGGACTGCAATCCTTTGCTGACGCCTGTCCCAGTTAAAACACCCGTTGTTCTTGGCGTATTCAAGGATCGCAAAGTCCTTACTTATTACGCCATAAGGCTCAAGGCAAAAGCACGTATATTGTTCTCACCTTGGGGGACAATGGAGCTTAAAGCGTATTCCGCGGCACAGCCATTTGGTAGCCGTATCGGACCAGAGCATAACGAAAGCGCGTTCCTAAGAACAGCGGCCCCACCAAATATCCCGCCTAATGTGGCAGCAAAAATCGTAGGCAAGGTCCCGAATCTTGCTATTTTTCAAAACGACTCAGCAGGCACTGGCAAAGGATGGGATAAAAAGAATGTCATGTCCGCACTATACCAAAAATTCATGGCACCAGGTGCTCCCATTCAATCACAACTCACGCAAGCCGAAACAGATCGCGCCATGCATGCCGCAATGGCGCCTAATCCGTGGGAAGGCAACAGATATAACATCATGAGTGACATGGGCAATGACCCTATGTTCAGATACTTTGATATAAATCAGCAAGCAGCGCTCTGGGCGCCTATTTTCCCGCCAAACAAGATTTCAACAGCAAGAAATGAGATCAGAAATCTACTAGACAAACTGTTCGCCACGGATGTCGTGGGCTCACAAACAGGTACCACAGCCGATGAAGTTGAAAAACTTAAACAGGCCCTGGACATTGGTATGTCAAAATATTTAACCAAACTGCTTAATGGGCAGGGACAAGGTGGCGAGGGTTTTAAAGTCGCCAAGATGGATGATCCGTTTACTACAGACCTAAGGGATCCTGCTACTCAACCTCCACAACTTATCAACATCGCACACGATATAATGATGCGTGATCCCAAAAGTTTTAAAACCTCATGGAACGAGGTAACCCGTGGTGACTTCCGTGAACAGGGCCGCATTGGTTACAGCGTTAAGTTCATCTCCTTCGAGCGTCTTGTATCTAACATGCTGCCAAGCGATGGCATCGAACCCCCCACCAACAAACCTAACCCGGATGCAGAAGCTGAAGGCGATATCCCGCATATTAAACATTGACATCGTTAATTAGCTATTGCATTGCGTATACTCCTGTGGCTTATTCCACTTAATTAATCATTTGATTTTTTATGGAGAAATAAATATGGCGCTAAAAAAACGAAAGAAAAAAGTAGCAAGAAAAGCAACAAAGAAAGCAGCTAGGCCGGCAAAGAAAAAGGCCGTGCGGAAGGCAGCTCCTAAGGCGGCCCGCAAGCATACAAGAAAGGCCCCAGCTAAAAGGCCAGCCAAAAAGCCAGCCCCCAAAAAAGTACAGACAAAAAAGAAGGCTGTTGCAAAAGTGACGAGGAAAGCAACCGTCATTCGCAAACCAGCACCGCTCAAGCAGCCACAACCTCAAGCCCAATCAACGCTAAGCACGGCGGCTTCTGGTTTCGCCGGAGGACTTGCAGCCGGGGCGATGACTTCTTCCTTCTCTCCGTCGTATCAGGAGCGTCCAGGCTCTGACGAGTCAGAAGAGTAAGAACAAGAGGGCAAGAAGCCCGTTTTATCTGGGATGGAAATACGTGACTCACTTTCCGGCTCTATTCTTATCGAGTCGGACGAGTTGCCGATAATCGACTCAAGGTTCTTTCAACGCCTGAGGCAAATAAAACAGCTTGGCTTTGCAGAGTATTCATTTCCAAGCGCGACACATAACCGTTACATCCACAGCCTAGGCACGATGGCAATCGCCACCCAGGCGTATGATACGATTTTCGGCGGGCAAAAGTCGCGCATCACCACAACACAACAGAGCCATAAAACTCTTTGCCAGCAATCGCCCGAAACATTCGCAAAGTTCCGTGCCGCTGTCAGGCTGGCATCACTTCTCCACGACGCGGGCCATGGTCCACTATCACACACTACTGAGATAGCGATGCCGGATGTTGAGAAGCTCAGCATCCCAGGTTTCAATAAATACGGCAGAAAAGCCACACACGAAGATTTCACACTAAAAATCATCCTGGATTCAAGCTTGTCATCGCATATTGAAAAAGCAGGCAACAAGTACGGCTTCGGTGCCGCTCATATCGCCTCACTGATAGAGCCTTCCATTACGGTAAAAGATGGTTTTTTCATGGGCTATCTTAACGGCCACGAAACGGATTTTTCACCACTCTTAAGACAGCTTATCTCAAGCGAGCTTGATGCAGACCGGATGGATTACCTGCGACGTGACAGCGCAAACGCCGGCGTGAGCTACGGCAATTTCGATGTTGATTGGCTTGTGGGCAACCTGACCTATCATATTGATAAAGGCAAATGCTACCTATGTCTCCAGCACCGCGCATTGTATACATTCGAAGATTTTTTGATCTCACGCTTCCATATGTTCCTGATGGTTTATTTCCATTACAAGACGGTGGTGTTTGATTCAATGCTTGCCAGGTTTTTTTCGAGCCAGGATTGTGATTACCGCTTCCCTGTTGATATTGAAAAATACTGCGACTACCACGACGCGCATCTTTATTCCCACATCTCAAAAAGCAACAATAAATGGGCTAGGCGCGTGGCAGAAAAGCGTCCATACAAAATGCTGATAGAATTTTACAGCGGGATTCCTGCCGGCAAAGCAGCACTGCAGGAACAAGAGCGCCAGTTCGCGGCGGTCAAATCCGAGCTTGAAAAACTAGGCGTGGGATACCTTGTTGAAACCTCAACCGGCGAACTATCAAAATATTTTAGGACACCAAGCGACCCGATATTCGTCAAGTACGACAATCATTACAATGAGCCTTGCTATCTCCCGCTTGAACGGTGCACGGATCTATTCCAGAAATATAGCGAAAAACGATTCATCACACGCTTGTATGTCTCACCGGAAGACTATCAAGGGTGCCGGAAGAACGGACAAATCCTGCCGTTTAACTTCAGCGAAGACGGAATCACTTCCACTTAATGCTGCAACCCATTGATGATGGCTGGTCCGAGGGCGGCTGCCGGCCGGAAAGCGTTGCTTCTAGCGCCTCAGCGAGGTCATGTTTTTTTACGCCCTTCTCATCCTTCCAGTTGTCATCAAGCCTGCCGCGGTATGCGAGTTCAAAGCCCCTTGCCGTAGGTTTATAAACATAGAAGTCAGGCGTGCAAACAGCTCCATATGCCCTTGCCACGGACTGGTCCTCATCGCGCAGGTACGGGAACACATAGCCTTCGGCGGCGGCCATCTTCTTCATCTCATCAAAGCTATCGTCCGGATACTTAACGGCGTCATTTGGATTAATCCCCACAAGCTTGACACCTCGAAGTTTGTATTCTTTTGCAAGATTGTTGATCCTATGATTCACGGCTTGCACATACGGACAGTGATTACACATAAACACGATAACCAATGCCTTGCTGCTTTCAAAGTCTTTAAGCTTGTATGTCTTCCCATCGACTCCAGGTAGATAAAAATCAGGAGCCAAAGAACCAATCTCGCCCGGTTCAGAGTAAGTTAATGCCATAAGCACCTCCTATTAGGTCCCTTTAGGTCCCTGCGGAATAATCGCTTGCGTATTTTTTCTGTTCATCCGTCAACTCATCAAGCCCCATTCCGATGGAATGTAATTTCAATAAAGCGATCCGCTGGTCCTGCGCCGGGTCTATGTCATAGACAATAGGCTTCATTGACTTACCTTCCTGCGCAAGACGAATCATGCCTAAGAATTGATTTGCAAAAGACATGTCCATGACTTCGGATGGGTGGCCTTCCGCGGCAGCCAGATTGACCAAGCGGCCCTGTGCAAGGACATATATTTTTTTGCCATCCTTAAGCGTGTACTCCTCATTGTTCGGCCTTATCTCGCGTACATTTTTAGAAAGCGCCATAAGTTGAGGCAGATTAATCTCACAGTCATAGTGGCCGGTATTGCAGACGATGGCTCCTTCCTTCATTGATTTAAAATGCCGGTCGACGATCACGTCCTTCATCCCCGTGGCGGTGATGAATATATCGCCAATCTTAGCGGCCTGGTCCATCCTCATGATCTCAAACCCCTCTAGAACCGCTTTCAGAGCCGCTGTTGGAGATATCTCCGTCGCGACCACGCGCGCCCCCATGCCCTTTGCCCGCATGGCGCAGCCTCGCCCGCAGTGGCCGTAGCCCGCAACGACGAACACCTTTCCGCCCAAAAGCACGTTAGTAGCGCGAATGATCCCATCGATCGAGCTTTGACCGGTGCCGTACACATTGTCAAAATCCCACTTTGTTTCGGCGTCATTAATCGCGATAACCGGATACTTAAGAGCGCCATCCTTGGCCATCGCACGCAGGCGATGCACGCCGGTGGTTGTTTCTTCAGTCCCGCCAAGAATGTTCTTCGCCATATCCTGGAATTTGGAGTGAACAGTAAAAATCAGATCCGCGCCATCATCAAGCGTAAGCGTGGGTTTAAGTTCCAACGTTCTTTCTATAGCCCAGTAAAATTCTTCCTTACTCATGCCGTGCCACGCATAGATGGACACCTCTTCGGCCAGCGCCGCGGCGATATCGTCTTGGGTCGAAAGCGGGTTGCAGCCCGACCATGCTACTTCAGCACCGGCAGCCTTAAGCGTCCTGACAAGAACCGCGGTTTCCTTCGTTACGTGCAGACAACCGGCAATGCGCATTCCACTTAGTGGTTTTGTTTTCGATGCCTCTTCACGAAGTTTCATAAGAACAGGCATTCTGCTTTCAGCCCATTCGATCTTAAGCTTGCCTTGCGTGGCGAGTTCAGGACATCTAACTTTTGATTTTTGCATAAATGACTCCCCTTTTCGAAGAGTCTAGTATGCACAGCTGCTAATGGCTGGGCAAGAAAAAGAATTTCGATATGGGTTTGGCAGTTTGTGATAGCATGGCGTTTATGCGTTACCCTAATTTTGATGGAAAGCACGCCAATGATTCAATGATCGAGCCCCATAATTACGTCGAATACAAGAAAACTCACGGCGACTTCCCGACCTTTGCACCGCCCAATGGAGTGATCCTATGCTACAAACGCAGCCTGTTAACGCATATTAAAAAAAACCACCAAGTCACATCTTGCGATGGTTTTCTATCTAAACTACTTTTTTTGAATGAAACCGATAAAACAATCGCAGTAATGGGCGGTTTCGGCATCGGCGCCCCTGTCGCTTCAATCATTATGGAAGAGCTAATTGCATTCGGTGTAAAAGAGTTTATCTCCATCGGCACGGCGGGGACGCTTCAAAAGGACATACATATAGGCGATCTCATAGTTTGCGACAAAGCAATCCGCGATGAGGGGACATCACATCATTACCTCCGGCCAGGGAAATTTACCCACCCTTCCAGGAGACTCACAAGGCGCCTGACTGAGGCGCTGACAGGATTAGGAAAAGATTTCCGTCTTGGGACAACATGGACAATAGATGCGCCTTACCGCGAAACAATCGCCGAAGCGCGCCACTACCGGCAAGAAGGGGTTGCAACCGTGGACATGGAGGCGGCAGCACTTTTCGCAGTCGCTAAATTCAGGTCAGTGGATATCGCATCCGCCTTTACCGTCACCGACTCGCTTGCAGACTTAAAGTGGCATCCTGAATTCCACAGCCCAAAGGCCAAAGACGGTCTTGAGATCATCTACAGAGCCGCTGTTGCGGCTCTGTGATTTCAACCAAAGCTCATTTGCCAACGCAGATGACGGATAGGTCGTCATAACGGCTGTCAGAAAAATTAATTTTTTCCATATGCCCAAGGACCTTATTAAAGGCTAAGACTTTTGTATCATCAAATGATGACGACAAAAACCGCTTGCCATCTATTCCTGGTACAACAGATAAAAAACCATCTATTGCCAGACTCAAAAAACTTTCATGATCATGAGCTGAGTCTGATCCCGACGGAAGTTGCCACTTTACATTTGAATCTTCTCTGCAAGCTTTACCGGATGTTTTTAAATTATACTTACCACGCAAGACATTGCTTACAGCAACACCAGTTTTTAAGTTGCGGTATACTCTTTTTCCAGAATCAGTTGTACCCTCGACCTGCCAGAGTACTTTGCCAACTCGGCAAACATACCCATCCTTCGCCTTTTTTGTTTTTGTGGCATCGCATTTATCAACATTTGTAAGGGCGTTCTTAAAAAGATTAAATGCGATTTCTCTTCCGTTCTTCGAGTGCCGGAGAGTTGTTATTAATTTGCTACCATTCATATCCTGTGTGAGCCTGGTCAGCACTCCATCAATGTCTTTCTTAGCTTGGATGATTCCACCCACGGAATTGAGGTCATCACTTATGCACTTAATCTCATTTTTAAGAGCGTCTTCCTGCCATACATTGGAATCGTTGGGATGTTCTAATTTGAAATCCTGGTTTTCCTTAAGCTTAGCCTCGAGCTCTGCGAGCCTGCTTCGCTTATCATTATGATTTGTGGGATCCGTCAATGCAAGTTCGAGCTGCGCTCTTTCACCCTCGCTTAGCCTGTCTTTATCAATTCGCGCCAAGCCTAACTTAATGAAGTTATTAAATGCTTTCTCTTCCATAACTACTTCATAAGTCCCTTCGGCTAATGTACAGCCAGAAGCACTTTCAATCTTACTTTCAAGCGAATTCTCCTTGCAAATACGTATATGAAATCCATCAGACTTCTTTTCGTAGACAATGACTTCAGCATTAGGCCCAATAATGCCTAAACCAGGTAAAATCATCGGGGGGAAAAAACCTGCTCGCGCCACAGGAATACTGCTTACACTTACTAACACCAGCCATGCTCCGGCGAAAATTATATTCAAATTTTTTGATTTCATAAATACACACCCTCTCTTCTTACTAGTGTGTAAAAGCAAGAGAGGAGCCAGCGCCATGTTAGAAAAAACTGTTTAATAACAAACAGATCACATAGCTCTTAAAAACTCATTACTGTCTAAAAATTAGTCAGATGCGAAGGCTACATTCATATACATTAAATAATTATTACATAAGTAATCCACATCCACCGCCTTGCTAACTCCATGACGTGATCACCGAATATTTACGCCAGTTTAGTTATACCCCGCTGAAAAGTGGCTCAAAAAACGCTGTTTTTTTGTTAGTCCTTATTTCTGTTAGTGTGCAATTCAAAACATCGTTTACGTGTAAACCATGTACCATGTCCTACCATCGTTAGCAATAATACCATTGCCCCAATACTTTTTTTGGAATTTATCAAAAAATGTTATTGACCTCACAACTCACCGCTGATA
>CAYHPW010000066.1:0-13157 GCA_964358645.1 uncultured Bacteriovoracaceae bacterium | reverse complement strand
AATTTGCGGCTCGGCAGGCACCCGTCTGCTTTTTTTTAGGCGTCTGAGTCACAGTGGTAACAATTATTTGATCTCACAATTTGTTTATCAGTAATAAATTAGTAACTCATGGAAAAGAGGCTGCTCCATAAAATTTTATAAAACACCGTCAAAAAGTTGTTTTACAATTCCTGCTGCATCGCTAGGAAGCGGAAGATCTTATAGCCAGCGGTTGCGGCTGTGTACATGATCCGTCGGATGGTATCATAGCTGACGCGCTTGTCGGCCTGGATCGCAAGAATACCTTCAAACGGAAGTGGCTTGCCTTCGGCGTCGCGGGCCTTTGATTTAGCCCTGAGAAATTCGGATTTGTCTCTCGCTTTAAGTAGAGCGTCGTAAAGCGGGATCACTCGTCGGCCGCCCTCATCAAGATCAGTTGGCTTGAACTTGTAAATAGCATCATTGCTGTCGAGGCTCCCGGCAGTGAGAATGAAATCCATGATCCTTTCATTTTCAAAAGTAATCGACTCAGGCGTCACTATGACTTGCAAACTGTCAGGAGGAGTGTCGCGCGTGGCCGAGAGCGGGAGCTTCAGTCCCGGGACGCTTGTAAAGCTGTTAGTGCTCGTCGCATAGCTTTTAAGTAAAAAGACCACTATTATGACTAGCACGTCTAGCATGCTGGTTAGCTGTAGCTCGAAGATGTTCGATATCTTGCGCTTGCTTTTCCTGGATTTGATGGATCTGTAAATAGCCATGTCTAGCTGTCTCCAAGAAGGTTGCCGAATACGACTTCCGGAAAAAGGTCCTTAATGACTTCATCAAGGCCAGTCGCAGGGTTCTTCGCGTAAATAGGTGGGTCAGTCGTGTTTATCAGCCTCATCGAATCCATCAGCGAGATCAGCGTGTCGTAGTTTGTTTGGGCCGTTGGGACTAGGACTATTTTTTTCTCAAGCGGAAACTGCTGTTTGACCTCTAGAAGTACCGAATGGATTGATGTTGTGTCAGGCAGTCCGGAGGGCATGTGCGGAATGGTCCTTGATTTTATCTTTTCAAACGGGCTCCAGATTTCAGTTTCCTTCTCCTTTATCGTCAGAGTTAGCTGGATGGGCCGTTCCTTTAGTTTCTCCATCATGTCCTGCTGGCTTATGATCGGGAACGGTGATTCCACGCTAACAATCGCTATAAACGAAATGGTGAACAGCATGAACCCAATCATGGTTACCATCGCGTCAATAAACGGCACGAGATTCAGTTGTATCCCACCGTGAGCTGTCTTGCGTCTAGCACTGGGCCGGATAAGCACTTTGACCGCTCCTTAATCTGTTTTCTGCCCCGTCGCGCGATATCTTCTTGCGGAAAGGAGATCAATCAGTTTTACGCCGAATTCATCGATTTCCTCGAGAATCTTGTTCGCCTTGTTGGCTAGCACACTGTGGGCGATCATCGCGAATATCGCCGTGATAAGTCCGAATGCCGTGGCGTTCATGGCTTCGCTTATACCACTGGCAAGAATCGTTTGCCTTTGTGCTGGATCAGCCAGGGCGATAGCTGCGAATGACTTGATTAATCCAGCAACAGTTCCAAGTAACCCAAGCAGTGTTGCTATGTTTGCTATGAGAGCAAGATAGGGAATGCGTCGTTCTAATTTCGGGATCATTTCCAAGCTTGCCGCGTCTATGGCGTTTTGGATTTGCGTTTCATCCCGAGAGGCACGCTGCAAGCCTGCCTTGATTATCCTCGGCAGGGCGGCTCTGTTGGCCCCGTTGCAAATTCTAATCGCCCCATCCAAATCGTTGGCGAGTATGTATTTTTGAACTTCAAACATAAACGATGCGCCGTCTATGTTGTATTGCCAAAACAGGCGCATATATCTTTCAATCGCGAATGCTATAGCCACAGCCATGGCTATGGCTATGAAAGTCATCGATGGCCCACCTGCCTGAAATGATGTGATTATTGTCTGAATAAAACTGGGGTATCCCATGAGCTAGCTCCTTCTATCTCTTTGAATCCTTTATTAAAGGATACCGGATTCATGGGGGTGGTCAATACATTGTTAATCAAACCAAAATAATCCGCTTTACATTATGACGCACCAAATATATACAGGGCGGCGTACTTAGCATGCGCAGCAGCGTATGCCTTGTGAATGAACTTTTTACTGTTTGTTGGAGGAAATGTGAAAAAAATTCTTTGTGCATATTTAGCGGCGGTTATTTCGGTCGGATCTTTTAATGTCAGAGCTGATCACATTGGTGGTGAGATCCCTGATGAAATAGATGTAGTAAAATACAAAAATCTCTACGAGGCAGCACAGGAATTTTCAAGCAGACTTAGGGCTGAGGCTGAAAAAGCGCGCTCTGTTCGCGATTCTGCCGCGCAAACTCTCTCACGAGCTCGTACAGAAATCGGGCAATTAACCTCCGGCATAAGCCAAAATGAATTAAGAATTGCAACGATGAGGGATGAAGCAAACAGACTCTCGGCTGAAAACAGTATCCTTCGTGCGCAGGTGCAGAGAGATCAGGCCCAGCATGACAATCTCCATCGCCAAGCTGAAGGAATGCGTGCCGAGCTTGCGCAGCTTAATTTTGCCAATCACAAAGAACGCCATGACTTAGATGAACTTCAAAAAATAGCTAGCGTCGCTCATGAACGGTTTAACAGGATTAAGGAAGAACACGCCCAGAGCCACAGAACACTTCAGGAATTAAAAGATAGCGAAGTAAGGCTGGAAAGACGCGTTCAGGTATTGAAGCAGGAACAGGCGACAAAACAAGCTCGTCTTCATGAAGCCACTGTACTCAAGACAAAACTTGAGAGTGAACTTGCTCAGCTTCAAGGCGCCATTGACACTCTTGAGGCGGAAGTTTCACGTCTCAAGCCGTTAGTGGCTGAATCCAGCCGAAAGGTGAAAGAAGCCGAGACCAATCGCAACAGCTTAAAATCTGAAAGCGATGCCCTTAGCGCAAAACTAAGCACGGCAAAAAGCACGCTTCAAAACTCACAAAGCAGAGTCCAGGCCCTGCAAACAGAAGTCGCGAACCTTAACGCAACAATTCAAAGCAGCGGCCCTGCCCTTGCAAAACAGGAAACAGACCTGCATCAGGCCGAGCAGCAGATATTCGCAAGCCAGGCCACTCTAAATGAGGTCAATCCGAAAATCACTGATCTTCAGGACAGGTTATCGCCCAAGCAGGAACGGCTAAAGGACCTTCAGCAACAAAAATCACAAAAGGATAAAGTTTTGGCCGAAAAGCGCAAGGAGCTTGAAAAGCTGAAGAGAATGCCGCGTCCACCGGTTCCGATATTGGAGTTGATCAAGAGGTTGGAGGCGGACATAGCAGTGCTGGAAAATGCAGTAGCCGAACTCCAAGCAAAAATCACTCCGCTGAGTGCGGAAGTCAGCGCGCTGATAGCCGAGTTGCGTCCCCTGATTGCAACGCGGGATCAGGCCACAAAAACACTGGCGGATGCACAAAAAGCAGCTGGATCGGCAAGAACCGCAATCGCCGCGATTAAAAGCCAGCTTAACCGCGCCGAGGAGCGTCTTGCTCCAGCCCAGTCAGAGCTTGCCACTGCTATAGGGCAAAGGGATAGCGCCCAGGCAGACGTCAAAGCGCTGCAGCCTCTTGCAGAGCAGGCGCAAAGGGAGTTGAACCAGGCACAAGCCACATTAGATAATGAACAAAAGATACTTTCTGAACTTAAGCCTAAGTTAGACAGGACGGAAGCAAGCTTGGCTTTAGCCCGGAAGCAATTGCAGGATAGGCCCGCGGAGTTGGCCAGGTTAGAGACTGAAATCGCACAGATCAAGAAGCGTCTGCCAGAGATACAGAGTGACCTTGTCGAATCTTTGGGCTCGCTCTCTGAAGCACGCAAGCGTATCCCGATCGTCGAAGCTAGGATGAGGGAACTTAGCATGCATGAAATGCATGCTAGAGAGGCGCATGAGGTTGCTTGCGCACGTGTCACGCAACAAACGAGGATTGTTGAGGCTATTGAAATCAATATACGCACGGTCAGGGATGAACTTGGCCGCCTGAATATAATTATTGTTGATCTACATGAAAGAATAGAAAGGACTCAGCCGATCATTGACCGCAATCAAAGTGGCATTGCAACCAGGGAAGAAAGAGTGCGGGTTCTTAGTTTGGATAACACGCAGATGCGTGATCGCTTAGATGGTCTAAACAGAGGGATGCCTAACATGGAGCAGGCGCTTTCAATGGCTGAGAATGATTTACAAGGCCGTGATGGGGCCGCACGCTTAGCTGAGACCGATACCGCAAATCGCTTGGCTAAGTACAGCGAGGTTCAGGCCAGGTATAACGGCCTTCTAGCTTCCGCCGACAAAAAAGGCCGTGACCAGGGCGTGCGCGATGGCGAACCTGATGGTTCCAGCCGTGGCCGTTCCGTTGGAGTAGCTGCTGGCGATATTGCTGGCACGAACGATGGCCGTAAAGAGGGGCTTGAGTTTGGATACCAGAATGGCCTTAAGAAAGGTGAAGAAGAAGGAAAAGCCCAGGGTTATGCAAAGGGGCTAAATTCCAAGGAGAACCACGACATTGGCTTTAGTGCCGGCCGTGATGCTGGAATAAGAGAAGCATTGGATGAAGCACGCCGTACTGAATACCCAAAGGGATTTAGTGAAAGAATGAACGAAATTCTTTCTAGATTGCCTGATCAGAAGGTGACTTTGGATAATGATCTTTCAGGAAGGATTTCGACTGACGGGTTACACCTCATACAAACCTTGATGTCTGAAAAAGTTGTTTCAAATAAACTGATTCGAGATTCAGATAACTTTGTTGTTAGAAGTGTTCTCTCCATGTCCATGTCTCGTACCCCGAATCCGCCTGTACTTGACCCGGGTGAAATCATTGTTGATGAATCAAGGGCTGATTGCAATGTCGGGTATGTAGACTTCGTAAGCGCTTGTAAGGGTAGTTATCGAAAGGCTTTTATCGAGAAATTCCTCCAGGCCTTCCGTTTATCCAGCGCTGTTGCGTTTACAGGAACTTACGAACCAGCTCGTAAAGCGGCTTTCGAAGCTTCGAAGGATACACGTTACGAAGAAGGCTACAAGGAGACATATTTCCCTACTTTTTCAAAAGCCGAACAACTTGGCGCCGAAGAAGCGATATCCCGAGGAAGACGTGAAGGACGCGATCTTGGCTATGGTGAAACTATCGCAAAAGCAAGGCTCACCGAGCGCGAACGAGGTATTCAGGAAGCCGATAAAGCTGCAAGCGAAAATCCTGTGATCCGCGCGAAGAGTTCTGAACTCGTGGCCGGCGGGGCGGAAAATGCTTTAATACCTGGTTCTCCGTTCGCTATTACTTTAAGAGCGGTGAACTATGGAGGTGTTAATTCTGAACGTGGTCAGGTCCAGATTCTAGCTGAACCTTTGACGGATAATATCAGTCTTGACTCCACGATGACGACTTTGGTTGGAATCCCGGCACAATCAGTTGCTGAGATCCGCAACGTGTTTCATGGCCAGGTCAAATCGGGAACACTGTCAAATCAACCGATAAGAATACGCGTGACCGTGAAGCTACCTGATGGATCATCGCAGGTCTCTGTAGCTGAGGCTCGCACCCAGTTAAGCGTGGTCGTCAAGCAGGAGCTGAACTATGATAAAAAACCTGATGTCCAAACAGGGTTTTGGAAAAACAACCACACCGTTAAAAGCAATGTGACGAACCTAAGCAAGTCCCCGGAAGCAAGAGGCGCGTTCAGGGTCTTTATGACCGCGACTGATCCTAGGATCGTGATTTTGACCGGTGAGTCTGTAATTAAGGAACTTCAGTTAAACCAGATGAAGACCGCTAGTCTCGTCTATGAGCTAAAGGATAAGTCAGTCGTCGGACAAACACTGAACCTTAAGGTCTCGGTGGCTTATGTGCCTGATGGCCGTATTATCTCGGAGGAGACGGTAACAATAACTCCAGTAGATTAAACTTATAGATGTTTTTCTATTGATTGTTTAATCATGTCTTTGGGTTGGTTTCCAACAAGTTGATCGACCACCGCGCCATTCTTGAAAAAAATGACGGTCGGGATCCCTTTGACATGATAGCGGGCAGGAGTAACGGGATTCTCGTCAACATTCACTTTATAAACCTTGACTTGGCCTGCATACTCATCCGCAAGCTGTTCAATAGTGGGGCCTAGCATGCGGCAAGGGCCGCACCATTCAGCCCAGAAGTCAACCACGGCAAGCTGGCTTGACTTGAGCACATCTGATTCAAATGAAGCATCGCCAGTTGTTAAAATATTTTTTGAGTTTGCCATAACTGAATTTCCTCATGTTTTCTTTGACTGTTTTGTTTTATATGGAAAATTAGCAGCTTTGTAAAGCAGACGACAGAAGTTTGTTGCAAAGGGGAAGGGCCAGTATGTTTTTTGTCATGCCGCTTAGCTCAGTAGGTATAAAGGCTAAGGTCGGCAATCGTGTGGTAGCAAAAGTCATAGACCTGGTGCTTGTTGTGACCGTAGCCGTCATGCTGCCATATCCGCTCGGGCCGCTTTTAGGGTTTCTATATAGCTTGGTTGCGGATGGGCTTTCGTTCAAACCTTTTCAGGGGCAGAGTGTTGGGAAAAAAATCATGCGTCTTAAAGTAATTAATATGATTACAAAGAAGCCTGCATCGCTCCGTGATTCGGTTTTAAGGAATTCGCCAGTGGGCGTCGCGACTTTTTTTGCGATCATTCCGGTATGGGGCTGGCTCATACTTGGTATCGTGGGCATCCCGCTCATGGTCATGGAAGTATATCTCATGCTTTCCGTCGAATCTGGACACAGACTTGGTGATGTAATGGGTGATACGGAAGTGATAGAGCTAAAAAATGCCTCAGCAAAAAACGTTGTATCTAATTGACGTAAGTTCGTTCATTTACCGCGCATTTTTCGCAATAAGGCGCCTGCACTCAAGGAAGGGTGAGCCCACTAACGCCGTGTACGGTGTCGCGAACATGCTGTCGAGGCTTTGGGATGAAGCTAAGCCGCAGTATGCGGCTGTTGTATTTGACTCAAGAGAGCCTTCATTCCGGAAGCAAGAATATCACGCGTATAAAGCTAACCGCAGCTCTCCTCCCGAGGATCTCATTCCACAGTTCAGTCGCATTGAGCAGCTTGTTGCAGGTCTTGAGATCCCTTCTTTTCGCAAGAGCGGTTTTGAAGCCGATGACCTTATCGCGACTCTTGCGCTTAAGTGGCGTGATGCAGCCCCTGAGAATCAGGTCGTCGTGGTGAGTGGCGATAAGGACCTCATGCAGATTGTCGGCGAGCGCATTACGATGTGGGATACAATGACTGATAAACACTACGGCCCGCGCGAGGTTAACGAAAAACTCGGCGTGGAGCCCGGGCAGGTTCGTGATTATCTCGCACTGGTGGGGGATTCTTCGGACAATATTCCTGGAGTTTCGGGTATCGGGCCAAAGAGCGCGGTTGAACTCCTTAAAGAGTTCGGAAATCTTGAAAACATCTTAAGTGCCGCTCGCGATGGATCCGTGAGCGGAAAAAAATGCGACCTCTTGCTTAAGCATGCTGCTGAAGCTGAAATATCAAAGAAACTTGCCACGGTCCTTGTCGATATTCCTGTCGAGGTAGGGCCTGAGCTTCTTCACTATGAATTCCACATGACTCAAGAGTGCATTAATCTTCTTCGTGAACTTGATTTTGGTTCATTGCTTGAGAGGTGGGCGAAAAAGCCAGGTGACCCACCAGCTATGGCGGGGACCAGAGTTTCTGTTGCTGCGGCGGAACATTTCAAATGTGTAAAAACGGAACAGGATCTTAATTCTCTTTTAGAATCACTCGAGAAGGCAAAGAAGTTTGGGTTTGATATTGAAACGACCTCACTCAACCCGCGCGAAGCAGAGCTTGTCGGCATATCATTTTGCTACGATCCTTCCTGCGCGTTTTATATCCCGGTCGGTCACCGTGATACTTCGGTCCGTCAGCTACCGCGTGAGCTCGTGTCGGATAAGTTAAGGCTGTTCATCGAGGATGCTAGTTTTAAAAAGATCGGACAAAATCTTAAATACGACTGGAGTGTGCTTATTAATCGTGGCTTCAACCCGCAAGGCATCGGTGCTGACACGATGGTCGCTGCTTACATCTTGAATTCGGAAGGCCATTTGAGCTTGAAAGCGCTGGCCGAGCGGTATCTTGACTACAACGTGCTTACTTACGAAGAGGTGTGCGGCAAGGGCAAGGAACAGATCCGCTTTGATGACGTACCCGTCGAGCTCGCAACACGTTATTCAGCGGAAGACGCGTGGGTTGCCATGGAGCTTTGGCGAAAGCTAGAGCCGATGCTTGAAGCTGAGCGGCTGATGGGAGTTTTTTCGGATATTGATATTCCGATGGTTGGCGTCCTGGCCAGGATGGAACAAAATGGCGTATGCATAGACGTGGATTGGCTTAAGGGATTGTCGCTTGAATTTGAACAGGATCTCCATGTGATTGATGACAAGATACGCGCATTCACCCGTGGGCCTGTAAATTTAAATTCCCCAAAACAGCTTGCCGTACTTTTGTTTGAAGAGCTTGGGCTCCCTACACAGAGCAAGACCAAGACCGGTTATTCAACGGATGCGCAGGTTCTTGAGGTGCTGGCCCCGATGCATGAGGTGCCAAGATTGCTGCTTGAGTATCGTGAGATCTCAAAGTTGAAAGGTACGTATATTGATCCTCTCCCTGGTCTTAGAGATATCAAGACCGGTAAGATCCATGCAAGTTTTCACCAGACCGTGACGGCAACAGGCAGGCTTTCAAGCTCTGATCCAAATCTTCAGAATATTCCCATACGAACTGAGAGAGGGAAAAAAATCAGGCGCGCTTTCATCCCGTCGTCCGGCAACGTGCTTGTGGCTGCTGATTACAGCCAGATAGAACTTAGATTGCTTGCGCACATGAGCGGGGATGTCGAGCTCGTGCGTTCGTTCCGCACCAATGAGGATGTGCACAGCAGGACGGCTGGGGAAATTTTTGGTGTTTCACCAAGTGACGTAACAGAACAGCAACGTGGGGTGGCTAAGGCCATTAATTTTGGATTGATGTATGGGAAGACGCCATTCGGGCTTGCGCAGGAGCTTAAGATTTCGCGGACTGAAGCTCGTGCGATGATCGATAGATATTTTGCGCGCTATAGCGGAGTGAAGGCTTTTCTCGATAAGGCGGTGGAAGAGGCTAGGGGCCGAGGCTGGGTTTCAACTTTATCGGGCAGAAAAAGGCATCTTCCCGATATTCGTTCAAACAACCAGGCTGTGCGCGCTTTTGCGGAGCGCGTGGCGATGAATGCGCCAATACAGGGCACCGCCGCCGATCTTATGAAGCTTGCGATGATAGAAATCGATCGTAAGCTTGAGAGCGGCGGGTTCAAAGCAAAACTTATTGTTCAGGTGCATGACGAGGTTGTTCTGGACTGCCCGCGTGAAGAATCAGAGGATGTTCTTAAACTAATCACATCGGTGATGGAAAATGTGATGCCGCTTTCAGTTCCGCTCAAGGTCAACGCCGCCACCGGTGATAACTGGATGGAAGTGTAGGGTTAGTTTTATTTTAAGATTTTGGTAACGACCGTTTTGTAACCACCTTCAGCGGTGGATTCTTTGATAATTATAATAGAAACCGCAACAGTCTGGTTATCACGCAGATGCCTCTTCAACCCTAATCTTTGTATCCATTTCTATAGCACATTGCTGCTGGGTGGCTTTTACACGCAACCATGCGCTGTATGCGAAGGATAATTACACTATGTATAAATACTTATTGCGCATCGGGTTAAATTAGTGTATAAAAAGACTCCATTTTAATCGTCCCTTGGCAAGCCGAGAGAGATAGGCTCTCCTACAAACCTGGGGCACTGAAAGGTAGATATATGAAAACATTGAATTTAGTTGTTTTAGGACTTCTCACTATAACTTCTTTATCTCAAGCCGACTATTGGGAAGAAGTTATTGATAGGCGCACTATAAGTAGCACTAGCGTTATTTCATTAACAGAAGGAGTAAAAGTCACCTTGCAGCAATGTGCTGTAGAAATGAATACGAGTGTTGACCTTCTTAAGAAATTTTTTGTTGTTGATCAGTCAGTATCAAGTTTGAAAAAAATATTGGAAAGTCAAGGTATAGAGTTGTCTTCCCAAACAGAATGTAATTCCGCTGATTACCGTAATGCTGAATTGATATTACAAACTTGTTTTGAAAAAGTTAAACAATCCTTTCCGGATAAGGCAATGACATTACCGAAAGTTCTCTTAGTAGCTGATTATTCCTATGGTGATAATAGAGGCAAGGTTAGGGTTGAAGAGGCTTTCCGTGGTAACCAGATTGTTGCGATTTCTATTATAATTGACAGAGAATCCACCACTGAAGGTTGTTACAACACGGTCGTTACTAAATTCTTAAAATAAAAGCTCTCGAACAGGATGGTGTTGTACTTAATCCCATCCATTATTAACGATCTCAAAGCGTAAGGAGTGAAGTGCTCTGCTATAGGCCCGTCGTGGGAGTTCATCATGAAATATACTAAGCTATGTGGATTGTGGTTTATTTGGCTGGCTGTGATTGCTAGCCATGCTAGCGCTGTATTTAATCCCTCCGATTTTGTTGATGTGATCCAAGACACTAGCCAGGCAAGTTATTTAAAGTACTTGAATAAGAATATCACCCTGATTGACTGGAATAGTCCCATCCGGAGTCAAGGGGCTGTAGGTTCCTGTCAGAGCTTTGCTTTTTTAGGCATGATTGAGAATGAGCTTTTTCACGAGCAAGGAGTATCGTTGGATCTCAGTGAGCGTTATCAACTTTATTCTAATTTCATGCAATTTGGCGATATGGGTGCCCAAGTGACTCATATCCGGCAGTTTCCGGTGAGTTTTGAGCGGCTGGGGAGCGATCCCTGAAAAAGTTTATCCATATGCCGTTGTTAACACCAATGCTGCAGTGTTTGAGGTCGATTCTGCACAAGGCCTTCAATCTGGAGTGCAACCGGCAATTTTGACTGCCATCGCTGGGAAAAATGAAAATGAAAGAAGCACTATTCTTCAAAAACCCGAATTTTTGGGATTACTCCCTAATGGGAACGATCCAGTGGCGCTTCCTGTAAAGGTCGATCAAATAGACCCTCATTTCTCGCCTCGTTTTGTACAGGATTTGTCGACAGGAGTTGAAGCTCTATGCTTCTCAAACACAGAATCCGCACCTGTTTTGCACGTGTCGCCAGCAGAATTTGGAAGGCATTGTCTTAAACAGGAAGCAAGGGATTATCATTCGATATTCTGGAATGATGCCCTTTCAGATATTTCTTCAATTGCGGAAATATGCAACGGCTCGCAGGAGACGTATGCAAGAAAAATCGTAGATGTTAAACTTTCCGCCCTTAATACGATTCTCAACGAGATAAAGCTCAAACAGTCTTCGTTAATGGCATTATCAGTTCCAACTACATATGAGGGTAAATTATCAGTACTTTGGAAGAGTGAGGGCACCGAGACCCATGCAGGGCATGCCACGCTTGCTGTAGGTTTTATTACTGATAATATTATCATAAGCAGAGGGGAAGCTAAATGAGAACACTTGCCGATTTATTATTAAAAAATAAATTAGAGCGTGAGAAAAAGATAGCTATCGTAGATGACAACGTAAATGTCAATTACGGCGAGTTATTTGACAAATCTCATTTATTTGCAGACGCATTGTTTAGTTGGCACCGGATACGTGGAAACCGCGTAGCTGTTTGGCTCCCAAATTGCCCAGAATTTCTCTACACATATTTTGGGGCTGCTTTATCTGGCAATATCGCTGTTCCGCTCGCCGCGAATCTAGTGGCGGAAGAAGTGCGCCATTTCTTAAACTTCACCCAAACTTCCACACTGATCACTAATGAAACGCTGTGGGAAAAGTTATCACACTCACGCGGCATGATACCAGGTGTTCAAAATATAATACTGAATTCACATTCTACAATTGAAGGTACGATTCCGATACAATCATTTATCGGTGGTTCTACGACGCCATTTACAGCTCCTTTTGAAATTTGTGAAAATGATGTGGTTGTTTTTTTATGTACTTCCGGGAGCACGGGGGTGCCGAAAGCCGTGATGTGTTCGCATCGCAACCTTTTAAGCAACGTTCTAACTGATATTGATGTCTACCAAATGCGTGAGACGGATAATTGCAGTTGCATGCTTTCGATGGCACACAATTATTGCATGGTTGAAAACTGCCTGCTCCCGCTAGCTTGTGGAGCGGCCATTGTGCTTGGGGATCTTGGTGACACACATGGGATGTTACGAAAGATCGACAAATTTAAAATCACCGTATTGACGTCGATGCCTCCCGAATTATCCGGGATGACTCGCGAAGGTAAGACTTGCCGACATAATCTTAGCTCACTAAGGCTTGTCCAATCTGGAGGGGCATCGCTTGCACCAATTCTTCAGAAGAGATTTCAAGAAATATTTAAGCTTCCTATAGTTATGGGTTATGGCTGCACCGAGGTGTCGGCATCTTGTACGGAGATACCTCTAGAGGGGCCGTATAAAGACCGCTCGGTTGGCAAGGTGATCCCGAACCAGCGAATAAGGTTGGTAGGTAAAGATGGCCGAGATGTTAAAACTGGTCAGGAAGGTGAGATCTGTGTTTCGGGGCCCAATGTTTTTCAGGGTTATTATGGCAACCCGGAGGCAACCAAGTCATCGTTGCAAAAGGGATGGTTCCGTACGAACGACATGGGTCGGCTAGATGAAGATGGTTTTCTTTACGTGCTTGGAAGAAAGGGTTCTAAAATTAAAACAGAGGCTGGCAGCATCTACCCAACAGAGGTTGCAAATGTTCTTTTTGAGTGTGACGGGGTGGTTGAGGTGTCAGTATTTTCAGTGATAAAAAATGGTAAAACGGAACTCATCTCTTTTGTTGAAATGCCCGGTGCCCAGCCTGACAGCAGGGAGACGATTTTAAATTATTGCCGCTCAAGACTACCAGCTTACGGTGTGCCAACATATTTAGAAGTTAGAAAAAAACTACCACGGACCGCTACCGGCAAGATTGCAACGCAAGTCCTTCAGCAGGAATTAAAATAGCCCAGACTGTCATAAAACCGTTGAAAAATTTTAGGAGATCTGGCCGGTGCTAGGCTGCGATTTTCTCCTCGGAAG
>CAYHPW010000065.1:0-13183 GCA_964358645.1 uncultured Bacteriovoracaceae bacterium | reverse complement strand
CTGTGTCTCTAATCCATTGCTGAGCGGTTGAGGTTGAGACATTACTAGCTCTATCGGTTTGCGTGACTGTGAAGTTATAAGTAGCATCAATATTTTTTGTGACAGTAAATGAGTAAGCTGAATCTGTGCATGTAGCGCTACTTGTCGCATCACCTATTAAAGCTACTGTCGCAGTAGTTTCGCAAGCACCTGAGATCGTGAGATTGGTGCCATTCGTATATGTAGGTGACGTCGCAGGAGATGTGATTATCGGAGCGCCTGGCGAAACTGTATCTCTAACCCATTGTTGAGCAGTAGATGTGGAAGCATTACTAGCCCGATCAGTCTGCGTGACCGTGAAATTGTAAGTAGCATCGACACTTTTTGTAACAGTGAATGAGTAAGCTGAATCTGCACAAGTAGCGCTATCTGTGGCATCACCCGCTAAAGCAACAGTAGATGCAGTTTCGCAAGCACCTGAGATCGTGAGATTAGTGCCATTCGTATATGTAGGTGATGCCGCAGGTGAGGTTATTGTCGGAGCGCTTGGTGAAGCTGTATCTCTCACCCATTGCTGAGCTGTAGAGGCTGATGTGTTCCCAGCCATATCTGTCTGCGATATTGAGAATGTGTATGTGTTGTCTTGAGATTTATCGATCTGAAAATTATACAACCCGGCAGTACATGTTGCCGTTTGTGAACTTGAACCTGAAATCGTAACTGTAGCTGATGCTTCACAACTGCCGGCTATATTTACTGTTGATGTGTTTGAAAAATACGGTGAAGTAATAGGGAAAGTTATTATTGGTGCTGCGGGGCTCACTGTATCCTTGATCCACGATATTGATGTTGTGGTGGATGTGACTCCGGCTCTGTCCATCTGGTTTATTGAAAATGCATATTCACCGTCTAGTGTTTTGTTTATATTGAATGAGTAACTAGACGTTGGGCATGCCACACTTTGTGTGTCTGAGCCGGATAATGAAACTGTTGCGTTTCTCTCACAAATTCCAGCAATGACTAGCGTGGATGAATTTGAATAATGTGGATTTGTTTGTAGATTGCTGATTGTAGGAGCAGGCGGGCCTATGGTTTTCCGGTACCAGAAAAGATTTGTTACTTCCGAGTTGTTACCGGCTAGATCTGTTTGCTTGATGGTGAAATAGTAAGGGCCGTCAGTTCCTTTGCTGACATCGAAGTGAAATGCGGATGATTCGCATATTTGTTCTTGTTCGCTGTCCCCAGCCAATGAAACTGTCGTGCTGTTTTCACACGAGCCAACTATTGTAAGCGATGGTGCGCTTGAGTAAAATTCTGCTTCTCCTGGTTCAGAGAATTGCGGTGCTGCTGGGATGGATGTTTTTCTTGTCCATTCAAGGTAAACGCTCTCTGATTTGTTGTTATCAGCATCTAATTGTTGAACATAAAATGTGTAATCGTCATCCTGTGATTTTTGTACTGTAAAACTGTAAGAAGAATCAAGGCATGTTGTTTCTTGTTTGTCATCTCCTGTGAGTGTGACTTTAAGACCAGTCTGGCACTTGCCTGAAATCGAATGTGCGCTCTTGTTTGAATATGATCTGGTTTGCTCTTGAGAAGTTATGCTAATTTTTGAGCTGCTTGAATTAGACAGAAATGGAAGAAGTTCTATCAGTGTTTTATTTTTTGGGGTTTGTTTGCAGGCGGAGGCAGAAAAAATCACCAGCATTAAAGGTGAGAGATATAGAAAGTTTTTTCTCAATAATTTCATAGTGCCTACGTCCAACAAGTTGACCTAAATGGTCAAATTTAATTATAAAGATTTCTTTATTACTAATCAAACTAAAACAGTCTAATACTGTAAGAATTTTTTTTGCTAAGTTACTTGAATTAAAGGCTTTTCTGACGTGACGTTATACATATCAATCGGATAATTTTATTAATAACAACCATTGGGAACTATTAGGTTTTTAATTGTCAATAATAATTAACTTATTTCCCTGAAATCAACTAGTTAGTCATATAGTAAAGATTGTAACATTTGACACACCAGCTAATCGATAGTTGAGCGCAAAGGCAGGCTAGCGCCGACCAGTATGGGAATGTGCTGGCCTGACCTATGGACTGGCTGGGGTGCTCACTTGTTTTAAAGGTATGCGAATCAGCGCATTATAGCTGGAGCCATCGGGGGTTGGTTGGCTTTGATATAGGATAAGTTCACGTACCTCACTGGAGCCAAAGTCTCTTTTCATGTCCAACTCCAACGAGTGCAACATTTTGGACGATTGCATGGTGTTATTTTTCTGTCTTGTAACACCTGTTTCGGGACTGCGAATTTTTGCTACAGTAAGATGGGGTACGTAGATTCTGTTTTCTTTCTGGAATCCGGCAGTTTCTAATTCTTTCTCTATTTGTTGAACCATTGAATGCAATTTGCCGGACGTGTCTTCGACGCCAGCCCAAAAGATTTTTGGATTTTTCGTGCTTGGGAAAAAACCTGTTCCGCTAAAAATCACCGAAAAAGTTTTCTGTGACTCTGCCACCTTTTTTAGAATTTCTACTATCTTAGGTAATCGATCTTCAGGTGTGGGCCCGAGAAATTTCAGCGTCAAGTGGTAGACAAAAACCTATCAAAAGACCGACTGCCCCTGTTAATGGTGAAGATCCGAAGAGCCCATAAATTAGATAATGGCGTCCCTAAGGGGAGTCGAACCCCTGTTTGCGCCGTGAGAGGGCGCCGTCCTAGGCCACTAGACGATAGGGACATGAAAAAAAACTAACTACCATTTTAAGATATTATTTACAATAACACTATTGCAAATCTGTTTAATCACTGAGTCCGTATTCTAGTACTAGAATTGTTTCGTTTATGCCGTCAAGGGCATTGCTGATATCAGTTTTTATGTTGAATTTCGACAAAAAAGTGAAATCAGTTTCTCTCAAGACATGTTGATTAGGCATGATGGTGATAGTTGATATAACTATCGCACCCAGAAGCCCGTAGCCTATATGCATGGGCTTCACATATTTAGTTTCAATATAAACACCTGTTCCAGTGTGAGCCTTTTTTTCATACAGCGGAGCTAGATATGCGATTAACATGGCTGTAAAACAATGACTTCGCATATCCTCCGAGCATTTATCCAAGTCATTATCAAAAATTTTCTTAATAGCTATATTCCCTAAATCAACAAGCCCTACATCATTGTACCAGTACTGGTACTGAATATTTGATCTCCATTCGCTTAAATCAAGTTCAAGTGCGCTCTTCGCGCTAAGTTCAACGCTAATACCTTTGTTCGCATTGATTCGGCCAGAAAGTGTGTCATCTGAAAACGAAGCAAAATTTTTAGCTGAATTTTTAATTATGGTTATTGGCAAATATACTCGTGCTTTTGTAGTGATATTTTTTTGTTTGTGGAGGATTCCCTTGCCGGAAGCATCGTGAGAAGTGTTTTCTGTTTCTGAAATGCTCGCGTCTGGCATGCCTTGCTCATCGGATTTTTCAAGGGATTTTTTTGGTAGTCTTTGCCGCTGATTGGCATTTGTTGATTGTGAGTGCTTTGATTGCGTATCTTTACTGCATGCGATCAAGCTCATTGAGATAAGTGAGGTAAGCGAGATGAGAAGTATGTATGCTGTCATGCCGTGGATCATTTTTTACCACCATGAATTTCAAACAAGCCCTCACAAATTTACACGTTTCGTGCCTGGCATGCTTAGTGAAAAACGAAGACGATGGGATTTCGTTTATTGCTAAAAAATAACAGGGGGTATCCGTCGTGAGATCAAATCTTTTGATAATATTAGTTTTGACCGCCATGTCAGTCGAGCATGTTTCCGCAGAAGTCATATATCTGAGGCATGATGGTGATAGATTGCCACTTTTGAAAAATAAAAAATCCGCGGTAATCAAATCGCGCGTGACCATGGATCTAGGAGCCATGGGTGCCGTCGATGGAAGCAAATCTGTGACGGTGGTTAATGCTGCATCTACAACAGCCGCATTTGATGATTCACTTTTTATAATCCCAGAGATCAGCAACGGACTCATGGACTTTGGCTATTTGCAATTCACTGCACTCACGGATAATGACCTAAAGCAATGTGGCCCCAATAATAACCAGCAATGCGGAACAGCGTTCTTCAGGATTTATACAACAGGGCAAGGTGGTAGCGGTTTTTGGAACGCAGCAGATGGATATGGGGCTCCGATCACCGGTGGCCAGCAGGGAAATTTATTATCCGTGGGATTGGGCTCTGATAATGCTGCCGTCGTACAGACATTGTCTATTCCGAATAATAAACATGTCGTTAACCTTTCAGATTTTAGCCCGGCACCCAAATACAATATTAAAGGAGATTTCACTGAGGCTGGGGCTGGCAGCTACTCAGCCACGATAGTTGTAGAGTATGGACTGTCAGATTAGTTGGAATTGTAGCCTGTTTATGGCTGCAGTATTGCTTCCTGTTCCAGTTTTCTTCCACCATCAATGAGTGCATCCACTAACGGAAGAAGAGGGTGTTCGTCGCGGATCGCGTTTCTTTGGTGCTTTAGGCGTCCTATATCGGCAGTAGAAAGCGGCTGGGTATTTGGACTCAGCTCCTTAAGCCACTTCGGATCCATCCCGTATGGAGTGATGGATTTTGAAATTGCGCTCTCAAGAAAAAGATGGATTCTTATACCCCCGCAGTCCAAGTCACTCCAGTGGAAGAACTGGCAGCCTGTTTCTGCGATTTGCCTCAGTAGGCGTATTTTTCCGGATGAAGGGAAACCAGCCAGGTACATGCAAAGCCAGTCCTTTTTAAATTGGTTAATGCACCATGAGTGAAAAGACTCCATATTTTCTATGGTGAGCACCGCTTTTATGCCGGTCAAGTCCAGAGTTGTTGTCTGATGAAAAGCAGCGTTTTCAGCAATCGCGAAAAAAGGCGAGATCTTTGCGCCATCTATTTCAAAGCCATCACCTTTTATATGAATGCACCCGCTTAGCAGTAATATTTCTTCTTTTGATCCAATACCAAAATGTGAGAGCACGGCGGAGTCGTCCAGATCCGTGCTATCCTCGCCAAGGCCATACTTCGCAAGGATACGCGCTATTTGTGGCTTGAAGCGGTTCAGTACTTTCGTATCCGAAAAATTGGCGACTGAGAACTGTCTCCATGTTATTTTATGGCCATCAATTCCATGGTGGGTTCGTGAAATTAGCATCAATGCCGTGTAAATTAAACCTAAGTCATGTATAATCTCTGGTCGTCTATCTGATACTGGCTCTGAGTCAGCTAGTCTTGCGCGCTCGTCTGAAAAGAATTTTAGCAGCCACTCTGGACCGTTACCGGTTATCATTGCTTCATGTTCCGTGATCATTTTTAGGACTGTTCCTCTGAAATCACAAAGCCCCATGCGCCCGACTGCTTGTTCTATCGCGCGCGAATGCTCAACTTTAAGTCGTATACGCGCTATTCTGTGGTGTTCTGCGCCTTTTCCCCAGTCAAGCGCGATCCAACCAAGTGCCGCCAATGAACACATCCCATCTTGCCAAGCTATTACGCGGTCATGGTCACTATCTGAAAAATAATTCGGAAAACGATCCTCCGTTACTCTGATAGAAATCATTCTGCTGTTGCCACCCACCGATGAGCGATCAAACCTGTCTAGCAGCAAACTGAGAACCGTGCGTTGTGATGCTGTGAGATTAGATTTGTGCTGTGGCTTCATTTCTCATGCCAGATTCGTCATATGATGAAGCAGGTGAGGGGAGTTTCTGGTGGTAATCCAGTAAGAACGCATAACCACTTGCAGGATCCTTCGTCACTATCCAGCAACTCTCAATGTGTGGGATTATGAATTCTGCCCTCTCCTTCGGTGTGGCCATAATCAGCTGCAGGCCAAGCCGTCTTGTAAATTCAAGTGTTGCGCTAAGATGGTCTTCGTCCATTTTATTGAACGCTTCGTCTAGGATGACCAACCCAATCGTGCTTCTGTTTTTTTGGGACTCGTGATCTGCATTAAGTCTGTATAGCCTGTACAATGAGGCCAGGACAGCGATATAGTATGGAGTTTGTGTCTCGCCGCCTGATCTCCATCTGTTTACGTTGCTATACATTGAATGGCTTCCGTCAGGATGTATGATCTTGAGGTCATATTCATAATATTGGCGGTAATCAGAATACTGCTGCAGCTCTTCCTGCACCCGAAGGCTGGATCCAGCTATCAGGTTATTGAAAAGTCCCTCTAGCGCGCCATGGTCGCGGAACCTGTCCTTCCAGTTGGTTTCAAAAAGCGGTTGGTTTTCATAGAGCGCGGCATCCCTGATCATTTTTTCAAAAGCCTCGTATTCCTTTTTTACTTTATATGTGAACTGGTACTGGTCCAATCCAAAGTGGAACCCGCGTAGCGCGCGGTTGATCTGGTCAAACTGTGATGGGATCATGTCAAGATTCTCACGCAACTTATGGACTATGTCCTCCATGAGCTGCTGAAGGGCAGAATCCTTAGCTTTTAGGATTTTTTCGCGGTAATCGGGCAGGTAGCTGTTTTTCCATAATTCCATTTCAGAAATATATGGCGATGAATCTTCTCCCTGCGAAGGCGCTGAGAAGCCAAATTTATTATTATAGTCCGATCTCAGCGATGTAAGCTCCATAAGGATGTTCGTCCTCATCGTCTCGCGCCCGCGACCGGCTGTTTCATATACTTTGAAGATTTCCTGCGGAGAGCGTCCCTTAGAAAGTTCGCTAGAATATCGATCCTGCAGTGATCCGAGCTTACTGCTTAAGGCCTCACCAGAGAACTCCATGGCTACATCTGCAAATATCTTGTCCCTCTGGTGTTCAGCTGCTTCAAGCTCGCGGCCAGTTGTTGCTATCTGATTTTCAAGACCCCCAAAGCGTTTAAGCGCATTATCCAGTGCATCGTTATCTGAGGTTTTTTCTGCCCTAAGCTTGGCTAGGCGGCGTTCAAGTTCCACGATTTCACCGGAGTCAAGTGTCGCCAGGAGTGATTTAAGGCGTGACAGGTCATCCATATGCTGCGTGATTCTAGCTTGTATTTCAGAGATTACTGCTACTTTATGTGCCGCTGCTTCGCCACGTTCGGCGAGGGTTTGCACCTCTTGGCACCGGCTTATCTCATCGGCTGTGGTTTTAAAATGCTCAAACACATCGGCGATCTTCTTTTCTGTCTGCTCGATCAGGCGCGCATGGCCGCGCGATCCGATATACCAAACGTCAAAAACATGAAAAAGCGTCTGCCTTGCTGCGTGGTTTTGATAGACCATGCAGCTTGCGGTAATGGACCTGGAATGGCGGCGGAGCTCTTGTTCAGATTCGCATCTGATAAGATCGCCCATAATGAAGTCGGCATATGCCTTAGCGGCGCGGTGATCGCTTGTTACTAGTTCCGCTAGTGAGCCATCCTTCGGTTTTGGCGCAGCCCTGAGAACTTTCTCAGAATCAACAAGCCCCACGCTGTGCAGGTTGTGCTGGCGCTTCATTTTGTCATAAAGTGACAAGGCTTTTGAAAAATATTTAGCGCTAAGCACGATGTCAAAGCGCCTGGTGTTCAAGTAACCCTCTACGGCTGGCTGCCAGTGCTCATCGGTGACATCAAGGAGTTCGCATAAGAACGGGGCCTTGCATTGCAACTGATCTTCTATCAGTTGCTTTAGGATAACAGCCTCCTTGCTGGCCGGGCGGATGCCTTTTTTCAGTCCTTCAAGTTTACCTTGCAGCTCCTTGCCTTCAGATTTAAGCAGGTCCAGCTCTGATTGAGCTCTGGTGCGATCAGCGCCAGCTTTGTAAGCCACTTCGCGGAACATGGCTGGGTTAGGGGTGTTTAGTGGCATGTCAAGTCTAAGCAACCTTAAAACATCATGCATCTCGGCTTCCTTGCCCTTGGCCTCCATGAGTGCGCTGTTGTCGCCCTCAAGCTGGCCTGTAGTAAGCGCTATCTGGTCCTTGGTCCTTTCACGTTCAACATAAGCGGAATTTTGTGAAAGGGTACGCCAAAGAGATCCGAGCTCCTCTTCGCATTTCGCCTCACGTGTTTTGATTTCATTTATCTCAGAGTCAAGCCTGTTGCGTTCGGTACGTGAGGCATCCAGCGCGGCTATGCAGCTTGTGACTTTAGTTTCCTCTATGCCGGCTAGCCCGCGTATTTCGAGATAGTGGAAAGTGAGGATGTCTTCCTTGATTTTTGCCATCTCAGATGACCGCTGCTGGATTTGATCAAGATGCGCGATTCGCTTCTCTGCTTCATTGGCTTTTTGCTCAAGAGCTTTGTAATGAGCAAGATTCGCCTGAAGGTTCTGTGTCTCAAGTGGTTTAGGATCCAGCAAAAAATCCATCACGAACTGATGGACCTGACCAAGAGGTTTAAATGCCTGCGCCTTTACAAGGATTTTCGTGAAATCAGGAGAAAGCCTCCCAAGGCGCGTAAGCAGGTTATCGCGGTAAGCACCTGGCTCGCGTGAATAGTAAAATCCTTTTCTTGTGGACAGAGTTTGCCTGAACTCTGTGCTTGTGAAAGGGGTCCTGCTTTTTTCGCGAAAAACGCCAATGTCGGTGATTTTAGCTTCGTTTATGATGAAATGAAGTCTACTAGGATCACGGCCATCCTTATAGCTGTCTATAGCGGCTCCTATCATGAAAGAGCCATCACCTTCGGAGAATTGGAGCATGACATAGCTGGTGCAGTCGCCACGGTTATAGTGATGTGAGTCCTTGGCACCAGCACTGTTTGTCATCCATCTCGTATAGCCCTGTAGCGTGCGCGCTGCTTGTTCATTGGCTGCCTGGTTGAAGCGGACTTGCGACAAATCAGCAACAAGCACGAATTGTATCGCATCCAAAATGGTGGATTTCCCGGAGCCGTTATCCCCCATGAAAAGCGTGGAGCCTTCGATTGGTAAGGTTTCATCAGTTATGTGATACCAGTTTATCAAACGGATGCATGTCAGGCGTTTCATGCTGTGTTGACCTCTTCCTCAGCTTGGGTTGATATTTCCTGGCCGTTATTGTCGGCGCCATTATTAGTGCCGCTATATAGCGATTTAAGTTTTGCTTGAGTTTCCTCTATGGTCTGCGAATTGACCATGTGTTCAAGGACTGGTTGAAGGATTATCGGTGTGTCGTCGTCAATCTGGAATGACGATTTCTCGAATGAGATTATACGGAATTGCTCTAGCCGTCTTAAGCGTGATCCCATGGTTTTCCTGCTTAGGAATGGCTTGATAGCAGCGTCAGGAAGAAGAGAGTGCATTCTTTCCCTGATCGTGCCTACACTCACGATGATGTCTGGAATCTCGGAGGCTGTTTGCTTTTGTTCGTGGTAGATGAGCCGTAACACGAGGAGCAGCGATGTTTCTTCCTTGTTGAAATGAAACCGGCCAGTCCCTTCCGGGTGATGAAGTCGTGCAACACCGAGTTCACGGTCGAGGTAAAGCCGCCATCCGCCGATAGCGAGATAAGCAGCTAGTGGCTCCTCGTGTTTTTCAATAAAAGCATATCTCGGGTTGCTCTTAAGATGCCCCTCTCTCAAGATAAAGCAGTGATTATAAAGGTCCTGGGTCACTTCGGTGAACATCCTGCGTGTGCGGTCATCGCAGTTTGAAAAAAACTCGGTAAACACGGTGTGCGCCTGTTCAACATAAGCTTCGCTCATTGTAGTACCTCCTTGCCCTTCCACGCCAGCTCTCCTGGACGGAAGCTGAAATCGCCGGTTTCTATAAGTGCGAGCTTGGCGCCAGGATCGAGATTAAATGTGAACGGAGCACGGCGGTCCCTGCCGTGATAACAGAGAAAGATAAGACGTATAAGGTCTTCGACATCATCAAGTGGCAGTGACGTGATGTTTATCCGGCCCGTATTTTTTAAAAGACGTCCGGCAAGCTGGTACACCCGCTCGCGCGAATACTGGCTCTCAATGGCGTGTCTAGTTTTTTCCATGAGCTGGCGTTTGCGATGTTCGGAAATCTCTGGGATCTCTAGCCCGCTTACATCCATCTTTGCCTGTATTTTTGGAGGGACATAAAGAGAGCTATAGTCCATGGTTTGCACACGGAAACACGGAAAATACGCGTCCAGTGCCCATGCATCTGGTTCAGGAAGCGATGCCACCTCCTTGAGTAGCCTAACAAGTTTACCTTCAAGCAGATGATCCTGATTTAGCAGATAATTGATTTTTTGCACTGTCGCGGCCGTGTATCGCGCGTTTTTTCTGTCAAGGTCATCGGTCAGTACGTGTATTGCGGACATCTGTGAGCGGATCAGCGCCATCCATTCGTCGAGTCGCGCATTCGCGTTGCCATAGTCAAGGCCTTGGTTCCTGGCGATCCACTGCGTGGCTGACGCTTGCAGGAGTGGGGCTTCCTCGAGTTGCTCTATCTGTTTGAGTATGAAGCTTCGATATCTGAATATGTTATCCGTGGTTTTGAAGCGGTGGTAATTGGAGTCGACTACTTTTTTCTGATAAATATCAAGCTGCAGTTCAAGAAGCGCCTTGGTTGTCAGAGCCTCTTTAAGAGCCCTGTCGGCGTAACGGTGGATATTGCGTGAAAGGATTTTTATCTCTCTGACAAGGTCCTTGGTGGCGTGCATGGCATTGTATACGGCGACGCCTGGTTTTTCCTCCAGTTCCTGTTGTGAAAGCGCGGCTTTGATCGTGTGAGCAAGACCTTCAAAAACTGGCTGCTCCTGTTTTGCCACTTGGGTAAGGGTGTGCAGGATCCTCGCTGAGTAGTCACGAAAATTTAAAACATAACCTTTCTTGGTCTGGCGGTATTCGTAATCATACCAACCGCAGCTCTCTATCCGCTTAAGCAATCTGCGCGCAAGACGTCGGGCCATGCGTTCGTCATCATCTGTATCAGTCTCGGCCTCGGATGGATCTGTTTCCGGCGATTCACTCTCATTGCTGGTTTCTGAATTGAGTTCTTTTTCGATCTCATCGGACATTTCCGCAAACTCAGGGTTCTGCTCCAGCATTAGTGCGATTTGCTCTACCGCGGTGTCTTTGGTTATCTCAAATGGCTCGCCCTCAAAATCAAGGGTGTAAAGTGTTTCAAGTGTGGCCCAGTAAAGCGGCGCAAGTTTACAGGCAAGCGGACGAAAAAATGTCGGCGGTAATTCATGAAAAAGTGCTGATAACTGCATGAGAAGGGGTGAACCTAACTATTTGAATTTAGAAATTCAAGTAAATAATTAGAGTATAAAAGTCTGATAATCAAACTGGTTCTCTCGTGGTTGATGAAATAGGCCAGATTATTAAACAAAGTGCCCAGATTGCTGAAAGTACAGTTTCTCATGTTTTCCTGGGTTTCTGCGAAGTCTTTAGTGCCCCCAAGCTCACGCAAATAACGACAGGTCTGCACCGTCCGGCGCTTCGTAATCATAAATCTGCTACACAGCAGGTCCATACATGGGCTTTATTCTTCTTATTCCCAGGGGGGCGTTTACTGCTGGTTTACATGGCAGAGCTTAGGTGGTTTTATATGGAGTCTGTGTTATCAAACTACACATTTTAGCTTATTTTACGCGCACACTTTTTTTACAGCGTCTAAATCACAGTTACGATATTTATATTATTGATTCAATTTCCTTTGTGGTATAATTGCCTTAAAGATTAAGGTGTTTATATTATGAAAAAAAAGCAAATTTCCTCAGAAATCAATAATGTTATTTTTGAAATTGCGAATACTCAAATGGGGTATTTTACATCTCAACAGGCGGTAAGCGCTGGCATAATACGCAAAAATCATTCATATCATATTAAGGCCGGCCATTGGAAACGAGAAATGCGCGGAATATACCGTCTAAAAAATTATCCTATTTCTGACTTTGAAGAACTCATGGCCTGGTATCTGTGGACTAAAAATCGTAAGGACATTCCTCAAGGTATTTTTTCTCACGATACTGCACTTGATCTCTACGAACTTTCAGACATCAATCCCTCAAAAATTCACATTACGGTGCCTAAAACATTTCAGCGTTTTAATGCAATACCGAGTGAAATATGCCTACACAAAGGAGAGCTCAAAGAATCGGATATCAAAGGTTTCCACGGCATGAAAATCACAACTCCGATCAGGACAATTTTTGATCTTGTGCATGAAGGTAAAATTGGAGCTGAACTAGTTAAACAGGCAGTAGAACAAGGGCTTAAAAGAGGTCTCATCAGTAAAATACAAATCGACAAGAATCCTGAAATAATGGAGTACTTTAAGAAATGAAATGAAAAAAGAATATTCATCAGCACAAAATTTTCGAATAGCTCTGCTGGAGCGAATAAAAAAGTTGGCCAGCAATGATGGTAAAACTAACCAAAGACTTCAGCGGCAGGTTGCTTATGATCGACTCTTATGCCGTTTATTTTCAGGAGAGGCGGTTCCTTGGATCTTAAAGGGCGGCCACGTTATGGAGCTAAGAATCCATAATTCAAGAGCTACTAAAGACATTGATTTGGCACTGAAGGATATGAAAATTTTAAATGCTAAAACTCAAGATAAACAGAACAAAGCAATATTGACCCGTCTACAAGAGAAGGCAGCGCTTAATATCAAGGATTTTTTTGAATACTTCATAAGCGAGCCTGTTCTCGATCTTGATGCCGCTCCTTATGGTGGAGCGAGATTTCCTGTTGAGGCCCAGATCGATGGTAAGACCTTTGCAAAATTTCATCTTGATGTTGGTGTTGGGGATGTGTGGATTGAACCTCATGAAAAAATAAAACTTAATGATTGGCTGAATTTTGCAGGAATTGATGCCGTCACAATACCTGTTATTTCCAAAGAGCAGCATTTTGCTGAGAAGCTCCATGCCTACACGCTACCAAGAGATGGTGCTTTTAATTCTAGAGTCAAAGACCTTGTTGATTTAGTCCTCCTTGTTCAAGAAAAAGGAATGAAGACCAAATTACTGCAGACTGCACTTGCTGAAACTTTCACCAGAAGGAAGACTCACAAAATACCGCCGGATTTAGTATCACCGCCAAAAGAGTGGGAGAAGCCATTCGCTGCCATGGCCGAAGAGTGCCAGATTGAACTTTCCGTTGATGATGCTTTTGAAGTAGTTCGAAAGTTTTATAAAAAAGCAGCGCCACGCACTAAAAAATAAAATCCTTGTCTTACAGGCCACCGCTCATGTTGGAAGAACCCTGTCCCCAAAATGGTTTTACTTGTGTCGCTGCACGGGTCGGTGGCTTTGTGAAAAATCGGTTGGATGGGGC
>CAYHPW010000064.1:0-13233 GCA_964358645.1 uncultured Bacteriovoracaceae bacterium | reverse complement strand
GCGTCGGAAGTTTGGCTACAAAACCGGAAAGAATTAAGTGGGAGAGGCACTAGTGGATTCAGACTTTTTTGGGCATCCGCGAAACGAGTCCATAACAACGCGGCAACAACCGGAATGAAAAGCAAGAGGAACACTGAAACCCAACGTGATTTATCTCGAAAATCTTTCTTCATTCCGAGCGCCACAAAAAGAGTCCCTATGAGAAGAAATCCCCAAAAAGTCGTGACTTTGATTAATGCTCCAAGCGCACCACAAACAACAGCTAGCAATATCCAAACGGGCCGGTTGCTCGTGTTCACGCCCCCGAGCAGCGGAAAGAGACGGGCGACTATCGCTAGATACGCGATAGAAAAAAACAAGGCGGTCGACTCGATCATGAAAGTCCTGGACCAAAAAAGGTAAAGCGGACTAACCAAAAGTAGGGAAAAGAAAAGAAGTCTTTCTCTTCTTCTAATGCCTAGACTCCCCAGCAAAGAAAACAGCGCGATAAAGCACAAATAGAAAAAGCACAAGGAAACAAATCGCCCCGTAGAATCGATAGAAGTGTCAAAAAGACTAACTCCGGCGGCGACTATCCATTGGTACAGGGGGAACTCAAACGGCAAACTCCATGGAGGCCCCATCACAGGGGTCTCATACCGTAGCCACGGACTTCCTTTGAGCAGATAATCTACCGAGATCGCGGTCTGCCCTTGGCGAAATCCATATAAATCGAGGATTGAGTGATCCCATCCAACACTGGAACAGATCAAGCTAAACGAAAAGCTTGCACCAAACACCAGCGGAATCCAGTTGTGCCTAAAAAAACGCATAATTTTTACACGCAGTTACCGCGCTTGATCTTATCAACAATTATTTTCTCGGGCATCGTCGGGTCACGCGGGTCGACAGTGAAGTATGCCTGCTGCTCGCAACGGCGCTTGTTCTCTACCAGCCACTTTAGGATTTGCACGAGGCCTTTGTTCCTCTTGTCATGGAAGAATGGGTCGTTCTTTAGCGCGTCGTGGGCTTTCTTGAGCGCCCGAGCTTCCTGGGCGTCATTTTCCTTTACCGGATAATCCGCTAGATCATATTTCTTTATATCCTCGGGGAGCACTCCTAAAAACCGCACATCCGGCGCGCAGTAATCAGCGTTGCGGATCAGGCTTGATGCGGACCCCGCCTTAAGAGTTCTAAAAATGTTTTGCATTGTATACGCGTCCAGATCACCGAAGAAATACAGCGGTATGCTTAGTTCATCTTGTATCAGCTTGCACCAACCACGCACGGCATTCGACGGGACCCCCTGGGCACCCAACAAAATGCATTTGTGCCGCTTCGTAAAACCATTGGCGACCAATGTATTGGCCGTGCCTTCGGATTCGACGATCAGGCAAAAATCAATCTTCCCTTTCGATGAGAGCCTAAGATTCTGCGGCCTGTTCTTTGGCTGAAAAGGCGTGGTCCCTAACTTTGACAAATCAACAACTGCCTTATCACCGTCCGGTAAGGTTTCAGTGACAACAAGTTGTTGTGAATAAGTCTGGCCGCCGCGGTCGTTGGCGTAGCAGTTAAAGTCCTCGCGGTAACACTCAAGCATCTCACAGATGAAATCTATGATCTCGTCTGACTCGTCTTGGTCTGCAAAATCAAGCGGCTTTAGTTCCGGGTCATGCTTGATCTCGCCCTTGGCGATATAGTAAAGCTCGCGCTTCGTGTTCACTGCACCGGTGTCGATATTTCGCAGCAGGATCTCCAAAAGAAAAATCGCCCTCGACATCTTTTTAACGGAGCTTACGTTGAGTTCGGTCGCGACTTTCTTTGGTCCAGGTGTGAGAAAACCAACCTTGGCGCTGTACCTTGAATTATCCAGCGTGCACTTGGTAGCATATAATATCGGGCGCTTGGCACGTTCCAGATCAGAAAGCAGGCGACCGCACAAATCCTTGCTTAGCTTTGGTATGCTTTGATCTACGGCACCCATTAGGCACTCTCCTCAGTTAATCCGTCGTCTCCAGTGGCGCTCACACCTGATGCGTCTTGTATGCTCTCTAGGACTGTATGTGCCTCTTCAAGTTCCTTCTTCGTTAGACTGGCATCACGACCAAGTATTTTTAAGAGTCCGTCCCCAGCGCGTTTTTTCCTTGTGTCAGGAGCGTGCGTGATCCGGCAAAGACCATCAACAAGTATCGGGCAGAACTGCTCTATGTGCCTTAGCTTTTCCTCAAGCTCGTTGGCCTTTTCCTCACGACGAATGTGTTTCGAGAGTCTCTGGCCCGACTGGATGAGCGCGCGCCTGATCTCTTCCACAAGTTCATCAGATGCATCAACAGTCTCTTTGGAAGCATTCTTAAATTTAATAAATGGTGAAACCACGCTAACGGCAATAATGTATGGCCCCTGCGGCAGCGAATCATGCGGTTGCACGAGACCGTATGTGCGCCAGTTAACGGAAGAGATAGCCTGCACAATGGCGCATCCTGATTTATCGAATTGCAGTGGAACACGATTGGCGAAGCGAAGCACCTGCACGGCAGCATCCGCATCCGCCGCCCTGTCCTTCAGTCTGGCCACGGCAACCTCGACCTGGACAGGTTTGAAATCACATATGGTGGGTTTCCTAGAAACTACTGAAAAGAAATCCACATCGCCAAGTCTTTGGATACTTTTTGCCAGCGCCTGTTCGCCGGTTGAAAGAACCGACTTCGTGGATGGTGCCATAAGTTTTACGTTCTGTATGGCAACGAAAAGGTCCCTAAAACCCGACTCGTTTAGCGAATCCACTGATTTTTCAAACAATGATTTGTGCAAACCCCCTTTAACCAACTCGGCAATCACACCCTCATGCACGCGCGAAAAACCTTTCTTAAGCCACACCCCAACCTTGACCCTGCCGAAAAGATGTGAGTGGGCTATGAATTCTCCAAGCTTCATCGTATGTGGATGCGGCTCGGTCGCGCTTGGGATTTGCGGAATAATCTGGCTCACGCGCTCTATCGTGTGCGCCTCAAGCTCTGGCAGTTTGTAATGTAACGTGAGGTGCGGATTCACCAGCGCGGTCCCGTTAAGGTAATTGAGAAGTCCGCCATCGCCGTTTAACTGGATCCTACCGGCCAGCGCAAATTCCACGGAAACGCCGCTTGTCCTGTCCCAGTCTATCGTCTCACGGTCTTTTACGACGCCTTTATTATTCTTGATATCCACTTCAACAGTGCAGGATACCGCTTTACGCATATCCTTTGTTTTAATGATCACCTTGGCACCGGTCGCGCTTGTCAACTGGGCCCAAGTTGTCGCGGCGGAAATACCAATCCCCTGCTGCCCCCTGGAGCATCTTCCACGCCCAAATTTCGAAGAAGCAAGATACTCACCAAAAACTTTCGGGACATCTTCCATTTCTATCCCTGGCCCGTTGTCAGCTACACATACGCGGATTTGGTCAGAATTTTTTATTGAACCAGGCCCAAGTTTTTCGACCAGGACAGTAACCTCCGGGAGGATCCCGGCGTCCTCGCACGCGTCAAGCGCATTATCCATCGCTTCTTTTAACGTCGTAAGTATAGCTTTTGGTTGCGATGAAAAACCTACCTGCTGAAGATTCTTTGAAAAATACTCAGCCGTGCTGCTTGCGGTTATTTTATTGCCGCCTGGTGTTTTTGCCATGCGCAGATTCAACCAGAAAACCAGCTACGATGTCAACCAGCGCATATCTTTTGCAAATACCTTTTCAAAAGGAAACCCGAATATATGCCTAACAGCAATTTCGTACAAAAAATCGATGAAATCAGGGAAAAAGCCAAACAACATCTGGAGAAAGGTGCTGTCACGGATAATTATAAAGGGGACACGACAGAAGCCGTTCGCCTTTTGAATGACGTTCTGGCAACCGAAACAGTGTGCATGCTTAGATATAAGTCGCATTATTTCATGGCCAGCGGAATTCACACAGAGCCGGTCACCAAGGAATTTTTGGAGCACGCGCGTGACGAGCAGATGCATGCTGACATGATAGCCGAACGCATTGTGCAATTAGGAGGATGCCCCGACTTCAATCCGGCTTCGCTCTTATCGCGCAGCCATTCCGAATTCGCGGAAGGCACCGATCTTCTAGACATGATCCGTATAAATCTCATAGCCGAACGTGTTGCGATTGCTTCGTACCGGGAAATAATCGGATATTTCGGCGATAATGATCCGAGTACAAGGCGGATGCTTGAGGAAATTCTCGCGGTTGAAGAGGATCACGCCCAGGACTTGTCGACACTGCTGGCTTCCACGAAGGAATTTAAAAAAGCCATGAGGGCGGCTTAAGCCTCGTCCTTTTGTACCGAGATATGCACAATCGCGATGAAAACCGCGGCAATGATCGGCCCAAGAAAAATACCGGCAAAGCCGATCACCTGTAGCCCGCCGAATGCGGCAACAAATGCCAGAAGTGGGTGCAGGTTCGCCGAGCCTTTTAGGAAAAGCGGCCTTATCAGATTATCAAGCAACAATACCACGAGTGCCGCGCAAAAAAGTATGATGGCTACGGAGGTATTACCCAAAAAAAACTGATGCAGGCTTACGCCTAGCGTGACTGGAGCTGAACCGACTATAGGTATGAACGATCCTATAAATACTAAGCTTCCTATCAGCATCGGGTTTGGTACACCGGCAAGCAGGCAGACGATTGTTTCAAACATGGACTGCACGGTACCAGAAACAAGCGAAGCCAGAATCACCGAACTGCAGATTGACCCGAGCGTACGCAAGAGCCGGTCAGTCTGGTGACCATTGAAAAATGAATTCTTTTTTAAAAATGCCACCAGATGCCGTCCGTCAAGGAGGAAGAAATATAGACTCACCAGAACGATAATCAATGCGATTATCATCCCCGGCAGGCGTGACGTCACATCACCAAGCATATCGCCAAGCTTCAAGGCAATGCTGCGGATCAATTCATGCGCGCCCTCAACCATCTCTCTTTGACCGATCGGAAACCAATTAGTAACCCACTTTATGATTTGCTTGATGGTAGAGGTATCTAAAAATGCTTCTATCCATCCTACTCCGCCATGAATCCGCGGAACACCCGGCGACTCACGCCATGCTTGCAGCTGCTGGAATCCGGTCTTGGCAATGAAAAAAATCAGCAACGTAAGGGGCAAAAACAAAACCGTGAAAACTCCAGCCGTAATCACGCCTGAACCAAGCCATGTGGGCACCTTGCGATTTTCTAGTTTTTTCAGAAGTGGGAACAACACCACGGCGAAAACACCTGCCATCGCCACTGGTGTAATCAATGGGTAAGCCACCCAGACAAAGAGCAAAGCCACTATTGATGCGAAGATGACTCGTGCCATGGCACTTCACTCTACATCGGCATCATTTGCGTGACAATCATTGTTGTGTTAGGCCTTCAACTAAATGCAGATTCAAACAGTGCTTATAATCACCTTGCTGCTTGCCACGACCGCCTGCCTGTTACTACAAATCTTCTGGTTAAAGCGCGGACCACGGCATGTCGAGCTTGACTTCATACAAAAAGCACTACTCGACCTTAACGATAAGTCAACCCGGCACACCATGGAAATTCGAGACGTTCTGACGGAGCGCCTCGGCAAACATTCGCTTGACTCGCAGGAAAGAGTCGATAGGACGCTCTTCAAACACTTCGAAACTGTCCAGCAACATCTCAAGTCAGCAGAGCTAAAGCTTGCTTCATTAAACACTGTTGGCCAATCCATCTCGGATCTGAATAATTTATTAAAACTTCCGCACCTGCGAGGCGGCTTCGGCGAGGCTACTTTAGAACGCCTGCTTGCTGATTTTCTCCCGGCTGGATCATATGAGCTGCAATACCAAGTCGTGCCGACATCTCCGGAGAGAGTGGATGCAGCGGTCAGGTTGGCAAGAAAGATGCTTCCAATCGACAGCAAATTTCCGCGTGACCAGGTACTGCCCCTTTTAGAACAGCAGGACGACCCCGCCGAAATAGCATCTGCCAGGAAAGCGCTTGCTGATTTCACAAAGGCGCAGGCCAGGAGCATTGCCGCGAAGTACATAAGGCCTGACCACGGTACGACAGAAATGGCGCTACTCTTCCTCCCTAGCGAGACACTGTATTTTGAAATAATCAGGAACGGTGAGGTGTTCGAGGCCATAAGCAAGCTCAAGGTATTCCCAGTCTCGCCAAACACTCTGGCTATCTCGCTTCACTCCATTGCAATGGCGCAGGAGTATTACGAAATGGCGCGTGGGGTGGAAAAAACGATAGAAGACGTGCGCAAGGCCAGGCGTCACTTCGAGCAGTTTGACAAGAAATTTGACGAGGTCGGAAGAGGGCTGAAAAAAGCACAAGAAGCTTTCGAGACCGCACACAGTCATCTTGGGCATTATGAGAACAGCGTGCTCCGCCTGATGGGCGAGCGATCAGCGGACTCTGATGCCGGTGCAGGCACTAGCATCCCTAGCGCGCAAGACGCTTCGATAGCTCTTCAAACAGATAAGCCTGGCTCAGACATGCTTTCTTGAAATCACTAAGAAGCAGGCTTTCATTTTCACCGTGCGCATTGGTATGAGGGTCTTCCACGCCTATCAGTAAAGCAGGCACACCACCCAAGGCTTCTGAAAAAGGCTTCGCAAACGGAATGCTCCCACCGCAGCCTATTTTATGCGGCTTAACGCCGTAGCCCTTCAGCATTGCGGCCTCTGCGGCCTCGAACACAGGCCCATCTGGCTTGACCGACCATGCAGGGCTCGCTGCTTCCACGTGCACGCCGACTTCAACACCCCAGGGCGCGATTTTTCGCAAAAACGCCTCAAGCTGTTTACAGATTTTCGCAGGATCCATGTCAGGCACAAGCCTCACGGTCACCTTTGCCCACGCGATGTCATTGATGATATTCGCGGCTTGCTTGCGTGATGAAGCCTGGATGGCGTTAACGGTCAGGCTCGGTTGTCTCCATATCTGGACCAGAGGATTCAAACAGCCGCTTTGAGCGCCTCCAAGAAGCCGCGCGCCAGGAACCAGCCCCGCTTGCTTGCGAAACTCGGCTTCATCAAACGGGATCCTATTAAGCTCAGCAACCTCGGACTTGGTCAGCGGTCGCACATCATCCAAGACACCTGGTACCGCGATTTGTCCATCGCCATCGACAAGTGTTGAAAGCATCTTGGAAAGCGCAATTGCCGGATCCGGCACCGGCCCGCCCCACATCCCGGAATGAATTGTCTTGGTAAGTGCGCGGACCTCTACTTCGATGCCCACTATTCCGCGAAGTGCCACCGTGAGCGCAGGCACGCCTGAATCAAAATTGCTCGTATCGGTTAGAACCATGGCATCAGCCCCGAGGAGGTTTTTGTATTCTTTCAAGAAAAGCGGCAGATGCGCGCTACCTGTCTCCTCCTCACCCTCAATAATAACTTTAACGTTTATTGGGAGTTTGCCAGTCATGCTTAGAAAAGCGCTGATAGCTGTCGTATGAATCACGATACCAGCCTTATCGTCAGCGGTACCGCGGCCATAAATGCGATCACCCGCAGGGCCTGGTCTTATGGATGGCTGAAAAGGAGGAGAGAGCCAGAGTTCATCGCGGCCTGCGGGCTGAACATCATAATGTGCATAGAGCAGGAGCGTTGGCTTCCCTGGAGCGTTAAGCCAATCGCCATAGACATAAGGCTGCGCATTTTCCACGCTGAGGGTTTTGACATTTTGTAAACCACGTTTTTGCAAAAGAGCTGCTACGGCGTTTGCGCATTTTTTAAGTTCCTGCTCAGGAAACCCAGGGAAGCTAATACTCGGCACCATTACAAGCTCCCGGAGGTCGTCCAGATACATATCGAAATTATTTTCTATCTCACCGGTTACGTTATCTCTCTGGTTATCCATATAAGCTCATCTTCTGCACCACGCTTGTGGTCTTGACAATCAAAAACACTCTGGGCACTTTGCAGGTATGTGCGCACAAACCACAAGAATAAAGTTAAACCCCACGTTCTGGCGGCACCCGTACTGCGTTCCTTTTTCTGAGGACGTCGTGCCTTCGAGCCTTTTCTTGAAGAACAAGCACTTCCTCGTAGTTGATGTTGAAACTCAGCGTCTCGCACAAGAAGTCGGCGGGTGGGGAAACATTGACAAGCTCGGCATTTCCGTCGCGTGCGCATATGACAGCAAGACCGATAAGTTTATGTCGTTTGAAGAAAAGGATTTAAAGAGCTTGTTCGATCTTTGCTACCAAAGGCTCGTCGTCGGGTACAATATCAAGGGTTTTGATCTAACGGTGATGGCTCCATACGGTCTTGATGCAAAACGAGTCGACGTCTTCGACATTATGTATGACCTCGAAGCTGTCACGCGCCAGCGCTACCTCAAACTTGAATATGTCGCCCGCGGAACACTAGGAGTTGGCAAATTGGCCGATGGACTGCAGGCCGTTGAGTGGTGGAAAAAAGGAGAGATCCAGAAGATCATCGAATACTGCACGCAGGACGTGCGCGTCACGCGCGATATCTTCCAGTTCGGGCGGCAGAACGGCTTTGTAAAAGTACAGCGCTCCGAAAGCAAAGCTGCCGAAGCACCAAAAATAAATGTACAGTGGAGTTAGGCCACATGGGTTATAAATCGCGTGGCAAAGCGAGGACCAGCAGGATCACCACCTGAAGTAAGCTGGGTGCCCGGACTTTACCGCGACAAAGATCCCGCGGCATGTCGCGCAGACTTTTCCACCGGAGCTAAGCGCCCCTTCCACAACCGCCCTGTCGTCAGTGGATTCAACAACCCTGGCAACGAGCCGCACAGGCACCTTCGAAGGCGTCGGCCTTAGCAACTTAACAGAATATTCCGCTGTGACGGTGCAAGGTGGGTGATCGGCGGATGTTTTTTTCATAAGATGCCATGCCGCCGTCCAGTTCATGTGACAATCAAGCAACGACCCGACGATCCCGCCATTCAGCACTCCGGGGAACGCCTCATGATGCGGCTCCGGGGTCCAGGCCGCGACAACTTCACAGTCAGCGCTTTCACCGGTTGCCTCGCTTTTTATGCGAAGCCCTTTGTCATTCGCAGGCCCGCAACCAAAACAAATACTTTTAGATGCAAAGTGGTCTTGAAAATTCATATCCCCGACACCACCGAAACCATTCCTACCGATTGGATAACGACATTTCCATCAGGAGTCACCGCCATAGCGCGCGGCTCCTTGATTAAACCGCCGGAAAGTTCCTTAAGATCGATCACCTTAACCACATGATCACGCGTTAACCATGGGTCGATAACCAACAAGGCTGGTTTATCACCATCGTCGCGTGACCCTCTATCAAGAAGCAGTAACTTACTACCGAATGAAGCCAACCCCTGCGGCCAATAAACGTCAAGCAGCGGGATGCTGGAGACCGCGAGCGTTCCAGGTTCAAATGAAAGCATCGCCTTAAGTGACGGCGCCACCGTATAAACGCGCCCATCGGTGTGGCGGAATATGGAATTATAATTTCCAGGTTTCTCGAATTCCATTAGCTGCGCCCCTGAAGCACCGTCCAGGACTCTGATTGTATTCATAAGCGGGTCAACCATATTATGCACGGATATGATGAAAATCCTGCCCTGCGAAGCCGCCATCTTATATGGCCCAGAGCCAGAGTTATATATCATCCCGAGCCGAAGATTCTCTGCCGAAAGTGTTCTTATGAGCCGCGTGCCCATATCAGAGACGTAAACCGTTTTCCCAGATACAGCGAGTGCGCTAGGACCGAGCATCTCTGGAGTAAGATCTATAGCCTTCAGCAAGTCGAGTGACTTTGTATCAATAACGGTTAGATAATTTTTCATGAATGTTGAAACAAAGAGGTGGTTGCCGTACGCCGCCATTTCGCCAGGCGTGCTCCCAACAAAGACACTGGTGATCTGATTCAACGTTTTTCCATCAATGACACGAATGGATTTATTAGTCGAATCCGGGAAAAAAATCCTGCCGTCATGATAAAGCACGTTAAAGATGAGCGCCCGCCTGTCTAGATCAACCAGTTTGCGGAACTCGGCCCCATACGACCATGACCATGTTGATAAGAGCAGCACCGATAAAAAAATTCTTACCATTTATCCCCCATTACCCCGTAAGCCATGACGTTACGACGACAGGAGGAATCCACCATTATCCACAACATTGCAAGCGCTAATATTGTCGTAGTGTTGTTTAATAAAAAAGCCGGCCCCTGCTTAATACGAAGATTAATACAGGGGCCGACTAGAGACTTCTGACATCCCGTTTTTGACTGCTATTCGAGATAGAGTCTTGTCTTCGCCTTATGCATGCTATTAAGCTTGCGATAAACCGCCTTCACTTCAGAGCTTTTTGGCTGCGCGGCACCCAATTCCAGCGTAGATGATCCCTGGCCTGGCTGACTATCCTGATTCAAAACGCCGGAGAGGTCCATGAAGAGAGCGAGCCCGCTCGTGCCTCTACCATCACCGGTATAGAAGCCAGCCACACCGCGGCCCTTATCAATCGAGAACGGGAAGAACACATTTATAGGCAACGGGAAATTCAGATCAACATTTTTGAAGGACATGGCCACACCCGCTAGCGCGACACCTTCGCCCACGCCGAAGTAGGCTCTCGCGCCGGTATTACCTACAGGCATGCATATTATAGTAGCGTTGCCGATACCGCCAACAGGTATGGGCGTGCCATTTGGAAGCATCGGCTGACAAAGCGTGCCCGTGGTAGCCGTTTCGGTCACATTAAGCGTTAACACGAGATCGCTGCCCTTGCCGAAGCCGTTAACCAACGCCATATGTCCATATACCCTCGACGGATTGCGCGGGTCGATTATCGGCACATCTATACCAACTAACATGATATTGCCGGTATTGAGCGTGGCCCTGAATTCCGCGTATGTGTCATTTTCAACAACGTATGATCTGACGGTCGCATTGCTTACAAGCCCACCCCCCTTACCACAACCAGTCATAGCAGCCATAACCGCCGCTAGAAGCATTAAAGCTGTTAAGAGCTGAAAGCTATTACTCCCATTTTTTGCTAAGTTATTGATTTTTTTCATATCAAGCCTCCTTGAAACAGTGATTAAAGGTTATAATTAAGAGGTCTTCATATTGCTAATATTAGTTAACCATAAGATAAAGCTAATGTCAAGCGGCTTAGTCGGATATTGTTATGGGCGGGGGAATAATTATAACTCAGCTACAGCTGAATTGTTGCTTAGTTTACATAGTGGTTATTTAAAAAAATACTGAGTTTTTATTAAGGCGAACTAGGCCAAATAATAGGGAGACTACCCATTATTAATGATCCATCCCCCCCCGAGGTATTAATAGTCTCGCTTCCCGAAGGAGAACCATCAAGGACTTTAAAAGAGATTGTATTATTCATTGATGTCTCACTAGAGCTGGTTAGCATTTGATAAGAACTACTCGTACCAGCACAATCCGGAAACATGTAAAGCAGCCCACTGGAGCCAGTAACAGAGACAGTAACAGTTGTATTATTTAATAAATTACTAAGTGTGTCTAAATTATTAACAGACTCCACTTTAATATTAAAACAATTTAATACGCCACCACCACCAATTAAGGATAGTCTTATTTTTGTCGCGTATCCACCCGTAGGACTAGGTGAAGGACTAGGCGAAGAACTCGATGTAGGACTTGGCGTAGGACTAGGCGAAGAACTCGATGTAGGACTTGGCGTAGGATTAGCCCCACTCACCGTCACACTAATCCCAGTCTCAACAGCCACGCCGCGAGAGTCGCGAACAAGTATATTCTCATTGCACGCAGCACTCACACTACCCGGAGCGTAGTAATGGTTGCCATCCATACGACCAGTTGACAAACAATCACTTCCGCTTACCTCAAACCGATATGGCGGCACACCACCGAAGGCCGAGAAAAACACATCACCACCCTGCGGGACATTGGTATCAATCGGATAAAGCTTCAATTCCACCGACTGAGCCTCAAAATTCCGCAAGCTAAGACGTGCGCCAGCAACAGCGACCATACTGGCGCATAAATCGCTTGCGGCGAAATTAGATTCCACATTAACAGCTATATAAGCCCGGTATCGCTGCCCATCCCACCTTTGCCAAATGGCGTTTGACGGATTCTCATGAAACACCGCAAAGTCGAGATTCGATGTGGAACTGGCGAAACTCCCTCCTATCCAGCCCCACCCCGCAAAGAGCCCAGCCACGGCACCACCGCCGGAACTCATCGCCTGGGTACAACTACTCCCACTAGCCCCACCAGCCATCGTAAGCTGTATTTCCATCCCATTAAACTGATAAAGATCCACATCGCTCACATCCCACAAAAGCTGGATAGCCGCACGCGCGCCACTCGTGGACACCATCTGGCCGACGTACGAAGCCTGAGTAAGAGCAAAGCTTGAACCGGGCTGGACTTCCTCAAACGCGCGCACAGCTTCAATCTCAGCAAGAGAGAACTCCGCGCCTGCAAGATCTGGCGACTTCCATTCGCCAGTACCCGTAGTAGCAGCCGTACTCGCAACCGGGAAGGGTTCCTTCGTCGAACCAGCGGTGCCATCAGCGATTGACGCCTTTATCCCCGCAGTGAGCGGAAGCTTCACGCCAGCTCTCCCACCGACATCACAAGTTTTAAATAATCTTACTGAATCATCAGGGTTATATGATGCAGATATCTCAACAGCCGTATCCCTAAAAACATCAACAACCGACTCGCCAATCAGATACGGTTCACCAATACCCTCAAATCCTCCTGCAGCTTCGCTAGTATTTCCGCCCGCAGCCATAGCACTAATTAAAGGTTGAAGAAACGGACATCCATACCTGCTGGTCACAGCAAAAAGCTGAATCCTCCTGCCTGGACCGGCCGGGACAGACACATCCACAAACCCACCCCAAATCGGCGCAAGACCACCAACAATACCTACTGAATCAGCAGGATCACGACAATTCATCCTCGGGTCAATCGCTATACCAGGCCCAGTCACATTAACGCCGAAACAAGTAAAACCATCGAATGATTCCGGTTTTGATTCTATTTCAACATCATCAGATATAGTACCGGTGCCACCACCGGCAGTGATTGTGGTATCTAAATCAGAATAAAAATTTCCGTTAAAATTCCTGTTTGAAGTTATCCCGATCTGCCCAACACTCTGGCCATTTTGCGCAGCAGTTGGAAATTCTATACGCAAAACATGCTTAGGCGCGGGGGCAAGCGAGCAACCAGTCAGGATTGGCGCGGCCACCAGGGCTGCTGCCATCACTGTA
>CAYHPW010000063.1:0-13374 GCA_964358645.1 uncultured Bacteriovoracaceae bacterium | reverse complement strand
GACATGGCGGAAGAGGTTTCAGAACTCACTAAAAACAACATACTTATGCAAGCAGGAGTGGCAGTGCTCGGGCATGCAAATGCGACAAGCCAGGCCGCTCTTAAGTTGCTGGGTTAATGTCAAAGGAAGCTAGATGTAATGTGAGGTGCTGATGATTTTATATGAAAGGTAGTAACGCATGAGATGAGATTTTATAAGCGGTCGCGGCTTCCGGGGTGCCGGAAGCCGGGCCATGATTAAAAAACAAACGGCATGGATGCCTTCGCCACCATGGAGTGTGGCGAGCCGTCAGGGATGGTGGCGCATATGAATGGAGGCTAGTATGGGACTACGAATAGCAACCAACACCACTGCCCTGCAGGCGCAGCGGCAGATGGCGTTGACGAAAAGGGAGTTAGATAAATCACTGGAAAGGCTTGCCAGCGGTCATCGTATCAATCACGCAGGAGATGATGCCGCGGGGCTCGCGATTTCCGAAAATCTACGAGCTCAGATCCGGGGTACCAGACAGGCGAGGCGAAATGCGCTTGATGGTGTCTCTCTTGTCCAGGTTTCAGAAGGAGGCCTGAATGAGATCTCGAATATGATCATAAGGTTGAGGGAGTTGGGGATCCAGGCCGCGTCTGATACTGTCGGCGACACCGAACGTCTTTTTGCGGACCGAGAGTTTCAATCACTGAAACAAGAGATTGACAGGATCGCGAATATAACTCAGTTCAACAGCGTGCCGCTGCTGAATGGGAAGGCCGGGATTTTCGAGGTCCAAGTTGGAACAAAAAACAATCCTATTTTGGATAGGATTGTTTACAATGGTGAACGTTCTGACGCCACGATCGACGCACTAAAACTCGGCGGAGAATCAGTAGCAACCAAGCAGGGAGCGCAGTTAAGCTTGGCTGTGATTGATGATTCACTTGTGCGAGTCAATAGTATTCGAGCGGATCTAGGGGCCATGCAAAACAGACTGCAGGCTACGATAAACAATCTTGCTATATCCGAGGAAAATATGGCTGCTGCCAATAGCAGGATACGCGACACCGACATGGCGGAGGAGGTTTCTGAATTAACAAAACAGAACATCCTTATGCAAGCTGGGGTAGCTGTTCTTGGGCATGCTAATACCGCAAGTCAAGCGGCATTAAAGCTTCTCGGATGACGATTTTTAAAGCTGGGTATTAGAGGAGAGGGAGGACTTACAAGAGCGGATGTAAAAGCAGAGTGGAAGACCAAAAAAACAGGTCCGTGTACTCGATAACAAAAATAGTTATCAGTACATAAGACCTGTGATGAAAAGCGGAGTTTGACAGCTCTATTAGGAGGTGCCGGACTTCATGAATAAACCTACGACATGGAAGTCGGCCGTCATTACGGAAAATGGCGAGCTACCATGGAAGTAGCAAATAATGAATGGAGGTCGTTATGGGGTTGCGAATAGCAACGAACACAACTGCCCTGCAAGCGCAGCGGCAGATGTCCTTGACCAAAGGACAGATGGATAAGTCACTGGAAAAATTAGCCAGTGGCAATAGGATAAATCATGCCGGCGATGACGCCGCTGGGCTTGCCATCTCGGAGAATCTCCGGGCGCAAATCCGCGGCATCAGGCAGGCAAAACGAAATGCACTTGACGGTGTGTCTATGATCCAAGTTTCTGAGGGAGGCTTGAGCGAAATATCAAGCATGCTCATAAGACTCAGGGAATTGGCCATCCAGGCGGCGTCAGACACTGTCGGTGATACGGAGCGATTGTTTACGGACCGTGAGTTCCAGTCGCTTAAAGAGGAAATCGACAGGATCTCCAACATCACGCAGTTTAACGGCGTGCCGTTGCTTAACGGAAAAGCTGGGATTTTCGAGGTTCAGGTGGGGATCAAAAACAACCCCATATTGGACCGCATCGTATACAACGGTGAACGCTCAGATTCCACGATTGATTCGTTGAAACTGGGTGGGGAATCCGTCGCCACCAAGCAAGGGGCGCAGTTGGGTCTGGCGGTGATTGATGATGCACTTGTGCGGGTCAATAGCATTAGAGCGGATCTCGGGGCGTTGCAGAATAGATTGCAAGCCACGATAAACAACCTGTCAATCAGCGAAGAGAACGTATCCGCAGCCAACAGTCGTATCCGTGATACAGACATGGCTGAGGAAATCTCTGAACTGACAAAACAGAACATCCTTATGAACTCGGGTGTTGCAGTGCTAGGCCATGCCAACAACAGCAGCCAGGCGGCATTGAAACTAGTCGGCTGACGGGGGACGGTTATGAAAACTGCTGGTTCGGGGTGACATCCTTGTGTAAAAACAAGAGTCACCCCGCTACCTAACCGTCAGCTTGCTTTAGGATAGGAGTATGAAAACACCGAAGTCGATATTAATTATCGGTGGGAGTGGGTTCGTTGGAACCCATCTAGCCCTTAAATTACGGGAAAACTACAGGGTTTTTGCAACCTTTCACCACCACAAAATGGAAATCAGAGGGGTAAGTATGTTGCCCCTCAGTGTCCAGAACCGTGATTTGGTCAAAAAAACGGTTTATTTTGTCAAACCTGACATAATAATTTTTGCCGCAGGAACCAATGATATCGAAGCAGCCCAAAAAAAACCGGCACTAGCCAACGCGATCCACACATGGGGGGCCGCTACATTGTCGGATGTCTGCGAGATCCTACAGCCAAGATTCATATATTTGTCTAATAGTTATGTATTCGATGGATTCCGCGGGAATTATCACGAGCATGACACGCCGGTGCCTTCCACCGACCTCGGCAAGGTAAAGCTGGCTGGCGAAAACTTCGTTCGTAGCAAGTCCCTGAACCATGTGATTATACGAAGCACACCTCTTATTGGGAGAGGTAACGGCATTAACATCTCATTCACTGACCTGCTTCGGATGAAACTAATGCGTGGTGAAAGAATCGAGTTATCCGACAAGGAACTGCATAATTTTGCGGAAATAGACGGGTTTGTGAATTTTGTTGTTAAAATCATCGAAACCGGTGCGCGTAAAAAAATATTTCATTATGGCGGCCTTACCAAAATGTCACCTTTTGAGTTTGGAAAAATTTTCGCGCAAAGATTCGGGTTCAATGGCGACTTGATTTTCCAAATAACGCCAAAGAAAACCAAAAAAACGGTCGAAACCGCCGTTGCAGACTTCTCCCTTAACGTCACTCAAGGGGTAGAATCATTAAAGATCAAGCCCCTTCTCCTTGAGGAGAGTCTTGATCTGATCCAGCAAAAGTTGGTTCCCGCCCTTTGACCGCTTTTGATCCCTGGTCAGCCGTACAAATTCAGAAAAATAAAACTTTGCCACTTGCTCTGGGGACACTTTTTCTCCCTGGAACGTCCAATAAACATTTCTAAACGGGCCTATCTGAGCGAGTAATTCCTGAGGCTGTTCAAACCCCTTGTCACCATACCCATCCACAGCAACTGATCCGCGCACGTGTTGCGCAAACGCCACCTGAATCACGCCGTGGGCAGAGTTGGAAATAACAAGCTTTATCTGGTTACGGAAAAGCATGAAATCAGATGCCGTCTGGGCTACGTTATAAATCTTCACATCTTGGAACTTAGATCCGTTTTCAGAATAAGAATTCAGCACCCGCGCATATTCGCTGAATAGCTCGCGTAATTCCGTCAAAAAATTCACGGCACTTTCCTCAATAAGTTGCTGGGGTTCAAAACTGCAGCCAAATTGCAGCAGACGTTCAGCGTCAGGATAAATTTCTGCTTGAGCTAGCTCGTGAACCCACCCCTGAGGCGATTGTAATATGTCTTTGAAATGCGCCATTGTACACTCTCCTTAATAGAAGAGTTTATTTCCGTCCAAGCACATATGTCAAATAATGGAAAAAAAAGGACTTAGCGCTGACGAAGTCAATTGGAACCCGAAATCTAAAGTGGGCGCCGTATGCCAGCTTTAGGCTTCCTGGGCGTACCAGGCATGCACACCACTGGTCAGGGACAGCTCCCTGGGTTATTGACTGTAGGGTCCAAATATAACCGCCAGCCCTAAGTCCAATTAAAATTATAGCGCGTTTTTCTGGTCAATGAACAAAAAACTTGTCAAGCGAATCGTGATTGTCGGCAGTGTTTGTCTGCGTCTCTGCTAAAGACTGTAATCTCCGTCTTTACATAGGCTTAAGGAAATGACACACTTTTAGACAAAGCATGGCTAGAAAAAAAATATTGGTAGCAGACGATAGCTTGACAATTCAAAAAGTCATACGTTTGGCCTTATCCAACGAAGGATATGAAATCCAAACGGTTTCAAACGGGAACGATGCTTTACAGCAGATCCCGTTATTTAGGCCCGACGTTGTTTTAGTGGATATTTCATTGCCCGGAAAATCAGCATTCGAATTAAAGCGCATGATTAATGCGCATGAAGACACGAAAGACGTGCGGTTTATACTGATGTCAAACGCGTTTGAAAAAACTGATGAAGCGCAAGTAAAAGAACTTCAATTTAGCGGGCAACTGGTGAAACCTTTCGATCCAGCCAATCTAAGACAGATCCTAGATAAGGCAATTGCGGATATTGCTGTCTCACAGGCCATGGCACCAGCTAAAGCACTTGCACCAGAACAACAAGTTATAGAAACATCGCCAGTTGACGATATCTGGGGGAAAGACACCGCTGATGATCCTGATATTCGCAACCTGACTGAATCAACAATAAAATTAAGCGGGCTAGATGACTTTCAATGGAGCGTAAAAGAACCATCCTTAAAACCACCACCAGGCATGCTTGATTCAGGTGAAACCACTTTCCAGATAGATCAATTTGGTAGTTTTGAAGAGATGGAAACGCCAATCATTAAGACACCTCCGCCGCCACCCCCGTTACCGCATGAGGCTATTGAATTACCAGAAACCACTAAACAAACCGCACCACAAAATCTCAACGGCGAACTTGATGAGAAATTAGAAAAATCACTGGAAAGCCATATTGAAAAAGCCATTCACAGGATGTTGCCTGATATAGCCGAACGGCTAATTAAAGATGAAATCAGGCGTATGCTCCACGAACGGCCCTGATATCTTCCGCAAAAAGTTTAACGGTATTCCCATTCGTGTTTTTTACGATCAGTTCACCTGAAGGACCAAGGCCAATAACATCGCCACTGCAGTCATAATTCCACATGATGCGTGAACCGGATGGGATCGCGCACCAATCCTTATAGCTAACAGCGATTTTAGACGGGCCATTAGATATCAATTCATCAAAAGATGACATCACTGATTCAATAACACCTGACCTTACATCATCAGCAGTTACTTCTGCTCCAAGCTCAACACTGAGCGACGAAGCCATTTCTGGAGCGCTCACGCAATTGAGGCCAATACCAATCACTACAAATAGCTGGTTTGGAAAGGCTTCACACAAAACCCCTCCTATCTTTCCTTTTGTAGTGACGATGTCATTAGGCCACTTAACCTTAAATGAGTTTCTTGTATAATTACACCTTAGAAATTTAATAACTCCAACGGTGGCCGTCAAAGGTACCCAGGTCAAAATACTCCTAGATTTAAAACGCATGACAAGTGACAAAAATAGATTACCCTCCATACTTACCCAAACTCTGCCGTGTCGCCCGCGTCCGTTGCTCTGGTTACGTGCTGCGACCCAAGTACCGTGAGGGAACCCAGTCTCCCCGAGTTTTCTAGCTAAGCTATTAGTTGAATCACATTCAATGATGACCGTGTTCGCGATTTCAGCAATATTCATTGTATCTACTGTTCAACAAACATAGCCAACAAGCATAGAAAGATCCACGCTCCTCACTGAATGCGTGAGGCAGCCTACCGAAATAACATCGACTCCCTTGATGGAATAATCTTCGATATTGGACTCGTTAATGCCGCCTGAAACCTCTATAAGCGGCCTATGTTGTTGGCCGTCTATGATCACTATGGCTTCATGGACTTCGCTAGGTTGGAAATTATCAAGCAAAACCGCATCCGGTTTTTCTAAAAGAGCGTCTCTCAGTTCTGATAGCGACCTGACCTCGGCTTCGACTTTTAAGCAGTGAGGAGATATTCGCCTTGCTTTTTTTATCGCCTCCTTGACCCCGCCAGCGATTAAAACATGATTCTCCTTGATAAGAACCCCACCGGAAAGCCCAAGCCTGTGGCTGAATGCTCCTCCAATCATCGCGCATTGGATGGCAATGTCTCGGTAGTATGGCAGCGTTTTTCTCGTAATACAAATCCTTGGTGGATTATCTATATATTTATTATTTATAATCTCCACCATCTTCCTTGTTGAAGTGGCTATGCCGCTTGCGTATGCGGCTAAATTCAGCAATGGTCTTTCGAGAGCCAGTATTGTCTTTGCAGGCCCTTCTATTCGGCCAATTTCCATGCTCTCACTTAAAACTGAGCCGTCGGATAAAACACCTTTAATTACCACGCCTCTAGAAAATTCCTCAGGCAGCAGCTCTATCGCGCTAAAAAGCCCTTCACCGGCCCATATCCCGCTTGATTTGGCGATAATCTTCGCTGTTATATTATCTGATATATTATTTTGGTTTTTATCAGCCACGGCCATTGTCGTCCAATCCCACGGCCAGCCGTCTTCCCGCAGCCCATGGAGCAACGGCCTTTTCCAAATGCCAGGGCACGATTTATCGTAAGCATGCATAATGAACACTTGTAATGTTTTTATACGAACCAAACAAGCACTTAAAACACAGCTAAATCAGAGGTCGTTTAATGAATGAGAGCCCCGAAGACTTGTCAGCCCTGGGGCTCTCTTGAGGAGGGTGGGTACAGCGATTTTGCGTATCGCTACGCAACTTGTTTGGCACTGCGCTTGGCTTTCCAAGCCTGATAGTGCCCTAATTTTTTCTCATGATCTGGAACCAGCTCGCCGGTTTTCTTGATTAAGCCGAATTTGAAGTGGTCGTAATGTTCCTCACAAAAATTAAATTTCTCCGACTGTGCCTTGCAACCCCAAGCATGGCAACCACCGGGTAATGTGGCGTTACCTGCTTTTTGTTTACTTTCGGGGTGCTTTGACTCCGTAGCCGTACCATCATTTTGACCAGGCTTAGCCATTTCATTCCCTCCGCATTACAAATATATATCGGTCAGAAGCCTAAATAACTTTACTTTTTTTATCAGAAATTTAACCTGGCTTTATTATTGAAAATTATACAGCACACCTTGTGAATAGGCTTTATGATGCTATCCTATAAGTATTGAAATTTTTTGACCTATGAACCGCCAACTCAGGAGGGCGATTTTTATGACTTCATGGATGAAGAAGTCTTTGATTGTAATCTGCATCATTGCAGGCATACCTAGCGTCTTTTATGGCCGGGCCGATGCGGCAATGCGTTTTGTTAATATCAAGGCAAAAAACAAAATAGAAAGAAGCGCAATCGCCAACATGGGTGTGAGCATTGAAGCCGTTCGCTCAACCGATGTTTGGGGTTTTGCCAACGAGTCATCGCTTGAACGATTGAAAAACGCCGGATTAAAAATACTGGGTGATTTCGATATCTCTGTTGCAAGAGGTGGACATCAGAATAATTTTGGTTTTCCGCCGAAGGATTCAAGCTATCACACTTACGATGAACTCACGGCAGCATTGAATGATTTACAAGCCAAGAATGCCGATATCGCAAAAGTTACAAGCATTGGCGATACTATAGAAAACAGAAAAATATGGGCGATACACATCAACACCAACCCATCAGCCCTCATATCTGGGCGAAGCAACAAGCCTGGCGCGATTTTCATGGGGAACCATCATGCCCGCGAACATCTGAGCATCGAAGTCCCGCTTATGCTTGCGCAATATCTTCTTAATCACCGTGATGATGCTAAAATATGGGCTCTCATTGATTCAAGGGACATATGGATAATCCCGATAGTGAACCCTGACGGTTCGGAATGGGATATCTCAACTGGCCAGTATGTGTATTGGCGCAAGAACCGCCGCGATAACCGTGACGGGACTTTCGGCGTGGACTTAAACCGCAATTATGGATTTAAGTGGGGCACCGGTGGATCAAGCGAGGATACCTCAAGTGATGTTTACATGGGGGTTGCCCCGTTTTCAGAACCCGAGTCATCCGCGATCCGTGACTTCGTGAGGTTGCACACGAATGCGAAGATATTGCTGTCATTCCACACATTCAGCGAACTGATCCTTTATCCGTGGGGCCACACTTACGATAAAGTCGAGAACACCAAAGACCTCGCGGTATATGAGGAAATGGCCAAGACCATGGCGGCGTGGAACCATTACACGCCTGAGCAATCAAGTGATCTCTACATAGCAAGCGGTGACACCACGGACTGGGCCTACGGGGAACTCGGGATGTTCTCATTCACTTTTGAACTGTCTCCATCAAGCATGTTTAACGGAGGGTTTTATCCAGGTCCTGACGCGATTGACAAGGCATTCGCAGATAATCTCAGGCCGTGCCTTTACATGATTGACCTGGCTGATGACCCTTACCGCACAGTAAGCGGCGGCACCACGCGCTGGCTCCCAAATTACGTGGAACCCTCTCTCGCCCCCCAGCATTTTTGGGGATGGTAGGGGTTAGGTTTATTGAAAGTGCCTTTGTAGTAAATCCTCGATAAATTTTTTGTATTTTATTGAATTTGGAAGTCCTTGTTTTGCTAGGCTATCAAGTGTCTTCAAAGCCCCAAACTCTTCATGTAACATGAGACGGTTAAAAGTCATTTCTTTAGCAAGTTGTTGCTTGTTTCCAGCCGTTAAACTAAGCCCTTCGGTGGAATCTGCTATAGCTTTACTGATATCTAATATGGGATGTGTAAAAAATTCACTCTGATCTAATACTTTCAAAAATTCAGGACTAAGGTTTGATGTATCCAAGCTCCCGGTTTGTATATATGCCTGAAGGCGTTGTGCAAGCCTATGATCAACTTTATCAGCCAAAGTCAGCTCGGTACCTTGTCCTAGTTTTTCAAAAATAAAATCAGGTAATCTACCTGTGCGCCCAAAGTGGTCAGTAATACTCTTTTCAAAAGAAATACTACTGTTATTCATGAACATTGGTTCAAGAGTGACTTTGCTTATATGATTCAGTCGACTGTATAAAGTTTCAGAAGACACGCTCATGGTATCTTTGAGGTTTCTTATGAACAAAGAAGACTCACCGCCAACTTGCTCTGGTGGCTTTCCGTACCTGGCAACAAATGCATTCACTGTTTCAGCCATTTCATAAACTCCATTTGGCTGTAGCTGTATATCCTCCAAAACCGCGCGAGGAATTGGCCCGATCCAACTCTTCATGGCTCGAAACTCCTTAATCATCTCCATTTGTCTGTGATTTTGAAGAATCGCCAGATCATCATTTGAAAGTCTATTGGAGTACGGCTTACCGCCGTTGAAAGCGCGCAACAATTTGTCACAATACTTCCACGTTTCAGACAATGTGCCCTTATAGAATGAAAATGAATTAATTTGATATATTAACTGCTTAACCGCTTGTGCAATTTCACGGTTTTCTTGCGAACTGCGATTACTAAGAACAGTATCTTGCAGTGCGCTGACTATCTCGGGATTAGGATCAGCAGTATCGCCAAACTGCTTACTTAATTCGGGATGTCTTCTGAAAACGGCTTCCATTGCCACATTGAGCTCACTCATAGTTTCACCAAGCTTTGAACCAGGATGGGTGTTTTGCGGGTTACGTGCCCACTGAAATCCTCTCCCATTGGCCATCTTTCTAGGTAAAAGCCCGATTTTCCCTAACACCAACTCTCGGACATCATTAAAAGCCACTGACTTCATATTCTCACCGAAGTAAATAATAACCGGTGTAGGTTTATCTAAATTCAGTCTAACTACCCGCCCTTGGCCCTGGATGGTTTCTGGATATCTTACATACTTCTTAAACGATAAATACCAGCCAGCATCGGGGAAATCGAGGCCCTCCCTGATCTTTCCAACAATCGCATCAACAGATCTACCTTTATATGGCGTTCTTTTTTGGAATGCCTTTGTTACTGTGTCCCGCTCTATTGGGCTAAGGCTGCTTAAAGAGACAAAATTTTTTCCTGAAAGTTCTGAGAGTGTTACTGCAATATTATCAGCATCGCGTGGATACGCATGGATTACGCCAGGCCCGTGGCCATCTATCATATGTGAAACCGGCTTCCATATTGCTTTCAAGCGGCTAGTATTGACATTCGGATGAGTACCGGATGCAGATCGTTCAAAGATTGTATCAAATTTAAATCCATGTTCGCGTGGCTCAAAAAATATCACTTCTTTAGGTGCGGTTATTTCACCTCTCAAGCGGGCATTTCTATATTGTTCTGAAATTTTTACCCATTCTAAAACATTTTTTGGTGAGTTTTTCCCGGTTTCTGCTCCCTGTGTTACGCTTTGGGCGAATTTGCCTGGAGAATCTATGGAGGCCCAGTAACTTCTATCAAAAATCTCGACTGTTCTTTCGGTTCGAGATAAAGGAGATGCTGTAGAGCCTAAAATATCAAGTGAAGTTAAAATCCCAGATGGAGTAGCGCGGTCTTCAGTTGCCACTTCGAGCCCTATTCTCATTACCCTTTTAAAGGTTTCACCCCCAGAATTGTGAGCTTCGTCTATGTTTATACTGTTTGCAAAATGTAACAGCGCTTTCATTTCGGCATCGGATTTAACTCTGGAGGCTAAAGTTTGGGAACTTGTGAATAACACAACAGGGACATCTGAGTTTTCGATAAGTTGGGATAATTCGTGTGCCGTCATCTTTTCAGATTGTGCCCCCCCCCATTGGACCAATCTATATTTTATTGATGATGGCAGTTCATGTTTTAACTGCTGTCCGATATCTAAGGCGAGCTGGTTTATCAGATCTGGAGTATTTGCCATAACGATGCTCACCTTTTTATGATGTGGCCCGCTACTTAGAACTTGAATCATCTGATTAATTTTTCTTATAATATTATTGCCAAGAATTCGTGTTTTCCCTGTCGCGGTTGGCGCAACAAACAACAAAGATCTTAACGATTCTCTTAATTTGGAATCCGTATCAAGTTTATCTCTCAGTTCATTGAATTCTACCTGAGTTGGTCTGTCATGGATGATGCGCCCGTCATGTAAGATAGACGCAATCATAATCTCAGGCGATCTTTCACCAGAAATATATTTATTCATACGGCTTCCGGAAATCAGTTCTCGGATTGACTCAATAAGTAATTTTGAATCGCTAGATGTGTCCATGGTTTTTGGAATTACAAGGACTCTATGCATGATGTTGGAGTGTTTAACAAAACTAACAGCCGGGTCTGAAATATTATCCCACTTAATTAATAGCGGATATTTATCTCCAGCATGAGATATAAGCAGCATGTCACCAACTTGTGCTATCTCAACGAAAGGCTCTGATATTCCTCTTGGTCCAGTGACTTCTTGGAAAGGTCCCTGAATGAAATCAGTCATCATCCTAGGCAGGCCTGTGATATTAACTCTTAACGAATTAGGACCATATGATTCTTTTTTCCTTATTGCATTTCTTACTTTTACAGCAAGTTCTGGATTGGTTTTTTGAATTTCATCAATTGCTTGATTAAGACGCACTGTTAGTGGTAGCGGAGGATTGATTTTTTCTAGTTGTCTCTCGATACGGGTCGGTTCATATACATTACCAGCGGTATTTTCTTGAATAATTCTGGTTAGCACTGCACTAAAGCATGCTTTGCGGCTTTCGGGCTGACCTGAAATAGCTACCTGGATGACGTAATAATTCAGGGCAAGAAGTGATAAAAATATAATGATTGGCTTCTTAATATGCTTCAATAATAAATTCTCGGTATTAATGTGTTTTCTATTTAGAAAAACGGATAATAACCATGCGCCTCGGAGAGGGATGCGTCGAGGTCGGGTAATTTGTCATAGGATTGACGTTTTTATTACATCTAACAATCGAATGATTTTCAATAGTTGGAATGGATAAGGCGGATGGAAACGCGTGGCCGCAAAAAAAATCGGTGATTAAAAAGTACGCTATTTCGCTTTACCTGAAGAAGAATCAGTCTTGTCGTAAGCCTGTGGAGTAGGGCAAGAAACATCGCACGAATCACCATATGGCGGAGGGAACCCTCCCTTTGTCTGTTTATCAGGATGCTTTGGGTCAGACACGGGTTCTTTAGAACATTCGTTGTTTTGATTTGAATTGTTTTGCACTATTACATTCGGGTCAAGTGGAATTAATTTAGCCTCTATTAATCCTTCTCCAATAAAATCAAATATTTCATTACAATTTCTAAATTTTCTATGACGTTCATTTTGAACATCACTGTCGCACCACCGATCGGTGGGCGTGCTATTTTTCACAATAAGCTGATTGAACGGCGTGGGGGTCGTTTTACTATCCATTTCACACAGTTTTATTTCTTCTTTTTTATCTTCGATGTCGTAAAATTCAACTTTAACGTTAAAGTTTTTTCCATACCTCTTAAACACTATATTTTTGGTTAATCCGAAATCTTTCATTAACCTTTCTTGTGCATCACAGGCGGTGCATGGTTTTCTAGTAAAAACTCTTAGTGTAATCTCGGGTGACGATTCAACAGCAAAAGTTGGACTTACGAAAATCAATAACACGATGATTATTAAAATTGATTTAATCATATTAATCTTCCATCCTGTACTCATTATAATTATGCCATATAAAACCATATCAAAAAATCGCAACTTTTCAAAAAGTTGAGGTTGGCAAAAAGTTTGGCTGGAAAAGAGCGCAGATATGGAAAAAACCCCCAGAGCGGCCACAGAGCTGAAGGACCACAGCTTTAGCCAGGAAATCCACGCGGTCCTAAATACACGGCTTCAATTTGACAAATACCGCTGCATGGTTTTGCGGCCTAAAATTCGAATTGCTTCCCAGGTGTTGTGACTCCTGCATAATAAACGTAGCCCGTTTAATTCGGATTCCCCACCTCGGCTGACGGGGGTTGCGTGGTCAACCTCAATACCGAATGTGGAATCACATCTCTTCCTGGTTTCAGGGCACACATAGGTGCAACGCCCTTCATATCGAGACCAAACCTGCCTTCTTAACGCTGCTGGGATGAATCTTCTGGAATGGATTGCTTCTTCGTGAGTTATGTTAGTTGCCGCCGGAATCGGTTTTTCCGTTTGGATAGTTTCTGCGGTCGCTGCATGTGTTGTAGTTGTTTCAGAAACTATGGCTGGCTCCGATGTCGGAGCTGGCTTTGGCGGATTAGCTTTCTTGTCTGGGTTTTTCTTGGCAGCCCTCGTAGCGGCCTTCTCCATAAGCTTTTGCTGCCGCCTGATTGGGTCAATTTGATCAAGCACGCGATCGGCTAGCAGCTCAAAAAGCTGGACATAGCTTAAGTCAGGATGCGAGTTAGCAAGTA
>CAYHPW010000062.1:0-13608 GCA_964358645.1 uncultured Bacteriovoracaceae bacterium | reverse complement strand
TCTCATTTCCCTTCCAGATTCGCTACCTCCTGGCCCGTAATCCCAAAATCCAGTCAAAAATTGCACTGGGTAAAAAGAAAGGCCAGAAAGTAAAACGCCTCGGCTCCCTTGGCAGGATAATCGACATTAACCCAGAGACCAAAGCCCCGCTTTGCGCGGCTATCGAGGGGTTTTCACTCCATGCAGGGGTATATTGCTCACCTAGTGAAAGAAAAAAACTAGAAAAAGTGGCAAGATACATAGCAAGGCCAGCAGTCGCAGAAGACAGGCTTCGTTTCGATAGCCGCGGTGACATTCTGTACAAGCTTAAGCGCCCATACACCGATGGAACGAGCATCCTCGTGTTCAGCCCTCTGGAATTTCTGGAAAAAATTACAGCTCTTATCCCACAACCAAGAATCCATCAAACCATATACCATGGTTGCCTTGCCCCGCACGCCAAAATACGCTCACTAATAGTACCAAAACCGGAGACTCCAAAATTAGCCGCCGTTATCACAACCACTGCTGCCATTACACCAGACGCGGACAAAACCAAAAACAAGGGAAAACAAAAAGACCAGCACAATAAACGCATGACCTGGGCCGAGCTACTCGCCAGGGTTTTCAGTATCGACATGGGGTGCCCTAACTGTGGCACTGAGCTTACACCAGTGGCTGCTATTTTTGAGACCACAGCCATCGTAAAGATACTTACTCATCTACATCTACCACCCAAACCTCCCGACATCTCACCTGCTAACTATTCAGCCGCTATAGCGCACTGCCAGGGGTGAACGTCAGAAATACCACCAACTAAAGAGAGGGTTCTGGCAGGGGTCTGCTCTGAATCGCTGAAAAGTATAATTTTTATGGTTTACGCGGGGTTTTTGCGAAGATTTTCAGCGCCATAAGCTCACGCAAATAACAGCAAGCCTGCACCGTCCGGCGCTTCACAATCAAAAATACGTTTTAGGGCAGGCTCATACATGTGCTTTATTTTCCCTATTCCCTCTGGCCTCAAAAGCTGAGATGAGCAAGGGAAGTCTCTGCTCTATTGAAAAAGGAGAACGCCCTGCCGGTCTTACGGTATTACGTAAGATTGCCAAAGCAATTGGTTGTGCTGTTTCAGTTTTGGTTGATTAGAGATTGCTAATCGTCGAGAAGTTTGTGGCAAACAATCAGTAATTCTGCCTCCAGATAGATCCGTATTGTTTGTCACATCACATGCGTCGTGTCCGGTGGGTATTACGGTTTCTCAATGTAGCGCAGGAGCCCGGATGTGATAAAAGAATATCAGTGATTTATCTTCACTCTTTTATACGTCATGAGCGCTATTAGCATCCACAGGGTAGCCATTACAAAAACCCATCTAGTGCCGAAGGACTTTATGATAATAAGCGCGAAAATGTTGCCAATCAATATTCCGGCATCAATAACCAGTCCGCGAAACGCTGCCACGCGGCCGCGAGCATCTGTTGCGACACCAGCCAGGCAAAGCGCTCTATTTGTCGGGGTCAATAGTGAATTTCCAAATTGCTGGATCCCATACACCACTATAAAACCAAAGAATGGTAAAATAGCCATACCGGCATAACCACCGGCCATTAATCCGCCTCCAAGAATAAGCAAAGCCATAGGGGATAATTTGTTTTTTAAAGCGTAAAATGCGCCAGCAAAATTCCAAATTCTGTTATTAACCTGCGCTAAAGCAACCAGTGAATCTGAAACATGAAGTGTTGTTTTATAATGACCGATTGTGGTTGCGCTAAGCAGTCCATGAGCTATGCCAACAATGCCTTGTGAAGCGATGAGCTTCATTGTGTTTATGTCTGAAACCGCAATGAAAAGCCCCTCTTTCCATTCGCGAAAAGAATCAATGATAAACAAACGAATGGAACTTTTTTGTTTAATGTGATGGTTGGTCTTCTTTTGGGAAAAGCCATTTGCGATTTTATAAATCCAAATACTCGAAACCAAGAAAGTAACACCATCAAGCGCAAGCATCGCCCATAGTGGGATGGCTTGAACGATTTTAGTCCCGAAGACGCTCCCGATCAATCCACCCGTAAGCGTGTAGAGTTGAAGTCTTGAAAAACCAAGGATCAGGTTTTTTTGATTTGATACGCCGTTTACAGCTTTGTCGGTGAGATCAGCCGTTACCGCTGACAGGCTGCTACTATAAAACGTATCCATGAATGTCATCGCAAAACATGCGGGAAATAATATTTCTAATGACTGCAGATAAATTCCAATCACCATTATGACTGTTACAAGAAGTGAAAGTAGATCTGAAATTACAAGCGCCCTGATCTTTAGCACGCGATCAATAAAAAATGGGGCAATGACTCCACTTGCAAAGAAGCCTAGCGTTTCTAATATTTCCGCTAATGCAAGATCATCCGCCTTGTTGTGAATTGACAGTATTCCAAGCGGCAAGGCTATGTATCTAAAAGAATTGCCTATCTCGCTAAACGCACGCGCAACAGCAAGATTGCGAGCCGGTGATTTCATTTGTGCTCCAGCGGGGTCATGAGCATCAAGTGAATATCCCATAGAGGCATCGGATCGTCAGAAACATAACCATTGACCATGTTTTCTCTCTGGAAACTCTGTATCCGTTCATATGCCCGCCAAAGAATTGCTTCTACCTCCTTGATTTGGGCAACAGTGAAGCGATCAAGCAAGAAATAATTAAATCGCTTTAACCGGTATCCTGGTTTTTCTTTTAATTTATCCCATAGTCTCCATGAATGAAGCACTACTTTTTGGTGACAGGCTGTCGGGCGCGTCGGAGAAGATGGGGTGTAAATCACGTTTGGATTTTTTTGGATATATTTATCTTTCTTCTTTATCAAAACCCCGACCGCAACAAGCTCATCCATGGCATGTTTGATTTTTTCACGGGTATATTCTTCAATTACCAAGTCATCCGCCGTAATTTCCTGGGTAGCCGCGCAATAGGCGACAAGGTGGATTTCAGATTTATAAAGAATTGATTCTATTTCATAGGGCATCGGTATCGTTTGTGTGAGAAGCACATCTGCCGCGCTTAAGAGTTTATGTGGCTTTATTCCGACAAGAGCGGAGATCCTTAAAAGTTGCTCCACTGTCAGTTTGGAGCGACCACTTAACAGGCTTGATACTGCGGATTGCTTTATCCCAAGCGCGTCTCCAACCTCAATCTGAGTGATCTTGTTTTCCTCAAGGGCGCGCTTAAGTTCATTTAAAATAGCGTCGTAGTGGTTAGGTGAATGTTTACTCATAATAAAAACATGAATATATCGATTATATCAATAATACAATTAAAATTATGCATTGACATATTCAATTATTAAAATTACAAGAGGTATGTTTCTGCAGTATTTGCAGTTTGGGAGAAATGAACATGGAAAAACAAATATTCCAAAAATCATGCGTACTATTTGCCATCACTTTAGCGCTGGCGGGAATCGCGCTAGCAGATGGTGGTGACAGCGGTGGTCGTCCACAAGACGGGTTAAATGATAAAGGTAAAACTACCATCAACGCCATGGGTGGTGATGGAATAGGCCCCAAAAGAGCTGAAGAGCATGGGTCGGATTACCTTGGTGATCGTTCTGCGAAAGAGCTCGATGGAAATATGGCCATTAGAAATATGGATAAACGCATGGGTGCGGAAGGTAATTAGAAGATGGTTATTAATTGATAAAACAAAAAGGCCCACACCTGTTGATCCTCTGCTACTAACAGAGGCAGGCATGAGCCAAGTCGTTAGACCTGACTTGTCTTATACACCAATCAGTCAACATGTGTGAGCCCAAAAAATCGAGAATCTAACGTCATCGTTAGATTGCGACATTAACGGGAAAATTCCCGAGGAGGTACACGTGTTTGGACGGAGTATTTATTTTGTCATCTCGCTTTTGCTGTTTTGCTCGGTTTTCGTAGTGGGCTGCCATAATGGAGATAGTGACATACCAAGTACTGGTACTGCCGACCAGAAAAATTCAGGCAATATACCTGGCGCTATTAGCGATGACCAAGCTGACTGGCTGGTTACTGAATATCGCTCTTCCACCATTAAAGCTGAAGTCCGTTCACTTAGCGAAAATATACAAGTTAGGATGAGGAAAGAGCTCGCCAGAGCTGCTGTCGAGGCCATTACTCTATCGGCAGAAGATAAGGCTGCTACTGGCAATGTGTCTTTGTATCGGATTAAAAATCTTAGAGCATTTGAACACGACATTTTTACTGTACCGCGCATTTTTGTTCAAAGCGCGGTGTTTGGTGGCCGCATAAGCACAAGCGTTGATGCTGGAGGCATGGTCACGCTAAGGTTCCCTGTAGCTTTGGTGGATGGTCTTAAGCATGAAGTTGTTTCCGGGCTCTCAACAATTGCGCTGCCAGATGACTATCTGATCCCGGATGTTGGTTTGTTAAAGGACAGGCTTCAAAAGCAACTTGGGTTTACGCCTAACCTCAGCGCGCTTCCAGCTTGCCCCGAGGACATTAAGCTCGTATTTGGTGATGAAAGTCTTCAGATTAAGCCTGTTACAGCCAGAGGTGTCTGCCCGCTTAATCAGCTTTTTGAGGTAAGCACGAAGGGAAGTCGTGAGCAGATCCGTAAACTAATCGAGCAAGATATGGTTTCTGGTGGTGTTAGAATCACAGCGCATTTTCGGCTTGCCCCGCATTTTGTAAAAACCATAAGAAATGTTGAAATCTCAAGCACTGCTTTACGTGAAAAACTTTATAAGCAGTTTGTAGAGCTACCCTATGGTGTTGGTGCTGGTGATTATGAGCTTTATCCAGCCAAGAGCGTGAGCCAGGGACTTATCGCCGTTTTAAATGGGATGCTGACGGAAGCAGGATTGTCTGTGGCTGTGGCTGGAGCCGAAGTCATAATGCCACTTCTTGATGATATTTTAGGCAATTACTTTGCTTATGAGAATTGTAGTGATGCTTCCGGGCCTTGTTTTCGTCTTAGGTCAGAGCCAATTATAAGTGAGCGGTTGCTCTACTTAGATTCCTACGACACCGAGAAAGTTGATGTAATTAGTAACCAAGTTGATTCAGCGGTCAGTGTTCGCGGGCTATCTAACGATGAAAGCAAATTCATTATACCAGGCGAAGAGACGAATGACTCCATCGCCCCCTCTCGCGGAAGGCGCGGCGGGTTACTTAAGCCCATGCGTGAAGGTGATCTTATTGAGTTTGATCTATCAGGAATCACTTCGTTTAAGCGCCAGTATATTGCACCGATTCTTGATATCGCGGTTAGCAAACTTGATAACCCGGTTTGCGTTAAATGGGGTGAGATCCCGACGCGCGAGGAGACTGACTATTCCATATGCCTTGAGTGGAATACGGCTTGTGCCAGGTTTCATAATATATGCACCCGTTCTGAGGAGTACTGCGTACGCGATCATGAAGAGTGTGTAAAGCGCGGGGTTGGGCTTTGTTTTTTCTGCTGTGATCATGTGGAGCGAATTTGTGATGAACGGGCAAGCCGCTGCACTGAGTCCCATACTGAGTGTGATGAGTGGAGAACAACTAGCTGCAAGACATTTGGTAAGAAAAACGTTCCAGCAGGACCTGCGCCTTGTCTTGCGACAGAAAATCAATGGTCAAAGTTTTGGAGGCTTTCTGAGCTTCCATCCATCCTAAAGACCAAAGAAAATCTAGCAACCTTTGATCAGGAAGCGCTGTTTAGCGGCATTAAGCTTCAGTTCTCTCATTGGGAGCCTGGTGTTACAGGGAAATTTTGGCAGATTAAGACTGCCTGCCCTCTATCGGCGTTTTTTCCAAAGACCGAGCAGTATGGCGATCACCTTAAAATCAGCATTAGGCTTAATAACAACAAAGATGCTGGATGCGAGCCGTTTAATTCATGGAACCGTCGTAAGGGGCGCGAGCCTGAATTAACCGTTATTAATGTGCTCACACATCCTCAGCAATATGCCTGTGGTTTTAAGGAGGAGCTTTGGAACGGGCGCATGATTTACACCTGCCCCAAGCTTGGCATCTCATCAGGAGAACCGTTATTTGACACCTACTACCCAAGATACACGCTTGAAGGGGCACTAAGGCTTCCTGGCGTTAAATTCATCTCAAGCGTCGCTGGATCAAACCAATAACCAAAGAAAGAGGATTTAAAAATGAGAACCAAATATAATCTTGTAACAATAAGTGTGATTTGGGCTACGTTCTTCGTGGCAGCGTGTTCATTCAAGGCTTCACCACAAAAGGATGCCATTACTGCTACACAACCAGGCGGTACACACCTAGCAGTAAGCTGGACTGAGATGGAACTTTTCTCAACCGGGGTGAGGTTAAACGTAAAAACCATGCCGGCTGAGGAGAAAGTAAAAAGACAAAAATCATTTCAAGTACCCGAGCTAGAAGAAATCAGATCAGAGTTTTCAGGATCATTCACGCTCTATCGAATGAAGGTGGCATCAAATGGTTTTGAAGAATGGCTGCCAGAACTTGTAAAAGACGCTAAGAATATCATCTTCATCCAACCCAAGGTCTATGTTTATGGAACCTCCCAGGGTGGGAACGTCTTAAGCCTTACGTCAAATGATAACAAATCAATGTCACTTACGTTTCCTATGGCTTTTATTGATGGCACGCGTCAGACGCTGCCAAGTTACGAAGGCACTCATGCTGCTGCAATTCCTGATGCACTTAAGATCCCTGATGTTGCAAGGTTAAAGGAAGATTTACACACACAGATTGGCGCTGAGCCGCGGCTAATGCCGCTAACCACCTGCCCCCGACAGATGAGCTTAATCAATCTTCGTGGTGATGAAACAAGAAAATTATCAATGGTCCCAACAGTGTTCATCCAAAACCGCTGTCCAATAAATGAATTTTTTACAGCCACGGTGACTTCAAGCAAAGAGGAGATCTATGATCTTGTACAAAACGGTATTTTAGACGGCCTTGGAGTTCAGCTTCAAGCAGATTTTCGGGTTGAGTACCGTGAGCCCGTAGCTCTTTACTCATTACAGCTTGATCCACTCAAGATTTACAATGATCTTCGCAAGCAATTCATAGAAACACCATTTGGTCAAACGGGTGATCCCACCATTTATTTTGCCATCCAGCTTATTAAGCCTCTTGAAAATTACCTTCGTACGGCAGTGGAACAAACCGGGATCAGCGGAACGTGGGTGCCTTATTTTCAAGGTGTCCAAGTCATGATTGATTCGTTCTTTGAACGTGTTGACCCGGAAGGTGGATGCTCGGCCAATAATCGCTGTTTTCGGTTAAAGCCAGAGCTATCTATAGTGAATGAGCCGCTTGAGCTTCAGTGGATTGAGCAGCAGACCTTAGCATCAACGCGCACCATCCCGACACTGACATTTGTAAAAGGTCTTGCTGAAACCTATCCTATCCGCATATCAAGCGAGCGAAGCTTACCAATGCTTGGCGTAGTACCGACCGCACAAGCGTGTACTACGATGAAGGGAAATCTTCCTGGATGTGATGGGTTTTCGTGTGAGAAGTTCCCTGATAATGTTTATTGCCGGTCTAGTCGAACAAAAAATCCAATTCACTATTTTCAAGTATTCCCTGGCGCAAAGATCAGATTTTCTTTTGATAGAATCACAGAATGGGGGTTTGAACTCCCGGCTCCAAGAGAAGACACCAGTGCTGAACAAAAACGCGGAACCATCAGGTGCGCGGATAGCCAAGCCATTCCTGGTGCGTGCGAGGAATATGAAGAATATTGCGCTACCGATAAAATCCCGTTTTGTAAAAACACAAAAGATGAATGCGATAAGGAGCATAAGCTTTTTCAGGACCAGTGCAAAACCGAGCGTGTGACTGAGAGGAGCTGTGGATTCCTTGGTTTGGGCCAGTGCGATGAGGTTTTGAAAGAAAATCGTGTTACATGCGAAAAGATAGAGGTCGGTACCGAGTGTCTGAAGTGGAAGTCCACTTGCCAGGGTGAAATCGAAATGATTTGTCCCAAAACTGATCGGCGCTGTAAAAAACCAGCAACTACCTGTAACCAATGGACCACGGAGTTTTACTCAAAATACACATATTCTGAGCCATGGGTCAGGCCACATACGATTGATATTCACAATGGGCAAACAATTGAAGAGCTCTGGGATGGGCTTGATCTTGAGTTTAGTTGGCTTGCTGATGATGGAAAGACCATTAACCGCGTGAGTTGTCCGCTTAAGGCATTTCACAGTCGCGTGGAAGGGTATTCCATTACACTGATACTTGATAATCAGGATGATACTGAGTGCCAGCCATTTAATTCATGGAATACGCGTGACGGCAGGTGGCCAGAGATCGCTCTTATAAATCACATCTCGTTTGAAAAACCGTATTTATGCGGAACGCTTGAATGGACAAGGTCCATCTCAGCAGACCTAACATCAAAGGAACGAGTGATTGACCAGCTTAACTACCGCTGCCCTGAGCGCGGCAGCGAATCGTCGGACAAACCAATTGTAAACACCTACCAACCGATTGTGGATCTAGAAGGAAGTGTTTCAATCATGGGCCGGAGCATGGACACCGTAAGTTCTATGCCAAGGCCATAACCAGTAACCAAAAAAGAAAGGAAATAAAACATGAGTTCAACCAATCAAGTCATTTTAACCGGAAATCTCGGGGCCGATCCTGAGGTTTATAAAAAAGGTGAAGGCTCGGCAGGAGTCATAAGCTTTTCGATCGCTGAGAATGTCACACGCTTAAATGAGAAAACAAAGAAATACGAACCAGCGCACACAAATTGGTTTCCGGTCAGGGCTTTTGGCGGCCTCGGAAACCGTGTGCTTAGTGGCGTAAAGAAGGGTGATCGCGTGACAGTGTTTGGAAAACTAAGGACCTATCGCTACGAAACGCCGGATGGACGCATGGTAAGTGCATTTGAGGTGCTTGCTGATTCGGTGATCCCATCAGGTATTTTACCTAAGGGGCAGGGTGAGTCACGACCAGAGGCTGAGTCCATGAATTTTAATGACTTTGAAGCCTAAGGAGGGCTGGACGTCATGAGGTGTTTAATCGTTATCGCTGCAGTAATTCTAATATTTGCTTCTGGATGTGCGACCTTATCAAACCGCAACAAAACGCTAATGGCTATGGGTTTAACGGGTGCAGCGGCCGGAACTGTGGGAGCAATACTTGCAGCCGATGGCGAAAACAAACTTGCTCATGGCGCTCTATGGGGAGGTGTTGGCGCGGCAACGACTGCCGCGCTCTCCCTTTTTATCTTTGATGAAGAAGCTAAACGAAAAGAAGCGGAACTTAAGGCCACTAAGTTTGAAAAAGAACTCGCGGCATTCAGAGATGATAACACACCGGAGCTTGTGGGATCCAACCGCATCGGTCTTGAAAAACCGCTACCAGGGCGTTTTCAGCATCTTATCACGCCTGGACAGTGGAGTCTTTATAAGGTGGATCGCTGGGTAACGTTCGGGGAGAGCGAGCTTGTGCATCAGGATTTTATTTTTCGCTTTTCCCAACCACAGCTAAATCCAAGCGCAAAACTAAAAGAATCAAATGAGTCTCAAGGAGGTAAATGAACCATGAAACGAAAATATAATATAACTGAAGTCTCGATTATCACGGCTATACTCGGTGCCTTGATCCTTGTACCACAGATCGCGCTAGCGGCGCGGGATCTCGCGGATGCCGCGAGTACCGCTGTAAGCACGGCAACGACGATTGCCAAGGTGATCAGTACTCTTGGCGTAGTTGCCGGTGCGATTGCCTACCAGATCCCGGGAGCCTCGCATTTTGCAAAAGGTACGATGGTTAGCGGACTTATCGGTATGGCACTTAGCTTTGGCGGAACAAGTATACTTAACCTGGCGCGCACCGTCTTTGGTGCTTAAAGCACGCCGGGATATGGCAATGGCAACTGGTGCACGCTTTTTAAACGATAACGGATCACTGATGGGACTAAACGTGTATGATCTCATTGGTGCTGTTGGTGTGCTCATTGTTTCATCAGAAGTGCTTAGACCATTATTCCTTGAATTTTTGTCTATTCCAATTGCAGTAGCTGCGCTAATCGCGCTTATTCCAATCAGACTAAGATACAGAAGAAAGATCATACGTGACTCCATTGGTTTTGCCATTGGTGCCAGAGTTTTAAAGGAGGCTCGTCATGCTCCTAAGCGCTAAGATTCCTGAATTCTCACACATGGAACAAGCTGCAAAAGAAGGTGTCCCGCCGTTTTTTGTGACTACCGATGGGCAAATGGGAGCAATGTGGCGACTTCCGGTGATTGATATAGAATCAACCGGGTTTGATCAGGCGTTTTCTTTAATCCCCACATTGCTATCACGCTTAAAGCCTGGGGTTTTGCTTCGTGTGATTCACGAAGTTATGCCAGAAAATCAAATACCAGAAGAAAATTCTCGCAAAGATTCAATTGCCTTAAATGGCTACCTTAAAAATAGCTCTGTAATTTCCGTAGAAAATACCAAGTGCTCTGATTTTAGCTTTCTTGATTGGTTAAGGCTTAGTCGTGGGAAGAAATCAAAATCCTTTTTAGTTCGCACACAAGAAATCATAGATGGTGCTGATTTTGCCGTGCTCCGTGAACTTGGTGGAGTACCGCTTAGTGAGCAGGAAGTGCGAAAGTTTTTTTCGGCGTTTAATGGTGATGTAGTTGCCACTCACTCAGGCATCGATACCGGCAATCAGATAATTGGCGTACTTCGCCTTTGGCGGCAAAGTACTGCCAGGCTTGATCAAGAGACGCTTGCCATCTTACGTGAAGGGCTGATCCCGCCTTACACGATCAGTGTCAGTATTCGTAAACTCACCGATGTCAGGGCTCAGTATCTTTTACAGCGACGAAGAGGACAGCTTGCAGCATCGAGTGACACGCTTTCTGTTAGAACTTATCAAGAAGCCGATGATCTTACGGCTGAAACAGTACTGGCCGGTAAAGGTTTGGTCGAAGTTGAATGGCTACTAACGCTAAAGCGTCGTTCTGAGCGTGAACTTAGGGAGGATCTTGAGAATTGCGAGCGGGCTTTGGCGCCCCTTGGTGACGTTTATATCGAAACCGTGGGAGCGGCGGCAAGTTTTATTGCCACACTTCCAGGAGCGGACCCGCATCACTCTTTTTTAGAACTCGATGAAACTGCCTCATTTTACTTGCCGCTATTTTCCCGCGGGGAGGGAAATCTTGATATCACTCATCCCAAGCGATCACTTCCACTGCACAGGCGTGATGGCTCTATCTACTATTTTGATCTTTGGAGAGATTGCTATGATGGCGCAAACTGCGTGATCAATGGCCGCAGAGGCAAGGGTAAAAGTGTTCTTGCCAACCTAATCTCGACAGCCATGCTTGATGATCCTGATGTAAGACTGATCAAGGTTGATGTTGGTGGGTCTTATGTAAAGGAGTGTGAACTTACCGGTGGCAGGCACATAGAGTTTAATCTTTCAGAACCGTCCGGGTTAAATCCATTTTCGTTAATCGGTAAAACCAACTTTCCAGAGGATGCTGCAATTATTACCGCAGGGTTTCTATCCACCTTGATCCTTGAAAGCTGTGAAAGCGTTTTATCAAAAGAAATGCTTGGTGAAGTAGAAAGAGCAGTTCTTTCTTATACTGAAAAAAAACCAAAGTATCCCACGCTTTCTGATTTCTTATCCGCATCATCATTTTTTCCAAGGCGACATCTTCTTGAGCGGTTTAGCGCAGGCGGAGTGTTTGCCAATGTTTTAAAGGAACGTGGTAATTCAAATCCGTTTATTGATGGCAGGTACGTCTATTTTAATTTTGAAAGGCTTCAAAATGCGGCAAATGAGGATTTTGCACAGGCGGTAATGGCGGCCGTGATCGCTGCTGTCAATATGGAGGTGCTGCGGGCCGGGGATGCGAGGCGTGGAGCCAAGCATAAGGTGGTATTCTTTGCTGATGAAACGCCGTTTTTTATCCAAAGAAACGGCAGGTTTTTTAAGCTCACAACAGCAAACTTTAGAAAGTTCGGCCATGCAACGATCCTGATCGCCCAGACAACAAAGGACTTTGAACTCCCAAGAGATGATGGACAGGTAGACCACGGCATTCTCATAAACAGTCCGATCAGATTTTTTTATCAGGTGGATGATGATCCTGAAATTTTTGCCAAGCGCTTTGGGTTTACCACAAAGCAAATGGCAGAAATTGAAAACCTTGGCCGCTCTGAACAATACCGTGAAGTATTTTTACAAGACGAACTTGGCGGGAGGGTGCTTAGGGTTGCCGTGACTCCGGAAGAATACTGGAAAGTAACAAGTTCAAGAGCTGATAACGAACGGCTGCACGCTGTGCTTAAGGCGGTGCCAGGACTTACGCTCAAGGAGGCAATTCGATGTTTGGCCAAGACGTGAGACTAGCTAAGTCACTTAGGTTTTCTGAGTGTCTACTTCCTTGTCAGGTAAGACATGTCAATTTGCTGAATCTTGCCGTCTTTCCACGTTTCTCGATGAAACACATACTTGTCGCCGAGCGTATACAATCTGAAGCGGAACTCCGTTCCCTGAAAAAGGCTTTTAAGGGTGTAAACCTTATCCTCTCGCTTTCCCTTGGCGACAAAAGACCCTTGACTCATTGTGAGTTCGTCCCCACGAAGCTCAAGCTTCATGTCCTTGGTCAAATCCTTTCCATCGCGGAATCCGTGCGCTGTAATGGTCAGCGTATCGGCATCCTTTATGATCATTGTTTCAGGATAGGCTTCATTCTTTACCGGTTTCCCATCAGAAATCTCGAAGCTTACGTTGTCCCATTTTCCGGTAAGAAATTGAACCAGTTCGTTAGCATTGGTCGGCAGCTTGTTATCAGCGATAGTGGTTCCGACCCAAAGAATACCAAGAATTATAACAATTTTGTGCATGTGCGCCTATTTAGCATGGAAATACAGTCGGCGCAAATCGTGCGACATCAATTGGGTGCCGATTTATCAGGATCGGTTTGCTGTTGTGCCGAAGATAGATACGCCGCAGGAAGAACCGTCCAATGAATTTCCAATGTGCGTTTCTCGCTTTAACTCTCTTTGTTTTCACTTACAGCCATCCGGCGCTGGCCGTTGATCCCTTTACGGTGCTTGCAGCTGGAGGCGCTGCCGTCAATCTGATCGAAGCCGCAAACGGCTCAAACAAGGACACAATGGATCTTCGGGATCTGTTTTCATCGTTAGGGGAACTTTCAGATGAACTGATCCCGTCAGGCTCGGATAATGATTCTTACCGTGTCGCGCGAAAGATCCAGGCAATTGAAAGCGCGGCACTTGAGGCTGGTTACACCAAGGAAGAAATCGAGGAACTTGTCTCTGGCGCACGCCAGTCCAATCAAAGTCTCTCACAATCCATCCGAATTCTGTCCAGATCCATTCGCCTCGGGAAAAGAGTCGCAATGGTCGCTGGCATTGCAGGAGTGGCATCTGGAAGTGGAGCAGCCGTTACCGCAGCTCCAAATGTTGCTTCAGCCCAGGGCCAGAACCAGGAGAAAAAACTATTAACCGATATTTATGCCAAAATGGTTGATACGAGCCTTGATCAAAAAAAAGAAACGGTTGAGCGGCAAAAGGCAAATCAAGAAGAGTATAAGAAGTTTCGAAAACTCATCGTTTCCATCGCACCTGACGGTAATCTTGCTCTCTTCCCGGTGG
>CAYHPW010000061.1:3134-13743 GCA_964358645.1 uncultured Bacteriovoracaceae bacterium | reverse complement strand
CCCCGCACTAACAAAACCGGAAAGAATTAAGTGGGAGAGGCACTAGTTATGAAAAAGATGATTTGTTTTGTTATCGGCGCGTTTCTGATGACCGTAGGTTCGGTTCTGGCTGCTAAATCTCCATCTGAAGAACTTCTGCCCAGCCCATATTTCATTGATGAGGTTCATTGCGAAGGTATCAACGTCCTTGACATCAGTGAAAGCTGGTTATTGTCAAAAGAGGATGTCGATGCAGCAAAGAAAGTCGAGGGAAAGGAGACTTGCGAGAATCTCCTGAAGGCTTTCGGGGTTGAAAAATATATGTGGCTCAGCCCCGACGATCTTGAGCGGATCGACACACTCATTAAACAGTCGGGCTATTTTGAAGAAGTTGATCTATCCATCAAGAAATCTGAACTCAAGAATCATGTCCATGCTTTCTTGAAAGTGAAACCCGTACCAAATTTCCTTAAGAGCATAACAAACGACTTCAAATTCTACTCTGGAAAGGAACAGGACAGCTCTCGAATTTATAATAGGTTTGCTGGCGAGATCACAAACCGTTTTTACGCTCCGAACAGCATCGACACATTTGGTTTGAGCATAGAAGGAACTGGTGCAAGCGCAGTATATAACACGATGCCTGGCGCACTCACTGCTGACGATGCCTCTAAGTTCCAAAAACGCAACTTCTATCTCGGCGACCTCTACTGGAAACGACATGGCACAATTACGCAACACTTCTCATACGATTTCGGAATGCATTTGATTGGCGATAACACATACGCTGACAATATTACGAGAATCCATTTCATGCTGGACGGTGATTTCACGTGGAAGAAGCAGGAAAATATCCTGAGGGGCGTTACCTATTTCGGCCCAGCATACATATTTTCCACCACAACGCCCTATCGAGCGAATGACACTTCAACCTCGGTTTTTTTCCCTGGCTTAGTGTCCGGATACAACTATGGTCAAGATTTTGGGAACAATCTCAATTTCAAAATTGGGGGCTATGCCACTTCCCAAGATCGCATCATCGGTGATTACGACTTGAACGGCCAGTACCTCCTCTCTGTACTGGATAGTTTTATAACGGGTGGCTTTAAGTTCAGAGTCGGACACAATTCCTTGCTTCCTCAAGATCAGATCCCCCTCAGCGGAACAGCTCGGGATGACATCTTTATCGGCCTGGGAAAAGTTCTCTCCACAGGGCCAACCAAACAGCAGGTCAGTGCCATTTTTGGGACTGACCTTGTTAACTATGCTCAAAGCAGTTCCACATACAACCAAAGCAGCGATTATGTAGCTCTCCGGTACAAACTCGTCGGTGCCGAATGGAACGTTAACATTAGAGCAGGCTATTACTTTCAAAGGAACTACTAATGAAACGGCTCGGAGTAGTTCTGCTATTGGGTGCTTCAGGCCTATCCTTCGGGATATCACCTGAAGCACATGGAAAGGTAGGCGTCTGCAGTATCTACCAAGATGCTTACCAGAATGAGATCAAAACAAAGATTCGAGCAGGCATTCCATTTGAACTCATGAGCGCACTCTTTGAAGATGGTGCATTGATCTCGAAGAAAGTTGTCCATGTTAACTTCAATCTTTGGGACGAAGTTTTGACACTTAAATCTGACGACCATCTTCTCGGGAAGATCAGCCTCGCAGATGCACCTGGACTGTTATGCAAGTTCCTCGAACTTCCAGAGGCGTTGAAATCAGGGAGGCACTACACTTACCGTCTTTTCTTAAATCCAATGTGGGGCGAACGGATGGCCCGGCTTCAAATCTCTACCGGCCACAATCTCGATAACAAACGCCTAGTCGGGATCAACTGGAAGAAATTGGCGGAAGAGATGCCGAGTGACAAGATCCTGCTTGAGAAGGAAGTGAAAGAGGTAAAAGAGTGATTTGGAAAATCTGGCTTAAGATCTCTTCTATCTTACTATTGGTTATTATCCCAATAATGCTGGCTCAATACTTTCTTGAAAAGGAAAGTATTGAGCTGGTCTTCGATGTAGCCGAGAAAACCGCCCCCGTCACCCTGTTCGACTCCCACATGCAGCTCCTCAAGCAGATTTCGAAGTTCGATCCGGAGAACACCTCTAGCTATAAAAAAGAATTCGAGAAAACTGCAGAATCAAAGATCGCAAGACAGGATATCAAACTTGTTCGAGACAATTTGGTTGCGGATCTACTCAAGCAGATCGTTCGAAACACTCTCATCATCTTAGCGGTGTCGCTGGCATTCTCATTCTTAATAGCCAAAAACATCGTTGCCCTCTTAAAGAGGCTCATTGCAGAAAACAGAATTCACTCGTCGCGCCTAGAGCGCCTCGGTTCCTTGGAATCATGGCAACGAGTGGCTCGAATGGTCGTTCACGAACTTCGCGCACCTATTACGCCGATCAAACTTGTATCTACCGACATCGAAAACAAGTACCAGAACCTCACACCGGATGCATTTCGCAAGTATTTGCAAGAAGGAACAAGCCTTATTCGTAATCAGATTGCTGCCATAGAACGGATGAGTGAGAGTTTTACCAGATTTGCTAAAATGCCTGAGGTTAAAAAACATCCGGCATCGATTTCAGATTTTCTAAACACATTCTTTACTTCATACAAAGGCTATCGTCCAGATTCGGTAGAACTTAGGTATACGCCATTGATGCTTGATCAGGACATAGTCAGTTTTGATTCCCAGGCGCTGGGTCAAGTCCTGTTCAACCTCCTGAAAAACGCCTGTGAAGCCAACGCTGGAAATAAAATACTTGCGACTTTGGCTTGTTGGCAGAGGAACGCTCGGACCTTGATCACATTCACCAATACCGGGAATACAATTCCCGACGCAGTCTCAGACAAGATTTTCGATCTCTATGTATCGACAAAGGCCGGCAGTGACAATTCCAATTTAGGAATGGGGTTGACGATCTGTAAGAAGATTGCTCTCGATCACGGTGGAGACTTATACTTAGCCAAAAACAATCCTACTGACGGTGTTGTATTCGAACTGGAGCTACCCAACCAATGAAGATCCTTATAGCCGATGATGAAACAGCAATCAGACAATCAATTAAGCTGATCTTATCCGATCTTTCGTATGAATTAATTGAAACGGGTGATTTAGAAACTGCCTACCGACGGGTCACCGAACAGGAACCCGACCTCCTGTTGCTTGACGTCCATTTTAAGAACGCTACAAGCCTCGATCTCATGAGACGACTGGTCACTGAGGGCGTCAATATTCCCATTATTGTTTTGTCAGGAGCAGCGTCGGCAAGCGAAGCTGCCGAAGCGATTAAGTTAGGTGCCTACGATTTCATAGAAAAGCCGATTTCATCGGACAGGCTTCGAATTTCAATTCAACACTGTCTCGAAAGTGCTGTACTCAAACAGAAAGTCCAACGAATAACTATTCCGAGTGGCGTAGCTACTGAGATCATTGGGAAGTCTTCAGCTTCACAAAAGATCCGGAAATTTGTGGAGAAGTATGCAAAAAGGAACGTAAAGATTCTGATTACCGGAGAGACTGGCGTTGGTAAGGAGGTTGTCGCCCAGAGCGTTTGGCAGGCTTCAGATCGTTCTGAAAAACCGTTCATAGTCGTAAACTCCGCTGCGATTCCAGAGAATCTGATAGAAAGTGAGCTTTTTGGACATCGCAAAGGATCTTTTACCGGAGCTGTTTCTGATCAAGTTGGCAAGATCGAAATGTCTGATCGTGGCACACTGTTCCTCGATGAAGTCGGTGATCTTTCTGCTGGTGCGCAGACAAAATTGCTACGTTTCCTTGAATCGGGAGAAATTCAGAAGGTCGGTTCCAATCAGGTCAAGAAAGTGGACGTGAGACTTATAGCAGCCACGTCGCGTGACCTCGAAAAGGAAATGGAAAAGGGACATTTCAGGCCAGATCTTTACTATCGCTTGAATGTCGCGCGTATCACCATTCCACCGCTACGTGAACGTCCTGAAGATATCGCGCCATTGTTTTCGTTTTTCATCGATAATTTTTGCAGGAAGTTCAAAGAGACATCCAAGACGATTTCTCACGAGGTCATCGAGGCACTCACTGTCCATGCTTGGCAGGGGAATGTCCGTGAATTGCGTAATGTAGCCGAACGGATTGTACTGATCGCTGACCATAGGATTTTGAAGGAACACCTGGATCAGGTTCTCAATATACAATTACAAACACGCTCTAAGGAGAAAAAGTCACTTGACCAGAACGAGGTATTGCCGCTTAAGGAGTTTAAAAATAAAGTTGAGAGGGAATACATTGAGTCGGTTCTGACCGCCTGTGATGGATCCGTTACCCGAGCCGCTCAACTCCTGCATATCGATCGCACCTACCTCCACCAGAAAATGACCAATCATGGAATTTGTGGAAAAGGCGTAAAAAGGGATTAAAGAAAAACGCTTATGGTTAAGATTAGAACTGCCGCTCCAAATTCAAAAATACTTCAAGGCTTGAGTTTTCGTTTTCTAAGGTTTTTACAGTGGATTCCTGATTATTGACTTCAATGAAGCCTTCTCTGAAATGGTAGAGCAGTTCAAGCTTGAGCCACGTTGGGTAGGATTCAAAGAATTTCCAATTTCTAAATCGGAGCCGTTTCCCGATCGAGAGTCTTGCCGTACTTATGCTATCATCAAGTGATGTTTGCTGCGTGATTGTCTCTGATCTTATATCTCGTTTGTTAAATGAGTTAAGGTCAACATATTTAAAACCAGCTTCTAATTTATAGTCCTTATATTGAATTTCAATACTTGGCGATACGGTCACTCCAAAAGAAAAGTAATAACCATATGCATTTAAAGTGCTGCGGACGCCTTCCGTGCTGTTATCTTGGCGATATTTTTCGAAGGCATAAGATTTTACCATGGCGATATTCTCGTAAACTCCTAGCTTGCACCTGATTAGCCCGCCCTTGAAGTAGTATGTCATATCAAGAACCGGCCCGATCACGTCTACAATCCCAAACCAGTCCTGTATTTTACCATCTGTGCGCTTGGTGTATTCAAACTCACTTCCCAAGCCGACGTAGTAGCTATAGCCTTTAAGTGAGCCATCTTTTTCCATCTTGGTATTTTGACGGAAGTATCCCAGCAAAGCAGCTTTTGTGAACAATGTAAAATCCTCAAGACTGTCCTGACTGCCGGTGCCGCTCATGTGTAATTCGACAAATGCTGGGTTTGGTTCCACCATACTCACTTGCGCGGCTTTTCCATATTCTGGAATGTTTGAATCTTCAAAAGTGAACCCCAATTTAAACAAGGGGTGCGATTGTTCGGCGGTATCTTCGTATGAAGTGCCGATGCCGGTGAATAACTTAAATTGAGCCCACGCTTCATTTTTAAAGCCAAAGGCCGAGGTGTCAGGCTGGTATGGTCCACCCCAGACGCTGCTATTGAGAAGCCTCATTGGACTTAGCATCCCAGCTAAACGTTTATATGTACTTGAACCTGATTTTTCAAAGAGATGCTGAAAATAGCTGCTCATCTGTCGTGCAGCGATACCAATAGAGACGGAGGCTACTGATGTTACAATAGTATCGTTGATGCTAAAAACCTCCCTGCCTTCCACGATCAGCTCCCACAGCGTGGAGCCAGCTAGTGCGACCAGGAATGATTCTAATGTGTTAAGGCCGTTTTCCTGGGCGATCATAAAGTAAAGCGACCCTGCAAATGCATGGCCTACGTTGTAGAAAGGCATATCATTGTCAAATCGAATAGCTTCGCCTGTGAGAAGTTTTCTTTTCACTGTTTCTACTGTTTTTGGGTATATCCAGGCTGGATCGTTCTTTATTGCGGCATCGTATACACCATGTCCTAGACCTAATAATCTGATTAAAGATATGCCTGCCTGGACGAAATTTTTTTGTCTTGGTGATTCGCTGGTGAATCTGTGGATTGCCTCCTCGTCGGTCAGCGCTTGACCTGTGGATTTGTCAATAAATTTACCGTCCAAAAGCGAAATGGAAGTTTTATCTTTTTCAATTTGGACACCAGATTTTGTTAGATATTGTTTAATTTCATTTTCATGAATTACTGAATAAATGAAGCGATAAATGGCACTTTTAATGCCTTGGATATCTTGAAAATCCAAGGAGATTTCGGTTGGATCCAATCCGTCTTTTGTTTTTTTCCATTGATAAATGCTGAGGCGGTAAATATTCCCGGGTTTTAATAAGGCTAGGTTGATATGAAAATCATAGGGACGGATCGGCGTAAGATCCTTCGCGTTTTCAAGGTGCAATGATTGCAGACTTGAACAAGGAAGGTATGAAGGTGCGATTACTGTCAGCAGTCCAAGGTACTCTTTGAGGAAATCGCATGCGCGCGTATCCCATGATTGTGATGAGGCATGTGTTGTCTGGTCTTGCACTGTAATGAAGAATCTAAGCAGAGGTTGTTGTAATATGCCATGTGTTTGATTGAAAATAACATCACGCCTGTGACTGTATGCTGCTATCCCTGGTGGGTCTGAGTTGTCTTCAGAAATGTCGGCAGATTTATATGTTGGTTTGAACTTAATCTTCCTTGGATTGGCTTCAGTAAGATTACTTTGAATATTTTTAAGTTGTTTTAATTGTGATGCGGCTCTTTTTTGGTAGGATGGGTTTTGGAGGATTTTCTCATAATATGTTATTGCCTGCCTGATTAAGTATTCAGGATTTCTAAAGAGATTGCCGTCTTTGAATTTCTCAAAATCATCTTTGTCAAAATTTAAAAGGTAACCATATACTTCTCCCAATAAAAAACATACCTGTGACGAAACTGATGGGTCGTTTTCTTTTGAGATTTTTTCTAAGTAAGGTATTGCGCCGATATGCTTATTCATTCTTATGTATGATTTAGCGATCTCGTAGTTCTTTCTTGTGATCTGAAATTTTGAATTATTATATTTTTCCATTGCCAGCTTGGCATACGGACTATTCGGGAAGTCCAATGCGATTTTATTAAAAAGCTGGACATATTCCTCCGTCTCAATTTGAGAGTGCGCCACCGGTAGAATACGTCCATAATATGAGAACGCCTCAAAGTAAGCCGCGTGGTCTAAATTTAGATGTTCTGGGAAGGTAAGAGAAAACAGCTTGTAGGCATAAGCGCTTAAATCATAGTTTTTAGATTCGTAGAGCACGTCACATAAGTTGAGTAGGAGTCTTGCGGATTCTACTTTGTCTTGTGTAACAGAGTTAATGTAAAAAAAAATAAACTCAATGCGGGACTGGAAAGTGCCTTTAAAATGTAAAAAAACATTTTGGAAACTTTGTACTGTCTTTGGGTCGGCTGGTATTTTTTTGAGTTCATCAGTGAGGATTTGGAGGTTTTGAGCCACTGTTTGTGGAATTTGAGCGCGAGCGATCAGTGGCGTGGTAAAGGCTGTAAGTGCAGCTATTAAAATAAATTTTTTAAAAAATATCATAAACAATCGCCTATTATTTATTGACAATCAAACTCCACGGCTATCTGCAAAATTAATGCTCTACAGATTGAGAAATGACGTTTAATAAAAATTGTGTATTATTTGAGTGTTAGAAAGGCGCGTTCGCAAAATGGCACCGTCAAACAACTAGACATATGTCATTATTGTATGGTTATTGGCGCGCTAAACGGTGTTGTTAAGCCGTTCTAAGCTTCAACTCAAAAATTGGTTTTTTATCGGCTATAAACAATCTTTCAAACAAGGTTATCTAAGGAATCTTGCGGATTCCGCTTTCATGTGTGTTTTTATACTACTTGAATGGCCACCGCAACCCCTGTGAACCGGTGGGCTTATTTTTTGTAAACAGAAAAAAGGTCGTGACTTTTTTTCGGTTTACCATAAACTATACGTATGACGACAGAACTCACTCCTCGCTCCCTTGTGCGGGTTATTTTAAAGGAGCGGGAGGATTACCGAAAAATGATTTTTGTTTCAGGTCCCAGACAGGTTGGGAAGACTACATTATTTAAACAACTAATGGCGACCTATCCAGGCCCTTTGATGAATTGGGATGATTTAGACAGTAGAAAACTCATTGCCCATCACCCTTACCAACCTTTTGAGAATCATACGGCTGTTTATTTTGACGAGATTCATAAATATCCAAGATGGAAAAACTATCTAAAGGGAGCCTTTGATCTTTATGGAGACAGGTGCTTAATTCACGTTACTGGCAGTGTGAAACTGGATGTTTATCGACGGGGCGGGGATAGCCTGTTGGGACGTTATCTTTTGTTTTTGCTACACCCATTTTCATTGGCCGAAAAATGCGGATGGAAGGTGCCAGCCGCGCTGCCGGATCCGCTCCGTGTTTTAAAAAAATCGTTACCAGTCAAGGAACATTCTGAAACATGGAGCCATCTGGAAAAATTCGGCGGATTTCCTGAGCCATTCCTTGCGGGCAGTGAAAAGCGTCATCGAAATTGGCTTAGAACACGTCACGAAAGATTGGTTCGTGAGGATATTCGGGATATGAGCCGTATCCGTGAATTGGCCCTCATGGAACAGATGATCGCGCTTTTGCCAGAACGTTCAGGGCAATTGCTCAGCCTGAATTCACTTCGTGAAATATTGGAAGTTTCTCACGAGGCTGTTAGACACTGGATCGATTTATTGGAGCAGTTTTATTATTTATTTTTAATCCCACCCTATGCAGGCCGGTTAGGGAGGGCTTTAAAGAAAGAACGGAAATTGTACCTCTGGGATTGGTCGGAGGTGACGGAGCCTGGACCACGATTTGAGAACATGGTTGCCAGTCATCTGCTCAAATGGTGCGACCTGATGACACAAATGGGGTTGGGCAATTTGAAGCTTAATTATGTGCGAGACAAGGAAAAAAATGAAGTTGATTTCGTGCTCCTCAAAGAGAATAAACCCTGGCTTCTGGTTGAAGCTAAGCTTTCGGATACAAATTTTTCACCTTCTTTATTCCGATTCAGCGAGCGACTGGGTGGAATCAGTGGGATCCAATTGATTCGTCAGTCAGGAGTCTTGAGCGAAAAAAGATCAGGTCAGGCTTCTTTTTTCATGGCATCAGCGGATCGGTTTTTTTCAGGTTTGATCTAATCTTTAACATATCGATGCTGAAAACCATTGCAATGAGTTCGGCCCATGTCATACGTTTGTGCCGTTTTTTGCGGTAGGTGCATGACACTGGTTTACCAAACAGCAACATCGCCAGCGATGGATGGTGCTTCGTTATCGCCGATGCTGCTGGTGTTGCCATATCCGAGCTGGCCATTACCGCTGTAGCCCCAACACCGTATGTTGCCAGCACCTAAGAGTGCGCAGGTGTGGCTACTACCATTAACAATCGAAGTAACATATCCACCGACATCGATATCGCCAACCGATGCTGGCGTTTCGTTGTCGCCTATGTCGCCGACATTGCCATAGCCAAGCTGTGGGCCATTCAATCCCCAGCACCGCACATTGCCTGTGCTTAAAATGGCGCAGGTATCGGTGCCGCTGTTGGATATTTGTATTACATTGCCACCGACATCGATATTACCGGCTGATGATGGTGCTTCGTTATCGCCGATATGATTACTGTTTACATAACCTAGTCGGCCATTATCGCTGCTACCCCAGCATCGTACTGCGCCTGAACTTAGAAGAGCACAGGTATGACGTTGGCCTGCCATGATTTGCTTTACACTTCCTCCAACATCTACATCACCTGCTGATGCTGGTGTTTCGGTATCTCCAATACTTTGCGTGTGGCCATACCCCAGCTGACCGTAATCATTTTTCCCCCAGCACCGTACATTGCCGGTGCTTAATAAAGCACAAGTGTGATACATCCCGGCTGATATCTGAACAGCATCCCCACCTACATTGACATCACCGGCTGATGATGGTGCTTCGTTATCGCCTATTTCATTAGTATCTCCATAGCCAAGACGACCATCGCTACCGGTACCCCAACATCGCACCTTGCCAGTACTTAGAAGAGCACAGGTATGATTGTCGCCAGAGGTGAGTTGTATGACATCACCACCAATAGAGATGTCGCCGGCACTGGCTGGGGTTTCATCATCGCCGATGTTGTTAGCATTCCCGTAGCCAAGTTGACCGTAATCATTTTTTCCCCAGCACCGCACCTTGCCTGTACTGATAAGTGAGCAGGTATGAGTACCTCCGGCGGTGAGTTGTATGACATCACCACCAATACTTACACTACCAGCAGATAATGGGGTTTCGCTATCACCTATATCGTTGGTATTTCCATAACCAAGACGTCCGTAGCTACCAGTACCCCAGCACCGCACTTTACCGGAACTTAGAAGAGCACATGTATGATTGTAACCAGCTGCGATGCTTCTTGTGGCGACAACTCCACCGATGGTGATATCACCTACTGATGCTGGTGTTTCGGTATCGCCTATATCCGTAGTATTGCTATAACCTAGTTTTCCATAGATACCATCACCCCAGCATCGCACCTTGCCAGTGCTTAAAACAGCGCAAGTGTGGCTATAACCAGCCGCTATTTGAACAACATCTCCGCCGACGGTGACATCACCTGCTGATGCTGGTGTTTCGGTATCGCCTATGTCTGTAGTATTGCCATAACCTAGTTGTCCACTGACACCATCACCCCAGCATCGCACCTTGCCAGTGCTTAAAACAGCGCAAGTGTGGCTA
>CAYHPW010000061.1:2431-3034 GCA_964358645.1 uncultured Bacteriovoracaceae bacterium | reverse complement strand
TATTTGAACAACATCTCCGCCGACGGTGACATCACCTGCTGATGCTGGTGTTTCGTTATCGCCAATATTGTTTGTGTTCCCATAGCCAAGTTGACCGTAGCCATTATACCCCCAGCATCGAACTTTGCCGGTGCTTAAAAGAGCGCAAGTACTCATTTCGCCGGCTGTTATTTGAACAACATCTCCGCCGACGGTGACATCACCTGCTGATGCTGGCGTTTCGTTGTCGCCAATATTGTTTGTATTTCCATAGCCCAGACGACCCCAGGCACCGGCACCCCAGCATCGAACTTTGCCAGTACTTAGAAGAGCGCAAGTATAGCCATCGCCAGCCACTACTTGAATAACATCCCCACCTACATTGACATCACCTGCTGATGCTGGCGTTTCGCCGTCGCCAATATTGTTTGTATTTCCATAGCCCAGACGACCACTGCTACCACTGCCCCAGCATCGTACCTTGCCAGTGCTTAGAAGAGCGCAAGTATGGTCATAACCAGCTGTGATTTGGACCACATCCCCACCTATATTGACATCGCCTGCTGATTCTGGCGTTTCGCCGTCGCCAATATTGTTTGTATTTCCATAGCCCAGACGACCACT
>CAYHPW010000061.1:961-2331 GCA_964358645.1 uncultured Bacteriovoracaceae bacterium | reverse complement strand
GCTACCATTGCCCCAGCACCGCACCTTGCCAGTGCTTAGAAGAGCGCAAGTATGGTATTCACCAGCAACTATTTGTTTTGCCGATCCGGGCTGAGGAGCCTGATACGTCACCGTAGCATCCGTGCTAGTTGAGGCGGCATTCAGGTTCCCCGCTGAGTCAGTAGCTCCGCTTGCATTGATCGATGGGATTATGGTTCCGCTTGTGCTTGCATCCGTGATCTGTATTTCATAAGTAGTTCCACTACCGCTCAGCGTGAACGTGACTCCAGTTGCTGTCCCGCCAATCGTAACATCAGCTGATGTAAACCCAGTAACCGTCTCACTGAAAACCACAGCATAAAGAATCGGGAGTGTAGACGTGGGATCCGCCTGTCCCGTTGCCTGGTTCACTGTCACTGTGGGTACCGTCTTATCAATAGTGTAGGTTTCGCCTGATGTATAATTATTGGCGCCGGCACCGCCAAGCATGTTCCCGGCTGTGTCCGTAATAGAATCATTATCTGTCAAATCAAGCCTAATGGTCCCGCTGTTAGATCCTGTCGCCACTGCTACCGTATACTGCGATGCTGTTATTTGAGTTACTGAGCTTACGGCTGCCCCGCTTACTCCTGTAGTCGTGAGTGTGAAGTCAGTCGTATCAACACCACTAACATTTTTACTGAATGTCACTGTGAAATCTAACGTATTTGAATTTGTAGGACTAGCGCTTGCCTTGACAATCGATGAAACACTCGGCGCAGCGGTTTCAAGCGTATAAGACAGAGAAAGATTAGTGCATGATGTAGTATTGCCAGCTATGTCCGTAATCTTTCCGTAAAAATTCTTAACTCCGTCTGTTGCTAAGCTTATATCACTTATTGTGACATCAGTGGCTGCAATGGTTGCTGTTGAACCAAGCTGGGTCGTGCAACTGCTGTCGCCATAAACCTTGGCCGTGGAACCAACTTCAAGCACATCGCCAGGGATAGTGATTTGAGGAGTGCTGTCATTTGACGTTGCGCCGTTTGCGGGACTAGAAAGCGCCCAACTGCTCGGCGCTGCCGGTGCTTGCGTGTCTCTCACCCATTGCTGGTTTGACGCGCCAGATAGGTTCCCCGCCGGATCAGTTTGCGTGATTGTAAAGTTGTATGTTGCATCAGAATTCTTTGTTACCGTGAACGAATATGCTGAAGCTGCGCATGTGATACTATCAGTGGCAGAGCCAGCAATGTTTACTGTCGCTCCTGTTTCGCATGCGCCAGAGATCGCAAGGCTTGATACATTTGAATATGTCGGTGATGTAACCGGTGAAATAATGCTTGGAGCACCTGGCGCTGTCTTATCAATAGTGTAGGTTTCGCCTGATGTATAATTATTGGCGCCGGCACCGC
>CAYHPW010000061.1:0-861 GCA_964358645.1 uncultured Bacteriovoracaceae bacterium | reverse complement strand
GCTGGTTTGACGCGCCAGATAGGTTCCCCGCCGGATCAGTTTGCGTGATTGTAAAATTATATGTCCCATCCACATCCTTGCCGATGCTAAAGCTATATGCACCATTCTCACAAGCCATGCTCATTGTTGCTGCTACATCACCGCTTAACCAAACTGTGGTACCGCTCTCGCAGCTTCCGCTGATACTTAGTGTAGATCCATTTGAATAATACGGAGTAAGCACAGGCAAAGTAATCACTGGCGTTGCTGGTGCTGTAGTATCAAGCACGTACTCGAGTTCATTAGAGCAACTTACCCCACCACTTGGTGATGTAACCATCACCCTTAAGTTGTAAGTCTTGTCTCCACCGATAAGGTCCAAAGAATCGATTGTAACGCTGCTGCCAGTTGAAGTTACGGATTTTATCACGCTGCCACCGTTACATGACGAATCAGCTCCCTCCAGAACTTCCACAATGTACCCATCGCTTAAATTACCTACTTCAAACGAAGGTGTTTGATCGTTGGATGTGTTAGATATCCCGGCCTGTAATTTTAACTCCGGCGTGACCATTGATCCTGCCGTTATTGGGACATTACCCTGGCGGAGCGGCTCTGCTGTGCAGCCAGACATAATAACGCCAATAATAAATGGATATAATGTTTTTTTGACTACTAACTTTATCATCAAGCAACCTACGTCCCGCAGCGTTTATTAATTAACGCTATTTAAATATTATAAGATTAAACCAGATAATTAACAACATGTGTCTTTAGTGACAATGTGGGTAAATTTATTTACTTATCTAGTACTAAAACCAACTAAACGGCGTTGTTGCGCAATTAGGCCTGACGAAACGTGGGTTTGGGTGGAAGCTGATG
>CAYHPW010000060.1:0-14116 GCA_964358645.1 uncultured Bacteriovoracaceae bacterium | reverse complement strand
AACCCAAATACTGGCAGGCACCCGTCTGCTTTTTTTTAGGCGTCTGAGTCACAGCGGATTCGATATTGTCTTTTGCTGATTCCTTTGAAATGAGCCAACATGTAAATTATCATATGCTATGTAAAGAATTTGGCGCCGGCATAGATAACGTACGCTATATTCTAGGGCTAAGTGAAACAGGCCATATTCGGTATTTCACATCGACAGCATACGCGGATTACTGTCGATCTTTTCATTTAGCTGCAAATATCCCAAGCACATATATCGCATCTAATTTCCGTATTTCCTCGCCAATTACTTATTTTCAGGGTGAGACTGATCCAGCAACTCCAGTTGAAAGCGCGCTGGAACACCAAAAGCAAGTACCTTTATCCCAGTCACAGTTCATCCTTCTTCGAGATGGAGGACATTCTCCGCTTGGGCAGGTATTCGAATCCCGAGAAAATCCGCAACTCGAACCTTTAAAGAATATGTTTCTGAAAGCCCTTGCCGGTGAAAACATCTTGGGAAACGATATCGATGCCGTCAATGAGCGAGGGAAAGAACAATTCGAACTACTTAGGTAATGAAGCAATCACAATATTTTTTTATACTTTCGGGATGTTGGGCCAGAAAAATCTGGTCGGGGTGGCGGAATTCGAATCCACGACCTCTTCGTCCCGAACGAAGCGCGCTAGCCAGACTGCGCTACACCCCGATACAATAAAGAGATAATTAGGTGAGATCCTCCCATAAGTCAATAATTGCAAGTGGCGTGACCGCAAGCAGTACAACGCAAGTTGGTACTAAAACGGTGAAATGGCGCCGGCATACGCTAGCAGCAGGATCACGATTGCTACTGACAGCGCCAAAATCCAGGCCTTGAAGAAGCTTTTGTTAGGCGGCAGGACGGAGTACCATGACCTGAATAAGTAATTCGGGTTAGCACCTTCTAAGACTGCCTTCAGTTTTGGGAAGACATCATCAATTTCCTCGGTAATGATTTTTTCGCCAAGCTCCTTGGTGGCATCTGCGGGGTTGCCCCAATAGCCGGATATCTCTCCCTTAAGCCTTTGTAAGAGGTGAGTAAGGCCCGCTGAGCCGTTACCAACCTCCGGCAGAGTCGAAAACATTCCGTCAACAGTGTCAGGTGCTATGAAAAGCGCAACCGATGTATCGCGCTTTGCTCCGTGCTCTGCTGGATGGGCTCTGAAAAGAGAGGACCTCATGGCATCCTTTTTTACCATCGCTGAACTCGCCGACGCGAAACACACTCGCTTTGGTGAAAACCACCACGGGAGCAAGAACTTTCTTGAAACAATCTTCCCAGCCTCTTCGATGGCGGTCAGCTGCCTAGGTCCAGGATGCCCTGAAAAACATATGAAGTACCTGAATCCCAACTTCACCAGAGACCTGCAGGAATCAACCAGCCAGTCGCGTAGCACATGCGGACGGACGGTTATGGTTGTTGCAAGTGTGTTTGAATCAATCCCAAGAGGCGCGGTCGGCATGATGATGGCCGTCCATCCTGAAATTTTATTTTCAATTAGTTCACCAGCTTTAATACAATGTTCTCTAGCTTCAAACAAATCAAGGCCAACGGGTAGGTGAGGCCCGTGATCCTCGATCGGCCCCACAGGGAACATGAATACGGTGTTTGAACTTGGCAATGATTGAAGTTTTGATGCTGAAATTTTCAATAGGTCTATTGGCATTTTATTGTCACTCAATGGCAAATACTGATTCTGCGTTCTTTCCCATTATCAGATCTGCTTGCGTTTCAGTCAATGCTCCGGCTGTAACGCATTCCCGTATTCTCTTAAGACCTATGGAGAGGTTGTTTCCGACAATTGGCCAGTCTGATCCAAACAGGACGCGTTCGGCGCCAAGTCGGTGCGCAGCTTCGCCTATGATTTCAGCTGGCTGCCATGATGTGTCCACGTAAACATTTAAATAACTCTCGCCGATAGCTATAGCTTTTTGTGGTTCGTGAAAATTCATGTGTGCCAGGATGAACTTTGTTTTTGGGAAGCTTTTGAACCACGGCTCGAACCTGCTTGCTTCCCCAAGCCTAGAGTCTCTGTATAGCAGACGTGAATGCATGCAGCCTGTATGAATGATGACCGGCAGGCAAGACTGCGAAGCAGCTTCCAGCAGCGCTAGATAGTGCTTTGAGGTCTCGTCTTCACCATCTGACGCAGCATGGATCTTAAGGCACTTCGCGCCCATGCCGATGAACTCACGCAATTTATCCGCAGGTTTTGGCGCGTTTCTTGGTATGTTCACGACTGGCAAAAAAGACTTATCAGCTTTAGCGAGCTTTAAAATAAATTCATTAGAAATCATCGGCGGGTGGGCTATAAGCGCGGCCTTGGTTACGCCGGATTCGTTCATTTGTTTTTTTAGGTCCGAAACGTTAGATTCCAAAAGAAGATTAAAAAGCGGGGCAATTGCGCCAAGTTCATCAAACGGCCGCCTGGCAGCTTCCGGCAAGTGCCTTAATCCTGTTTGGGCAGTGTGCAGGTATGAATAATATGGTTTTAGCCAGCTACGCGCCCGGTTTTTTAACGTAGCAGCCACGGATGAATATGAACCGAGGCTTTTTTCAATCAGATCGGGAAGCACATGTGCGTGTGAATCTATTATTGTCGCCATATTCAATCTCCACCAAGCTAGGGCAATGCGAGGACTGTATTGTTTTCTCGGATTTTTAACATTAAAGCGCCCACTGCCTTTGCCCTGTGTGAAATCATGTTTTTTTCAGTAGCTGTCATCTCAGCTATTGTCTTATTTGCCACGGCTCCAGCGGTGACTTTGGGCTCGAAAATCGGGTCATAGCCAAAGCCGCTCCCTCCTCTTGGTGCGTCGATGATCTTGCCTTCAAGAACCCCTGTTGCGTGAATCAGTATCCCTTCCATAACGAGCGCGAGTGTGCAGATGAAGCGTGCGGTTCTTGGTGCCCCGCTTTTTTTGCGGAGTTCATCAAGTAGAAGTTCGATATTGGCCTGATCTTGTGTAATACCATGGCTTGGCTTTGCGAACCGATGGCTTTTTATGCCGGGTCTCCCTTCAAGCGCGTCTACTTCGAGCCCCGAGTCATCGCCAAGGCACGGATAATGGCATGCTTGGTTGGCAAGCCTGGCCTTGGCTACCGCGTTTTCCAGATATGTAAGATACCGCTCTTCGTGGCCAAGTTTCCAAGCATTTACTATGATTTCATTTGCTGGCAGCAGTGTGAGCTTGGCGTATGGCAGAAGAAGGGCCCTAAATTCCTCGCATTTATGTTGATTTGTCGAAGCTATTACCAAGGTGTTTGTAGCACGCATAGATTGTTTCTATCACAGAGGCTATTCGTAAGAAACTTCGTAACCGAGGTTTGTCACATGAAGTATGTCCTCGGCCGTCATTACTCCCGCCTCTATATATGGATTAAAAAAGTAATGCACATTTGACTGTAGTGTATTGTTTTGTTCTGAATCACTGCCGCCGCATTTACTTGAGTCGTAGTAGCAGCCACGAAGCATTGCGAGCGTCTGTTCACACTCACCATCAATAGTGTTCAATATCTGTATTTTAATTTCAATGCGTCCTGATATTGGCAGGCTTTTACCGTTTGGGAGCACAACAGGTTCATGACTTGAGCGGAGCACGCGCCCGGTTTCTTCAACGAAAAATTGATTAGTGCATGAGTCATCCGTCCATAGTGTCTCTGGTGGGGTTGAGCCTAAATATGAAAGTGATAGGTCTTTTGTGACAAATACCGGTAGCGCGCCGCCGGATTCAAACACCGACGCAAGGTATGCCTTGCCTGTTTCAAGTTCTTTTACGACAAGGGCTACGGGATAACTCATCACTTTGCTTATAATCTCTGGTATGTGATTGCTGCCAAGATTTGAACACTTTGTCGTTGCATGTGTGGCGCAAAACTTAAGTGTCTGTGGGAGCGACTTGTAATACCCCGAAGTAGTATCTGGGTTTTCGTTAACAGCTTGTTCGACTCTGTTGCCCATGCGGCAACCAGGTGACAAGAGGATAAAAATCGTTAATAAAGCGATCTTGTGGCGCATCTTTCTCACATAGAGTTATTCGGTGTTACGTGCGTTTTACTAAATGAGTAAAAAGGTAGGCAAAAATGAACAGGTCAATAGAGCCTTTGGAAGCCGCTCCCATCTTGAGCCCTAGCAAAGAGCATGGTTCCGGCTACCACTGCTACTGGTAAAACGGCACATGCCAGGAATGGGATTGAAAAAAGAATTAAAAACGCCAGCCCAAACCCTGTACATGCAAAAAAATGACGCCATAGGAATTGAAAACTGGTTGCGAGCCCCTCGTTGCGTCGTGTCTGCGGATAGCTGATATACTGAAATGTTAGTAAAAGCGTTGTTATCAAGATGGCCACGATATTAAGCAACGGGATCCATGACAAAAACAATGCGATGATACTGAGAACAATTGCTGCTATGGTTTTCGCCATGTCGATAGCAATCAGTCTTAATCTGATAATGGCACTTTGACTTTCAACCTGCTTTAATGGCGGGTTAGTATGCTTTTCGGCTTCTTCGGCAAGGAAATCATTAAAAGGGCAGGACACCAATCCAGCAACTGCTGAAAATGTCACTGCGACGAGAAAGATCAATAATATTTTAGCCAGAAAATTTGCAAGCAATACAGCGCTACTTATAAGCCATCCGGTGGAACTTAAGCCAAGGTAAACAGTAAATGATGTTATTAAAGTACTTAGCAGTGAGGCCAGCCAGCCAATAGCGAAGATATAGAGAGCTAATGTAATCCCAATCGGGAAAATGCTCCAAATTAGTAAACTACGATTAGATAATAAAGTATTAAACGCCTTGATCGGCAATATGAGGCCATACCACAAAGAGCCGATCCTTGATGAAATAGATGTTAGTGTGTTCATTTTAATAAAGATGATAGTAGCATATGATTCGAATGATGGTTATCAAGATTTTATCCTTGTTTAAATACTGCAATTACAGTATTCTTATTATTAGAAGGGCTGGTTTAAGCTATTTGGATGGAAGATGATGAATTTACAAGGAAGTTTCATGCGCAACCGACCCTTCTAAGGAAAATCCAGTTAGCGATAATGGAAGATCGCTATACGATTTGGTCACGCTATCCACCTAATTTTCCGGATGAGTATCTTAAACCTATATTATATTTGCCGGATAACACGCCTGTGGTGATGAAGGTGCCTCGGCGATCAAGTGGAGCAGGTTTGAATTTTGTGCTGGAACTGAAATATATGTATCGAGAGATGGGCAGGACGGTGCCGATATATCTTAAAGGCTATTTCGTACAAGATGATGTTGGCAAGCTGATTATCTCTTTTGCGATTCAGTCTCTTAAAAAAGATGGAGATAACCTATGACTAGAAGAATGACTGTGCAAAATAAATTAGCAGCAGGACATCGTTTTTGTCCGCATTGTGGAGATGGTATTAACATTATGGAGAAGAGGATTTCAATTCCTGTCGGGATCGAGTCATTTATGGCTAGGACGATGGTTTGTAAGAAATGTGGGTGCTATGCCTTGACGCCTGAGGTGCGTCACGCAATGGATGAGTGGGGACGTAAGTTTACAAAAAATATCATAGAACCCCAACCTGTATTTACCGAGACTGCTCATCAATTTGCTGAAAAAATGTCGATGCAATATGGTTTAAAGAGGGTTCCCTTTTTCCGGGTACTGACTGCGTTCTATCTCAGCCGTATAGTTAATCGCGATGATTTTCTAGAGCTCAAAAACTACTATGAAACCCATGTTTCTAAGAGATTCTTAAATGAAGGAGCGCGATCCAAGGTGAGTGTACCCATTCGATATCTTATGTATAGGAAGCTTCAGACCTTTAGCGAGGTTTGGAAAATTCCACACTCAAAAGTGATTGAAGAGGCTGTCCTTTTCGGGCTTACTGTTCTTTCAAGCGAAAAAGAAAATTTTAAAAAACTAAAGACGATTTCTGAAAGCCTTCATCAATATATAGCCGATGTCGCGCAAGCGGCGTAGTACTGTTGTTTTAAATATATGTTGAGCTCCAGTGTGTGAATTTCACCGATGACGCACTAGGTATAGCAAAGCGTCTTGATCCAGTGTATATGGACCCGACTTCAAAAAGGGGGATCCAATATGGTAGCATTATTTTTATTAGCTTTGGGATTGCAGCAAACACCAGTTTTAGCTGGGACTTATGACGAGTTGAATTTAAACCAGAAAAGAGCAGTCCAAAGTGGTGAGCAAGTCATCATTTTAACAGAAGACCAACGCTCTTTATGGCCCAAGGTTATCGTGTATCAGCGCATCGGTGCTACCACCGAGGAATCCGCAGCCGTTCTAGCTGACTACGAATTGCAAATGACATATTTACCCGGGCTACTTCAATCAGACATCGTACGCCGTATTAATAAATCTACGACTTATGTTGAATATATCATGGATTTGCCATGGCCACTTAGCGATGAAATCTATGTGATGGAAGATAGGATAAGTTCCTATGACAACGGAAATAGCTATCGGATTGATTGGCAGATGATTAGTTCAGATTCTACAAAGCATATTGAAGGAAATGCCAGGTTTGAAAGTTTAGGCACTGGTACGCTGCTGGCTTATTCCAATTTTATTATTCCAACGTCAGTGATGGCGGGTTCCTTTAAAAATCGTTTCGTTAAACAAATGAGCCAGACCGTTGATGCAATAGCGTCTCAAGTTGAAAAAGAACGTATTCAAAATCAGAATTTGCTTGATCGTCAACTCATCTCTCTGCGTGAGGCATTAAGGCAGGCGCTCTAGTTCTGAAGCGCTGGTGCATTTAAACGGCGCGCTTGTAGCTATCTCCCGCTTGATTGTGGAAACACACTCAAGGCTGTAATGATGGCCTGGCAGGATGATCGTATCCGGTGGAAGAGCCTTTAACTTTTGAATCGATCTGAACATTTCTTGAGTGCTTCCAGTATCAAGGTCCGTCCTTCCGCAATCACCGATGAAAACTGTATCGCCAGTGAATAGAAATGCCGGTTCATTCGGCACAAGATAACAACATTCTCCTGCACTATGCCCCGGGGTATGGATCGTCATGACATCAAAGGAACCTACATTGATTGTCTCGTCACCCGTGATGGCAATGAGCCGTTTGTCATTCAAAATGTTCTTGCTCAACCTGTGGAGTTCACGCTGGTGAATAACAAATTTTATTTTATGGAAGCACTCAAGTAGCTCACCAAGCCCCGCGATATGATCAAAGTGAGTGTGTGTAATCAATATGTGAGTTAGATCAAACCCATTTTTTTCAAGCGCAGAAAGTGGCTCCGTTAAATCCTCTTGAGGATCCACTATCGCGCATGATCGTGAGCTCTTGTCCAAAATTAGATAAACGAAATTTTTGTGTTCACCTATCTCATACTGCTCTATCACTTCATTGCGGAAGTATTTCTCGTTTTCTTTCTGAAACATCGACTCTTGTTACGCTTACAGAAGAGCCGGGTGATGTCAAGAGCGCGCAGATGTTATCTCGGCTGCTGCTCATCTGGCGAACGGTTTCGGCCTAGCACATAACCGATCACGCCGACAGCTGCCAGCGCTGCCACGGCTCCTAATGTTTTGCCGTAGTTGCCGCTGACCCACTGCCTTGTCCTGTCGTAAAGTTCGACAATGCGGTTTTCAGTTTCAAATGGTTTTCCTGATGCCTCACGTAATTGTGACTGCTGTCTTGATGATGGGCCTGATGATGGGCCTGATGATGGGGAGGTGGAAGTAATCATGGTTTGTGATCTCCTTTGATAGGCCTATTTTGCAATAGGCGTTCCCAGGCTAACACCACCAGCATTAGGAGCGATGCACCCGATGCTATTAGGAATGGAATCCAAGAAGCCAAGCCAAAAACAATCAGGCCGCAAAACGGGCCCGTTGCTCTTGCGAGACTGCCGAGTGATTGTGATACGCCAAAAATACCGCCTTGCTTGTCAGGTGGGGTGCTGCGTGAAATCAGCGCCGAAAGGCATGGGTTTATGAGCGCCGATCCAACCGTGATTGGCAGTATGAATATATAATAAAGAGAGTATGAAGGTATGAATGGAAATGCCGCCATGGAAACCACATTGCAAACCAGCCCAGCTTTGATGAGGGTGTGTTCGCCAAAACGGGTTACAAGCCCCTTGATCAGCCATCCTTGTATCAATGCGCTCGTGAGGCCAGCCCACATGAGCACCAGTCCCGTCTTGTAGCCGGCTGTTTCTGTTGTAAGTTGAAATTTAAACTGGAACAGAAGAGGGAGCGTTTGTTCCATGTTTGAAAATCCGAATGTCACGAAAAAAAATACAAGCAGCAAAATCAAGAGTGCAGGGTGCTTTAGTGCAATGCCAAGTATTTCAAAATCGAGCGGGCGGTAAGTCATCTTTACACGGTCTTTTGTCGCAGGAGATAATGACTCTGGCAGTTTGAAATATGCGTAAACCAAGTTAAGACCACAAAGCGCACCTGCTATCAAGCCTGGCGCAGCCAAGCCCAATCTTGCTGCAGCTATTCCGCCAAGCGGGGGGCCTAGTGTAAAGCCTATGCCGAATGCGGCGCCGATCATTCCCATTCCGCGTGCCCTGTTCTTAGGCGATGTTACGTCAGCTATATATGCTTGGGCCGTGGAAATATTCGCAGCAAACGCGCCCGCAAATGCGCGGGAGACCAAGAGCCACGTGAAACTTGGTGCAAGACCGAAGACAAAATAAGAAACCGTGGAGCCGGTCAGGGAAAATAGCAGCACCGGCCTTCTTCCGACGCGGTCGGAAAGATTTCCCCAAAACGGCGCGAACACGAACTGCATCAATGAATATGAGGCACCGAGCACCGCGAGTTCCAAACCGCTTGCACCGTAATGTTTCCCATATATTGCGACAAGTGGGATCACCATCCCAAAGCCGATGAGATCGAGAAGGACTGTCGTGAAGATGATAAGAAGAGGCGTTTTTTTCATGAATCGTATTCGAGTTGCAGGGAGGATCCGATGTCATGTTTTTCTCGCAGGAAAAATCGCACGTTTCCCGAGAAAAACCGGTTTTCCGCCCAGTACTCATATTCCTTGCCTAGATAAATCCGTGAGACTATGCGGAATGGCGGAAAGCCGCTCACGCCAGCCATACTAGGTTTATCAGTCTCCCTCCAACGTCTGGGCAGGAAGAGCCGCTCTTCTCCGGATGCTAGCTTCAGTGACTGCGCGCCTGAGAGGAATTCCGCGACAAACCGTGACGGCGGGGATGAGTAAAGCAGTTCGGGGCTTCCTTGTGCTTCGATTTTTCCGTGATCAAGCACCACAATGCGGTCTGATAGTGACAGAGCTTCTTTCTGGTCATGGGTGACCATGATTGTTGTCAGGTTCAGGCTTTGTTGGAGCTTGCGGATTTCCGAGCCAAGTTCTTCCCTCAACAGGGCATCAAGGTTGCTGAGCGGTTCATCCAGCAAGAGAAGTTTTGGTTCCATCGCAAGTGCCCTGGCTAGGGCCACCCGCTGCTGTTGCCCTCCCGAAAGCTCGTGTGCATAGCGCCTTTCATAGCCAGACAGCCGGACAAGGTTGAGCGCGTCCAATGTGCGCTTCTTGATTTCAGCTGCATCTATTGAAAGCCTCTTGGCATTTGTCCTAAGCGGGAATGCGACGTTTTCAAATACATTCATATGTGGCCACACGGCATAGCTTTGAAACACCATGCCTAGGCAGCGCTTTTCTGCCGGTGTGAATGTTCCTTCGCCAGATAGTTTGATGCCATCAAGTGAGATGTCGCCGCTTTGCGGGTCGGGGGTTTCGAGACCAGCAACGCATCTTAAGATCGTTGTTTTCCCTGAGCCTGATGGGCCGAGCAGTGAAAGGAATTCACCTTTCACGAGTTCGAGCGAGAAGTTTTCCAGTATTCTGGTTTTTCCATATGATTTTTGTAATGCGTTTATTTTAAGGTACGTCATATCTCAATACCCCAGTTTGCCCTTGCTTAAGAAATGAGCCAGTTTGTTGGTTGCTAAAACAAGTATGACCAGGACAATCGAGAGCGCCGCTGCGGAGCTCTGGTCAGCGTAATCCTGTAGATCAAAAAGCACCGTTCCAATCGATTTGAATGAAGGGCTTGTTAGGAAGATTGACATCGTCAGTTCACCAAGGATTGGTATCAGGACAAGGAAAAAACCACCAAGAACTTCCGGCCGCAATATTGGGAGCATTATGTCCCGCCAAACCCTGGCTGGGGATGCACCGGAGATGCGGGCAGCTTCAAAAATGGAGCGTGAAACTGTTGCGTAACCGGTCCTGAGCGGTTGGAAGGCAAGGTTAATGTGCTTTATCACATAAGCGGCGACCGCGATGTATGGTGTGTTATAAATATTAAGCCCATATTTCCCGGAGCAACTGACAATCAGTCCAAGCGCGATTATTGCTCCAGGTGTTGCCACTGGCAGCGAAAACAGCCACTCTGCGGTTTTCAAATGAAGAGGTCTGTTTGAAAAACAAATGATGGTTGTAACTGCGACGAACATGATGATCGCAGCGCTTAATGTCCCGTAGACAATGCTCCCCCAAAAAGCCGCGTGAGTTTCCGATAAGTCAAAGAGTACGTATGAGTATGATTTAAGTGACATGTCGTTAAAGCATGAAATGCCAGAGGTCTGCAGGCATCCTGGTTTTACAAGTGTTGAGGCAGCCAGGCATAACAGCGGGGCGATCCAGAAAAATGTTTGAGTTACCCAGAAAAATATCTGAAAAAGCATGAAGCCGCGCTTAGACCAGCTCTCGCCGCCGGTTTTGGCTGCCTTGCCTGAGAGCGTGGTAAACATTTGCTCGCGGCGTTGTATCCAGCCTGTCACTAGCAGTGGCGGAATGGAGAGCAAGAACAGTACTATTGAAAACACCGACGCGCGGGGAAGCCCATCGGAGCCTCCTACTTGAAGGACTTGGTAGATCTTGTATGTCAGTGTGTAAGCACGCTCGGGAGCGCCTATCCAAGCTGGGATCGCGAAGGCGGAAATATTAAGAGCGAAACAAAGGCCAAATGCGCTCAGGATTGTCGGCTTTAAAAGCGGCAGCTCGATTTTGGCGAGGATGGTAGTCTGGTTTGCGCCTGAAAGCTTGGCTGCCTCGCGCAGTGAATTGTCAATTCGCTTGAACTTGTCTTCGAGCAGTAAGAATGCAAGTGGTGCGTGCGCGATCCCGAACACGATTGTCATTCCGTAAAGTCCGTATAGCCTTGATGGAAACGGCATCACGCCGTTCAGTAGGCCGGTCACTGGATTCCAGGCTATAACGTAAGCAGTGGCCAGAATGAAGTTCGGTACAAGATATGGGATGAGTATGATCAGCCGCTGCAGGCGCTTAAGCTTCCACTCATGTGTTGCGAAAGAGCGGGCCAGCAGGATTGCTATGATGAGTGAAAAAACAGCTCCTCCACAGGATGAGAGCAGCGTGATATTTAGCGCTTTCAAGAATTGTGCGCTTTGCATGGTTTCTATGAAAGCTGCCTTATCGACGTGTGCAAACAGTCCAGCCATTGGCCCAAGAAGCGCAACAGCCAATATTAATATCACTACCCAGTACATATAGATCTGCAGGTCTTTCGGTTGCTCGGGCTAGTTAAACTAGTCAAGCAACATGGTGGCATATTTTTCCTTGATGGTTTTTGCCTCGTCTGCGACTAGGCCGAATAAATCAGCTGACCACTTCGTTGAATTTTTAGTCGCATCAGTAAGTGCTGGCGCACCTTCTGGCGGTTGGACATCCTTGCGCACGCTGTGCATATAACCATTACGTAGAAGCTTTTGGCCATCGGTTGAGAGGAGAAATTCAGCAAATCTAGAAGCTGCTTCGGGTTGTTTTGAAGTTTTAAGTATGGCCTGCACGCTTGGGATCGGTATTGATCCATCGGAAGGATAAATGATTTCTATCGGACTCCCTCTTTTCTTGGCTGCGAGGGCGTTTTCAAGCAACACTACTCCTAGTTTTTTTTCAGCTGATTCGACTTTCTGGATGACCGTTGAATTCCCGCCATTTGATGCAAGTTTGTTATCACTGAGCTTTTTAAAAAAATCCCACCCGTATTTGCGGCTCAGATATGCAACTGCGGCGAAGGCCGTGCCGGATTCTAGCGGGCTGCCGAACTGGGTCAGATTTTTGTACTCAGGCTTTGCTAGATCAGAAAACGCCGCCGGTCGCTTCTCAAGTGGGAAGTCCTTGTGGCTTATGATGACCATCAGTGAATAATAATTAATATCCACATTAGGCCTGGTCGGGCGTGATAGGACTAACCCACGCTTATCAAGCGCTGTTGTCCAAAACGGGTCCGATGTGATGAGCACGTCGGCTTGCGGGCGGTTTGCTAGCAGCTCTGCTTCTATCTTTGCCTGTATTTTTTCCGAGCCTGCTTGAAAAATGTGGACATCCACGTCTGGATATTTTTCCTCGAAGGCTTTCTCGATCGGTGCGGCGAACTCCTTGTATAACGACGTATATACCCAAAGCTCCTTTTTGTTGTCGGCTGATGCCTTTGCAGTGTTTGCAATCAATATTAAGATCGTAAAAATTAACGGTGAGATTCGTTGCATAAGCTAAACTCCTGGAATTGGTTTTAGACTATTCTAATAGCAGAGTTTGTTAATAAATGACAAATTGCAATTAATGTATAACGCGGTTGTATCGGCGATTATAAGTTTTGCATTTACCATTCTCGGCGTGTCAGCATTCTGTGCTGAAAGCGCTCTGAGCTTTCATCGTGAAAAATTACATTTTGCGATACCTTCAAACAAGCAAATCGAAGCTACGATTTTAGTCCCGGACAAGCCGGTTAAAAGCAAGTTTCCAGTGATGCTGGTTTTTGGTGGTTTTCAGGAAGCCGCGCGGGTTCTCGAGCTTATTAATCCGCCGTCCCCGGTAGTAGTGGGAAGTTTTGATTATCCTTTTTTGCCGCCAAGAAAATTTGAATTCCCGTCCAGCTTAAAACATGCACCTGCCGTTAAAGCGCTGATGAAAGACACTTTGGACGGGATAGGTGAGTTTATCAGGACGCTCAAGCTTCGTGATGATGTGGACGTCGGGAGATTTACAATCGTTGGCGCTAGCCTTGGTGCGCCGTTTGCCATTGCAGCGGCTGAGAAATTCCAGGATATAAAGGGCCTTGCCATAATTCATGGTTTTGGTGATGTGCCGGGAACGGCTATGCATCAGTTTATTCAAGCATGGCAGTCACGTTATGGGATTTGGTCCTATCCGGTTGCCTGGGCCCTTTCATGGGGTGGCTGGCTTTACCTTAATATTTTACAATCTGAAAAGCTGTCACCTGAAAAGGTGGTTAAAACGTTAAGACCATCGCAAAAGGTGATATTTGTGAGTGCTAGGCATGATAGTTTTATACCGAAGGAATCAACGGAAGTTCTTGTTAGAGAGCTCAAAAAGTCAAAGGCAAGTGTGGAGTTTTTTGAGACATCCGGAGATCATTTGCAACCTGGCTCGGGGAAGCTTGTTTCGGAAGTTTTAGAATTGTTGTCACGGTGGGCACTGCGCGTTGGCCTTATATAGGTGTAGCAAGTGGATATGGCTGTTTGTTAATCTAGCGGATCGTGAAAAATAGAGTTACAAATAAGTAATGCACCTTCTTGATATACTTGCCCTGCTGGCGGGGGCTTTGATGTTGGCCAAAGTGCTCGGTGGTTTGGGCGATAGGGTTGGGATCCCGAGTGTCTTGGTGGAACTGATTACCGGCGTTGCACTTGGTAATATGGTTTTGCCTTTTGGGTTGAGTTTTCAATCCGTGGAATCATCGGAGATCGTCAAAGCACTTGCTGAGCTTGGAGCATTGTTCCTGCTTTTCATTGTTGGGCTGGAAACGGACATCAAGGAAATCAGCCGTGTTGGCGTGGATGCATTCCTGTCAGCATGCGCTGGAGTGGTGGCTCCGTTTGTTCTTGCGCTTGGTGTTGTCCCTCTTTTTTTAGATGAATCTTCTTTTCAGCATAATTTATTTATAGCTGCAGCGCTGACGGCTACAAGCGTTGGAATTACCGCGCGCTTGCTGAAGGATAGCGGGAAGTTATCATCGCTTTCCGGCCAGATCATTCTTGGTGCGGCGGTAATAGATGATGTTTTGGGTATTTTGGTTCTTTC
>CAYHPW010000059.1:0-14305 GCA_964358645.1 uncultured Bacteriovoracaceae bacterium | reverse complement strand
ACCACGCCATCTATCCAAAAATTTTGCGGCCACGATCCGTCCGGGCGTTGAGTTTTTACGAAGTAGCGAAGAACGTTGGTCGCGGTGGTAATGTCCCCGGCAGCGAGCAAACCCATGGCCGCATGATACAGGTCCCGCGGCCAAATAAGGTGATACCCGCCGGTGCCGTCAAGCGAGCGCGCGGAATCCGGTATGCCTGGCTTGGAGAGTGACGCGACTATCGCGCCTTTCGTGGCCTTGTCTTCATGCATCTTGATCACTTGTGCTGAACGGCGGGCGAAGGAGCTGGTTTTGAAAAATGATTTTCCTTGCATGAGTGGCGAATTCTCCAGCGTGCTGATGTACGACCGCCAGCCGGATTCGTAAACAGATTTGGCGATTTCAAATGGTTTGGAAAGGGATTGCCTTGCTCGCGCCAAGGACTCAGCGCTGTTGTTACCGAACGAAACGGCTATGTCTATTTCCTGCGTGTTATTTCCATTAAGCTTGATTTCACCAGTGGTGGCCACATTGCCTGGGCCTACATTTTGCCATGGCATTGTCATTTTAAAATTACGCGCCAGATCCTGCCAGCCGTCCGAGAAACCCACGTAACCAGCCGAGGTGGCAATGAAAGGGATCGATGCACTCACGACGGCATAAACTGGTGTGGACTCGTGGACGGATTTTCCGCTCCCTATGGTATAAGAATTAAGTTTGGTCGCAAACAATCCTTCGGAGTTGGTATGAGCGGCGTTTTGTGATCCGGTGTTGTTTATCGCCGGTTTGAAAAGGACAAAAAATCTAAGGTCAGGCTGGAGATCCTTCAACACCGTATGGATTCTAAGGACCGGCAAGGCTGTGTCCGTGATGATTTCCTGTTCAAAGCTGTAGCGGCCAGAGCGATCCTTACCGGTTATACGGACGGCCATGCCTTCGTCGATGTAAGCCACGCTGTAGTCGGTGTCACGTTTCTGCTCTGAAAAGAAACCCCTGCCGTCAGTGATTATGAATTGCAGATCCCCGACCTGCGCTTGGTCCACTGTTGGATAAAATACTTCACTTATGATTCCCTCTGAGATCGTAAACCACACGGGAGAGGCTGCTGTGCTAGGTTCGTACGCCGTGCCTATGGCTTGCTTGAGCGCCGGGGCCCAGCGATGTGGTAAGCCAGGTGCTCCATAAGCATCGGCCTTGGCGTCGTAAAAATTAAGGATGAAACTACAAAAAATACATATGAATAGCGCTAACTTAACTATGGTTTTGTATATCATTTTTTCCCCATGCCAACTTTAAACGACACTAGGGGGTAAGGGGTCGGATGTCAACTAGAGTGGCTTGGTCATTGTAATTCAATATGTTGGTATCGTATTCTTATATGTGGACGGGGTATTTGTGAGGGTAGGAGGCCATGGTTAAACTAGAAGAAGTTTCCAAATCTTATAATGTACAAGGTAGGGGACAGGTCCGCGTTCTTGAGCAGATAAACTTTGAACTCAAGAACGGAGAATTTGCATATGTGGTTGGAGGGACCGGTGCGGGCAAGTCAACGATGTTTAGATTGATCGCAACCGAGGAATCTCCCACCATGGGCGGCGTGAGTTTGTTTGGTTATCGTCTTGCCAAGGTTTCCTCTTCCACATTAAGGGCGATACGGCAGTCGATCGGTTATGTACCTCAAGATATACGTTTGATAAGTGATTTGAGCGTTTATGACAATATCGCGCTGGCCATATCGCTCGGTGGGAGAAGGGTTATTTCCATGGAATGCAAGCAGAGGATAGCCGACATCCTCGAGCGACTGGGGCTTGCGGCAAAGAAAGACCAGATGGCCAAGACGCTTTCAGGAGGTGAATCCCAGCGCGTGGCGGTGGCTAGGGCGCTCGCGCGTGGACCCGACCTTGTGATTGCTGATGAACCGACCGGCGCGCAGGACAGGGAATTCGCGTGGTCATTGATGGATCTTTTCTTGAAGTCTAATCTTATAAAGAAATCAGCGGTCCTGATAGCTACGCATGATCGTGACATTGTACGCAGGGTCCGCAGGAGATGCGTGACGCTCAGGAGTGGCAAGATAATATCAGAGGAATTGCAACCATGTATGTATTGAAAATCGCACTTAGGCCTTGGCGGCGCGCTCCGCTAAGCCAGATTTTTTCAACAATGGCGGTGGGAGTGTTGTTGTTTCTTGTGGGGCTGTCGCTGTGGGTTGAGCGCGGACTTGGGCCGGTTCTTAAGAAGGTGCAGTCAGAGCATGTTGTCACTGTTTACCTTGATCACTCTGCTGCTGGAATGGATGAAAGAAAGATTACGGATTCCATTAGAATCGCAGTGGGTTCGTCTGCACTGACGGAGTTTGGGTTCACCGGTACAAATGGATTTATGGAAAAGGTGAAGGAGCAGTACCCGGATCTGGGGGCGAAACTGGAAAGCCTTGGTTCTGAAGCGGATGCGGTTGTCCCACATTTTGTCACGATTGCCGGTGATATCCAGGATTCAGCCGTGGAACGCATACGCGGGATCCAGGGAGTAGAATCGGTGGAGAGTTCAAAAAATCGTTACTATCACATAGCCGGTGCTTTGGGTGCCTTGAATTGGATCAGTAAATTCGTGGCGATTGGTCTTTGTATAGCGCTTCTGACCGGGCTTGTTCATCTCGCGAGAGTTAACAGGCATTTTCACGCGGACGCCGTTGGCGTTCTCAGATTATGGGGCGCGGGTTTCTTACAGCTCAGGCTTCCAGGCATGATTTCAGGAGGACTAGTGGGTGGCGCGGGCGGTATTCTGGCAGCGTCAGCATGGCTTGGCGCGGGGGTGTGGCTTGGCCGTCAGCTCCAGGCATTTTCACCTCTTTTTGTTGATGTGCCGATTGCAACGTCAACTCTAGCCGTGAAAATGATGTTAATAGGACTGGTGCTTGGATGTTTTTCGGGAGTGTGGGCAGGTCAAGACGGGCAACGGGCATGATTCTGCTTTTATTGCTGATCTTAGCTTTAACACAACAGACAGCAATGGCGGGAGGTTTGGCTGAACAGCTTGGCGCGCTGAGATCAAGAGTTATAAGCATTGAAGAGGAGCTTCTTAATGGCCTGAAAAACCAGGCCCAGGCCCGCTTCAACATGAAAAAAATCCAGGTTCTCATAAAACTTCAGAAAGAAGAACGGATCCTTGGTAAGAAAAGACTGGTCGAGCTCGAGAACACCATCGCGGAGCTTGAGGCGCGAACGATCACCCTTGGTAAGAAGATAGCGGAGCATCAGCAGTCGGCGCGCCATTTTCTTGTCGCTGTGGATAGGTCGATCAGGCAGCCTTTGACTCTTTTTAACATGGAAAAAACCGAATCGCCCCACCGGCGGGTCATGGTGAATCTCGCAGATCATGGGATTAAAGAGATAGATGCATTGAGAGTAGATTTAATAGATTCAGAAAAGCTCGAAGCCCAGATACAGGAGGAAAAGCAGCAGTTGGTTTACCTGCTGCAGGATTTGGATGAGCAGGAAAGCGTTCTCGAACTGAACAGGCGGCTTCAAGCAGATATACTTGCCAAACGGCATGAAGAAAGGGTTTCTCAACTTTTTAATTACCGGAAATTGAAGGACGCGGAGTCAAGGGTCGAGCGACTTATCTCGGATTTTAATGCACGGCGCGAGCTTGAACAGGCCGTGGAAACGGAGCAATCAACATCTGCTGCGGTTTCTCACAGTTTGTTTTCGAAACTTAGGGGCAAGCTTTTAATGCCGGTGAAAGATGGCCGTATCACATCTAGTTTTGGCGGGGTTTTTGACACTAAATCCAATCTCTATGTTTTTAAGAAAGGAATAGATATCACCGTGTCAGCCAAGTCTTTGGTTCAGCCCGTATCGGCTGGAAAAGTGGCATACGCCGGTGATTTGCCAAACTATGGCAAGGTAATGATAGTGGATCATGGAAATCATTTTTATTCCCTCTATGCCCAGCTTGGTGAATTCAATAAAAAGGTAGGTGATCAGGTGGCAATCGGCGATAAAATTGGGGTAACTGATGAGTCGGGTATTCCTCTTTATTTTGAATTAAGAGCACGAAACGTAGCAGTGAACCCGTTGCAGTGGTTCGTTAATTAGTTTAGCCTAAATCTTATGATCAAATTAATTAAGAAGGTTTCAACATTGGGGTTAGTGTTCAGCGTTTCATGGCTTGGGGTTGTTCTTGGCCAGAGTTTGACTAAACACATAGTTAATATCACCGTCGAGGCAGCGCAGCCTTCTAAGACACTGCCAGTTGTTCAGGGTATGCAGCAGTCCCGCTATGAGAATCTGGAGCTTTTTCAGAAGGTCCTCCATTTCGTTGAATCAAATTACGTTGATGAGGTAAAAAACAAGGATCTTGTTTACGGGGCCATCAAAGGGATGCTCGAGACGCTTGACCCTCATTCTAATTTTCTCCCGCCCGATGTGTTTAAGGACATGAAGATTGATACGAGCGGGAAGTTTGGCGGCCTCGGAATAGAGATTGGCATGAAGGATAATATATTGACTGTGATCGCGCCGATAGATGATACGCCAGCCTGGCGGGCTGGGCTTAAGCCCAGTGACCGTATCGTCAAGATCAATGATGAGAGCACGAAGGGGATGACCCTTGTCGAGGCTGTATCAAAGATGCGCGGGAAGAAAGGCACGAGCGTCAACCTTTCTATTTACCGGGACGGGTTTGAGAAGATCAAGGAGGTCTCTATCACCCGCGATATTATAAAGATCCAGGCTGTAAAAAACGAGGAACTCGAACCAGGTTACGGGTACGTAAGGCTTTCGAGTTTTAACGAAAATGCATCTGAAGATATCGTTAAGGCCCTGGTAAAGCTTGAAGCTAAACAAAAACTGCGTGGGCTTGTGCTAGATTTACGTGTGAACCCAGGAGGGCTTCTTGATCAAGCTGTTGAAGTCGCGTCTCTGTTTGTTGACGAAGGCGCGGTGGTTTCCACCATAGGCCGCAACAAGGATCAGAAAGAAACCAAGTATGCCAGAAAAGGGAAGGCGAGGAAGGATTTCCCGGTGGCTATCCTGGTTAACTCAAGCACCGCCTCTGCCGCAGAAATCGTAGCTGGAGCGCTACAGGACCACAATAGGGCGATCATTCTGGGACAGCCGACTTTCGGCAAAGGCTCTGTGCAGACGGTGATAGAGCTTGGGCAAGATCTTGGTCTTAAGCTAACCATAGCCAGGTATTTCACGCCGAGTGGAAGGAGCATTCAGGAAAAAGGCGTAGCGCCGGATATTCTGCTTGATGATTTTGATCCGAAGCTCCTTGCCGAAGCAAAGCGTAAGCAGGATTATTTCCGCGAAAAAGACTTGAAGGGCCACATGGCAAATCCGGATGACCCGCAGAAGGAATATAAGAAGGAAGATCTTGATGCTGTTGTTAAACAATCAAAGGATAAGAAAAGCAGTGATGTAAAAGATTTGAAGTCAGCCCCACCTCAAGTTAAGGAAGAAGACGAGATGGCGCCGATGAAGTTCAATCCAAAGGAAGACTACCAGGTGCGTGAGGCGCTGAATTATCTGAAGTCGTATGAGATCTTTAAAAAGATAGCCTCGAGGGAATTGCAGCGGACCGTGGCTGACGGCGCATCAAGCATCCAGAAGACCGCGGCAAACAAGTGAATGGTGGTTCCGTAAAGCACTGGACGGTAAGCGAGATAACCGCGCAGATTCGCGGTGTGATCGAGCCGGCATTTTCCAATGTTTGGATCAAAGGCGAGATAAGCAATTTCCGGCCGGCTGCTTCTGGCCATGTTTACTTTTCGCTTAAGGATGCCGGCGCCACGATTTCGGTGGCGATTTTCGGCTGGTCTTCGCGCAAGAAAACTTTTGAGCTTAAAGACGGGCTCCAGGTCCTTTGTCATGGCCGGATAAGTCTTTATTCGCCAAGGGGTTCATATCAGCTCGCCGCTGACCAGGTGGAGCCGATTGGCGAGGGGGCGCTCCGAGCCGCGTTTGAGGCTCTTAAGGCAAGGCTATCGGCCGAAGGTTTTTTTGACCAGTCACGAAAACGCAATCTGCCGCGATTTCCACTCAAGGTGGCCGTGGTCACGTCGCCTTCCGGTGCTGTTATCCAGGATATACTGAACATCATGCGGCGTCGTGCCCCGCACGTGCGCGTTGTTGTGGTCCCGGTTTTGGTGCAGGGAGACGGCGCCGCCGATCAGATCGTTCGTGGGCTTGAACTGGTTAATAAACATTTGCTCGGTGAGATGGTCATCCTGGCGCGCGGTGGCGGCAGTATTGAGGATCTGTGGTGCTTTAACGAGGAAAAAGTTGCAAGAGCTATTGCGGCCTCTGGAGTGCCGGTGGTTTCGGCTATCGGGCACGAAACGGATTTTACGATATCGGATTTCACCTCTGACCTCAGGGCGCCAACGCCCTCGGCAGCGGCTGAGATAATAACAGGTCACTGGGTTGATGCAGCCATGCAGATGAAAGAACTTGGTGCGCGTTTGCAGGGAGCCATCATCAGGGACCTTGCCACACGCAAGACTTTACTATCGCACATCGCGGCCAGGCTGATAAGCCCGCGTGACCGGCTCAGGGAGCAGATGCAAAAATGTGACGAGCTTTGGCTGCGGCTTGGCCGCGCGCTTAAGACGCAGATAGACCGCAGAAATCTCATGCTTGAGCGGCTTGCAGGGAAGCTTGATGCGCTTTCTCCGCTTAAGGTGCTTGAGCGTGGTTATTCCATTGTCAGGGACAGCGTACGCGGCAGCGAGATCATCAGGAGTGCCGCGCAGATTTCGTCAGGGCAGGAGCTTGAGATAACTTTTTATGACGGCAAAAAAGGTGTCAGGGCGATTTAAGTATCTGCTGGTTTTGTTTTTTTGTTGCGGAAGTGTCGCAGCAGATGTTGCAGAAATATCCAGCCCTGCGCCCGCGCCTACCGCCTTGCCTACCATATTAAATGACGGGATCAGGGCGGAGGTTTCATCACCGCAAGCAGCGAATGGCTCAATAGTTGTTGTCAGTGTTTTTTTGCCTGAAAAGTTACGCGGTGATAAAGTGTCCGGCACGCTAAGTGGTGTCGGCGAAGAAATAAAGTTCCCATTTTTTCCTGTGCCAGAGCGCGGTGAAGGCTCTTATGATGCGATTTTAGGTATTCCTTACGCAAGCAAGCCAGGGCCAGCCAAGATTGAGGTAGTGGTGAAGGTTAAAGGTGATGCCGATCGGATGCTTTTATTGCCTATCACGGTCCAGGACGGCAACTACCCCTCCGAGCAGCTTAGTGTCTCACAGCGGTACATAGAACCTAGCAAGCAAGAGCTTAAGCGGATTCTTAGTGATAAGAAAGAAGTCGGCGCTATTTATAATGTTGTGACCCGACGAAAGCAGTGGAGTGGCCCATTCGTGCTTCCGATAAAAAGTGAAATCACGAGTCCGTTCGGGAAGAAGCGGGTTTTTAATGGGCAGCTTAACAGCTTCCATGGCGGCCTTGATCTTAAGGCCCCGGAGGGGACGCCTATTTATGCGCCAGCTGGCGGGAAAGTGGTGCTGGCGAAGGATTTGTTTTTTAGTGGCAATACGGTGCTGATTGATCACGGTTACGGCGTATTCACCGTCTATGCGCATATGAGCAGGATCAAGGTAAAAAAAGGCCGGTTTGTCGAGCGTGGGACATTGCTTGGTTTATCTGGGAAAACAGGGCGCGTGAGCGGTCCTCACCTGCACTGGCAGGCCGTGATCCATAAGGAGAAGGTTGATCCCCTGGGGCTTACCACGCTTTTACGTTAAGCGTGTTGTTAGTTGCAGACGATTGTAGCGAATACGCCTTCGTAATCAGTTTTACAGATAAGCTTGTTTGAACTTCTGAGTGTGATTTCGTCATAAATCCCATTGCCGGTTTGTTTGTCGGTATTCTCTTCGAATGCATCGTAAAGTATTTCGAATGGGGTCATTCTTCTAACGTATGTAGGTTTTTTGTCATTATAATAGTTATTTGGATAGTTGTTTTGGTGCATCGCGAAGCTACGTGTTGCTTGTAAACTTGAAGTGGTTTGTGAGTCTGGAAGATTTAATGACTCATTCTCGGCCATAGCTGAAACCAATGCGCTCATGACTAATAATGAAACTAACATGAGGCTTGTATAAAACACCTTAAGATTTTTTGCTCTCATTGCTCTTCACTCCTCTAGATCCAACTCTTTGTTTGCCGCTCTTAACTCTGCATGTGTGAACTTAAAAGTAGATAGAGCAATGTAGGTGCCACTTTATTGTGTGGTGGGGTGGGTTTTAGGCCTATTTAGGCTGTGAAAGGTGACTAAATTTTATACACACGTATTAATTATTATTTAAATCAATAAAGTATGGCAGTTTTAAGGCTGTCCGCCGCACTTATCGGTAAGGTCCGCCTTGAATGAGCCGAGTTCGTCTTCCCATACCTCTGTTTCAGATCCTGAATTTGCAATGAGACGCGTGGTCCCCCAATCCCATGTTTTTGGGCCTGTGGTTTTTGTGATTGGGTTTTCTTTTTTGATCTTGGCTGCCTTATCTATATGTTGTTTAATAATATCTTTTGTTGCTCCACCATAAACCTCTACTTCTAGCAATCGTATGTTTTCGGCAACCTCATCCAGTTGCCAGAGCATCCGCAGTGTTCTTTCGTGTAAGTCGCGCTCTATGTTGGCAAGGAGGTTGGTTTTTCTGGCTGCCATGTGATTCGATTGATTGCCGTGAAGTATTTTCCAGATCGGCGCGGCTGCCTGCATCTTGTGGAATGATAAAAGCAAGTTTCGGAGCCGAATTAGCATTTTTGTCGCATCCGTATCAGAAGACAGACTCTGCGTGCTGACTTGTGGTGTAAGCCTGTCTATGAGCGCGACGGCCTGCGTGGAAATATCATGTTGCTCGGCCTGTCCTGATATTGCGAAGCCTTCCGCTGATTTGCTTTCACTGAATGTGAGGTTGATTTCCTCCTGGTGTGAAATGAAGACTGGTGAACGCAGCCACTCGCTTATCACATGATCCGGTGCCCGTGGTTCATCTTGGATGGTTGCCACGAGGGCGGCTGTGGCCGATCCGTACAGCCTATACGGCTTTTTTGCAAAAGACACAAGCCACTGGCGGGTTGCCGCGTATTGCGCCCTGAAAAGATTTGATGCATTGATCGCCTCAGGGTACCGGCATAGTTCGTTAAACGCCATCGCCAGGATCATTGGTGATTCAGGAGTGAAGGTTCTTCGCAATCCTCCTGAAAACAGCGACAACGTGGTTCCTATCGCCTCATGCAACTGATTGGCTGAAAGTTGCGCCCATGCAAGTTCTGATAAAGCGGTGACCAATTCATTTGATTGTTTGGAAATTTCTTTAAGCGCTGCTGAGGCCTTATCAAACATCATGTTTGAATAATATGCCCTTGCCATAAGAAGCCTGGCCTGGTTGTCATAGCGGTGTAAGCGTGATGAGCGTGTTTCTGATGTAATGAATCTGCTAAGCTCGCTGATGGTGATGTCGTGTTTGTTCTCTGTCGCGGCTAGCACGCCCTTGGCGAGTGACCAGTGAGCGCCGGATCCTCGTAGAAGACCTATAATGTTTTGGTTTGGCTTATCACCGCCCAAGCTGTCAAATAGTAGCAATAAAGCAGCATCGTGAATTGATCTAAATTCGTCTTGTAGTACGGCATTTTTTGATAATTCGTGTAAAACGCTGGACATGCCTGGATCCAACTGTATGGACGTGTAACGGTCATGTATGGCGATCAGGCACCCAAGGGCCGCGAGACGTATGCCGGAGGTGGTTGATTTTGCTTTTTTTGCCAATGTTGCTGAAAACCCGGCGTGCGCCGCGTGGATCAGGCCTGCTTCATAAAGTGAGCGCGAGATCCAGTACTCCGCAAAAAGTTTTAAGCTCTGTGGTGATGAGGCTTTGCGGCGAATGGTAAGAGCTTCCGCAAAACTGCGTACAGATTTTATTGATCCGCGCAAAGAGGACAAGAAAATCTCAGCGGAATTGGCTGGTAATGAATTCGGCAGGGTCCATTGCTCGCGTGGCGAGCATGGGTTTGTTGCTCGTGGGATGTTTTTCGTGTCCGCAATGTTTTCATTGATCGGTATCAGCGTGAGCAAAAAAATCAGTGTGCATTTCCATCTAGGTTTCATATTCATAGTCCGAACAGAAAATCCAGCCCCAGTGTGACTGCGTTGGTCCAGTTGACCCTCTGGCCTATGGGCTGGCCGAGTTTAGGCGTGATTACTTTTTCTATGATGGTTTCCGTATATCTCATCGCGCGGTAGTCAACCCGCAGTGAGACTGATTGTGAAAGAAAGATCTGCTGGCCGATGCCTATTAATGGCGTAAAGTAATTGCCGGATTCCGTGGCCGTCACCCCTCCGCCCGCTGAAAGATGGAGGTCGTAGTATATTATCGCTTTTCCTATGAGGCTTAATTTTCCGTAAATCAGGCTTGCCGCCAGCTCGGTACCGATGAATGACCGCTGTGGATTGTTGTTAGTGGTGGCGCCGACGGTTTCTTGAAATGTAAGCAAGGCACTAGATGGTTCAACAAAATTCTTCCATGCTAGAATGTTAGCCGCGAAATACTCGCTGAAGTGAAAGCCTGCCTTGATGCCCAGGCATTTTACGCTAAGAAACGGATCAGTACTCAGTACCCCAACAAGAGAACCAATCTCTAGTTTGCTCTCCTTCGAGTAAAGTCTGTTCTGCACCACGCCGAGTTCCGTCTCGTTGCCGCGGGCCCAGTATTTTTCTTTTATCGCGTCTATATTGACCTGTTGTGCTTCGTCTTCGGCGCTTGAGTTTGATATGGTTATCATAAATAATAAATATGTAACTAGCAACATCACGTTACCTCCCTAGCATCTTAAATATGAATGGATATGATACAGCGACATCGATCCCGCCTTTTGTCTGCGGAAACCGCCATGCCGTCAGCCTTTGTATTATGCAGTTATCCAGTCCGGTGTCAGAAACTGTGGATGTTTTTACTTGCGACGACCTTATGCCACCGGAGCCTGAAATGATGAAATTAATGATTAGGCGGCCTTCCGTTGCTGGGTTGCGCAGGATGGCGGCCTCATAGCAATATCTTATTTCCTTAAGGTGGCGATGAATTGTCTGGCCAACCTCGTCTTTTGTTAGGCCCTCCTCGACAATAGAGTTGACGGTGTCAAAAGCGATTTGTGATTTTCCCTGTCCAGCCACGCTGGCCCTGGCACCAGTGGTGTAACCAACCCTGCTGGCTCCACTGTTTTCAAGTGTACCGCCAAGCATCGCGATATTCGTATTTCTTGCATGGTTGTTTTGAATTACTTCGGTTGTAGTAGGTATTATCCCGGATGATTTCGTGTCCATGGTCCTGCGTGCTGCGTGCGAAGAGCCCGGACCAATGGGGTTAGATTTTGAAAGCAGCAAGGTCATGCCGCCATTTAGGAGACCATTTATGCTGTTTTGAATTGTCTTTTGTTGAAATGCGAGCGTCTTTTTAAGTGAGTTTGATCTTTCTTTGGCGGTGTTTTGTGCGGCGATTTGATGATTATTTCCTGCCGATGGGGTTAGGATGATCTTGGTCAATTGGGGTGGGATGATTTCCTCGTAAATGGCTGGTTTTGGCCATATCCATGTGACCAAGCTGAATGCCGCAAGACAGATGGCAGAGGCTTTGAGTGCTTTTTTAAAATACTTTTGCTCGTTTTTTTCAAGTTGCTGATAAGTAGTTGTTGGTTTTATTAAATGCGGCGGCAGTGGGGCGATGGTCCTTGCGGGTTTGATTGCTAGTTTAATGGGGCATGCGCTTTGTAAGAGGATTTCCTTCGTGCTTTGAATTTCAATTAACGGAATGTCGCGCACATCTTTTGTGACCGTGTTTGTAATATTTATTGCGCCAGTGGTTTTTTTGATAATCCAATGAGAGGTGAGGCCGAGGCGAAGTGGTGATTTGCCATTCCAGATCCTGCTCCAGGAAGATGGAACAGTGCTTGAGCATGTGGCCGCAGTGACGAGATATGAGGTCATCGCTTTATTCCTCCGTAGATAAATCTCATATTCTTAAGTAGCTCATGTGTTTCGGTGCGGAACCCGATTCGTTTTTTATAAAGATGTTGTTTGTGTCCAGATTTTTGTGATTCAGAAATCTGGCTTACGGAATCGTATGGGTGTTTATTCACCCCCTCGATCATTTCGTCTTCAAAATCTATCACCTTTTGTCGCTTCGGCTCCTCGCTGGCCTGTGAGGGTAGCGATTGTTGTGTGTTTAAAATAATAACTAAAATTAACACCCACTTCATACATAATTAATATTAATTAATATTATCAAGAAATGCAAATAATTTAAAAATCATTTGTAATTTCTTGATCTTATAAAGAGTTTTGTGGAGAATAATCTTATGTGTGCCAAGCAAAGTTCACGACAACCTCTAAGAAGGGTTAGGCCCCTGGAGGAAACAGCGCTGTACATTTCTATCATGTTTTTTAGCTGCACGACCGTATCCAAACCATGCAGTGATGGTGGCGAGCCATCACGTGATAAGCCATTCGTCGGCACCAAACAGTGCCAGCAGAGCAAGAATTCTAGCGGCGCCTACGTTAATGATGGCCAATATTCCGAGTGGCACCTTAACGGCCAAAAAGCGATCGAGGGTGCATACAAGCTTGGCAAGAAGCATGGGAAATGGATTGAGTGGGATGAGAGCGGTCGGGTGACCTCCGAGAAGTTGTTTGAGGAGGGGGTCCAGGTGCCGTTGCGTGATGGCGAAAAACAGCGGCGATAGATGACCTGGGCAAATTCATTGCCGCCAAATAGCGTTAACAATTAGTTTCACTTTGTACGCGGCTTCATTGACATGTGACGCTGTCGCTAGTACTTAAGCGCCATATTTATGCAGCTACTATTTACAGCGGGAATAAAATGTTCATGGAATATGCAAAAAACCTCGGTGCGCTCGTGATCGCTCTCGAGCACAGATATTATGGGGGAAGCCTTCCGTTTCACCGCATAGCTGTGAAATAGATTTACGGTTTTATCAAAATGCATGTCTGAAGTTGTTGGCTCTGTAATAATTCTGATTTTATCCAAGTGACTTTCTTAAAGACCTCTCGGAAGAATTTGCGCGTAGAGAGGATATATGTATATTCAATATAAGATGTGGATTCATGCGAGAACTGTTTTGCAGGGATGCGGCGTAGAGGAAGTGAAATGGCGACTCATCGAAATAAGCACGGTCTGCAAGAAGAACGGATAGCAAGATCCCTGGATGATCTCGCTGAGTTCGACAGTCTGCGGGAGACACTCCTTCCGAAGCTCCGCCAAATGGTCCAGGAAGGCTGGCCCGCCGATAAGATCAGGCGGGAGGTCGGTCCCTACATCGCAGCCCGGATTGCAGGCATGGCGCTTCTCGGAAACGTCAAGAGTGCAAGTACGTTGAAAGCAGCTCAAGACACGCTGGATCGCTTGGAGGGGAAACCCGTTCAGCGGGTCGAGCAAAAGACCATCTACGCCCAAATGTCCAAAAAAGAGTTGGCCGCTCTCGCATGGCAAAAGCTTCTCGATGCTGGAATAATCTCCGCAGATGGGCGCATGATAAAAGAAGCTGTGCCGGTTGCTTTACCTTCCGATTCCGAGAAGGAACAGGTTCCACGTCCAGATGAGCAACTGCTCGGGGCGCCTTTCTGCTGAGGCATGGCCGCCTATATTCTTGACTCCGTACCATAGTACAGGGTGTATACGAAGTATTAATGGATGAACTAACTATCGGTAAGTTAGCAAAGACCTCGGGGGTGGGCGTAGAGACCGTGCGATTCTATGAACGGAAAGGGCTACTTCGCCGTCCTGCTAAGCGGTTATCCGGTTTTCGTCGGTACGAGCCTAATGACGCAATGCGAATACGCTTTATCAAGCGAGCGCAGGACTTGGGTTTTACCTTGGCTGAGGTCAAGGAACTCCTTGAGCTGAATACAAATCCGAGCGCGACCTGCACCGATATTAGAAGAAAAGCCGATCGTAAAGTCTCGGAAGTCGAAGCCAAAATCAAAGACCTTCATAGAATGAGACGGTCACTCAAGGAGCTTGCTGAGGCGTGCGGTGATAGCCGAAAAGCGGTAGCCCAATGCCGTATCCTCGATTGTTTCGAGAGCGGCTGGACGTGTAAATAACCTTCAACGATGAATGAGGATAGTTCCAATGGAAAAGCGGCTTTCGTTTCTGGATCGGTACTTAACTGTTTGGATCTTCATGGCGATGGCAGGTGGTATCCTACTTGGCTTTTTTGTACCATCGTTGGTTCCCGCTCTCGATGCAATGACGTGACTTTGACACCTTGACGGAGAGCATCCAGCCTCAGCTGCGTTTTATGT
>CAYHPW010000058.1:0-15122 GCA_964358645.1 uncultured Bacteriovoracaceae bacterium | reverse complement strand
ATGGTTAAACAACATTGATACGACTTTTCTAATTACCTCCGTGCGGAACCATGACAGCACAAGGCGCTTCGGAGCCCTATTTCTGCTTCATTGGCAATTACCGTCACGCAATCAATCCCTAAGCACAAGCTTTAACACTGAAAATACCGAAGCAACCACGCGGTGGGCTTACTCTCCGCCTTCCAATACTGTCGGGGCATACCAGCTTAGCACGGAGGCAAGCACATCAACCATTGGAAGTGCGGTTGAAGCAAATGCATCTTACACCGGCAACAGATTCAAAGGCGGCATCAACCATAACGTTGATTTTGGAGCAAGTGATAAAAGCAACTTCAAACAAACAACTTCAGTACATGCAGGAACAGCATTGGCATTCGCTGGTGGCCGTTTCAGCTTAAGCAGGCCGATCATTGACAGCTTCGCACTCGTGGCGCCAGAAAAAGATCTGAGCTCAAGCACGATTCATATAAATCCTCATGATGACGGCAGCTATGATTCCTCATCCGATTGGATCGGGGTAGCATCAACGCCTGACCTTGTTTCATACCGTCATAACCAGATTAATCTGGATGTGCCGTCATTGCCATTAGCGGTAAAGCCACCGACCCCTGTTCTAACCATACATCCGACATATAAAAGTGGAACCCTTATAAAAATCGGTGAAGACCCTACGCTTCTTGTAACAGGTGTTTTGGCAAATGAGGCTGGGGATCCTCTTAAACTATGGTCAGGCGAACTAAGATCAATAGACCCCCCTTCGTCGCAGCCAATATTATTATTCACGAATCGTAATGGCCGCTTTAGCATGGAACAGGTCAAGCCAGGCGGTTATCAGCTTTTCTCACTTGAAGACGAAAAGGCGCTCGTAAAACTTGAAATCAAGGAAAGCAGCACAAACCATGTTGATATCGGTAAAATACAAATCAAATAGTTGTAATTCACTAAGACTGTTGATTAATGTCTTGGTGATTATAGCTGGATGGCTTTGCCCAATTGCTGTGCTGGCTGACTGCGGGTTATCGCTAAGCGCTTCAACCATAGACATTGTCTGGAACCAGAACTTTAATTTTAGGGCGGTAAACATCACTATAAGCAAATCAAGACACCCCGCTTGCAGCTACAGCCTAGCCTTCACCAAAGGCGGGGCATCTGATTACAACAGGATAATGACCGGGGCTGCTGCCAACTTAAACTACCAAATTTTCCAGGATTCGTCGCTGAGCAAGGTTCTTAAGGATCTTCCTGATATCCTGAGCACTGATAATTATATCACTTCAAGCTTTCCGGAAGGGGCATCCCTTACACAAACCATGACATATTATGTTCAAATCCCCACGGATCTGGCAACCACTCCGGCACTTAAACCACCAGGGACTTATCTTGATAGCTTCATAATCAAAGCATATGATGGAACTGATTTTACATCATTTAAGAAACCGGAAGCCACGGCTTCCGTAACGATAAGCACCGTCATGCCAAGAATAATTGAATTATCAGTTTCACAAAACGGGGCATTTTTTGATCCGTCAAAAACGTCACTTGCAATAGATTTCGCCGAGCTCACTCCCGGTACAACACAGACATGCAGTCTCCTCGTGCGTTCAAACGCCGGTTATTCACTGACAATCTCATCAGAAAACAGTGGTATATTACGCCACACGTCCGCAACCATTGGCACAGCAATACCGTATATCATGCGTGTAAACTCAACAGCACAAAACCTAAGCGGACCAGTTGAAGTGGCCAGTGGCAGTGGACAGACCTCGCTATCCGGAATCGCCAACTCGCTGGGTTTCACGATCGATGACTCAGGGCAAGCCATGGCAGGGCAATACTCGGACAACCTAACCATCACAGTAGCCACTACAGAATAAAGTTAAGCGCTCATTCTCTCAAGCCTTGAGATTCGATCCTCTAGGGACGGATGCGAAGCAAACAGCCTCAAAAGCCCGGAGCCACGGCCGGAAATCTTCAATGTCTGCAAAGCAGGCTGGGCATGCGTATCCACCATCTCATATGTTCTGCGCAAGGCTTCAAGAGCCTGGATCATATTATCGCGGCCAGCTAGCATCGCGCCGCCCTTATCCGCCCTGAACTCACGAACACGCGAAAACCACGCAACAACCATCGCGCCGAAAATCATGAACATGATCTCGAGCACTATCTGCACCATAAAGTATGTGCCGTATGAAAAACCACCCCCGCGTTCATCCTTATCGCCTCTTAGGGCTTGCGCCACGGCAAACGCAATGGCGCGCGAAAGGAACATTACAAAAGCGTTAACCACGCCTTGAACAAGTGTCATCGTCACCATGTCCCCGTTAGCAATATGTGCTATTTCGTGTCCTAGAACGCCTTCAACCTCAGCAGAACGCATCCGTGACAACAGGCCGCTTGAAACAGCGACTAAGGCACGTGACTTTGTAGGTCCGGTTGCAAAAGCATTGACCTCAGGTGATTCATAAATACCTACTTCGGGCATGGAAGGAAGCCTGGCGCTTTTTGCCAGGTTATGGACAATCTGAACAAGCTGCTGCAAATCATGATCATGCGTACGGGGATCAATCACCCGTACACCCATCATCCATTTTGCCATCATTCGTGACAGCGCAAGGGAAATGAATGCTCCGGCCATACCGTAAATCAGGCAAAAAGCCATCAGTGATCCGTAATCGATCCCATTTGCTGTCAGGTAAGGTTGAACTCCGAACACCCTAAGCAATATACCGATCGCCACCATCACCAAAATATTTACTGCCACGAATAATACTATGCGTTTAACCCAAGCCATAGTTGCACAAGCTCCTTTTGAAATAGATAATGGGGATAAGCTTTACCAGAGTCAAGTCCGGATCATTATACTTTGGCGTGATCAGCTATATTGCTTTCGTCCCCTGCAGAAACATTGGCTTCACGTATCTTTGCTGAACTTATCCGCATTCCATAGAAAGACCGCGCCACAAAGCAAAGGCCTATAACAAAAAGCACCACACCGACGTAGCGTGCTACATCGCTCATTGACACAGCAATTTCAGCGGCCAGCAAACCAAACAATGTCGTGAACTTAATGATCGGATTTAGCGCGACTGAAGATGTATCTTTGTAGGGATCACCCACGGTGTCACCAACCACCGTTGCCGCATGAAGCTGAGTACCTTTTTCCTTGAGGTCGACTTCCACGACTTTTTTAGCGTTATCCCAGGCACCGCCAGCATTAGCCATGAACATGGCCTGGAACAATCCAAACACGGCAATAGAGATCAAATAGCTCGCAAAGAAAGTGGGGTCAAAGAACGCAAAAGCTAGCGTAAAACAAAAGATGACTCCAAAAATATTTAGCATCCCAGCCTGTGCATATTGGGTGCAAATCTTGACGACCTCCTTTGAATCTTTAACGGACGCCTTCGCATCAGAATCAAGCCTTATATGCCGCTTGATGTATTCCACGGCCCGGTAAGCCCCGGTAGTCACAGCCTGTATTGAAGCACCAGTGAACCAATAGATCACCGCGCCACCAGTTATAAGACCGAGCAACACCCGGGGATCTAGCAAATCAAGCTTAAGGTTCAACAGCAAAATGATCGAAAAAATCATCGTCGTCGCACCTATGACAGCGGTACCGATCAAAACCGGCTTGGCCGTAGCTTTGAAGGTATTACCAGCAGAATCGTTCTCTTCCAGGTAATGCTTGCCCCTTGAAAAATCCGGCGTGAAGCCAAACTCACGCTGAACATCGGCTTTAACGTTTGGGACACTTTCGATCTGTGATAACTCAAATACCGATTGTGCGTTGTCAGTTACGGGTCCGTAACTATCCACTGCAATCGTGACAGGACCCATGCCCAGAAACCCGAACGCAACAAGACCAAATGCGAACACGGCTGGATAAACCATGAACTGATCTAGTCCCATGTTACTAGTCATATAAGCCACAAACATGAGGCCTACCATGACCATGCCTTTCCAGAACGCGCTGAAGTTACCAGCAACCAGCCCTGACAAAATAGTAAGGGACGCGCCGCCTTCCCTAGATGCGGCAACGATTTCCGCCACATGCTTTGATTTCGCTGACGTGAAAACCTTGGTCAGCTCCGGAATTAAAGCACCAGCAACGGTTCCACAGCTTATGATTGTCGAGAGCTTGTACCAAAGTCCTGCTCCCATATCGCCGATAAGTACATAGCTTACACAGTAAGTAACTATGATAGAGACAATCGAAGTCAGCCATACGAGGGTGGTCAGCGGGGCTTCAAAGTCAAAATGATCCTTCTCGGCGTAAAGTGATTTTGCGATCCTATTATTAAGCCAATATGAGAAAATCGACGTCACGATCATCAATACGCGCATCGCAAAAATCCAAACAATGAACTTGGCCTGTGTTTCGATTCCGCCAGCTAACACCGAAAGCTTGCCATCAGTACCCATGCCCATTCCGACCGCGAGCACTATAAAGCTAATCAGGGCAACACCGGTCACACCGTAAGTTTCAAACCCATCAGCCGTCGGGCCCACTGAGTCGCCGGCATTGTCGCCTGTGCAATCAGCTATGACACCAGGATTACGTACGTCGTCTTCTTTGATATTGAAAACAATCTTCATCAAATCAGAGCCGATATCGGCAATCTTTGTGAAAATACCGCCGCAAATACGAAGGGCAGAAGCCCCTAGAGATTCACCGATAGCAAAACCGATAAAGCATGCGCCGGCACTTTCCCTCGGGACGAATAGAAGTATGAAAATCATCATCACTAATTCCACGCAGATCAGCAGGACGCCGATCGACATCCCGGCACGCAAAGGTATTTCCATGATACTGAACGGCTTAGCCCTAAGCGACGCGAATGCGGTGCGGCTGTTTGCATAAGTGTTGATGCGGATCCCGAACCACGCCACACTAAATGAACCCAGGATTCCAAGTACAGACCATAACAGAATCAGAAGAACCCTCGGCAGCTCCATATGCTGAAGGACCAGGAAGTAATAGACGATACAAGCGCCTATGAAGGCTTCAAGTAAGATAAGAAGCTTTCCTTGCTGAAACAAATATGTCTTACATGTCTCATAAATCAGGTGTGAAACATCAAGCATCGCCTTGTGTGCGGGCAATTGCTTGATTTTTCTGAACTCAATGAAGCCAAACACCATTCCCAAAACGGATATGAGCATCCCGACACCAAGAATGGTGGTACCCTGCACAGTGAAGCCAAGAATATTATAAACTGTTGTAAGCTCTGGGATCTTAAGCTCAGCCTCGCTGGCATAAACATAGCCTGACAACAGAAATGTTCCGCCCACGACCAACACCAAGCCCACCATACGACACACATGCGACATGCATTTAATCATAATCGACGCCCCTTTTTTTATTTGGAGATAAATGACAGTGATAGGCTTGTCAAACTGTTTCGGCGAGCACGCCCACCTAAAACGCCGCTAAAGGCCGTTGCTTTAAAGCTGCATCGATCATGTCCCACGCAATATCAAGGTCCAAACCATCACTATCAACCAAACCGATTCCATCACGCCAGCTCTGAGGCGCTTCCGTGTGGACACCTGAAAGAGTAACATAACCAAGACCCGACCAGGTTTCTGAAATCGCCGAGCTTCCGTCCGCATATTTGGCGATAATACTTCCCAATGACTTCCATAAAAAGGGGCCCTGCCACCAAACCACATTTCTTTTGGACCCATCTGGAAATTGAACCCAAACCATGAACCCATCAGGCGGCGGCGGAACTAATGGATAAAAAACTTTTAGATAATCTCCTGATGCTATTGCAAATCCCCAATAAGGCGCTTTGTTTAAAGCATCAGGGCCTACGGCAATCCAAGCCCCTGCACAGAATCCGGCATAGCCAACACCTTGCCTAACAGCCTGTCGAACCCGGACCCGTGTCTCAGATGTAAGCGCACTGTTCATTTGATTGGCATCTCCACCAGGCCACACGAAAACGCCGTATTTTAAAAGCTGATCCAACGGCATTGAGTTTAATTTTGCCGAATCAATTACCTCGTAACTCAATCCATGAGACGCCACAAGATCAATCAACGCCTGACCGTTTGATGCGTTAACCCCGACTCCATTAAAAATCATAGCATCCACTAAAAACCGCCTCGGCTCTGTTGTGGGACTAGGAGATGGGCTAGGCATTGGAGTTGGTGACGCTGTAGGTTCCGGAGAAGGCGTTATAGTCTTGGTCGGCACCGGGCCTGGCTGCTGCTTTGTGTTGTAGTTATCATCTGATTGCTGATCAGGCGATTGCGGATCAGATAAATCTAAAACAACTTCTTCTTCCAAAGGAGCGCTCGGCTGGTCCGAGCTATTGCATGCTGAAATAAAAAGAAGCACAAATATTAGCGAAATAACAACTGGCATCTTCATAAGGAAAACATCTTAGCTAAAATTTAATTTTAAACGCCAGTAGAATTTTTATTAAATTAATATTTTTTATTTAATATATTGTCGCCCGTTAAAAAAATTTCAATTAATGGTTTTATTTTCGATCAGGCCAATGCTAGAATAGTATTGACTTATGAAACAGGCAGCCCGGTTTGACTTAAAACAGATTCAAAGAAAGATCAAAGCCGCTTCGGAGCTATTTGAATTCGCTTTTCGTGTCAAAAAATTCCAATTAAAGCAAAAACATCCAGATCTCTCCGAGCGTGAGCTAAATCACATGGTATACGCGTTGATTGAGAAGGGTTGTAAGTGAATACTGGCTTTGAAAGTTTTTTACTAGTCATCAAGAAGCTCGAGTCGGCTGGGATCCCCTATATGGTGGTTGGATCTATCGCCTCCATGGCGTACGGAGAGCCGAGGCTGACTCACGACATGGATCTGGTGATAGATCTACCGCCACAAGATGCCGACAAATTTGAAGAACTCTTCACATTGGACCAATTCTACTGTCCGCCGAACGAAGTCATCCGCACTGAAGTGGTGCATCGCGGACAGTTCAATCTGATTCATCATGATTCCGGGCTTAAAGTCGATGTCGTCATTAGGAAGATGACTCCACATGCAAAGGAAGAATTTACCCGTCGCCAAAGGATTCCACTATGGGAAGGGGTAGAGGTCTTTGTTGCCAGTCCGGAAGATGTGATATTGAAAAAACTCGATTTCTTACGCCAGGGCGGGTCAGAGAAGCACATCACGGATATTCGCGGAATTCTCAGCCAAACTCAAATTGATCAAAATTACTTGAATCATTGGATTAAAGAACTGGGTTTAGAACGGGAATGGCAACTCACCCTCGCCCTTCCATGCGCTTAACACGTCTACGTGGTCGGTCCCTAATGCACTAGAGTTTTTGCCTACATTTTCTGTATTTTACTGAGATAAATGAAGCAGCAAGGTTCTGACACAATAACTAACCGAAACTGTGTTCTGTATGGATGAAAGCATATCTTTCAAACGTGGATAAGACGTTTTTATTTCTGATGAAATATGCTGATCAGCAGCAGCTGTCCTGCGCACGTATTCGGTATATAATTCACGATATTCCGCCCTTTTACGCATTTCTTGTAATTCATTCAGTTGTGCAATGGCACCATTTATCTGCTGTTTTATTTTTTGTCGCGGCTCCCTGTCTATTTTGAAGCTGCGTGACTTAAGAGCCGTTAGGCGGCCTAGTAGTATTTTTATTTCCGAGTCTATTTTCTTTTGCAGATCATTGAATAAGCGAAGGTTTCCTGTGATAGGGGCACCATCTGTTTCTGTATTAATTTTGAGGCGTTCTTTAAGCAGGTGCGAGCATTGCTCTGTTAATTCTGGTTTGCTTTGGATAAAGCGCAAGAGCTCGATGAAATAAAACGATGGCCGAGATTGGTCAGCATATATCATATTAAGAAAAGAAGCCCCCTTTTTGTCTATACGGATAATATTTTCCAGATCAGCAAATGAAATGAACATACCATCTTTAAATTGAGAGTATTGATTTATACGAGTTAATACATCTATTTTCAGTGCCTGTTTTGCTTCTGCTTGGGCTGTCTCATACAGAATTGTACCAACCCTGTTTTTGATATCGTAACCAAGAAGCTCCTGTCTTAATTGTTTAAGCTGCTTTAATGATTTTAAGTTCAGTTCTTTAGCGATATTGTGGTCAGAAACAGAGTACTTCCACCATACAACAGCAGCACCGGCTAGTGGGCTTATGGGAGCGGCGACCGATAGGCCGGCCAAAAACGGCTTACCAAGAGCAAGTAGGGTTAGCGTTATTATATCACTCGCAAATCCTGCGGCAATTACAGTAATTCCAACTGTTTTTCCGTATGATTTTAGTATTGGTTTGATGTCAACCAGCTGTCTGAACTTTAAAATCATCGCCATACGTATACGGCTTAAAGCACTAGGTTCGATGTCCGGTATTTCGGATTGGATTTGAGAAAAAGACAAGTCCACTTCTTTTTCTAATAATCGATAAAACTGAAGTTCCTCGTCTTGCTTAAAAACATTGATCGATATTTTTTGTGAAAGATCCTTAGCTGATTCTGCAAGGCAGATTTGTGCCGATACCGCATGAGCAGCCATCAATATCAGCGTCAATACAATGGCGGTTCTCGGTAAATTCATGATCTCTTATCGGCGCTGGTGTAGGTGTGGGTAACTTAAAAACTTAAAACATTAAAACTTAAAAAACTCTTAACTCATCCAACTCCCCTGTCGAAAAGTATCTAAGGTGTGATTTTATGAAGAATAAGCTATGGCTACTTCAGTTGCCATTCGTAGCGCTGTTTACTTTTGCTTTCTACGTAGATGAAATGGGGATTCAAGGTAACATTAAAAATACCTTTTTAAGGGAAGATATCTTTCCAAACCTTCGCAGGGTTTCCACTTTATTCACGGACGCAAAGTTCCGCGCGCGCGGGCCGCAGCCGCCTAAGAATAAAATAGTCATTGTTGAAATCGACAGCCCGTCTATCGAAGCGCTTGGACGATGGCCATGGCATCGCGACATAACCGCGCTGTTGGTTGCCAAAACATTCGAACTGGGCGCCAAGACCATTGGATTGGATATGGTGTTTTCAGAACCAGACAAACGTGTCCCAGATGAACTAGCCTCGGCTTTACAGAAAAACAACCTAGCCGATGTGGCCACTGAATTCGAAACTGATCCTCACCTTGAAAAAGTAATCCGGATATTTTCAGACAAACTCGTGCTCGGCTGGACGACTGAGGCATTTTGCCAGCCTGGATATGACGGCCACGACAAATGTCCTGTCAATAATCCTGATGCCATAGCCACTCATCCCGCTGATTTTGCAAAATTTGCGTTTACCAAAATGGAAATGCCTGGTTTTGACCCCAAAAAAACCCCGGTTTCCTCTTTCGTAACATTGATCCCTAATATCCCGATGTTCCAGACCACAGCAAAGCATGCCGGGTACTTTAACGCATTCCAGGACCCGGATGGTTATATCAGGCGCTCAAGCTTGCTCATGATGGGTAATTCAAAAGCATATCCTTCGCTTCCACTCGAGATGGCGAGGGTGGGCATGGGCGAGGAACTTGGGGTTGTTTTTAATAATGATCAATTGGTGGAAAGCATTAATTTCGAAAAATCAGGGCGGAAGCTGCCGGTCACACCGCTTGGCGTGATGGAAGTGAATTTCCGCGGGCCAAGCAGGACATTTACATATGTCTCAGCCATTGATGTTTTAAGCGAGGAGAGCACCATCAAGGATGAGCTAAATAACAAGCTTGTTGGTAAATCAAAACAAGAAGTTTTTGGCGATGCTTATGTATTGATAGGGCTGTCGGCACTCGGCGTTTTTGACATGAGGGCTTTTCCGTTTGATTCAAATACCCCTGGAGTGGAAGGCCACGCCACGATTCTGGATAATATTCTTACAGGTGATTCGATAATAAACACGACTATGGCGAATGGTTCAAAATGGATCTTCTGCCTGATGATCATCGTGGCGATATTTTTTGCTTATCTGGCGCAAAGGCTTGAGGCAATACCCGCCTTGATATTGTGGCTGGCTGCATTCGGAACTTTCGGCTTGTTTGATCTCAAGGTTTTGTTTCAGAACAACCAGAATTGGAACACCAGCTTTTTTTATCTGGAAATGTTCACCATCTGCGTGATCACGCTGGCTGCAAAATATATCCTCGAGGAGAAGAATAAAAAATTCATCCGCGGTGCTTTTACTAAATACGTCGCACCGGCGGTGGTTGATTCGATACTTAAAGACCCAAGCAAATTGTCAGTAGGCGGAGTAAAAAAGGATCTCACCATAATGTTTTCAGACATCCGCGGCTTCACGACTTTTTCAGAGCGGCTGGATGCGAAGACGCTCGCGGCCCTCCTGAACGACTATCTTGGCATCATGACTAACATCGTATTCGCCAATAACGGCACCTTGGATAAATACATAGGTGATGCGATCATGGCATTTTGGGGGGCGCCGCTTGACCAGCCAAAACACGCTGCTGACGCGGCGACAACAGCGGTTAACATGATGAAGGCCCTTAAGGAAAACAAGCAGCGCTATAAAGAACAGTTTGGCGTGGATATAAACATCGGTGTGGGCGTTAATTCCGGCATTGTGAGTGTCGGTAACATGGGCTCGCAGAACAATTTCGCATACACTGTTATTGGTGACCATGTGAACCTCGCTTCGAGGCTCGAAGGGCTTACTAAAGCCTATGGCGTTAACATCCTCACTACGCGATTCACCATGGATCACATAGCCGAGTCCGGCGCGGCATTGCCACTACACAGAGTGCTAGATAGCGTTAAAGTGAAGGGCAAGAAGCAGGCAGTCGAATTGATTGAACTGCTGGACAGGGAGTGCCAGGAAAAGGGTCTGGAACTGTTCCAGGAAGGTAGGAGGCTATATACACAACAAAAATGGGACGCTGCGATTGAGGCTCTTACAGCTGCTAATGTCATCCTTTCTCCCACACCTGAGAAAATGGATACCCCCTGCAAGGAGTTCATCGAGCGATGCGGCGAGTTCAAGAAAAATCCGCCTGCGCAGGATTGGGACGGCAGTTGGGAAATGCACACGAAGTAGAAAAGCTGGTCATTGACTTAGCCTAGACAAGTGTTAGTTTCAAAAAGGGCGCGTGACTTATGAAAACAGAAACCATTAAGCGCATTGTATGGTCGGTTGATGCGTTTCAAGACGCCGGTAAAATACAGGAGCTGGTGGCAAAGTCCATTGGTGTTTTATTGCGGCAAATAGCGGCCCAAACACAAATTCAAGTTCAAGTCGAGCCGGTTTATGTTTTGACGCCGGAGCAGCTTAATCTTAGCGTGGGGTCAGAGGCCGCTTCAGTGGATTATTACAAACCTGCCGCAGAGAAATCTGCCGAGAGATTAACTGAACAGCTTATTAAGAACATCGATGGTAAGTTAAATTGGCTTTTGCCACCGAAAGTCCTGATACAGCACCATTTTTCTACAGCCGCGGCCGTGCAGTCACTAGCCGCTTATGCGCTTAGCTCTGGTGCAAACCTCATTGTGGTCGGTACTCATGGCCGCAGCGGTATGCCACGTTTTTTCATGGGAAGTTTTGCTGAATCACTTTTGCTTTATTCTAAGGTTCCAGTAATGGTTGTTGGGCCGAAGAGTGAAGAGCTAAACAATTATGAGCATATTCTTTTTCCCACGGATCTTGGCAAAAATTCACGGCCGGCCCTTGAGCATGTAACCACTCTCGCCAAGAGCCTCCGTTCCAAGCTTACAATTTACCATTCCATCCAGAATCCGATTGAGCCAGTGCTTCAATCCGGGGTTTATCTGCTAGGTGGGGGCTGGCTGCCTGTACCGGCATACATGGAAGAGGAAATGAACAAGCGCGGTAATGTCATTGATAAACTTGTTCAAATAGCGCGTAATTCAGGGGTTGAAGCCGATGGAGTTGTCGAGCCAGGTCGCGGCGGTGTGGTGACATCGATTCTGTCTTTTGCTGAAAAAAATAATTTAAGCTTGATAGCTATGACTGCGCAAAGCGGACCTGTAGCGTCGTCACTTATCGGAAGTATTACAAGGCAGGTGGTTAGAGAGTCAGGCTGTCCAGTATGGGTTATCAGACTTGTTGCCAAAAAAAGTAAATAACCGTCTTTAGTGAATTTAATTGGGGTTACAGTTTATTTTACAACAGTGGGTAAGTGAGGAAATTTTTTACTCAGGTGACGAATTTTTCAGGCACCTGGAGTTTGATATCGGAGCCGCTAAAGACTCGATAGATCTTGAAACGTATATTTTTGAAAATGACCAGCTAGGTGTCCACATCCTTGCCCTGCTTTCAAAGGCCACGCAGCGTGGCGTGACAGTCAGGGTTATGGCCGATGGAGTTGGGTCATCAAACTGGGGCATAAAACTTGTGTATGATGCGGATAAACTTGGAGTCGAAACACGAGTTTTTCATCCGATACCGTGGCTGCTGGGTTCATATTTTTTGTGGGCCGAGGCCAGAGGCAAACGCGGCATCCTCAGGCTTTTAAACACAGTTAACCGGCGTAATCACAGGAAGGTATGCGTAATTGACAAACGGGTTGCATATGTCGGCGGCATGAATGTTAGTTCCTGGCATTTGTTAGAAGCTCATGGTGACAAGGCATGGAGAGATACGGGAGCCAGGGTCGAGGGCTGGGCCGTGGCGCATCTGACTGCCGCATTTGAAAAAGCATGGAGAGATGCGCGTGGGATCAAGCGGTCGCTGAAAAAAATCTGGGTTTCCAGAAAGCATCGGCTGGTCGAAAGAATAGACGCAGTAAAGAGGCGCCTTGCTTTTTTACCACAACGCACACCAGCAGAACATAAGCTTAGGATCCTCGTCAGGCTCAACGACAGCCGCATAAGGAGAAGAAGATATTACATAGATCTTCTTTATAGAATAGTACGCTCCAGAAACAGGATATGGATCACCAACCCGTATTTTGTTCCACACGGCTCGCTGCTTAGAGCCCTTCGTGTCGCAGCCAAATCAGGCGTTGACGTACGAGTCTTAGTCCCCCGTAAGTCGGATGTTTTTTTCATGCGGTGGGTGACGGCCGCTTTTTATGGCAGCCTGCTTAGAAGCGGAGCCAGGCTCTATGAGTATCTTCCATCAGTGCTTCATGCTAAAACAATATTGATTGACGAATGGGCAACCGTGGGTTCAACAAACCTCAACTACAGAAGTCTTTTTCATGATCTGGAAGTTGATGTCGTTCTTACATCCGCGGAATCCTTAAAGTCAGTTGAGGAGCAATTCCTCAAGGATTTGGAAAAATCTCATGAGGTCACCATTACTGACTGGAGGCGCTTGGGTTTGCTTGGGCGGTTTGGCGGCAGGATAGCTCTTTTGTTTAGGTACTGGATTTAGGTAGTGTCATGAAAAAGTCACGCCTCAGAATACTTTCATATAACATCCATAAGGGCTTCAGTACCGGCAACTCTAGATTTGTGCTTGGCAGGATGAAAGAGGCAATAGAGCTAGTACACGCAGACCTCGTGCTGCTACAAGAAGTGATCGGTCACCACGAAGTTCACCGAAATAAAGTTATTGATTGGCCAACGGTTTCGCAATTCGAGTTTATCGCCGACAAGTTATGGCCACATTATGCTTACGGTAAAAATGCGATTTATACCTTAGGCCATCACGGCAACGCCATTTTAAGCAAATATCCTATTTTAGAATGGGAGAATCTCGATGTTTCCACTAACCGCCTAGAACGCCGCGGCTTGTTGCATGCGGTTATCAAGGCACCGCGCGGGCTTTCTGAATCACTGCACGTGATCTGCCTGCATTTAGGGCTGCTAGAATCAGAAAGGGGCACGCAGGTAAACAGACTCTGTGACCGGATAGAGGCTATGGTTCCAGTTGGCGCGCCTCTTATAGTTGGCGGTGATTTTAACGATTGGCGCGGGAAGATAACTAAAAAGCTTGATGAACGCCTTAGCTTGAGTGAGGCATTCCTTTGTTTGGGCGGTTCTCATGCCAGGACTTTCCCAAGCTGGCTACCGGTGTTTAGGCTTGATAGGGTCTACTTCCGTGGCTTGGCAGCGCATTCCGCCGAGTGCCTCACCGGTCCTCCATGGAACGAGCTCTCCGATCATGCGGCGATCATTACGGAAATGCTGGTTAAATAAATTTGCGGTACGCCCGGAACGTGAATATAAATAGTACATGCTAAAAACTCTGGTTTCGCGAAGCTTGGGAATCATTCCCAAATCAATCATACATAGAGTGGCCCGCCGTTATGTGGCCGGGGATACATTGGATGATGCGATTGGTATCGTTAAAAAGCTGAACTCCGAGGGATCCCACGCAACGATGGATTTTTTGGGTGAATTCGTGAGTGATCGCGCAAAAGCTCTTGAGACAACTCACATGGCCAAGACCATGCTTGAGGCGATCGCCCGCAACCAGCTTCGATGCGGGATTTCTATCAAGCTGACATCCCTTGGACTCGATATTGACGATGAGTTTTGTTACACCAATCTCCGCCACATACTGGAAAAAGCAAGAGCGTGCGCGCGCTTTGTCCGCATTGATATGGAAAACTCGCCTTATACCACGCGGACGCTTGGACTTTATTATCGTCTACGCAATGACGGTTTTAAAAATACCGGCATAGTGCTTCAGGCATATATGCGAAGAAGCGAGACAGACCTAAATGAGCTGGCTATTTTTTTGAAAGACAGCCACAAAAAACCTTCAGTCCGTCTTTGCAAGGGGATCTACGTCGAACAAAAAGAGATCGCCTTCAAGGACCCTGACGAAATCCGCTCCAACTATAAAAAACTACTGACAGCTCTTTTTAAGAATTCAATCCATGCCGCGATTGCCACACATGACGAGGAGCTTTTGATGTTTGCCTGCGGGTACATAAAACGTCATAAAATCCCAAAAGATGCCTATGAGTTTCAAATGTTGCTTGGTGTGCGTGATTCCAAACGTGCTGAGCTGATTACACAGGGCCACCGCGTGCGTGTTTATGTCCCGTTCGGCGGTGACTGGTACGGCTATTCCATGCGCCGCTTGAAGGAAAACCCGGAAATCGCAAAGCACGTAGTCAAGGCGTTTTTGCTAGGGGATTAGCCAGTAATCTGACGCGTTGTTGCGTAATTGGGCCTGACGAAACGTGGGTTTGGGTGGAAGCTGATGTATTATTTCGACAC
>CAYHPW010000057.1:0-15342 GCA_964358645.1 uncultured Bacteriovoracaceae bacterium | reverse complement strand
GATTAAAGTGGGCAAATAGTGGGTGCGCGGCTAGCCAAATTCAAAACACGCCCTAGCAGCCTTAGGTTTTCTTGCTTTGATCTATAGTGTTCCATCCGTAGGATGGGGAAAAATGGATGCGCCTCTAAAATTTACAATAGATTTGTCATCGTCGCTTGAAGTTCAAAGAACCAAAATCGAATATACATTCTTGAGAGCTATGCAGCGCGTAGAGGCGTTTGCATCAAAGAACGGATGGAAAGAGCTGGTTAGAAATCCATTTATTAAGCACGCGAGAATTTTTGATGCGAAGCCAGAATTTCATCGCTATCTTGAAAAACTGACTGGCCAGTTGTTCGACGGAAATCCACCGAGTGGCTTATCGGCGGTTCTTGAAAATGGAGAGTTCCTCTCAGTATCACCAACTCTTTATTTGGAAATTTATCCTGAAGCCAATGAACCCAACGCGTTCGAGAAGCTGATTGCACACGAAATAATTCATCGACTTCATGTTAGGATCCTTAAAGGCAATGAAGATGCCATGGGTCCGGTGTGGTTTTATGAGGGGTTTGCAATTTTAGGTGCTGGTCAGTTTGAGAAAATAACGGATGAACTTTCTAAAAGCGAAATCTTGGAACTGATCAAGTCGGAAAAAAGACGTAGTTATCGCAAGTATGCGGGTGTTATGCTGTATATATTAAAAAGGACATCCCTTTTAGAATTGGTTTCGCGCGCTAAAAAACCAGACTTTGTTTCGTGGCTTTCTGATTTAATATAAGAAGCTATTCATTAATCTGTGTTTTCGGTTCGACTTTTTCCAGGGCGAACCATAAAAATAGATTATTTTTGCCTAATTTACGTACAAACATCTTGCCGATATATAGATTTGAGCCCGGGATTCTTCTTACCTCATCAAGGAGCGGGCGTTCTAAACTGTTATTTGATTCAACATCGTAATCAATTTTGAGTGAGGTCGTGTATCGCGATCCTTCCTTTTCACCCAGCATGTCGCTTAGATAGATTTTCATCGGCATCGCTTCAACACCACGAACCGGCCAGAAGTTCAAACCACTTTCGCCATCATCATTTGGCTTATCATAAAAGCGTTTTTGAAATGTAAGCATCCGCGAATATAGCTTATTAGTCACCAAGTCCCAGTTGCTGCCAGTATATTGAACGAAAACTAATTTTCCAACCTCCCATGCATTGACGTAAATGATCAAGCCATTCATCCTACTGCCACGAAATTCTTCTAGGGTGGGCGGCTCAGATTGATTAAAAATCTTTGGATAGTTATTGTAGTCTGCTGAAGCTAGATCCCAAAGATGAGGGATATAATGCTCGTCGAGGTAGCCGGTTTCCGCGAAACAATCCAATGGCAATAGGTTTTGGTTTTTCTCGCATGGATTCGGGGCGGCCGGATTTGAAGCGGCGGGGATTCGTTGCTGATCTTTGACATCTTTAAGTTGCTGAGCGGTCGAACACGCAAAAGAAACCAGAAAAATAGGTACAAACAGCGACACTTTATTTTTGTTCATAGATTCCACCAAAAATATCATATATACCGACTGCAAATATTACAAGCGCATCCTCTTAAGTTAAGGCCTGTAATGCAAACGCTGTCGTGAAGGTGCTGCTGTAAACAGAATAACGTGTTACGCTCGACATATGCTAAGGGAAGTGTTGAAAACTGAAAAAATAGAGTGGCTCGATATCGAGAATCCCACCGAAGCGGAACTTAACGAAACGGCGAAAGCCCATGGTTTTCCACCAACACTGGTTCGGGACTGCCTGGAGCCAAGACATCTCCCAAAATATGAACGGGTTGACGACCAGCGTGTATTCATAATTGTCCGCATAGTGGACAAGCAGGCCCACTTCAGGGCCGCGACCACGCAAAGGCTTACACGAAAGATAGCAGTTTTTGTCAATGGAAAGACCATAATCACAGCACATCGCAGTGTCCAGCCGATGCTGAAGAGTCTGGCCACTGAAGTTGCGAGCAGGATGGACTCCGCGTTCACGCCACAATCAGTGCTGGTACCGATTATAGATAAAGTGCTTGATTCGTATGAGCCGGTTCTGGGGGAGGTGGAAGAGCACATCGATTCATTCGAGGAATCACTTCTGAAGAGTTCTTCCGATACCATGGCTTTGCGAAAACTGCATCTGCTTAGAAGAAGGCTTTCTGTCATTAAGCGATTGCTTTGGCATACCATGACCGTGATTCAAAGGCTCTCGCCGCAAACTAATGGCATATCACCTGAGTTCAAGGACTTGCGCGAGCGCTGTGATCATGTGCAGTTTTTTTCCGATGAACTACTTGAGGATGTGACCAGCCTTCTGGCCCTGCAACTTTCCGTGGCATCACACAGGACTAATGAGGTTGTCAGGGTGCTAACATTATTCTCAGTTTTTTTCATGCCGCTGACATTTATTGCTGGCGTTTATGGAATGAACTTTTACAACATACCTGAACTGAAATGGCAGCTTGGCTATCTTTGGGCACTGGCTGTCATGGCTGCCATCAGTGTTTTGATAGGTATCTGGTTCAAACGCAAGGGCTGGCTGCGATAGACTTAAGGAGGATTCAAATCATGAAAATAAATATTAAGGCACTTACTTTTGCTGTGGCTTTTTTCTGGGGCGTGGGTGTGTTTTTGATCACGTGGTGGGTGATTCTTTTTGATGGCGCCACTGGCGAACCCACTTGGCTTGCCTCTATGTACCGCGGTTACAACATCAGCCCTTCCGGCAGCATTATCGGCTTACTCTGGGGTTTAGCGGACGGCGCTTTAAGCGGACTCATTCTAGGCTGGCTTTATAATATGTTCGTGGATCGCTTCAGCACACCTAAGTGATACCAAGAGCTAGTACCTCGTTTTTACAATGGGCGGCAACAAACGATTGTTGAACCTCCCTACCTTGAAACATTTCAAGTAGTTATCTGAGAGGCTAAAACGGACTTCGATCAAAAACAAGGGAAAGGTTCAACTTGAGGCATTTTCATTTGGCGGCTCCCCCCGAACCCAAGTTGGAGTGGACTTCTGTCAGCTCTTCCATCATGTCTGCAAGGCTATCCCCATATCCATAGCCTGTGTCGCTGGAATCTGTTTCTATTTTCTTAAGTCTTCCCCAAAATATGGGCAATAACCCCCGATCCTTGCTCTTGAGCCGATTGACTATCTTGGAAAACATGGATTCCATGCTGTCGTAAAACGACTCATAGTCCATGCCAAATGCCTGTATCATTTGTGTGCCGACTTCCACGAAGTAAATCATCAAATCCAGTGTTTGTTGAGAATCGTGGGTCGCTTTTTCAAAATCAGAAATAGCTTTCTTAGCACCACTAATGGAAATATCGGTTTTTCCAGCATCAAAGTCAGGATAAAGTGCGCTGTGAATCTGCTGCTTATACTTCTTGAGTGATGCTTCTCCCTTTAAAAATCTTGCCGCAATGAATCTGCGATTGCTGTCAGTGCATTGATACAGTTCGTGAATGAGTTTTAGGAGTTCTTTGCTCGAAAGGGCGTTGAGCTGCTTACTTATGGCTTTCCATTCTGAGGAACTATTCTTACTCATTGTGGTTCCCATTAGGTCACCCCCAGTTTTTTCCTGATGTCTCGGATGAGGCATAACTCAAAATCCTTATCGCCCATGGCACCAGCCCCTCGTTCAAACTGCATCAGTAGGGATTCGACCATCTCTCTGCCTTCTGGAGTTTTAATCGCTTAAACAGGAGTCTTGCCGCCCAAAGCCGGAATTTTTTCGGTGATCCAAGACTCCATGTGTTTGCGCTGCATCGCCTGAAGTTGGGCTTTCACTTCTGGCATATTCATTAACTCCTGCTGGTTCATTGCAGATGCTTCTTCATGCCGTGGAGACTGCTTTTTTTGAAGCTCTTTCATTTTTGCTTCGAATGGTTCGATCAAGGTGGTCTTGTGCCGTACCGACTTTCCGCATCGCTTAACTATGATGCCTTTAATTGCATCAACTCGCTCCAGTGAGTTGGTGTCCACTGTCATCCGGCTTTCTTCGATAGTGATATGACCCAGAACGGTGTTTCCCATTCCCTTGGGTTGTTTGTTGCCCTTCTTCAGCCATGGAAACTCAATCTTTAAGATTTTACCGGAGGTATTTTTATCAGCATCCTCCAGCAGTTCTTCTTTGGTGTCGTTAAAATCCAAGGCGTGCAGCTTTTCAAATACGGTGTTTGCATCCTCGATGTCAAAAATCACTTTATTGAACGAAAGCGGTTCGCCATCGGTGTTCACGAGTTGTGGCGGCGTTGGGTTTTGCGCTGCATGTCTGAAATCCCTATAGAGCGACCGAATCATCGGAGTAAAGCCTACGAGCTGGTCCACGCTTGGCATCTGATCTTTTTTTACTTTGCAAATTCTGCGTATTTCTTGGCGCAGCTCCAGAATTGTGTTCTTCCATTGAGCTGGAAATAGGATGTCTGAACTTGCATCAAAGATAGCGACATCGTCGACCATTGCCAGCCGTCCAAATAGGATGGCTCCGGCCTCTACTCCTTGGGAACCAGACTTTTCATAAACGTAAATTTCACGCCCCGTGAGGATGTCCTTTAGCAGATACCCGTTGCCTGGTTTTGGCTCCAGGATTTCAAAAAAAGAGAATGGCTCATCAATAATGAAATTCAAGTAGTCCTTCTCGATGGGAGAAAGTTTGTTCTCACGTTCTGTTCTAAACCGCCAAGAAAGCGGTGGCAGTGGAATCTTCTTCTTTTTGTCTTGATCCACCCAGTTTACCAGAAACCAGGACATGAAAGTCACGAATTCACCGCCCTGCATGACAAGCGATTCATCTACTTCGCAGCACCAGTCATCCCATGCTCTTTGGAGAGCGCCTTTGTCATAAATCCCGATGGAGTAATCCATCATTTGGATATTCAATGACTCCCGTGCGGCTCTGATCTGTTTCCACGGGAGATCAGTGGAGACTGTTGGGTTATCCTTCTGGAGGCAGCATCGTTTATATTTTCTGCCACTACCGCAGGGACAGCGGTCATTTCGTCCGAGGGTTGGCATCAGTCGGTCCCCATCTCAGCATCTTCATAAGCCTTGCTTGTGGCTGACTCCACTTTGTCATAAACGGAATCAATCAGCTTCTGGCGCTTTCTGTCTTCTTCATGATTTGAGTCTGATGCAATGAAGCCCACGAAATTATCCATGTCCCCATAAAGTCCCCGCAGCATGATACCTTGCCCTGCTGGTCTGGCAGAGTAGATGATGCGTTCACTGTCAGGATCATAAATGCCACCACGCAGTAGGGCTTTCATTTCCTCCCGAGAAATATCTACTTCAACAAGAGGATTGGGTTCGCCGTCCAAGGACTCAGGGAGTTCCTGTTTGATCACTTTCACGAATCCTGTACACGGCTTGCGGCTCACTTTCTTGCGGCACGGGATTGGACTTAGAAACTCGACCTCATTTGTCACCGTGGCGGAACCTATGATGTGTCCCAAATAATCTCGAAACTCCAGCAGCTCATCAGGCATTTCAGCCTTGGGGGCATCGGAAAATAGGTCGGTCATGTCGGAGCTGTATTTAAAGTTCATTTAATTTATCCCGTACCACAACAATGGGATCTTGGCACCTTCAACACACGGCAAAAGTTGTTTGTTTTCAATAAGAAATATGATTATGATCGAGGGCGTCAAGATGGCTTTATCAAACCAGAAGGTTTGAATCATTTACAAAGGAGATAATCAACATGGCTACAAAAAAGAAAGCTGCTAAGAAAAAAGTCGCAAAAAAGAAGTAAGTTTTGCGTTTATTCTGCCGTCCCGTGCTTGAAATGGCATGGGCGGCATTCTCTTCTTTTCTCTCTCAATCCTTTCCGCCCGCACCCTACTGTGGTAATTCCTCCTTAAATAACAGGAGATCAAGAACCTGCTCGACTTTATTATGAAGCACGGCAACTCCGCTCCAGCCATGGTGAATGATCAGCTCAAGGAAAAGGAACGGGAAACTCAGCTTCTCGATGCTCAGCTTAGGTCGCTTAAGGGATTACAGGCAGACAAACTCTTGGTGACTCCGTTCGCTCTCCGATCCAAATACGACGGTCTCCTGGAGCAGTTAACCAAAGACCCCGTACTTGGTAATGCGGCTCTCAAGCAATTGCTGAGACAGGGTTTGAAATGTACCCCGATCCAGGTTGAAAATAGAAAAAGCAGTAATCCTACCAACAACTTATGGAAGGCTGAGGGGGTGATTATGGTGGCTGAGACAAGGTTCTCTCTACAGAAGGTTGGTGGGCCCACCAGGACTTGAACCTGGGACCAATCGGTTATGAGCCGACCGCTCTAACCAGCTGAGCTATGGGCCCGGCAAAAGAAGCACTAAGATAAACAGAACATTTGTCATCGGCAACTTAATTTTTTGCTGGTGCTAAAACATTCGCGGGAGCAACTCATTGAGCATAAATATGTATGACAGAATTTTTAAATCAAAGCTACAAGACAGCTTTTTCCTGTTCGGCCCAAGAGGAACCGGAAAAACAAGTTTTCTAAAAGAAACCTACAAAGATGTACCTTACTTCGTACTACCGAACATAAAGCCAGCGAAACCAATGATGTCGGTGTGCTTGAAGCTCGAAGCGGTCTCCGCGGCATTCAAAGCCACATTTGACAGCCCATACTGATACCGCCCATCAAATATGAATGTAGTTTTAGCACCGAGCGGGATCCCGATACCAAGGCTACCCAGAACGCCGTAATCAAGATTTTTTATACCGGAATTACCATAACTTTGATTAACGCTCGTACCCGCGGCTGTAGCTTTCACATTGCCAATCCCGGAGCTGGCGAACCCGCCTAGACCAAGGGAAAACACCCTCGACAAATGGAACCTAAACACAGCTGGCACTTGTATAATTTGACTTTCAAATGTGACCGTCGAACTATTAGCCGTCGCATCAAATTTGCGCAGAAGATATAGACCGCCAAGTTCAAAGCCCACCCGCTTGCCCATCATTATCTCGAACAGAAAGCCACCACCGTAACTGAGTTTGGCCGCATAGCTGGTTGTAATATTGACAACCGCAGGCTTTGAATTAACAGCCCCGCCAATCAACGAAAATTTAACCGCCGCTGATGCTATCGATGACACACAAATCGCTGGCACCAAAAAACTTGCCCAAAAAAATATAACGACAAAAGCCTTCTTCATAATCACTCCTATAAATCACTTCAAGGATTCAAACCCGGTACTTTTTATTATTCAGCCATCCGAAGAAAAGCTCAAGTGTACATTGCATAGGTCAGGGCTGATAGTAGCTCAACAGAGCTACAGTGATGTCACAGAATTGACAGTAAAAGTTCAGTCAACAAAAGCTTTAAGAAGCTTCGCTCGCGACGGATGCCTTAATTTTCTCAAAGCCTTTGCCTCGATCTGCCGTATTCTTTCGCGCGTGACGAAGAAATCCTGCCCCACTTCCTCGAGTGTATGATCAGATTTCTCGCCAATCCCGAAGCGCATGCGAAGCACTTTCTCCTCACGTGGCGTGAGCGTGGCAAGAACCTTCCTGGTCTGCTCTGAAAGGTTGATATTAACAACCGCCTCTGAAGGATTGATGATCTTTTTGTCTTCTATAAAATCCCCGAGGTAAGAATCTTCTTCCTCGCCTATCGGGGTCTCAAGCGAGATAGGTTCTTTTGCGATCTTCAAAACCTTCCTAACCTTATCAACCGGTAGTTCCATCTTAACCGCGATTTCTTCAGGTGTGGGTTCACGTCCCAACTGCTGGACTAGCAAACGCGAAGTACGGATCAGCTTGTTTATCGTTTCAATCATGTGAACCGGGATACGGATCGTCCTCGCCTGATCGGCGATCGCCCTGGTTATGGCCTGCCTGATCCACCACGTAGCATAAGTCGAAAATTTGTAACCGCGCCTGTACTCGAATTTGTCGACCGCCTTCATAAGACCGATGTTCCCCTCCTGAATAAGATCGAGGAACTGAAGTCCGCGGTTCGTATATTTTTTTGCGATGGATACGACTAATCTTAGGTTGGCTTCAACAAGTTCGCTCTTGGCCTGGTCAGCCTTGCGTTCACCGACGGTAAGCGTGTCGTGTATACGCTTTAGCTCCTCGGTCGAAATCCCAGCTTCCTCCTCAAGTCGTAATATTTTCTTAAGTATATCTTCTTCTGTTTGAATAAGTTGCGTAAGTTTTGCCTCACTCACGTCATATCGTTTGCAAAGACCATGATGAGTCTCTGGACCTTTCCTGAATTCGCGCGCAAGCTCGCGCATCTCCTTGTGGTCCTTGACACCAAGGAAGTTGTAAATTTTCCTTCTCTCATCTAGCAATTCCTTGCCCCTAAACCAATACCCCTTGATCTTAGCGGACAACTGGTTAATCGTTTTTCTGTTGAAAGCTATATTACGGAAAGCCATCTCAACGTGGCGCTCGCGCTTTAAGAGTTCCTTCTGCAGTTCTTCTTTCTTCTTGTTGCCGAGCTTCTTACCTTCGTTGTCGTAAGCCTTCTCATCAAGCTTCTCTTGAGAATTTACTAAGGCTTTGACTTTAGAAATAGCCGAAAGCACCTTGGTCAAATAGGCCTTTTCATCTTCTATCGAAACTTCTTCATCAACACCCCTTATGACATCCTTGATCTTGGTCCGCCCCGTCTCAAGCCTCTCACCCAAATCAACTATGGCCAAAGTGCCAAGCTTCGAAGCCAAAAGCGCTCTAAGAATCTCTATCTCACCTTCTTCAATACGCTTGGCTATTTCCACTTCGCCTTCGCGGGTGAGTAGTGAAACGCTACCCATTTTTTTCAGATAAAGTTTAACCGGATCCGCCCCTTTGGCGTATTCTGCAACTGCGGCTGTGGCCGCAACAGGCTCTTCCGCCTCCGCTTCGGCAGTGGTTGCGGCAGCTGTAACCACCAGCGGAGCTTCATCAGCACCTTCCTCATCGTCTTCGGTCTCTTTTGGTTTTTTTGCGGAATCTATGACTTCTATTTCATTCTCAACCAGGAGATTCATTATCTCATCAACAGCGTTGGGAAGGATTACCTCCAAAGGCAATAATTCATTGACTTCCACATAGGTGAGAAATCCACGCTGAACCCCGAGATCCAGCAGCTTCTTAATCTCTTTGCTCTTGTTAAGCGCAACGGCTCCGCTCTCAGCTTTTTCCAAAGCTGGGCTATGCTCCCTGATTTTTGTCATAAGAACTGTTAAACTCCTTTATTTTACGCTGAACGTCAAGGTATTCTTTTTTTAAACTCACCTCTAACTGTGCGTCCTTGTTAGCTTCTGCCTTGGTTATGTCTGCCTTGATCTGGTGCGAAAAACGTACCCAAGCCCGTGCTTGCCCAGTTTCTAATGCAGTTTTAAATTCCACGATCATAACATCTGAAAACATCTTCTCTTTTGGTTCCAGCGACGCCTTGGCAATAATAGCTCCTATTTGCTGATCAACACACTCTGCAAATATTGTATGTAATACATCTTCATGACATCGCTTGGAAAAATCAATTAAAAGTGTCCGTACAAACTTCGCTGCAGGTGGATAGTAAAAAAGATCGCCAGGTGTCAAATTGGGAGGCAAATTAACACTGAACTTTCGCAGGATATCCCAATATTCTCCACCAAGAACAACACCACGTAAAAGAACATACTCCCATTTTTCCAATCTACTGACCACTGGATCACTAGTTGTCTTAACAGGCTTTTGCGTTTTGCCAGGTCTATTTTGCTGTTTTGCAAATATTTGAATAGCTTCCGCCATAAGAGGCGCAGAAACGCCAAGCTTATCCCTGACGAACTGTACTCTTACTTCACTTCCAACTGGATCCTTGAGCTTTCCAAGCCAGTTCCCAATTTGCTTTATTGCCGAGGCCCGCTCTTCAGTCCCGTTGCCGGCGCGGTTAATTGCTTCTTCTATCCGTTCATCGAGAATAGGCTTAGAGTGCTCCAATATCTCTGTCATTTGCTGTTTACCGCCTGACAAGAGCTCCCCACTTTGTTGATCAAAAAGAACCTCATCCGGATCCATCCCGCTTGGAACAGAAGCCCCATATAAGACAACCCCTTCCTCAAGACCAAGCTCCATGGCTCTTTGGGTGGCCGCCAAACCCGCCTTGTCTCCGTCAAACAGCAGGACTACTTTATTGGCGAATCTCCTCAATAAAAGCAGGTGTTCACGTGTAATCGCTGTTCCACAAGTTGAAACAACATTTTGAAAACCTGCGGCGTGCATGGCAATAACATCAAAATAACCTTCGACGACAACCGCTTCATCTCGTTCGCGAATATACTTCTGGGCCTGGAAGAGCCCAAAAACCACCTTGCTCTTATGAAACAGCCATGACTCGGTGGAATTCATATATTTAGGATCACCGCCACCTGATGGTGTTTCGCCAGCTAAAGCTGGAGGGACAGACCTGCCGCCAAAACCCACTATTTTACCGCGCGTATTAATTATCGGGAAAATTACCCTGTTACGGAAAAGATCGAACATCCCCTTCTGGGAAGACCTGATCAAACCGAGCTCGATGGCTAGTTTTACTGGCGCCTTTTTAGCGCCCAGATATGAAACCAAGCCATCCCATGCTCCGGTAGCCGCCCCCATATAAAACGAACGAATTATATCGTCACTACAGCCCCGTTTGCGGACATAATCTTTCATTACAGAATTCTTGTATAAAAGCTGATTATAATAAGTGGCCACGAAACGGTTAAGCTTGTATGCGATTACGGATTTTTCACGGATCTCGATATTCTTAATATCTTGCGTCTGCTGACCGGTATCGCCGCCGGACGCTCCACGCTCCTGTGAAAGCTTGATGCCAGCCATTTCAGCGAGTTCCATCACAGCCTCGCTAAAACTCGTGCCATGTGCGTCCATGACAAATCTAAACAGGTCCCCACCGCAGCCGCAGCCGTGACAATAATAAAGCTGCTTTGTTTCGCTGACGCTGAATGAAGGCGTGCGTTCTGAATGAAATGGGCACAGCCCGACATGGTTTGACCCAGCCTTGCGAAGCACGACATGCGCGCCCACCACATCAATCAGGTTCACTGAGTCCCTGATTTTTTTTAACAACTCAGGTGTAAACCGTATCCCCATGCGACTCGAACCCAGACCTATCTTTTAGCAGCTGACTCGCTGACACAGGCATGCCGCCGGCATTCTCCTTAACACTGCTTATAAAAGGATTTTCAGCCATGAAAAAACGCCACAAATTCTCTTTACCGACAGAAATACCGACCCTTTCAGACACAAAAATATCCTTTGGTCTAAAACCATCGTCACAAACTATGACCTCAGGGCCCAGAAGACTTTTTTTATTGTGCCTCATATTTATCCCCATGGCTTTGCAAAGCTTGCCAGGGCCGTTTGTCAATTTACTCAGAGTTTTCGTCTTCCTGCGCCTTTTCATGAGTTCTTCACCAGCCAACGGCTCGGCAGAACGTATTAGCACTGCACCAGGCACCCCTGGCTCCTCCGTCACGAAGTTTAACATTTCATACATACCGTAAATAAAATAAACATACGCCACCCCCGGCTTGCCGAACATTACTGAGTTTCTTGGAGTCCTGCCGCGCGAAGCATGCGACGCCGGGTCATTGCCGCAGTATGCCTCCGTCTCAACGATTCTTGCGGCTGTAAATACTCCTGCCTCTTTGCGACCAGACTTAACGAGCAGGATTTTCCCCAGCAAATCATGGGCTACTGTCAATGTGTTTCGGGTATAAAACTTTTCCGAAACAACTGAAGGTACTCGGCTAACCTTGCCCGAGGCGTTCACGTACAAGCTGGTTAACAAATTTCCCATCGGCCCGGCCCTGCACCTTTGGCATGAGTATCTTCATAACGTTACCAATGTCTTTCGCGCTGCTTGCTTTGCTCTCTAAAACAGCCCAATCGACGAGCTTGCGCACTTCATCTTCGGCCATCTGAGCGGGCATGAACGACTGAAGGAACTTTAATTCCGCCTCTTCCCTCGTTGCAAGATCCTCCCTGGAACCTTTCCGGAATTGCTCAATCGATTCCTGCCTCTGTTTTATTGACGATATTATTATCTTTTGTACACCGGCATCATCCAAATCCACCCTGTCGTCGATTTCCTTCTTCCTCACCATCGCGTGAAGATTGCGACAAAACCACAACAGATCCTTCTGGCCCGATTTGAGTGCGCCTTTCATCTGTTCAGAAAGACGTTCTTTTATTGTAGACATTTAAAATCTCCTGGCAAAAATCCCCAGCAACCTGCCTACCGCCACGGTCTTGATTTCTTAACAGCACGTTTTCGGGCTGCTGCGTCCTTTTTCTTTCTCTTTACCGATGGTTTTTCGTAAGATTCGCGTTTGCGGACCTCTGAAAGGATGCCAGCTTTTTCACATTGCTTCTTGAATCTTTTCAAGGCCGCCTCAAACGAGTCTCCTTCACGGATCATTATTCCTGGCATAATTTAATTCACCCCCTTTCAGAATGCTTATATGAATTATGAAACTGCTTTTGCTTATATGTTGAACATTCCAAAAAAGCTACCATGCTTTTATTCAGCTTTCCGGCCATAGGGCGACCACCATCCCGCCGCCGCCCGCTCCGGTAAGTTTCGCGGCCAAAGCCCCGTCACCCAGCACCCCGCTAATCACACGCGCGGCTTCTGTAGGCACAAGTCCCCAAGCGCTAAAACATTCATGCGAGATCGACATGGCTCTAGCGATGAATACAAGTCCATCCCTAACATCCCCGTTGTTATAACGTATAAGCCCGTCGACAGCATAATTTGTCGCCTGTCCCATCCGCTCATCAAGCGACTGGGCTAAATCACGGTTGGTATCAAAAAGTGATTCAACACTTGAGACGCACTGTTTTGTGGGAACCCGCCTTCCACTGTCATAAAATGTAAACCGTGGCATCTTGGTTATCCCTATATGCTCGGGCTTACTCCCTTTAGTGAAAACTATCGGCTCACCGCTTATCACTGATGCCACATCCATTCCGCTGCTCTGGCCGTGGAATCTGTGCTCCAGTCGGGTGGCTAAATCAATAACCCCCTGAGTATCGAGTGCGAGGCTTCCGGAAAGCCATCTTGCCAACGCCACACTCAGGGCTGCTGAAGATCCCAACCCCGCGCCGATCGGGATCGTACTCTCTAAATGAAGCTCACCTATCGGCAATCTGCTTTCCTCAAAAAGAGCATCACTTAGAAGCGCTTTAATCACATCCGAAACTTCATTCGGCGTCACGATTAAACCACCGGATAACTCCGGCTTAAACTTAAGACTTAGGTGGAATTGCTTCAAAGGCATGGCCAAAGCAGGATATCCTCTTAGAACTGCATGTTCACCTGCAAGCACCCATTTGCCATGCACAATAGTATTAAAAACTGGCTCCATCGCCTCCATGGTCCTCCAAAAACTTTTCTTTCTCACCAAAAGCAGCTCTTAGTTCCAGGTATGAAATTATCCTATCCCTCCAAACCGCTGCGCGCGACTCTTCGACAAAAATATGAATATTTGGACCTGCATCCATCGTAACAACCGGCGGGGACCCCTCCTTTAAAAATGGTGAAAGCCATTGTAGCGCCGCCACGGTGCCTGAGCGCCAGTAACTAAATGGTTCAATGCAAGTATGGAACATGCTGTGCATCTCCCAGGCTTCAAGCCACGAAACTCTGGAAACCGTTTTAACATCTCCTGATTCAAGAGCAGATTTCATTTTTAACGACCGTGACATGGCTCTTTCAGGCCTTCCATTCCAAAGTGGCGATGATTTAACCAACCTATGCGCCTCGCTCGAAGACACAGGTTTGCGCTCATCTGAAACTACTAATGCAAAATGGCAGAACTTGGGCATCCCAGTTGGAAAAGCTTCAGCATCACTCCCATCCCACAGCACCCATGGACCGAAAAAAGACCTACATGAACTGCCGGAACCCATGCGTGACAATCTTGAAAGAGCCTTGCGAAGATCATTGCCAGCCCAAGCATCCAAAAAAATCGCCGTGTCGCTTACACACGAAAGAACGCCTGCTAACGTAAGCGCTGCAAAACTTGACGCACTGGAGGCAATTCCAGAAAACGCAGGGAAAGTATTCGCAGTCCTAACCACGAAATCAGACATGGAACGAAGATTTTCCTGCACAGGCAATCCAAACGAGGCAAGCAGATCAGGCGCCAGAGTAATAACCCTGTTGACATGGTCAATGACCCTTTGCTTATCAGTGGCATCCAAGGCTGGAACGTGGCAAGGTAGCGCTGATTCCATTCCTGAAGGGAATCTCGGCGCGCCATCTTCTAGCCGGAGCATGCCTGTTCCATTTGTGCGGCAGATTTCAACCCATGTACATAAATCATTAAGCGTAAAAGAAATGCTTGGATTTTCTGGGATGTTCAAGCCAGCGTCTTTTTTGCCCATGTATTTTATAAGCGCGATATTCGATGGTGCACGCGCTATTATGCCTAATTTTTCTGGCATGAAATACCCATCTGAAACGTCAGACTGTCTTCAACAAGCTCCAGTCCCCTGGAAAGAGCGAGATCAACAACTTTTTTCCTCGTCTCAAAGTCCTGGGAAGCACCCATTAAAACAAGCAACACATCCGACTGCATGGCGCCGCAGCCCTTAACACCAATGACTCCAGACATGTTTCGTAGAGCAGCCCGATCGGCTTTCGTTTCTGAAGATTCCAGGCTCACCGCCGACAAACTATCAGCATATTCATCCATCACTTCGCCAAGCCGCATGGGTTGATTATTCTTAATAGCACCAACCGCTTCGTTTGTTAGGTTCTTAAGATCTCGTAAAAGGCCGGACTGACCGGATAGAAAGCCAGTGTTCGCAAGACCGCTTAGATGCTCATGAGTCGCTACTTTGCGGCCCTGCTGTCCGGTAGCTGAGAAAACAAGAAGCCTTGACCAGTCAAAAACCGGGAAAACGTCAAAACACTGCTGCTGGTTCAAATCAACCACATTCACGCCGCCAACCCACTGGCCGATCAAATCAGCTCCGCTTGGGACAAAAACCGAACTGCCGGCTAATTCACGATAGAGCTTCCAGACTTTCTGCCAACGCGTTTCCCAGCCAAGCTTCCCCGCCAATGCAAGATAAACCAATGCGAATTGAGCGGTTGAACTGCCAAGACCTCCCTTTCCGCAGCAAAAATCTTCGAATCCAAACGCAAGATCCGTTACATCGTGATCCTGCCTTATCGCAAAATCCACCAAGCGCGCAGCTGGACTTTTGGGATGAAATGGACCGGCATCAAAAAAGCTGCATTCGGCGTCCCTGCGAAAAACACGCATGCCGAATCGTGGGCCGACCGTGGCAATGACCGCGGCACCATCAGCCAAAACTGAATATTCACCTAAAATA
>CAYHPW010000056.1:0-15502 GCA_964358645.1 uncultured Bacteriovoracaceae bacterium | reverse complement strand
CTAAGTATCGGAGCCGATGATTATATTACGAAGCCATACTCGTATGCGGAATTAGCCGCAAGGGTGAAGGCGTTAATACGTCGGCCCCAAAAAGTGGAAGATGAAATTCTGCGTGTGGGCGACATAGAATTTAATTTGCCCAAGCGATCTGTTCACCAGGCTGGCAAAAAGGTTCACTTGGCACCGAAAGAGTTTTTCCTTTTGGAATTCCTACTACGCAATCGAGGACGGGTGCTCACACGACAAACGATCCTGGAACATGTTTGGGATATGAATGCCGATTTATTTACCAATACAGTTGAGACGCATGTTACGATCCTCAGACGGAAGCTGAAAGGTAAGAACAAAGGTGATTTTATAAGGACTGTTTCCGGAACCGGCTATGTAATTGACTGAACTATGGCTTAAAATATTTAAAAATATCTGCTATAATTAATGTGTGGATTCCGTGGTCGAAGAATCCGAAATTTATAAAAAAACCATAAAAACTATGAGCAAACTCATTAAGGAAATTTTGACCAACAAAGCAGTTCGCAACAGTGGCGCTTTGATGTCGCTTATTGTGACCATCATGAGTGTTGGAGTACCTTGGGCTGATAAATAAAATTGCCGCCGAATCGGTACCGTTACGCTCCAAGTTAGTGGCCTTAATCCTATGAAAAGGATCAGTGCTTTTTTATACCAGTTGATCGAACCACGGTCCCAAACGGACGATCTACGACGGCGCGAGTTTGTTTTTAATATAATCCTTTCTGCGCTGATAGGACTTTTAATATTTGCAAATATAGTTACAGTTTCGGAATCTATCCTTCTTGGTCCAACGTATAGAGGGTTATCGTCGCTCGTAACAATAGTTGTTTTGTGCATTTTTCTCTTTTTCTTTTATCTCTCGCGGAGAGGCTATTTCAATTTATCGTCCTATTTTTTAATCGGAATAATATTTAGTTTAGCTGCTTACATGAGCTTTAAATGGGGCGTTGATTTAGTGGCGTCTCTTCTTTTTTATGCTCTGGCGATTGTCATGGCAGGTATATTGCTAAGCAAGAGACATATATTTATTACATCATTTGCTGTTGGATGCATGTTGGTGACCGTTGGATATTTTCAAGCGACAAATAAGATTTCACCTAACAGATACTGGACTTCGGAGATGTGGGGCATAGCAGAAACTTCTGTCGCTGTAATAATTTTTATGGTTATAGCGACGATCACATGGCTTTACAATCGGGAGATAGAAAAATCAATCCTTAAACTTAAAAAATCGGAAGTAGAATTGAAAGAAGAACGTGACTCTTTAGAGATCAAGGTAGAGCAGAGGACAAAGGAATTAAAAGAAGTTCAGGCGGAAAAGATGACCCAGTTATATCGATTTGCTGAATTTGGAAGAATTTCCTCCGGACTTTTTCACGACCTTATTAACCCCTTGAACGCGGTATCGCTTAACTTGGGAAAGACGGATGGCACGGCAGAGGAAACCAAGCAGTATGTAGGCAATGCAGTGCGGGCCGCGAAGAAGTTGGAAGACTTGGTGGTTGCGGTACGCAAGCAATTGGCGCGAGAAGAAACGAGATCTTTATTTTTAATTGAGGAAGAGATTAAGCATGTTATTGAGGTGCTTTCTCACAAGGCGCTAAAAGCTAATGTTGAATTACGATTCATACCGGGAAGCGATATCAAAATGTTTGGCGATGCGATAAAATTTAATCAGGTGGTACTCAATCTAGTTGCCAATGGCATTGACGCTTGCATGCCGCCTACGGCGGAGCTGGTGTCAGTAAGTCCCGGCAATCGATGGGTGCAGGTATCTTTGATAGATGAACTAGAAATGATGATCATGTTTGTGGAAGATAACGGTGTTGGAATACCGGAACATCACATGGAAAAAATCTTCGAGCCATTTTTTACTACGAAAATAAACGGGCAAGGAATTGGCATCGGTCTTTCAATGGCCAGACGAATTGTAGAAAAAGACTTCGGAGGTTTGCTTATTGTTAAGAGCGAAGCTGGTAGAGGATCGTCCTTCAAAGTGTCTCTGCCAGTGCGTAAACAAAACGAATATGCAGCATAATCAATTTATCGACAACTTACTTTCAATCGTAGAATCCGGCGATAGTGTCGGAGGTATAAAGCTGGCACAGATTGTAAGACTTCTTACCGAGATGGAGGTTGACGAAGGAGGCCCCTACTCTTTCGATCCGAAGCAAGGCGCAAACGACATCGGTCTTAACTTGGTCATTGCTTGTTTTCTCGCGTTGCAGGATGTTCGCCTACCTAAGCTCGATGATTTTCTCGAAAAGCGTCTCTCAAATATAGCAGAACCATTTGGTAGTATCATTGACGATAAAAGAGTCCGTAGCCTCATTGATAAGTATCAAACGCTTATCGGCAACGTGGGCAAAGAGAATTTAGTCAAACAGCCGATCGTTTACAACGAGAACGAGCAACACATCATGGATATGATACGAAAAAAGTTTGACGATCGTTTCTCAAATTTTTCTCCGGCACTACGAGAACGAGCCAAATCAGCGATTGAAAAGACCATCCGCGGCAATCGGGATAAGCAGATGTCACTCATGGCTTATTACACAAAAGTCTCGCTCGGAAAGAGTGGGGAGAGTATTCCCGATGAATTGGTCGCCGACATTGGGCTTGCCAACATTTTCTTCTGGACAGCATTTATAATCTATGACGACTTTTGGGATCGGGACGAAGCGGCCGATCCACGCTTGCTTCCCATCGCCAATATTTTTGCTCGCCACTATATAGACTTTTTTATTGCCTTACCTGACGACAAAGAATTCCGTCCGTTCTTCCATGACCTCATGGATAAGCTGGACGGTTCAAACGCCTGGGAAGTTGAAAACTGCCGCGCCAAAGTCGAGGGAAATGTTTTTCATATTCCAGCAACTCTGCCCGACTTTGGAGACTATGAAAATAAATATCGTCCTGCCTCCGGCCACATTCTTTCTTCGGTCGCCATACTCACACAATTCGGCAAAGAATTAAAAACTGAAGACTGGGGAAATATCGTCTCGTACTTCAAACACTATCTGGTCGCAATGCAATTAAATGACGACGCTCATGACTGGGAAGAAGATCTGCAACGTGGACACTTGAGTACTGTGGTTACACTTCTTCTTGGTGATCTCAAAAAGAGCGGATGGAAAAAACAAACGATCGACCTGAGTACGGATCTTCCGGAGATCAGAAAAATATTCTGGTTCACTACCATGCCCCAATACGTCAAAACAGTGCTATCCCAAACAGAAACATCAAGGAAGGCGCTTCATGCGATCTCGATAATTGAAAGCCCGTCCCTCCTTGAGGGCATTATTACGACAACAGAGAATGTAGCTCGTCAAGCGGAGAGGGAGAGTGTCGATTCCGGTGCTCTACTCAAGGAATACGCCGATACCCAAGGATAGACGCAATGGTCTAAAAGGGCTCTAAAGCCCCTTTTGATTAGCCCGTGTTTGCCATTATTTGGCCCCGTGGCGAGTTTTTGATGCTTCTGCGGGATTGAGTGGGAGAGGATCTCCACAGGGGAGAGACTTGCACTTGCCGTTATAATCCGTTATAATCCGTCATATAGACTATAACGTTAAAAGTTAAGCTATTTTATGAACGACATTGCCCGAAAATTTGATCACCGCATAAAAAATCCCGATCCGCATATCGTGGCTCTTTTGGCTGAGATCGATGGGATTCGCGGTGAATTCAAAGGGGGCTTGAGAATGACGCCTCAGGCAATTACCAATCTCAAGAGATCAACCCTGATCACTTCTGCCGGTGCATCGACTCGTATTGAGGGGGCAAAACTAACCGATGAAAAAGTCGAGGATGTTATGCGTGGCCTCGCGGTCTCAAAGTTTGCTGATCGGGATTCGCAGGAAGTGCAAGGATACCTAGAGACACTTCAAAATGTTTTCGACAGCTTCCAAACTCTACCACTTCGAGAGGGCGTTATCACCTCACTTCATAATCAGCTTCTGAAATATTCTCATAAGGATGATACACATCGTGGCGGTTACAAAAAGACAGAAAACACAGTCGGGGTACTTGGGCCAGATGGAAAAGTAGCAAAGATCATGTTTGAGACGACACCGGCGTTCCTTACTGCAAAGGAAATGCAGGAGCTTGTCGAGTGGACGGAAGATGCGATGGAAAAGAATCGTTTCCATCAACTTCTAATCATCGCCAATTTTATTGTCGAGTTTTTGAAAATTCACCCATTTGAAGATGGTAATGGGCGTCTTTCACGTGTCCTCACAAATCTTTTACTTCTGCGCTCCGGCTACACCTTTGTGCAGTATGTCTCACATGAACAAATTGTTGAACGCCGCAAGGATGAATACTATATCGCACTCCGCAAATCACAGGAGACATTCAAGACTGACCACGACACTATTTCGCCTTGGCTAAATTTCTTTTTGTCTGTCGTGCGAGAGCAGGCCACGAAAGCACTCTCATATCTACAAGAAGAAAAGATAGAGGACACTCTCTCGCCCAAGCAGTACGAGGTTTGGAAATATATTTCAAGCGTTGGGGAGTCAGGGCCAGGCGATATCGTGAAAGTAACTGGCATCGCACTCGGCACTGTCCGCCAAGCACTTAGGAGTTTGGTCGAGCTGGGCAAGATTAAGCGTATTGGTCGTGGTCGTGGTACGAGATACGTAAGAATATAATTTTATGGCACTATTCAAAATTAACGGCACTGCCGTCAAAAAAATAATCGCGAAGGATCTCGACTTGGAGAGGAATTTGCAAGTGCTTTTTGAAGCTAATCTTGATGAGCTTTTAAATATTAGTTTTCTTGCCCACGAATATTCGACTAGCTCCGGCGGACGCATTGATACTCTTGGTATAGACAAAGACGGCGCGCCTTGCATTATCGAATACAAAAAGAATCAAAACGAAAACGTTATTAATCAAGGGCTTTCATACTTGTATTGGTTATTGGATCACAAGGCAGACTTTGAAAAAGTGTGCGCCGATAAGAAAATAGGGGTGGCTATTGATTGGGATTCTCCTCGGGTAATTTGCATAGCGGAAAACTATAACAAATTTGATCTCGACACAGTTAATATCTTGCCAATCAATGTTGAACTTTGGCGATATCGCATTTATGACGAAAATATTCTTTTCCTAGAGCCGGAAAACTTTCAAAAAGTAAAAATATCAACGGCTGGTATCGTGCGTAAAGCAAAACAGGACAAAGAGCGGCAGCCGGTATTACAAAAGAATTACATACTTGATCACCACACGCGGAAAGCCTCCGACGAAATTAAGGCTCTTTTCCAAAAAGTTCGAGAGTATATTCTTTCCATCGACGAAGCTATTAAAGAGGACCCGAAAAAGCTCTACATAGCTTATAAGTTGGCAACCAACTTTGTTGATATTGAAGTACGAAGCAAGGACCTAAAAATTTTTCTCAATGTGGAAAGTGGCAAACTCAATGATCCGTCTGGCATAGCCCGGGATCTCACAAAGCCAAAGACTGGACATTGGGGCAATGGTGATTATGAGGTCAAATTGGAAAACGAAAGTAATCTGGACGCTGTTTTTGCTTTGATCAAGCAAAGTTACGACCTCAACAAATAATATGAGTAAAGACTATCCACAATTAAATGTGACCAAAGAGCAGGAGCGTGCGGAGCTGCATCGCGCTATTTGGCAGATCGCCAATGATTTGCGCGGAAGTGTAGATGGTTGGGACTTCAAGCAGTATGTACTCGGCATACTCTTTTATCGTTTCATTAGTGAAAATTTGACCAGCTACATAAATGCTGATGAACGTCGTGCGGGTAAAAAAGATTTTGACTACGCTACGCTTTCCAACAAAGAAGCCGAATTCGGTCGAGCTGATACCGTCAAAGAAAAAGGTTTTTATATTTTGCCAAGTGAACTTTTTGTGAATGTCAGAAAAAATGCTCGCAATGACGCCAATCTCAACGAAACTCTTACAAAAGTCTTTCGTAATATTGAAAATTCTGCGAAAGGGGCAAACAGTGAAGATGATATCAAAGGCTTGTTTGATGACCTTGATGTCAACTCCAATAAGCTAGGAAGTACGGTAGAAAAACGAAACCACAAACTCACGAAACTGTTTGAATCTATCGGTGATCTCCGCTTGGGTAATTACTCCGACAATACCATAGACGCTTTCGGTGATGCGTATGAGTTCCTCATGACTATGTACGCCTCAAATGCTGGGAAGTCTGGAGGCGAGTTCTACACCCCACAGGAAGTCAGTGAGCTTCTAGCGGAAATCACCACCGTCGGCAAGAAAGAAGTGAACAAGGTCTATGATCCGGCCTGTGGTTCCGGTTCGCTACTCCTAAAATTCGCCAAAGTTCTCGGCAAAGAAAATGTTCGACAGGGTTTCTTCGGACAAGAAATCAACCTCACCACATACAACCTCTGCCGTATCAATATGTTTTTGCACGATATTAACTACAATAATTTTGATATTGCTCACGGCGATACGCTCACGGACCCGAAGCATTGGGATGATGAACCATTTGACGCTATCGTTTCCAATCCACCATATTCCATCAGATGGGAAGGCGACACGAACCCTATCCTCATCAACGATCCACGCTTTTCCCCCGCGGGAGTACTCGCTCCAAAGAGCAAGGCTGACCTAGCTTTTACTATGCATATGCTTAGTTGGCTTTCTACCAGTGGCACTGCCGCGATCGTTGAATTTCCGGGCGTCCTCTACCGTGGCGGTGCAGAGCAGAAGATTCGCAAGTATCTGATAGACAACAACTATGTTGATGCGGTTATCCAGCTACCGCCTGACCTCTTTTTTGGTACAGGTATTGCAACTTGTATCATCGTGCTTAAAAAGAGCAAAAAAGATAATAAAACACTCTTTATCGATGCCTCTGCCGAGTTTGCTCGCGGTGGCAACAAAAACAAATTGAGCGAGACGAATCGTTCCAAGATTTTGGAAGCCTTCAGTACTCGCAAAGACGCAAAGTATTTTGCCAAGCTCGTGGACAATAAAGCTGTTTCCGAGAATGACTACAATATTGCCGTTTCAAGCTATGTTGTGGCAGAAGACACTCGCGAGGTGGTAGACATTACGGAGCTAAACATGAGAATAGCGGGTATCGTCGCACGGCAACAGGAACTCCGCATCTCGATTGATGAGATCGTTAGTGATATTGAAGGAACAAAATGATTAAACATATGAGCAAAATTGAAAAACTGATTGCTAAGCTCTGCCCGAATGGGGTGGAGTTTAAGGAGCTGGGAGAACTCGGCGAATTTTATGGTGGGTTGTCCGGTAAAAGCAAAGATGATTTTAGCAATGGTAACGCAAAATTTGTTACCTACATGAATATATATTCAAATATCGCAGTCAATACTGATATCGATGTCTTTGTAAAAGTAGGTAAAGACGAAAAACAAAACAGGATCGAATACGGCGATGTGTTATTTACAGGCTCATCAGAAACACCAGACGAGTGTGGGATGTCATCTGTTCTAACAAAGAAAATAGATGAGCCGTTGTATCTGAATAGTTTTTGTTTCGGCTTTCGACTGAATGACAACAATCTGTTGTTACCTGAGTTTTCTAAATATTTGTTTAGGGATGAACAGATGAGGAAACAGATTGCAAAAACTGCCAGTGGAGTAACGAGATTTAATGTCTCAAAAAAGCGTTTTGCGAAAATTAAAATACCCCTACCGCCACTTGCGGTGCAAGAAAATATTGTCAAAACTCTTAATAGTTTTACGGAGCTAGAAGCGGAGCTAGAAGCGGAGCTAGAAGCGGAGCTAGAAGCGAGAAAGAAGCAGTACGAACATTATCGCTCACAACTTTTGACGTTTAAGGACGGAACCGAGAGAGAGAGAGAGAGAGAGAGAGTAAGACGCGCCACGATATCGGAGGTTTGCATACCGACAAATAATATTAAATGGAACGAAACCAAAAAAACTTATCGCTACATAGACCTGACATCCGTCAGTCGAGAAAATCATATGATTACTGAAACTATAACAATAAACTCAGAAAACGCTCCAAGTCGAGCGCAAAAAATTGTTGAAAAAGACGATGTGATTTTTGCGACCACTCGACCGACCTTGCGACGTTTTGCGATCATTGGTGATGATTATGCCGGTGAAATAGCGAGCACTGGCTATTGCGTTTTGCGTGCAGATACTTCTCAGGTATTACCAAAATGGATTTATTACAATATTTCCACCATGGCCTTCAATGATTATGCCGAAAAGAATCAAGAGGGTTCAGCATATCCATCAATCTCTGATGCGAAAGTAAAAGCATTCAAAATGCCCATTCCAGATATTTCGGAACAAGAGCGCATTATTTCGATATTGGATAAGTTTGAATCACTCGTGAATGATATTTCCATTGGCCTGCCAGCCGAGCTTTCCGCGCGCCGGTCGCAATACGAATACTACCGAGGCAAGCTGTTAACTTTCAACGAATATGCCAAGTAACAATAAATACAATCTTGTCGCGGAAAATCCGCAAAGCACCGTCGTGGCGGAATATACACCAGACGGTAAGCGTGTTGCACACTATCAAAGTGAGGCAGACTTGGAGCGGGTATTTATAGAACAACTTAAAACGCAGGCGTATGAGTATCTACCTATCACCTCCGAGGCTGATCTGGCACTGAACCTCCGCCTGCAATTGGAGAAGCTCAATGGTTTTACATTCACCGATACCGAATGGGAGCGTTTCTTTGCGAGTGAGCTTGCCAATCCGAATCAAAGCGTTGAAGAAAAGACAGCAACCATTCAAGAAGACTACATCAAGAACCTGACACGCGAGGATGGTACGGTAAAAAATGTGTACCTCCTCAAGAAGGATAATATTCACGATAATAGTCTGCAGGTGATCAATCAATACGCGACGGACGAGGGAAAACGTGCCAACCGCTATGACGTGACGGTGTTGGTAAACGGCCTGCCGTTGGTGCATGTAGAGCTTAAGCGTCGTGGGGTTGCTATTCAGGAAGCCTTCAACCAGATCAATCGTTATCAGCGTGAAAGCTTCTTTGCTTCAGCAGGACTTTTTGAATACGTGCAACTGTTTATTATTTCAAACGGCACCCACACAAAGTATTACAGCAATACGACACGCAAAGAGCACATAAAAGAGGTCAGTACCGGTACGGCGAAAAAAGGTAAACGCGCGAGTAACAGTTTTGAGTTTACGAGTTGGTGGGCAGATGCTACCAACCGACCCATTACAGACCTGATGGATTTTGCCAAGACTTTTTTTGCCAAGCATACACTTTTGAATATTTTGACCCGCTACTGCGTGTTCACTACCGACAAACAGCTCTTGGTGATGCGACCGTATCAGATAGTGGCAACAGAGCGAATACTGAGCCGCATCGAAGTAAGTACAAACTACAAAAAGCTCGGTACGGTAGAGGCTGGTGGGTATATTTGGCACACGACAGGATCAGGGAAAACCCTTACCAGCTTCAAAACGGCACAGCTGGTAAGCAAATTTCCGTATGTAGATAAGGTGGTTTTTATTGTTGACCGCAAAGACCTGGACTACCAGACGATGCGAGAATATGACAAGTTTGAAAAAGGTGCGGCCAATAGCAATACTAGTACGGCGATTTTAAAGCGTCAGCTAGAGAATCCGAACGCACGCATCATCATCACAACTATTCAGAAACTCGATCATTTTATTGGACGGAACTCTGGGCATACGATTTTTGATGGTCATGTCGTGCTTATCTTTGACGAATGTCATCGTTCACAATTTGGCGATATGCACGCCGCTATTACCAAGACATTTAAGAACTACCACCTCTTTGGTTTTACCGGCACGCCGATTTTTGCGATGAATGCGTCCTCTGGTGGGCAACTCGATTTGAAGACTACCGAGCAAGCCTTTGGTGAAAAATTGCACACTTACACAATTGTGGATGCAATCGCTGATAAAAACGTCCTGCCGTTTAAGGTTGATTATATTTCTACCGTCCATGAAGCTGAGAATATTGAAGACAAGAAAGTGAGCGATATTGATCGTGAGGCGGTACTCGCCGCACCCGAACGATTGGCAAATATCGTTGGCTACATTCGCGAGCATTTTGATCAAAAGACCAAGCGCAATAGTTTTTATAAGTTGAAAGACCGGAGACTCGCGGGCTTTAACTCAATTTTTGCAGTTTCATCTATTGATGTGGCAAAGAAGTATTATGCCGAGTTCAAAAAACAACTTGCGGACGTACCAAGTGATAAGCGACTCAAAGTAGCAACGATTTATAGCTTTGGAGTGAACGACGAGGATGCGGATGGAATGGTAGATGAAAACTCAGAGGATACGACTGGACTCGATGTGAGTTCAAGAGACTTTTTGGATGGAGCTATTGCCGATTACAATGCGATGTTTGGCACATCCTACGATACGTCATCTGATAAGTTTCAAAATTACTATAAAGATGTCAGTCAGCGTGTAAAAGATCGTGAGATCGATATTCTTATCGTGGTCAATATGTTTTTGACTGGTTTTGATGCAACCACGCTCAATACGCTTTGGGTAGATAAAAATTTACGATTACATGGTTTACTTCAAGCATTTTCACGAACAAATCGTATTTTAAACAGCGTGAAGACATTCGGAAATATTGTTTGTTTCCGCAACCTAGAAAAAGCGACCAATGAATCTATCGCGCTTTTTGGTGACAAAGAAGCGAGTGGTATCGTACTCCTAAAATCATATGCCGAGTATTACCACGGATATAAAGATGGCGACAAAGAGGTGCGTGGCTATGCAAGCTTTGTCGCAGAGCTTCTGGAAAAGTTTCCCCTTGGAGAAAGAATTATTGGAGAGCAAAACCAAAAAGATTTTATCAAGCTTTATAGCGCGATCTTGCGTGTGCGCAATATTTTGACGACCTTTGACGAGTTTGTTGGGAATGAGATTTTATCGGATCGAGACGTTCAGGATTATCACAGTGCATACATTGATCTCTATAACGAATTTCGCAAAGGAGTGGAGGACGCCAAAGAGAATATTAACGATGACTTGGTGTTTGAGATGGAGCTTATCAAACAGGTAGAGATAAATATCGATTATGTATTAGGGCTCATCAAAAAATATCACGAAGACCACACGAAAAATCGTGAGCTTTTGATTGATATTAACAAAGCAATAGACTCAAGCGTTGAGTTACGCAACAAGAAAGACCTCATCAACCAGTTTATCTCTTCGCTTGATATACAGTCCGTGGTTGATGACGACTGGCAAAAGTTTGTTGAAGGCAAAAAGGTTGAAGAACTTGAACAGATTATTGTGAGCGAAAATCTTGATCACGACGCAACATACATGTTTGTACGAAATGCGTTCCGCGATGGTAATTTGGCAACGACGGGCACAGCAATCACTAAAGTTTTGCCTCCGGTATCTCGATTTTCACCGACCGGTGAGCGTACCCAAAAACGTGAAAGCGTTCTGAGTAAACTGACGAGCTTCTTTGAGAGGTTCTTCGATATTTCGGGTGGCAAGTTTTTGAATTGAAATAACAGATTATGACTAGTCTATATCCAAAAGGTTCGGAATGGAGAAAGTGGGATCTTCACATCCATACGCCGAAATCAATAGTCCAACACTACGGTGGCGATACTGAAACCGCTTGGGATGCATTTATTCAGAAACTTGCATCACTGCCACCAGAGGTTAAAGCGATTGCCGTAAATGACTATCTGTTTTGTGATGGATACGAGTATCTGCTCACACGAAAAGACGAGATATCAAATATCGAGCTCATCATTCCCAATATTGAATTCCGTCTTAATACTTTTAGCGGCACAGCCAATAATAGTAAGCGCCATAATTTTCACGTACTTTTTGATCCTTCGGTTCTAGTACAGGACATACGCGACCAACTTCTTAATTGTCTTTCAACCGGGTATAAGATTCAGGACGGCGCGCAATGGCAGCAGACTCCCACTACTCGCTCATTGGAGGAGCTTGGTCGCCAAATAAAAACAGCAGCTCCGGCCGGCAATACCGTACACAGCAAAACTGACCTTGAGGTCGGCTTTGATAATATTACCTACAAACGTGAGGATATCGAAAAACTCCTAGAGAAAAATTGTTTCAAAGGCCGTTTTGTAACAGCTATAGGTTATTCCGAATGGGATCAATCAAAATGGGATCAGTCGGCCGCTGAAAAGCGTACATTGATAAACTCGGCAAACTTCTCCCTCACTAGTTTGGATGATCCAGCAAAAGTAGAGGAAAATCGAAAAGACCTCGCTACCAATAAATTAAATAGCTTAGTACTCCATTCCTCAGACGCACATGAATTAGATCGCATTGGACAGACAATGCTGTGGGTCAAGGCTGATCCTACATTCGCTGGATTGAAACAAGTTCTCAATGAGCCAGAGGCACGCGTATTTATTGGCGCAACACCTCCAAACTTCAAACCTGAACACAAGGTTATCTCGCGTGTTTCAATACCTTCATCAAATGGGTGGTTTGCAGATAATTTTTCGGTTGAACTAAATCGGGACTTGGTCACGATCATTGGCGGTCGAGGCTCCGGTAAATCTGCTTTGGCAGAAGCAATAGCCTATGGCGCTGGTAGCCAGGATGAGAGCGAGGATGCATTTTTGAAAAAGGCGGAAAAGCATAAAAGTTCTATTAAGGGCACAACGATATCAGTTGACTGGGCCGACGGCGCAAATACCAGTTTTAAAGTGGGCGAACTCTTAGAAGATAAGGGCCTTGTGCGATATCTTCCCCAAGGCGTCGTCGAGGAATTATGCTCACACAAAAATAGCGACAAACTCCAAAAGCAAATCGAAAATGTTATTTTTCAAGCTCTTGATGACACAGAGCGTTTGGGTGCTTCCGATTTTGATGAGTTGCGGACACGCATATTAAGTGGCTTTCAATATGAAAAAGAGCAGGTCGTCAAAAAAATACACGATATTAATCGCAGACTAAGTAATTTGTCTGGTGTCCTCGCCGGACTTCCTGAGAAGCAAAAAACACTCGACGAAAAGAAGAAGGAATTGGAACGGCTCAATAAGAGCCTTCCTGAACTTCCTGCCGAAGATAAAAAAGGCCAAGAAGAACTGGCCGCGCTCGCCGAGTTGAAAAAGAAATTCGAGACTAAAATCGTCGAGCTTCAATCGCGCCTCAATAAAATTGCTGAGGTTGAAACAAAAGTAAAAGTTTTCAAAACACAGGTTAAAGAATACCAGGAGGAAACGGATGAGCTTTTGATTGCCCTCGGTATTACGGATACATCGGCCTTCAACGTGACCGTAAACGAGATTGGTGTAAAAGCCATCCTGGATGAAAAAAAGAATGAGGTTGCAGGACAGCTTAAAACCCTTAAGGAAGGCATGAAAGCAGATGTGGCAGTACTGTTGGCCCTACCAGCAGGAAGCATGACATTCGATAACCTTCAGTCCCTCAATCAAGGAATCGAAGATAAACAAAAAGAGACGCGTGCATTCGAGACGACCAAGTTGAAATACCAACAGCAAAAGAAAACAGCTCTTACCCTTGAGAGTTCAATTAAGGCACTGGAAAATGAAATCTCCAAAATCAGCACTGAGTCTACTCCAGAAAAGGAAAAGTTTGAGAAGGATCGCATGACCGCATACTGTTCGTATTTTAATTTACTGGGCGAGGAGAAGGTTCAGATGGAAGTGCTCTATAAACCTCTTCAGGAATCTTTGTTGGCTGGCACCGATACAGATCAAAAGCTCGTCTTTGAAGCCAAAATAAATTATCGTCTGGACGATCACGGTAAAAACGGGCTGGATATAATCGACAGAACGCGCAAGGGAAACTTCCGCGAACTCGGTAATCTGAAGACTGCCCTCAATACGCTTTGGGACGAATGCGTGCGACACAACTTCGATAATGCCGTCTTGGAAACTGAGCTCAATAAAATTATTGTCGAATTTACAACGTGCGAAGGTGAAAGCATTCTGATCGAAAGTCAGTTGCGCGATAACTACAGCATCGAAGATTTCTACAACTGGCTATTTGACCCTACTAATTTTGAGATCGTATCGTCACTTCAGTTTGACGATACAGACCTCTATGTGCTTTCGCCGGGACAAAAAGGCATCATCCTCCTTATGCTATTTTTGGAAATCGACAAGGGAGATTATCGTCCGCTCATCATCGACCAGCCTGAGGAAAATTTGGATAACCTGTCTGTCTACAAAGACCTCATAAATTACTTCCGAGAAAGAAAACAATATCGGCAAATCATCATGGTCACACACAACCCCAACCTTGTAGTGAACACGGACGCCGAACAAGTTATTGTAGCTAATTATAATGGTAAGCGTACCCCTCGCCTGGAATATAGCTCCGGCTCTCTTGAGGATCAGGCAAAAGAAATTCCCAATACGGCATTGGAAGATCTCGAAGACGGTATTATCGAGCAGGTCTGCAACATTCTAGAGGGTGGTGAACGGGCTTTTGAAAAGCGTAAGAAAAAATATCAAATATCCAACAAGAGTCAAATTTAACTATGTCCGAATACTACACATCACAACGAGTTAAGGGCTTATATGATCCGGCATCGCCAGAGCCATTTAAATTGTCACGATCAAAAATCGACCTCTCTTTAGATTGTCCTCGTTGTTTTTACTACGATCGCAAACTTGGTGTTGGTCGGCCTCCAGGCTTTCCATTCGCTTTAAACTCTGCCGTCGACCATCTCTTAAAAGCTGAATTCGATATCCATCGTGCCAATGGTACGAAGCACCCTCTTATTGAGAAGTACGGGGTTGATGCACGTCCGATTCCTCATGAGCAATTGGAAAAGTGGCGACACAATTTTACCGGCATCCAGTATCTACATCCGGAGACAAACTTTTTGGTATTCGGTGCGATTGATGATCTCTGGCAAAGTCCGCAGGGTGAATATATTGTCGTCGACTATAAAGCGACTTCCAAAGCCGAGGACATCACAGAACTAAATAAAGAATGGCAGAACGGATATAAACGTCAGATGGAGGTGTATCAGTGGTTGCTCCGCAAAAATGGATTGAAGGTTTCCAGCACCGGCTACTTTGTCTACTGCAACGGCAAGTCCGATCGTGAAGCCTTCGATGCAAAGCTCGACTTCGACATCACACTAATTCCTTACACCGGAGATGATTCGTGGGTAGAAAAAGCCCTCATAGACGCTCACAATTGTCTTAATGGCGATGTGATCCCGGCCGGTAAACCAGGCTGCGATTATTGTGAGTATGTCGAGGCAATATGTAAATATAAGTAGTTATCAACCCCGCTTTAGATATGTTCAAAACCATGATTTATTGATAAAATATAGTTACAATTGAATTTGCCTAAACCCGTCAGCTTGCTGATTGGCATGGCATTTAATCCATCCAAGGTATAGAACCCGTCGTCAGGGATCCTTGGATGGTCGTGTGGGGAAACTCATACATTGAGACCGAAAGGTATAGTGTACCCCTCGTCAAGACAATAATATTGGGTGAATTTGGTGGAATTTGA